>NZ_CP084058.1:11271266-12010032 GCF_020215645.1 Nonomuraea gerenzanensis | reverse complement strand
TTATCCACATTGCAGGGTCGCTCGCGTCGGCCGGCGACCCCTTCGTCCACACGTGGAGGCAGCGCTTCCGCTCCGCCATCCACAGGCGATCCACACGCTGTCCACAGGGCTTGAGCGGGCCGGACGGGCCGACAGTATCTTTGTGCACAGGCGTGTTCAAGCGTTGTCCACAGCCTAGTGGCACCAGAGTGCACATCTTGTGGACGTGGGGCCCCCGGTGGAAAAGTGGGTTGTGGATTGGTGGATAACCGGTCCGGTTTGACCTGGACGGTGCTTGCCCCGTAACGTACGACGGTCGGCTTGTCACGCGACGGCTATTTCGCGTGCCCTCGTAAACTGGCAGGCCATCCATGTGTGTACAGCGCCGTCGTGGCGCAACCATCAAGCCTGGAGCCCACCCGTGAGCAAGCGTACTTTCCAGCCGAACAACCGTCGCCGCGCGAAGACCCACGGCTTCCGGCTGCGGATGCGCACCCGGGCCGGTCGCGCCATCCTCGCCTCTCGTCGCCGTAAGGGCCGCGAGAAGCTGTCGGCCTGATCGTCTCGCGCGATTTCAGCCCGCCGGCGAAGTTCGCCGGCGGGCGTTAGACGTATACGGTGCTGTCCCGTGAATCCCGCATGCGACGCGGGGAGGAGTTCGAGGCGGCGGTCAGGCGTGGTAAGCGCGCCGGTCGCCCGACCCTTGTGGTGCATTTCACCATTTCTGGGGAAGAGCCACCTCTGGTGGGTTTCGTGGTGAGCAAGGCCGTCGGCGGAGCCGTGACCCGAAACCGGGTCAAACGACGGCTCCGACACCTGATGCGCGACCGTCTCGATCGGCTGCCGCGAGGTAGCCTGCTTGTGGTACGCGCCAACCCACCGGCCGCGTCCGCGCGATTCGAGCACCTGGCCGCCGAGCTCGATGCCGCGCTGGATCGTTTGCTCAGGCGGCGCGAGTCCTCGACGGGTGGACAAAAATGACGGAGCAACCGCAAGGGGTGGTGCCGGGCCTCGCCGCCCGGGCGCTCATCATCCCCATTCGGTTCTATCGGGCGTTCATCAGCCCGCTGCTCGGTCCACGCTGCCGGTTCTATCCGTCATGCAGTGCCTATGGGCTCGAGGCGATTGCCGTGCACGGGGCATTGCGCGGCGTATGGCTGACTGTCCGGCGCATCGGGCGGTGCCACCCATTCCATCCCGGAGGTATTGACCCGGTGCCCCCACGCCCGGTCCGGTCCCACGAAACGCAAGGGAGATAGCTCGGTGGAGCTGTCCTGGCTGAGCTGGCTGTACCAAGCCGTAGCCCAAGTCATCATCTGGATCCATACTGCATTCAGCACGGTCCTCAACCCGGACAGCGGGCTGACCTGGGCGTTGACGATCATCACGCTGACCGTCTTCATGCGGATCCTGATCTTCCCGCTCTTCCTGAAGCAGATGCGCTCGTCGCGGAAGATGCAGGAGCTCGCCCCCAAGGTTCAAGAGCTGCGCAAGCGTTACAAGAACGACAAGCAGCGCATGAACCAGGAGGTCATGGCGCTCTACCAGGGCGCGGGCGCGAACCCGCTCGGGGGCTGCCTGCCCGTCCTCGCGCAGTTCCCGATCTTCATCTCCATGTTCACGGTGCTGCAGAACATGGCGAACGGGCACGCGAAGTACGGCATGACGCAGGAGCTGGTCGACAGCGCGCGTAAGGCGCACATCTTCGGCGCCCCGCTGCCCGCCAACTTCTGGATGTCGGCCGACGACCTGGCGGCTTTCGGCGCGGGCAACGTACAGACCAAGGTGGTTCTCGGCATCTTCGTCGCGGTCAGCTCGCTGACCACGTTCCTCACCGTCCGGCAGAGCGTCACCCGCTCCATGGCGCAGATGCCCGACAACCCCATGGCGCAGCAGCAGAAGATCCTGATGTACATCTCGCCGCTGTTCGCCTTCTTCAGCCTGAACTTCCCGCTCGGTCTGATCATGTACTGGGTCACCACCAACGTGTGGACCCTCGGTCAGCAGCACTGGTTCTACAGCCGGCACCCGATGCCGGAGTACGACGCCAAGGGCAACGTGATCCCGGTCAAGCCCAAGCCCGGACTGATCGCCAAACTGCGGAAGACCACTCCGGAAGAAGAGGCCCCGCCGCCCCCTCCGGAGCCTAAGATCATTAGGCAGCAGCCGAGCAGGCAGTCACGCAGCAAGCGCACCGGCAGCAAGAAGTCTTGAACACGAAGGAGAGGCCGGCCATGACCGAGGCCGAGCAGGAGAAGGCTCCTGATCTCAACGCGTTGGAGCAGGAAGGTGAGATCGCTGCCGACTACGTCGAGGGCCTTCTCGACATCGCCGACATCGACGGCGACATCGACATGGACGTCGAGGGTGACCGGGCCCTGGTCTCCGTCGTCGGCCTGAAGGGCACGGAGCTGGTCGGTCCGGCGGGAGAGGTCCTCGAGGCACTGCAGGAGCTGACCCGGCTGGCCGTGCACCGGCAGACCGGCGAGCGCTCGCGGCTGATGCTCGACGTGGCCGGCTACCGGGAGCGGCGCCGGGCGGAGCTGACCAAGCTCGGCACCGAGATCGCGAGCCAGGTCAAGGAGCGCGGCGAGTCGAAGGCGCTGCAGCCGATGACCCCGTTCGAGCGCAAGATCGTCCATGACGCGGTGGCCGCCGCCGGGCTCCGCAGCGAGTCCGAGGGGGAGGAGCCGCAGCGGTACGTGGTGGTCCTGCCCGCCTGAGGCACGTCCCGCCGCCGTCCGATCCGGCCGTCTGCCCGCTGTCGCGCGTGGCAGGCGGCCGTTTCTCGTTGTGGGCTGGAGGTGTTAGCGCTCCCAGGTGGGCGAGGCCGTCCTGACGGCGCGCTCACAGGCCTCCCTGACCCCGGCCCGCTAGTCTGCCTTTGTGATCTCACCCCGTAGCCTTGGGGGAGCACACGACCGCACGTCCGAGCTCGGGGCCTGGAAACGGGGCTTCGGAGCCGGCTGTTGTAGAAGCGGGCGAGAGTCCGCACTGGTGCGACCTGATCCGAACCACAACCGAATCCCATACCGACGACCGACACGCCGAAACTGACGCCGACGACTAGCTCCGACGCCGAACTCGACACCCGAGAACCGACACCGACACCCGACACAGCGAGCAAGGGCCGCCAGGTCCCAGAAAGGGCCACCGACCAGTGAGCGACGATGAGCTTCCTGAGCCGCCGGAGATAGCGCGGGACGTCTTCACCGGGGAAGCTTGGGAGCGTGCCAACGCCTTCGCCGGGCTGCTGGCGGGCCCCGGTGTCGTCCGCGGGCTGCTGGGCCCGCGGGAGGTGCCGCGGATCTGGGATCGTCACCTGCTCAACTGCGCGGTGGTGGCCGAGGCCGTGCCTCCGGACGTACGGCTGGTGGACATCGGCTCGGGGGCCGGGCTGCCCGGCCTGGTCCTGGCCATCGTGCGACCGGACATCACGGTTACGCTGCTGGAGCCGCTGCTGCGTCGTACCGTGTTCCTGGAGGAATGCGTCGAGGCGCTCAAGCTGGACAACGTCGAGGTGTTGCGCGGGCGGGCTGAGGAGCTGGCCGGCAAGTACGTGTTCGACGTCGCCAGCGCCCGCGCGGTGGCGCCGCTCGACCGCCTCCTGAAATGGGCGATGCCGCTGCTCCGCGAGGGCGGCGAGCTGATCGCCATGAAGGGGGAGCGGGCCGCCGACGAGCTCGCCGAGGCGGAGGCCCAATTGCGGGCCAGCGGAGCCCGAACGGCCGAGCTTGTGACCGTCGGGCACGGTAAGGTCGAGCCGCCTGCAACATTGGTTCGGGTGGTAGCGGGTCGCGCGCCGGAGCGAGCAAGGCCGCGACGAAGGAGGTGACGGTTGTGCCAGTCGCGTCAAGCGGTCTGGGCTGGCCGGGCAGCCGTCGGTCCGAGAGTCCCCACGGGGTTGGCTGGCCTGAAATGGGCGTGTCGCGACAGCAAACTCCCGGCACCGGCACACCACTGGTTGAAAGGATGGCCAACGTGACCCAGACCCCCCTGAACCCCGGTGATTCGCCCCTGGTACGAGAGGCCCTCAGCTCAGTGGTTTCACGTGAAACACCTGCCACCCAGACGGCCGCCCAGCCGGGTGAGCCTTCGAGTGAGGGCAACGGCTCCTCCTGGCCGCGTCCAGCCAAGACCCGAGTGATCGCCGTTGCCAACCAGAAGGGCGGCGTGGGCAAGACGACCACTTCGGTCAACATCGCCGCCGCCCTGTCCATGCACGGCCAGCGTGTCCTCGTGGTGGACCTCGACCCCCAGGGCAACGCCTCCACCGCCCTGGCCACGGAGCACCGCGGTGACGTGCCGGACGTGTACCAGGTGCTGGTTGACGACTTGCCGATGGCCGACATCGTCAAGCAGGTGCCCGACATGCCGAACCTCTACTGCGCCCCGGCCACCATCGACCTCGCGGGCGCGGAGATCGAGCTCGTCTCCCTGGTCGCCCGCGAAGCCCGCCTCCGGCGCGCCCTGGCCGCCTACGACGCGGTGGACCTCGACTACATCGTGATCGACTGCCCGCCGTCCCTCGGCCTGCTGACCGTGAACGCGTTGGTGGCCGCGGACGAGGTCATGATCCCGATCCAGTGCGAGTACTACGCGCTGGAGGGGCTCGGCCAGCTCCTCAGGAACGTCGACCTCATCAAGGCGCACCTGAACCCGACGCTGCGGCTCTCGACCATCGTGTTGACGATGTACGACGGGCGGACGCGGCTGGCTTCGCAGGTGGCGGACGAGGTGCGGGCGCACTTCGGGGAGACGGTGTTGAACACGGTGATTCCGCGTAGCGTGCGGTTGTCGGAGGCGCCCAGTTATGGGCAGTCGGTGATGACGTACGATCCGGGGTCGAGTGGGGCGATGGCCTACATGGACGCCGCCCGCGAGATCGCCCACCGCGCCACCGTCGCCTGACGGGATTTCTTCCGCGCGCCGGCCATGCACGAGATTCGGGTTCGTCTCTCCGTGTAGGTGAGTCAGTGGCCGCTTGAGGCTGGCAGGTGCTGTGCTGCTGGCAGTGGGGCGTGCCTTCGTGCGCGGGCGCGGTGTGCGTCCGGCGACCGGTTGTTGCATGCGGCGACCGTTTGCTGCATGATGCCGGACGCACTGAGCCTCACATGCCCTGAGCCTCACATGCCCTGAGCCTCACATGCCTGGGCCTCCACGCCCGTGCCTTGCACGCCGGCGCCCTTCACGTCTGGGCTTCGCACGCTTGGACCTCCACGCCTGCGTCTCAGATGCTTGCGTCTTGCACGCCTGCGGCTTCGCACGCATGCGCCTCATGCTGCGGGGCCTCATGCTTGGGCCTCGCATGCCAGCAGGGCGCATGACCTTCGGTGGCCACCTGCCTGAAGTGCCGACCTGCCTTGAGGCCACGTACGCCCGCCCATCTGCATTCCGCCCTGGGACGGCTGCGCGAGCCACCCGCTACGTGACCAGACCCTGCAACTCCCGCGACCAGGCTACGCAGGCGGGCCATGCAACTCGCGCGCAGCCTGGCCGTCAGTCGGACGAGCAACCCGCGCGCGACCAGGCCGCGCAACCCGGCCGCGACCATGCGCGCGATGGCGTAGTGCGCCCGCCCAGGCGTAGTGTGCCCCCAGGCGTAATGCGCGCACGAGGCGCTAGCTCTTCCATCGCTTGCTCTGGACGGGGCGCTGCGCTCGCTCGCTCTCCGGGTCGTCACAGACACATCTTGGAGCTCAGTCACGAGTTAGGCAGGTTTGTGACCGTGTCGGTGTAAATCCAACGGGGTGGTGTGTGGCGAGAAGGCACCCGGCAGGGCGGGCGACGGTAACCTCTCCTGGAGTGACCGGAATCGACCGGGTGGATGAGGAGACGCAGTGAGTCAGCAGCGGCGGGGATTGGGCAAGGGGCTCGGGGCGCTCATCCCGACCGGTCCCATCGTTGACGGTACGGGGGCGGCGCCGACCCCGTCGAACGGGTCAACGGGGGAGACGGGGCCCAAGCCGATCGCCGGGGCGTACTTCAAGGAAGTCGCTCTCTCCGCGATCGTCCCGAACCCGCGGCAGCCACGTGAGATCTTCGATGAGGAGCGCCTGGAGGAGTTGGCGGCGTCCATCCGGGAGGTTGGTCTTCTTCAGCCGATCGTGGTCCGGTCGGTCGGGGGTGGTCAGTATGAGCTGATCATGGGTGAGCGGCGTTGGCGGGCGTGCCAGCAAGTGGGGCTCGATCCGGTGCCGGCGATAGTGCGCAACACGCAGGACACCGATCTGCTGCGGGACGCCCTCATCGAGAACCTTCAGCGCGAACAGCTGAACGCGTTGGAAGAGGCGGCGGCGTACCGACAGCTCCTTGACGACTTCCAGGCCACCCACGATCAGCTCGCCAGGAAGGTCGGCCGCTCTCGCTCTCACATCACCAACACGCTGCGCCTGCTCAACCTCCCGCCTGAAGTTCAGCTCAAGGTGGCGGCCGACAGCATCAGTGCCGGTCACGCCCGGGCTCTCCTGGGGCTCGAAAGCCCGGAAGAGCAGATCCAGCTTGCCAAGCGGATCGTGGCGGAGCTGCTCTCGGTCCGGGCGGTGGAGGAGATCGTGTCGATGGGGAGCGCGAAGGCGGCCAAGAAGCCGACGCGCGAACGTCCGGCCGCCAAGCCCACCGCGCCTGGTCTCACCCATCTTGCCGACCGGCTGTCGGATCATTTCGAGACCAAGGTGAAGGTGGATCTGGGACGCAGGAAGGGGCGGATCGTGGTGGAGTTCGCGACGATCGATGACCTGGAGCGCATCATCGGCACCATGGCGCCGGAGGCGGTCCGTGCGATGCGGGAGTCTGAGGGCTGAGGCCTGCGGACGCGAGGGCGGGGGCGGAGGGGCCAGCCTCTCCTTGTTTCACGTGAAACAAGGGCTCTCTGAGGGTGGTGAGGTGCTGTCTTCGGCGATGTGCCGCTCATGGGTGCGCCGCTCCCGATGGCGTCGCCTTTGAGGGCGCCTCGAGGGGCGGCATTGGGGCGTCGTTCTGGGGCACCTTTCTGGGGCACCGCTCTGGGCGTTGCAGGGGATTGTTGCCTTCGTGAGAGCCGCGCGGCCTGGGCAGGGCGCGAGTGGGGGTGGCGGAGTTAGCGAGGGGTACGCATGGGCGTGGCGCGGCCGGTGCAGGCGCGTCTCAGTGAAGCAGCCTCGTGAGGCGGCTTCGTGAAGCGGCTCCGTGAGGCGGCTCCGTGAGGCGGCAGCCCCCTTCGCCTGAGGCGCGCCCTGTCTGTCGCTCGGAAGCGGAGCGGGCGCTGCCCGCTCAGGGGCGGGGCCGACATTGAGGCGCGGGCGCGTGGGCGCGTAACGCGGACTTGAGACCCGGGCGCGGGCGGACGTTGAGACGCGGCGTTGTGGCGCAGCGCGGAAGGACTCGCTGGCAGCGATCGCATCCAGAGGGCGGCTCGCAGCTGTCTCGGCCGTAGCTCTGTTTCACGTGAAACAGGAGAATGGGTCCCTTGCTGGCGGGTGATCGTCGGGCGGGCATGTTGGGGACGGTTCATCCGCTGGGCCGCCCCGTCGTGCTGACGAAGCTCTGTGCGGGCCGCTCGGTCGCTGGTCGTGGCGCGGGGTTCACGTGAAACACCGTCATCAAGGGAGTGTTGGCCGGGCTGCGCCCATGCGCGCCAAGGGGGGCCTCTTTCGGCGGGATGCGTTTCACGTGAAACATGAGGGTCAGCGTGGCGAGAATCCCTCGGCCCTTAGAGGGCGGCGGCTTTGTGGATGTCGTCGAGGAAGTCGTCCACCTGTTCCGGGGTGGTGTCGAAGGCGGTCATCCAGCGTACGGTTCCTGCGGCCTCGTCCCAGTAGTGGAAGAGGTAGCGCTGGCGGAGAGACTCGGCGACAGTGATCGGGAGGGTGGCGAAGACGGCGTTGGATTGGACCGGGTGCGCGAGTGAGATCCCCGGGATGTCCGCGAGACCGTTCGCCAGGCGCATGGCCATCGCGTTGGCGTGAGCGGCGTTCTGGCGCCAGAGGTCGTTCGTGAGGAGAGCCGAGAGCTGGGCTGAGATGAAGCGCATCTTCGAGGCGAGCTGGAGGGACTGGCGGCGGAGGAAGGGGACGGCGTGTGCCAGGGACGGATCGAGGACGACGACGGCCTCTGCGGCCAGTGCGCCGTTCTTCGTGCCGCCGAAGCTGAAGACGTCCACGCCGACGTCCGTGGTGGTGGCCTTCAGGTCGCAGTCGAGGAAGGCGGCCGCGTTGGCGAGCCGGGCGCCGTCCAGGTGAAGGCGGAGTCCTGACTCGTGTGCTGCGTCGGCGATGGCGGCGATCTCGGTGGGGGAGTAGGTGGTGCCGAGTTCTGTGGTCTGCGTGATGGAGACGACGGCGGGCTGGGACTCGTGGTGGTTGCCGAGGCCGCCCAGGCGCGACTTGATGTCGGCGGGGCGTAGCTTGCCGTCCTTGGTGGGGACCGTCATGAGCTTCACACCGAGCAGGCGCTCCGATGCTCCCGCTTCGTGGGTGGCGATGTGGGCGCTGTCGGCACAGATGATGGCGCTGTAGCGGCCCAGCATGAGGGCGAGGCCGACCATGTTGGCGCCTGCTCCGTTGAGCACGGCGAAACCGTCGGCGGTGGGGCCGAAGGATTCCTTGATTCTCTCCTCGAAGGTCGATGTCCAGTTGTCGTCGCCGTAGGCGGGTGCGTCGCCGACGTTCGCGGCGGACATGGCTTCGAGGATGGTGGGGTGCACGCCGGCGTGGTTGTCGCTGGCGAAGCTCTTGGGGTACATCGGATCGATCAGCACATCGTAAGGCTACTTATTGGGGACGGGTGGGGCCGGCGGGGTGTTGGTGTGGGCTGGGGGTGGGGCGTTCCTGTCGCACTGTTCGCGGGGGAGGGGGGTGGGCGGTTGAAGGCGGAGGGCGGAGGTGAGGGGTGGGAGACGGCGTGGTGGTGGGCGAGGGGGGGCGGCGATGAGGTGGCGGGCTGAGCTCGCGTGCGGGACTGGCTGGCGTACGGGATTGGCTGGCGTACGCGAGTGGCTGGCGTACGGGATTGGCTGGCGTACGGGATTGGCGTGCGCGATTGGCTGGCGTGAAGCTCTGCGAGCCTCACCGCAAGCAGGCTGAGACGGAAGCGCCACGTTCGAGAAGGCAGGCAGGCGCTGAGACGCAGAGACGACGAGGCTCAGGACCAAGGCGCTGAGGGGCTGGGTGAACGGTGTCCACTGCGGTGGCGTACGCCCGCGCATGGAGGCGAGCAGACACGTGCGGGGGCAACCCCCCGCAGCCTCATGCCGGACGCCGCGCAAGAAACGCACCCTAAGGGCGGGAGCGTACGTGACGCCAGCCCAGACCGCTCAGGAGGCGGCAGCGCGGGACGCGGCGTTCTGGAGAAGCGTCCGGCAGAGCTCACCCAGGTCCTGCCCAGCAGCCTCCGCCGACATCGGCAACAGGGACGTCTCGGTCATGCCAGGCGCCACATTCACCTCAAGAAAATGCGGCACCCCATCGGCATCCACGATCAGATCCGTCCGCGAGATGTCGCGCAGGCCCAGTGCCGTGTGGGCGGTTACGGCGGTTTCGGCGCAGGCGGCGGCTGCGGCGGCCGAGAGGCGGGCCGGGGCGAAGAACTCGGTGTGGCCGGCGGTGTAGCGGGCGGCGTAGTCGTACACGCCCTCGTCGGGCACGATCTCCACGGCGGGCAGGGCGATGGGCCCGGAGCCGAGGTCGACGACGGAGACCGCCACCTCGACGCCCTCCACGTACCGCTCGATCAGCGCGGTGTCGCCGTACGCGAAGCAGCCGACCATCGCGGCGGGCAACTCCTCGGCGGTGGGGACGAAGGAGGCGCCCAGGGCGGAGCCGCCGCGGGCGGGCTTGACGAACAGGGGCAGGCCGAGGCGCTCGACGATGCGGCCGAGCACGACGGTGGCGCCCAGGTCGTGGAAGGTCTCCTTGGGCAGGGTGACGGAGGCGGGGGTGCGCAGGCCGACGGAGCGGACGACGGCCTTGGCGGTGGGCTTGTCGAAGGCGACGCGGCAGGCGTCGGGATCGGCGCCGACGTACGGGACGTTGAGGAGCTCCAGGACGGAACGGATGGCGCCGTCCTCGCCGGCACCGCCGTGGAGGGTGACGAAGACGGCGTCCGGCGGGTCGGCCAGGACGGAGGGGACGAGGGAGGCGTCGGTGTCGCGGGTCTCCACGTCGACGCCGGCCGCGCGCAACACCTCGCTGACTCTGCGACCCGAGCGCAGAGACACCTCCCGCTCATAGGAGAGGCCTCCGGCCAGCACGAGCACGTGGCCCAGATCGCTCATCACTTCTCCTCCGCTGATGCCGCTGATGGCAGGCTGTCCAACCGTACCGGCGGCTGGGGTTAATGGTGTACGGGAGGTGCTTTCTCCGGCGATCCCCTCCCATCTCCACTGGAAAGCCGAAACCCGTGAGCCGGGAACAGCAACAGGCCGGCGTCGCGGTGAGCGCGACGCCGGCCTGTCGGTGGTTCAGGCCAGATCGGGCCCCGGCGTGTCGACGCCCTGGTGGTCGCGGGCGGAAGCGGTGCCGAACGTGTCCCTCAGCTGGATCTCCTGCTCGATCACCCCGGCCAGCCTGCGCACCCCTTCCCTGATGCGATCAGGCTCGGGATAGCAGTACGACAGCCGCATGTGCCGCGCCCCGCTCCCGTCGGAGAAGAACCCCGTGCCGGGCACGAACGCCACTCGCTCGGCCACGGCCCGCGGCAGGATCGCCTTGGAGTCGAGCCCCTCCGGCAGGGTGGCCCAGACGAAGAAGCCGCCCCCAGGTCGGGTCCACGTGACCTCGGGCGGCATCAGGGATTCGAGCGCGTCCAGCAACGCGTCACGGCGCTCGCGGTAGAGCTCCCTGAAGGTCTTGATCTGCTCGCGCCACGGCTGCGTGGCGAGGTACTGGCCCACCGCGAGCTGCGTGAACGACGAGTGCGACAGCACGGCCGACTCCATGGCGAGCACGAGCTTGTCGCGGATGGCGTGCGGCGCGAGGGCCCAGCCGACGCGGAAGCCGGGGGCCAGTGTCTTGGAGAACGACCCCAGGTAGACCACCCCGTCGGGGTTGTCGGCCCGCAGGGCGCGCATGGGGTCGCCGTCGAAGCCGAGCAGCCCGTACGGATTGTCCTCGATGATGAGGATCCCGGCCCGCTGGCAGATGTCGAGCACCTGCTGGCGGCGGGCGATGTTCAGGGTGACGCCGCCGGGGTTGTGGAAGGTCGGGATCGTGTAGAGGAACTTGATGGGCGCGCCGGCGGTCTCCAGGGCGTAGATGGTCTGCGCCAGCGACTCGGGCACGATGCCCTGATCGTCCATGGCGATATGGACCACTTTGGCCTGGTATGCGGCGAACGTCCCGAGTGCCCCCACGTACGAGGGGCCTTCGGCGAGCACGACGTCGCCCGGGTCGATGAAGATCCGGGTGATCAGGTCGAGCGCCTGCTGCGAACCGACGGTGACGACCACGTCGTTCGCCCCGGCGGAGATCCCCTCCAGCCGCATGACGTCGCAGATCTGCTCGCGCAGGTGCGGGTCACCCTGGCCTGAGCCGTACTGCAGCGCGACGGGGCCGCGCCGCGTGACGAGGTCGGAGACCAGCTCGCCGACCATGTCGAGGGGAAGAGCCGTGACGTACGGCATGCCGCCCGCGAGCGAGACCACTTCGGGCCTCGATGCGACGGCGAAAAGAGCTCGGATCTCGGAGGCGACCATCCCGGTAGCTCGCGCGGCGTACCGATCGACGTAAGCGTCGATGCGCGACCCGTGGGTCGCGGGTGTCTGACCGTGATCCAGCTCTTCAGTCACGGCCCACCTCCTAGGTGTCATATCGGGTCGAAATACCAGATTACGCCAGACGGACATGTCGCCCGTCGCCGGGCTCGACCGTCGTGGTGTCCGGTGGCGACATCTTCACTGGGCTACGATGCCACCTGTAGACGCGGTTTTCGCGCGCTTTTCCGGGTCAACGATAGGGGCCGTAGTTGTCGCGCCGGCTGGTCAACATAACCCTGGACAATCTCGAAGATCTTCCGCGCCGCTGCAGAAGGTGCGTGTTCTGGGAGCTCGACCCCATGAGTGGCGAACGAGCGGTGGACTCGGGCGATCCGGGCCTGGAGAAGGAGGCCTGGATCTCCGGCACGCTGCTGGAGTGGGGGAGCTGCGGCAAGATCGCCTATGTCGACGGCGTGCCCGCGGGGTTCGTGCTCTACAGCCCGCCGCTCTACACCCCGCGTTCGGTGGCCTTTCCCACCTCGCCGGTGAGCGCCGACGCGGTGTTGCTGATGACGGCGCACATCATTCCCGAGTTCTCCGGCGGCGGGCTGGGCCGGATGCTGATTCAGGGAGTGGCCAAGGACCTGACGCGGCGCGGCGTGAAGGCCATTGAAGCTTTCGGGGATCTGAAGTGGGAAGAGCCTAGTTGCGTCGTTCCGGCGGAATACTTGCTTTCGGTGGGGTTTAAGACCGTTCGTCCGCATTTGAGATTTCCGCGCTTGCGACTGGAGCTGAAGAGCGCCGTCTCGTGGCGTGAGGACGTCGAGGTGGCCCTCGAACGCCTCCTCGGCTCCATGAGCCCGGAACGGGCGCTACGTCCCGTCTGACGCCACCTCAGCCCCGTCCACCCGGACAGGAGAACGCCCCCGCGGTCGTGGTGACCGCGGGGGCGTTCGCGTGGGCGTCCTAGATGATGCCCTCGAGCTCGCGCAGCAGCATGGCCTTCGGCTTGGCGCCGATGATCTGCTTCACGACCTCTCCACCCTTGTAGACGTTCATCGTCGGGATCTGGAGCACACCGTACTGGCGGGGCACTTCAGGGTTCTCGTCGATGTTCAGCTTGACGATCTCCAGCTTGTCGCCGTGCTCGTTGGCGATCTCCTGGAGGATGGGCGCGACCTGGCGGCACGGGCCGCACCACTCCGCCCAGAAGTCGACCAGCACGGGCTTGTCGCTCTTGAGGACCTCGGACTCGAAAGTGGCGTCGGTGACAGCCTTCACGGTGCGCTCCTTACTTCTCGTTGTTGGCGAGCCAGCGCTCGGAGTCGAGCGAGGCCGCACAGCCGGTGCCCGCCGCGGTGATGGCCTGGCGGTAGGTGTGGTCGACGACGTCGCCGGCGGCGAACACGCCCTCGATGTTGGTCGCCGTGGACGGCGAGGCCACCTTGATGTAGCCGTTCTCGTCGAGGTCGATCTGGCCCTTGACCAGCTCAGTGCGAGGGTCGTGACCGATCGCCAGGAACAGCGCGTCGGTCGCCAGCTCGCACTCCTCGCCGGTCTTGACGTTGCGCAGCTTCACCGCCTCGACCTTGGTGTCGCCGAGCACGTCCGTGACCTCGGAGTCCCAGACGAAGCGGATCTTGTCGTTGCTGAACGCCCGCTCCTGCATGATCTTGCTGGCGCGCAGCTCGTCGCGGCGGTGCACCACCGTCACCATGCGGCCGAACCGGGTCAGGAACGTGGCCTCCTCCATCGCGGTGTCACCACCGCCGACGACCACGATGTCCTTGTTGCGGAAGAAGAACCCGTCACAGGTGGCGCACCAGGACACGCCGTGGCCGGACAGCCGCTTCTCGTTGTCCAGGCCGAGCTCGCGGTAGCCGGAGCCCATCGCCAGGATGACCGACTTGGCGTAGTAGGTCTCGGAGTGCGTCTTGACGACCTTGGGATTGGCGTTGAGGTCGACCTCGACGACGTCGTCGGCCACCAGGTCGGCGCCGAAGCGCTCGGCCTGCTTGCGCAGGTTGTCCATGAGGTCGGGGCCCATGATGCCGTCGGGGAACCCGGGGAAGTTCTCCACGTCGGTCGTGTTCATGAGCGCGCCGCCCGCGGTCACGGAGCCTTCGAAGACGAGCGGCTTGAGTTCGGCGCGCGCGGAGTAGACGGCCGCCGTGTAACCGGCGGGGCCGGAACCAATGATGATCACGTTACGGACGTCGCTCAACGCTCCCACGCCTTCCTCGTCTGCTGATTGCACCGGCGTCAACAGATCCTAGGCCGCCCTGATTCCCTGCCCTACCCGGCAACGCGGGGAGAAACGAAAGAGCCCGCCGAAGCGGGCTCTGACGTGGGGTTTTTACGGATGTCCGTTACCAGCGGCCCAGGGCGGGCCTACGCAAATTCTTGCAGTTGAACGGGTCGACGACGTCGATCCGGACCTTCTTGGCGGCGCGCTGCTTCCACGAGGCCATGATGAGCGCCTCCTGGCCGTTGTACTGGCCCTGGTCCACCGCGAACACGTCGAGCTTGGACCGCTTGGAGACCGCGCTGACACACTTGCCGACCGAGTCGGCCCCGTTGGAGGTGTCGAGGACGGCCGGCGCGGGCGCCAGGAAGCTCTCCAGCGACATCTTCAGCTCGGGGTCGCTGTAGTTGTGGTCGCTGTTGGTCACGGCGTAGCCCCTGGCCTTCAGATGCCCCTTCGGGGGCTCCGACGACTGCACCGGTGGCAGGGCGACCGGTGGCGCGACGCTCGTGCCGCCGTCGCCGCCGCTCGCCAGCAGGCCGGTGGAGGCCACGGCAGTGCCGACCACGACGGCCGCCGCCGCGGCCGCGACCGCGGGCATCGCCCAGCGCCGGCGCCGCGTGGTGCGGGTCCTGGCGGGGACGATCGTGCCGTCGTCGGAGACCACGCCGAGACGTACCGGCTCGGGGATCTCGGGGACGTCGTCGGCTGTGGAGGCCACGGCGCCCAGGCGTACGGGCTCCGGAACCTCGGCCGGTGGCCGCTCCCACGGGGCGTCCCGCATGAGCTCATCCCAGTCCGGAGTTTCCACGAGGCCGACACCCCCGCCGCGCCGGGACTCCGCCTCGGCGGCCAGGGCCTTGTCGATGCGCAGTGCGACACCCATCGGCATGGCCGGTGTGGGGGTCGCGGCCAGCACCTCGCGAACCGCCGCCAGGTCTGCCAGAAGCTCCCCACAGGGGTCGCAGACCGCGAGATGCTCGCGGACCTGGCGCGCCGTGCCGACGTCCAGGAGACCCTCTGCCAGCTCGGCGAGGATTTCCAGATCGTAGTGCGTATCACCCGTCACGAAGTTCTGCTCCCTTCGCGGATGAGACGCGATTGAGGTCCGAACGGTTCCGCAGATGCGAAAGAATTGGGGCAAGTTTCGCGCGTCCCCGCGCGCATCGGCTCTTCACGGTGCCGCTCGGCACCTGGAGCACCTGAGCTGCGTCTTCGACTGAATAGCCCATCATGTCCACCAGCACCAACGCCGCCCGCTGGTCGGCGGGCAGCAGTTTCAGAGCAGCCGAAACCTCCATCGAGACCTCGCGCTCGACGGTCTGGTCGGGCAGCGGGGTCTCGCGCTCCGCCGCCTCGATGAGCTCGTCGTCGGCGACGGGCCTGACGGACTTGCGCCGCATCCGGTCGAGGCAGGCGTTGACCACGATCCGGTGCAGCCAGGTCGTGACGGCCGCCTCGCCGCGAAACGTGGCGGCCTTGCGATATGCGGAGACGAAGGCGTCCTGCACGGCGTCGGCGGCCTCGTCGGGGTCACCGAGCGTACGCAGTGCGACCGCCCACATGCGGTCGCGGTGCCTTTTGACGATTTCACTGAAGGCGTGTGGATCCCCGTTGATGTGCGCGGTCAGCAGCTCGGCGTCTGTGACCGCCGGCCGCTCCGCTGCTGAGGGTGTCTCGGGTGGGGAGTTCACAAGAGAGATTCCTGATTATGCCGATCCGGGAGAGTGCACCACTACCTCATAGATGGTGCCATGAAAAGTGCCTGCATCCGTCGGAACACGCGTAAACCAGATCAAAACGTACTGACCGCTGGTCGCCTTGTCGGGGGTGAGAGTGGTCTTACCTGCGGCGTTCTTCTCGGTGGCCACGGTCTTGAGCGAGTCGAGCTCGGGGGAGTCGCCCACCTTCAGCTCGACGGTCGCGCCCGACGCGTCGGACAGCGTGGCGACCACGTCGTTGATCGGCATGGACTTGCCCATGTCGAGCAGCAGGCCCACCCCGTCCTTGAGCCGGCCCAGGTCGGCGCTGGTGTAGGTCTCGGTCTTCCACAACGTGCCGGGCTTGCCGTCGATGGCCAGCTTGGCGATGTCGCTCTTCTCGTCGCCGTCGCCGAGCGGGTCGAAGCCCTTGGCGTTCTTCGGCTTGACGGCGTCGACGGCGACCGTGGCCGACTTGGTCGAGGTGGGAGCGGCGGTGGCCGGCTGCGACGCGGTCGGGCTGCCCAGGCTGCGGCCGATCGTCCAGGCGCCGACGCCGACGGCGGCGATGACGAGCAGCACCACCAGCGTCATCAGCACGCGGTTGAGGGTGCTCCCCCCGCCGCCGGAGGGGCGGTGCTGCGGCATCGTGACGGGCGGCAGCGGCGGCATGGGGGCCGCCTTCTGCCGGTGCGCGATGTCCAGGCCCTCGGTGTGGGAGGCCGAGGCGACCGCGGGGGTGGAGGGGTAGGAGATCGGGATCGGCATCGGCCGGGCCACGTCGGCCAGCGACTCGGCGACCTCCGCCGGGCTGGACAGCGCGCCCTGGCCCCGGCGCGACTCCGGCAGGCAGGCCCGCACGGTGACCGTGTCGAGGTAGCTGGGCACGCCCGCGGTCACCTGGCGGGGCGTGCAGAAGTGGCCGTCGGTCATGGGGGCGGCGGGCAGGCCGCCCTCCTCCTCGTCGCCGGGCCAGTGCCCGGTCAGGCCCGCGTACAGCAGCCGGCCGAGCCCCTCGGCGTCGTCGAGCGCCGGCTGGTCGGTGGTCAGGCCCCACATCGCCGCGTCCACGGCCACGCCGAGCACCTTGACCGTGTTGCCGTTGGTCCACATCAGGTGGGAGGGGCGCAGGCACAGGTGGTAGAGCTGCGCCTCGTGGGCGTGCGCGAGCGCCTCGGCGGCCTCGGCCACCAGCCCCGCGGCCCGCTCGGGCTCCAGCGGCCCGTTGGCCAGCAGGTCGGTCAGGGTCTCGCCGGTGACCCACTCGCTGACGACGTAGGCGCTCTTGTCGTCCTCGGCGGCGTCGAACACCTGGGTCAGGCGCGGGTCCGTGAGCCGGCTGGCCGCGCGGGCGGCCGTGACGACCTCGTGGACGCGGGGAAAGTCGGGGGCGAAGGTGTGCACCGCGACGGGACGGGCAAGGATCTCGTCGATCGCCTTCCACAACGTGGCGCCGTCGGACTCGCTGACGCGGTCCTCCAGCCGGAAGCGCTCGGCGAGACGGGTGCCGGGTTCGACGGCCGACGTGCTGCTCACTGGCTCACTCCGCTTGGCCGATCGGGCGTGCTCATGGTTCGACTCACCTGCGTGGCCGTGTCCCACGAAGGCACGCTATGCCGGGTGGATCCGCCCACGCCCCTCCTGCTTCCATTCGCGCGTGTCGGGCTCCATGGTAGTGCCGAGAAGATTCCGCCCGCGTTCTTTACCGACCTACCCGCCTCGCGACCATCCCAACGATCGAGTTGACCTCCGGGATGCGCATTCTGTGGGCTACGCCGAGATAGAGCACCATACCCAGTCCGCCACCAATAGCGAGCACTATGACCGAATTGAGAAAGTCGAGCCCGCCGAACACGCTCGTCACGACCCAGACGGCGGCCAGCGCCAGCACGGCCGTGGGCAGGGCGGAGAGGTACATCCGGGTCAGCGACATGCCGACGGCCCAGCCGCCCAGCCCGCCGACCCGGCGCCCGGCCATCCACCAGGCCAGCACCGCGCCCAGCCCGAACGCGATCGCGTACGCCAGCGCCAGCCCCATCACCGTGTACGCCGGCGGCAGCACCGAGTTCAGCAGCACCATGAACACCGCGTTGACCGCCGTCGTGCCGGCCCCGATGAACACCGGCGTCCGGGTGTCGCCCAGGCTGTAGAAGACCCGCAGCAGGAGCTGGAAGATCGCGAACGGCACCAGCGCGAGCCCGTACACCTGCAGCACGTTGCCGATGTAGACGGCGTCGGCGACGCTGTTGGCGCCGTGGCCGTAGATCGGCACGGTGATCGCCGGCCCGAGCACCATCAGCAGCAGCGACACCGGCACCATGAACGAGCAGACCAGCCGCACGCTTGAACCGAACTCGGCGCGCACGTCGTCGAAGCGGCCCTCGTTGACCGCCCTGCTCATGCGCGGCAGCATCGCGGTGATCACCGAGACGCCGATCACGCCGTACGGGAGCTGGAAGAGCTGGAACGCCAGTGTGTACGGGCTGATGCCGTGCCCGGGCACCGCGTTGCCCGCGGAGCTGGCCAGGTTCACCGTCAGCATGAAGCCGAGCTGGGTGACCACGACGTAGCCGATCGTCCAGATGCCGGCCTTGCCCATCTCGCCCAGCCGCGCGTTACGCAGGTCGAAGCGGGGCACGAAGGTGAACCCGGCCCGCCGCAGCGCCACCACCAGCACCGCCGCCTGGGCCACGATGCCGACCGTGGTGCCCACGCCGAGCAGCGCCAGGTCGAAGGTGGAGACCTGGTCGAGGTCGCTGCCCGCGCCGATCACGGCGTAGAGCAGGAACACGCAGATGACGACCACGTTGTTGAGCACGGGGGCCCACATGGGGGCGCCGTAGCGGTCGCGGGTGTTGAGCATGGCCCCGGCCACCGCGCCGACGCCGAAGAAGGCGAGCTGCGGCAGGATGAAGCGGGCCAGCATGACCGCGACCTCGAACTTCCTGCTGCCCGGGTCCCAGTCGGTGTAGAGGTCGATCAGCAGCGGCGCGGCCAGCACGGAGAGCGCCGCGACCACGACCAGCACCACCGTGGCGAGCGTCAGCAGCCGCTGCTCGTAGGCCCGCCCGCCGTCCTCGTCGTGCTGCTGGGCACGCACGATCATCGGCACGACGACGCTGCTCAGCACGCCCAGGAGGAGGAAGTCGAGGATGCTGTACGGGATCGCGTACGCCGCGTTGTAGGCGTCGCCCAGCGCGGCGGTGCCGATGGCGTAGGCGAGCACCATCGTCCGCACGAACCCCGTGACCCTGGACACCATGGTGCCCGCCGCCATGATGGCGCTGGCCCGCAGCATGCGGCTCATACGGATTCACTCTCCCGATTCTTGGCGGCACGCGCGAGCTTGCGCTGGGACCTGCGGCGCAGCAGCCGCGTCACCACCGCGGCGAGCATCACGGTCAGCGCCGCGCCCACGATCACCAGGGCGATCCCCGTGTAGCCGGTCGTGCGGATCGTCAGCCGCTGCGGCTTGCCGTACGGCTGGCCGTCGGCGGTCTTGAGCTGCACGGTCACGGTGGCGTCGCCGCTGGTGTCGGGGGCGGCGTTCATCTGCACCTGCACCGTGCCGCTCTGCCCGCCGCCGATCGTCAGCGGCTCGGGCTGCGCGAAGTTCACCGTCAGCAGCTCGGGGTTGTCGGACTTGATGTCGATGTAGAGCTCGATGGGCACGCCGAGCTCGTTCTTCACGCTGATCGGCACCACGCCGTTGCTGCCCGCGAGCGTCTTGGGGGAGTCGGGGCTGGCGCCGGTGATCTTGATCTCGGCGAGCCTGTCGTCCACGGCCTTCTTGACCTCGCTGGTCACCGAGCGGCCCGCTCGGGTGCTGTTGCGCCAGGCGGAGGAGGTCAGCCGCAGCACCGCCGCGTCGAAGCGGGACTGCGTCTTCTGCTGCATGATCAGCGAGGTGAGCTGCGACTTCGACCAGACGTCCTTGACCGGGTCGAGGTACTTGCGGCTCAGCTCCTCCTTGCGGTCCTGGTCGGTGTAGGTCAGGCCGGCGCGCGGCACGGCCCCCTTGCCCGGCTTGATCGACTCCAGCTTGACCGGCTGCAGCCACGGCAGCTTGCCCGCGGTCTTGATGAGCGCGGTGACGAGCGTCGGGTTGGGGTTCCAGCGCCGCGAGGGGGCGACGACCAGCGACCTCGGTGCCGTCTGGCCCGGCTCGGCGGCGATCATCGCGGTCTCGGCGATGAAGCGCTGTGTGCTGAGCAGCGTCGAGGTGCTGGAG
This sequence comes from Nonomuraea gerenzanensis, assembly GCF_020215645.1. Taxonomy (NCBI): domain Bacteria; kingdom Bacillati; phylum Actinomycetota; class Actinomycetes; order Streptosporangiales; family Streptosporangiaceae; genus Nonomuraea; species Nonomuraea gerenzanensis. Next base: position 11,990,206 of record NZ_CP084058.1, on the reverse strand, counting down.
GCGGGCTCGAACAGGCGGCTCAGCTCGGCGTCGGCGACCAGCGCGGTGACGGGGCCGTTGACCGAGTCGAGGGTCGCGGCGCCGTCGGGCGTGGTGGTGACGGGCTGCTGCGGCGGCAGGTTGGTGGCGTTGAGCAGGACGGTGTCGACGTCGCTGACCGACAGCAGGTCGAGCGCGTCGGGGTCGAGCACGCCGTCGGCCGGCCAGTTGAGGTTGGTCGTGGCGTTGCGGTTGAGCAGGGTCCTGGCCGTCTGCCCGCCCAGCTCGATGGCCCGGTGGGTCTGCGTGTCGAGCCCCTGGTGGGCCAGCGCCGCCACGTCGGGATCGGCGTACGGGGTGGCGACCACGGGGGAGGCGGCCAGCGCGCTGCGCATGGTCGTCAGCCACGCGGTGGCCTCGGCGCTGGCCGGCTTCTTCTCCTCGCCGTCCTTGGTCTTGACGGTGTAGCCCTTGGTCATCCGGCTCACGTCGTCGAGCAGCGCCGGGTCGAACACCCAGGTGACGGTGGCCGGCGCGGACTGCGCGATGCGCGCGAGGTCGGCCAGGCGGCCCCGGCCGGCCAGCGACTGGCTCAGCTTGTCGTCCACGAACGCGGCGTCGTCGGTCGCGCGGTGCGGCTGGTCGATGACGGGCAGCGCGATGGCGATCCTGTTGCGCGGCAGCTTCTGCGGCGTGGCCGGCGCGTACGTCAGCACCGTGCGCACCGCCGCCTGCGGGACCGAGTACTGGGCGACGTCCACGGCGATCGGGTAGACGCCGAACGTGCTCAGCCCGAGCTGCACGGGGGTGGCGGTGATCGTCCACTGCGCCGTGCCGCCCGCGGCGAGCGGCGGCAGGTCCATGAACGAGTTGCGGGTGGAGACGCTGGAGGGCAGCGTCGCGGTGTTCTGGTCGCTCAGGTAGGTGGCCATGGTGGCGCGGTCGGCGAACCTCTGGTTGAGGTAGCGCAGGCGGACCTGCAGCCCGGAGGTGTCAGCCCCGGTGTCGTTGCGCACCGTGCCGGTGATCTTGATCTCATCGGTCAGGTTTCTGGGGGCCTCGGGCGTGATCGACGAGATCGACACCGTGTAGCTCTGCCGCTGCGCTGTGACCGCCGCTTTCGCGGCAGCAGAGCCCGGCGTCACCGCCACCAGGGGGGCGAGCAACGCGGCGGACAGCGCGGCGAGCAGCGTGGCCTTACGGATCACGCGGATGCCCGAGCTGGTCTACGACGACGCACGCCCGCAATGGTACGGGCTCAGTGCCGTCGCGCGACCGCCGCGCGCGATCCTCGCGGGCGCGAGCCGCGCAGGTCCACCATCTTGCCTGGCAGAACGGCCAGCAGGTCGAGCGCACGCATCGACAGCGCCGTGTGCCGCTCACCGGTGGCGGTGAACAGTGGCTCGGTGTCGGCCAGCAGCCGGTCGTCGATGAACATCGGCATCGACTCCGGCAGCAGCAGCGGGCACACCAGGCCGCAGGCGTAGTCGGTGGTGGCGTTGACCACGTGGGCGGGCGCAGGGCGTACCTGGCGCGCGCCGAGCAGCCCGCCGATGGCTCCGGGCCGGGGCGGCGAGGAGACGGGGGCGGTGACCCCGATGACGACCTCGCGGCCGACCCAGGTCGTGACTTCGAGCACCGTGACCGTGAGGCACCGCTCAGGGGCGGCGGAGACCGTCTCCGGCAGCTCTTCCGCGCATGTCATGGGACGCGGAAGGCGTACGATCTCATGATGGACCTGGTGTGCGAGGAGCCAGCGGTGGATCGCGAGGGCGTCCTTCATATAGTCCTCCTTGCCTGAAGTCCATTGCCCCCGACGGTCGTCCCTTGACCGACGGTAACCCGGACCTGGTGTGGCTCGGGGGATATGTTCCGGAAGCAGAAGGCCGACTCAGTTTGTCCGACTCAACCTTGACCGAAAGCCAGCAGCGGGCCATGAACGACCTGTTCCGCAAGATCGCTCCAGTGGCCGACGAGCTCGGCCGCCTGTTCGCCGACAAGGGCCACGAGCTGGCCCTCGTCGGCGGTCCCGTGCGCGACCTCCTGCTCGGTCGCATCGGCAATGATCTCGACCTGACCACCGACGCGCGCCCCGAGCGGGTGCTGGAGATCGTCAGAGACTGGGCCGACTCCGTATGGACGATCGGCATCGACTTCGGCACGGTCGGCCTGCGCAAGGGGAGCTGGCTGATCGAGGTCACCACGTACCGGAGCGAGTCCTACGACCCCAAGTCCCGCAAGCCCGAGGTCATGTACGGCGAGACGCTCGAGGCCGACCTGGAGCGGCGCGACTTCGCGGTCAACGCGATGGCGGTCCGCCTGCCCGGCCACGAGTTCGTGGACCCGTACGGCGGCCTGGACGACCTGCGGGCCCGCCTGCTGCGCACCCCGGGCACGCCGGAGCAGTCGTTCGGCGACGACCCGCTGCGCATGCTGCGGGCGGCCAGGTTCGCCTCGCAGCTCGGGTTCGAGGTGGACCCGCAGGCCGTGGCGGCGATGACCGCGATGGCCGAGCGCATCGAGATCGTCTCGGCCGAGCGCATCCGCGACGAGCTCGACAAGCTGATCTGCGGCGCCAACCCGCGCGAGGGCCTGCGCCTGCTGGTCGACACCGGGCTGGCCGCGCACGTGCTGCCCGAGCTGCCGAAGCTGCGCCTGGAGATCGACGAGCACCACCGCCACAAGGACGTCTACGAGCACTCGCTCACGGTGCTCGACCAGGCCATCGCGCAGGAGGAGGACGGCAAGGCCGACCGGATCCTGCGCTGGGCGGCGATCATGCACGACGTCGGCAAGCCGAAGACGCGCCGTCACGAGGCGGGCGGGCGGGTCTCCTTCCACCACCACGAGGTGGTCGGCGCGCAGCTCACCAAGAAGCGCATGACCGAGCTGAAGTTCCCCAAGGACGTGGTGTCCGACGTCGCCCGCCTGGTGGAGCTGCACCTGCGCTTCCACGGCTACGGCACGGGCGAGTGGACCGACAGCGCCGTGCGCCGGTACGTGCGCGACGCCGGCCACCTGCTGACCCGGCTGCACAAGCTGACCAGGGCCGACTGCACCACCCGTAACAAGCGCAAGGCGGCGGCCCTGTCGCGCACCTACGACCACCTGGAGGAGCGCATCTCCAGGCTGGCCGAGGAGGAGGAGCTGGCCAAGATCCGCCCGGAGCTCGACGGCAACGAGATCCAGCAGGTGCTCGGCGTGGGGCCGGGGCCGATCGTGGGGCAGGCCTACAAGTTCCTGCTCGACCTCAGGCTCGACAAGGGCGTGCTCGGCAAGGAGGCCGCCACGGCGGCGCTGCTGGAGTGGGCCAGGTCAAACGACCTTGGTGCCTGAGCGCGAGGTGATCATCCGGTAGGCGAGCGCCGCCAGCGGGTAGCCGAGCGAGATGATCACCACGGCCGCGTACGACTTGCCGTCCGCCGGGAGGATGGCCGCAGACAGGGCCGCGGCGAGCACGTACATGCCGTTGAAGAGCATGTCGTAGATCGAGAACGCGCGGCCCCGGTAGATGTCCTCCACGTCGCGCTGGACGGTGGTGTCGGCGCAGATCTTGACGCTCTGCCCGGCCAGCCCCAGCACGAACCCGGCCAGCGGCAGCCCCCACTCCTGGAACGGCAGCACCAGCGCCGCCGTCAGCACCCCGGCCGAGACCAGCGCGATCTGCACCCAGCGCTCGATCCCGAAGCGCTCGGTCGCGTACGGGGTGAGCACCACGGCCAGGGCGGTGCCGATGCCGGCGGCCACCACCACCAGGCCGATCCCGCGCAGCGCCGCGTCGGCGTCACCGTCGGTGAAGTAGTAGCGGTAGAGGATGATGCCGAGCGCGGTGCACATGCCGAACAGGAAGCGGTGCATGGCCATCGCGCCCATCGTCGCGGCGGCCACCCGGTGCCGCACGAGGTGCTTGGCGCCGTCGGCCAGCCCGGTGACCACGTTGCGCAGCGCCTGGCGCGCCTGCGGCCGGTTCGGGTCGGGCCAGGGGCCGAGCAACTGGCGGTCCATCGTCCGCGCCACCAGCGCGCTCATCGTGAACACCACGCCGGAGGTGACCAGCAGCAGCGCCACGCCCGCGTCGGTGCCGCCGAAGAGCTCACGCAGCAGGAAGCCCAGGCCGGCGCCGATGAACGTGGCCACCGTCCCGGAGGTGGGCACGACCGCGTTGGCCGAGATCAGCCGCTCCGGCGGCACGACGTGCGGCAGCGAGGCGCCGAGCGCGGCCAGGAAGAACCGGTTGACCCCGAGCACGGCCAGCGCCGCGCCGTAGAACCACGGATCGGGCACGTCGGCGGCGACCAGCACGGCGGCGAGCAGCAGCAGCATGCCGCGGATGAAGGGCGCCACCACGAGGATCTGCCGCCGTGACCAGCGGTCGATGAAGACGCCGACGAAGGGCCCGAGCACGCTGTACGGCAACAGCAGCACGGCCAGCCCGGCGGCCACTTCGAGCGCGGTGGTCTGGCTCTCGGGGCTGAAGAAGGCGAATCCGGTCACCCCGAACTGGAAGATCCCATCGGAGAACTGGGAGACCAGCCGGGTGCTGAACAACCTTCTGAAGTCCCGGCCCCGCAGGACCACGCGGAGATCGGCGACGAAAGACACGCCGCCAGCCTAGCCCGGCGTCTCCTCCTTTAGGATGCTGGTGCAGCCGGTGCGCATGGGGTTCCAAGCGGTGCGCATGATCTCGTACGCTTCATAGCGTGACGACTGAGGAACACGTTGTGCTGGTCGACCTGTCCGGCCACGCACTCGGCACCGCGCCCAAGACGTCGGTGCACGGCCGGGAGACGCCGCTCCACCTGGCGTTCTCCAGCTACGTCTTCGACCGGGAAGGCCGCGTGCTGCTCACCAAGCGGGCCGAGCACAAGATCACTTGGCCGAGCGTCTGGACCAACAGCTGCTGCGGCCACCCGCTGCCCGGCGAGCCCGTGGACCACGCGGTGCTGCGCCGGCTCTCCTACGAGCTGGGGCTCACGGCCGAGCGGGCCGAGCTCATGCTGCCCGCCTTCTCCTACCGCGCCGAGATGGCCAACGGCATCGTCGAGCACGAGCTGTGCCCCGTCTACCGGGTCACCGTCGACTCGGCCGTCACGCCCAACCCCGACGAGGTGGCGGAGGTGCGCTGGATGCCGTGGAAGGAGTTCGCCGAGGGGGCCCAGAACGGGCTGCTGGCGATCTCGCCCTGGTGCAGGGAGCAGGTGCCGCTGCTGGCCGAGCTCGGCGCCGACCCCCTCACCTGGCAGCCCGCCTCCCACCACGACCTGCCGCCTGCCGCGCGCCTGTGACATGGGAGGGCGCCGCGTCCGGCACGGACACGGCGCCACGAGGTCAGCGGGTCAGCGGGGTCAGCGCTCGACCTCGCCCCGGATGAACTTCTCGACGTACTCCCTGGCCTCGTCGTCGGAGAACTGCTTCGGCGGCGACTTCATGAAGTACGAGGACGCCGACAGGATCGGCCCGCCGATGCCCCGGTCGAGCGCGATCTTGGCCGCCCGTACGGCGTCGATGATGATGCCGGCCGAGTTCGGCGAGTCCCACACCTCGAGCTTGTACTCCAGGTTGAGCGGCGTGTCACCGAACGAGCGCCCCTCCAGCCGCACGTACGCCCACTTGCGGTCGTCCAGCCACGGCACGTGGTCCGACGGCCCGATGTGCACGTCGGCCTTGCCCATCTCGTGGGGGATCTGGGAGGTGACCGACTGCGTCTTGGAGATCTTCTTGGACTGGAGCCGCTTGCGCTCCAGCATGTTCATGAAGTCCATGTTGCCGCCGAAGTTGAGCTGGTACGTGCGCAGCAGCTCCACCCCGCGGTCCTCGAACAGCTTGGCCATCACCCGGTGCGTGATCGTGGCGCCCACCTGCGACTTGATGTCGTCGCCCACGATCGGCACGCCGGCCTCGGTGAACTTCTCGGCCCACTCGGGGTCGGAGGCGATGAAGACCGGCAGCGCGTTCACGAACGCCACCTTGGCGTCGATCGCGCACTGCGCGTAGAAGCGGTCGGCCTCCTCCGAACCCACCGGCAGGTACGACACGAGGACGTCGACCTGGTTGTCACGCAGGACCTGGACCACATCGACCGGCGCCTCGTCGGACTCCTCGATGATCTCCTGGTAGAACTCGCCAAGGCCGTCGAGGGTGTGGCCGCGCTGGACCGTCACCCCCGTGGGCGGGACGTCGCAGATCTTGATCGTGTTGTTCTCGCTGGCGACGATCGCCTCGGACAGGTCGCGGCCGACCTTCTTGGCGTCCACGTCGAACGCGGCGACGAACTCGACGTCGCCGACGTGGTAGTCGCCGAACTTCACGTGCATCAGGCCCGGGACCCGTGTGTCCGGGTCCGCGTCCTTGTAGTAGTGAACGCCCTGGACCAGCGACGACGCGCAGTTGCCGACACCGACAATGGCCACGCGAACCGAACCCATCGCACTCGCTCCCTTACTCATCAGTTGACGTGGTATCTCTTTCGGGCCTCTCCTCTGACGAGGCCCGACGCTCCGTTGCGATCAGCTCGTTCAGCCAGCGCACCTCGCGTTCGACGGACTCGAGCCCGTGACGTTGCAGCTCGAGCGTGTAGCTGTCGAGGCGCTCCCTGGTGCGCGCCAGTGCGGTACGCACCGCGTCGAGGCGCTCCTCGAGCCGGCTACGGCGGCCTTCGAGAATGCGCAGGCGCACTTCGGCCTCCGTGTGGCGGAAGAAGGCGAAGTGCACGCCGAAGCTCTCGTCCTCCCATGCGGACGGACCGGCCTGCGTGAGCATGTCCTGCAGGCGTTCCTTGCCCTCGGCGGTCAGCTTGTAGACGATCTTCGACCTGCCGCCGACGATCGCGGTGGGAGCCGGCTGCTCCTCCACGATGAGGCCCTGAGCCAGAAGCGATCGCAGACAGGGGTACAGCGACCCGTAGGAGAACGCACGGAACATCCCCAGCAGGGCGTTGAGCCGTTTGCGCAGCTCGTAGCCGTGTAGCGGCGTCTCGTGCAGCGACCCGAGCACGGCCAGTTCCAAGACCCTGCCCTGTCCGCTGGCCACTGGAACCGCCCCCTCTCGCGTCGATGTATCGAGCCGATACATCTCCAAGATACGTCGGTCCGCTATATGGCTGCAATCTATGAATCTGCCAAGGCGTTGGGATGAACCCGTAAAACGCCGTAGTCTGGCGCTCATGTGGTCACAGAGAAGGGTGGTGGATTACGGCCTCGCGAAGCGGGCGGTCGTCCGCTCCCTGCGCTCGGGGCACGCCTCGCGCCGCGACGTCTGTGACGCACAGCCCTACCTCCTTCGAGCGGCGCGCCACTTCGGCGAGCCGACCGAACGCCCCTGCCCGGTGTGCGAAAAGGAGAACGTCACCAACGTGACCTATGTCTACGGGGATTGCCTCGGCAGGCATGCCGGTCAGGCAAAGGTCACATCAGAACTCGCCGCCATGGCTCATGATTACGATGAGTTCCGGGTGTACGTTGTCGAGGTCTGCCAAGGTTGTTCCTGGAATCACCTGACGGTTTCGTACGTCCTCGGGAACGGGCCGCCGGACCTCGCCGGACAAGCGTGATGACCGAGGGCGGCGAGGAGTTCACGCCCGACCGCCGTTTATGTTCCGACGACGTTGTGAGGACGTGTGAGTAACAGCATGAATGAGGGGACGGCCCGCCCGGGGAGGCGCCGTCGATCCAGCTCATCCCGTTCTGTGCCCCAGAGTTCTCCACCTCAAACCGGCGAGCCGGGTTGGGGTGCGGCTCAGCCGCCCCGTCGTCCTGAAGCGGCCTACGAGCAGACCGGTGCCATGGCCGCGCAGCCGTACGACGAACCTCCTCCTGGACGTGCGGAGCCGCAGAGACGTGCCGAGCCCCCGAGGCGCGGGGAGACCCCCGCCTACGGTGAGCCGCACGCCGAGCCGCCGCCCCGCTCCCGTAGCCGCGAGCATACGCGCACTGTGGGTAACCAGGAGACGATCGTCAGCGACATGCCGCGCCGATCACGCAGGCGCGGCTCGGGCCAGCCGCCCGAGCCCCCCGGCCCGCCGACCAAGAAGGACGGCGGCGGTCGCGGTGGCTGGCGCAGGTTCGTCCCGAGCTGGAAGATCCTCGTGGCGGGCGCCGTGGTGCTCGCGGCCGGCCTGTTCGGCATGATCATGGTCGCGTACGCCAACACGCCGGTCCCGACCTCCACGCAGACCGAGGCGACGGCCCAGCAGAGCACGATCTACTACCGCGACGGCAAGAACGTCATCGCCAAGCTCGGCTTCAAGCGCGAGATCGTTCCCTACGCCAAGATGGACGAGGACGTCAGGAACGCCGCGGTCGCCATCGAGAACAAGACGTTCTGGGAGGACTCCGGCATCTCCATCTCCGGCATGGTCCGCTCGGTCTACAACACCGTCACCGGGGAGCAGCTCCAGGGCGCCTCGACGATCACCCAGCAGATGGCCCGGGGCTACTACGACGGCCTCAGCCAGGAGGTGTCGATCCAGCGCAAGGTCAAGGAGATCTTCGTCGCGGTCAAGCTCGACGAGACCATGAGCAAGGAAGAGATCCTCTCGACCTACCTCAACACCATCAACTTCGGCCGCGCGTACGGGGTCGAGGCCGCCGCCAAGGCGTACTTCCCCGGCAAGGGCATCACCGCCGCGAAGCTCACCCCCGAGCAGGGCGCCTACCTCGCCGCCCGCATCCAGCAGCCGAACTGGGACCACAACTCCCCGGCGCTCCAGTGGCGCTTCAAGGAAGTCATCAAGAACATGGCCGAGCTGTGGCCGGACAAGTACGGCACGCTCCCGCAGACCGCCAAGTTCCCCAAGACCCGCGCCTCCGCCGGCAACGACGACCTGGGCGGCCTCAACGGCTACATGGTCGAGGAGGTGCTCAACGAGCTGGAGGGGCGTGGCCTGACCGCCGACGAGATCAAGTCCGGCGGCTACCACATCATCTCGACCTTCGACAGAAGGCTCATGAAGGCCGCGCAGACCGCGGTCAAGAGCACCATGCAGGCCTACAACCTGGGCACGGAGTTCCACGGCGGCCTGGCCGCGGTCAACCCGAAGAACGGGCGCGTGCTCGCCTTCTACGGCGGTGACGACTTCCTCACCGACCCGTGGAACGAGCCGTTCCAGTCCACCAAGCAGGCCGCGTCCGCGTTCAAGCCGTACGTGCTGGCGGCCTGGCTGCAGGCCGGGTACTCGCTCAAGAGCTACGTGCCGGGCAACCAGACGGTGCCGAAGGAGCTGCCGGGCCAGCAGGCGGGCGGCATCAGGAACAGCCACAACGTCGGCGCCTCGGTGGACGTGGTCAAGGCCACCGCGGCCTCGGTCAACACCGCGTACGTGTCGATGGCGTTCAAGCTGCCCGGCCAGCTCGACGACGTCAAGAACCTGGTCGAGGCGGCCGGGTTCAACCAGAAGCGCATGGAACAGGACATCGACGAGCACCACTTCCAGTTCGCCATCGGCAGCGCGCTGGTGACCCCGGTCGAGCAGGCCGCGGGGTACTCGATCTTCGCCAACGGCGGCAAGTACACCAAGTACCACGTCGTCCAGGAGGTCAGGCAGAACGGCAAGGTCGCCTACCCCGAGCAGGCCGTCGCGAAGTCGGTCATCGACGCGGGTGTCGCCGCCGACGCCACGGTCGCCATGCAGGCGGTGCTCCAGCCGGGTGGCACGGCGGCGGGCAAGGGCCTGGGCAGCAGGCCGGCCGCGGGCAAGACGGGCACGAACAACGACGAGAAGGAGGCCTGGTTCGTCGGCTACACGCCGCAGATCTCGGCCGCCGTCGGGTTCTACCGCGAGCAGTGCGTGACCAAGGCGGGCAAGGTCATCCCGCCGCAGCACTCCAACTGCCCGATCTTCCGCAAGGGCAGCAAGAAGTACAACAACGACAACCCCTACACCCGGGTCAAGGAGGTCTCGCTCGGCTTCGAGGGCGCGGGCCCGCCCACCATCGCCTGGCAGAAGTTCATGCAGCTCGCCCACGAGAACCTGCCGATCGAGCAGTTCCCGGACCGCGCCGAGGTCGGCATCCCCGAGAACATCGTGCCGAGCCCGACGCCCACGCCGACGCCCACGCCCGAGAACGAGAACCCGTTCGGCTCGGACAACCCGTTCGACGACGGCACGGACGACTGCCTCATCGGCTGCGACGGCAACGACGCCACCGTGCCCGACGAGGACGTCAACGTGGACGACGGCGCCGATGACGACTTCGGCAACAGCGACCCCAACGACGTGGGCCTGGCCGGCGAGGGCTCCGCGCCCGACCCCAGGTCCAGCGGCACGCAGCCCAAGTCCACCAGGCCAGAGGACCAGTGACGAGCACCGAGGCACGCGCCCCCTGGGCGGCGCGTGCCGTGCCTTACCTGCCCCTGGGGCTGATCGCGGCCATGGGGGCGAGCCTCGCGTACGTGGTGCGGCTCCCGTGCCGCACCGGCGGGTGGAACGACCAGATCACCACCTACACCAACTTCTGCTACACCGACATCTACCCCCTGTACTTCGACAGGGCGCTGGCCACCCAGAACCCCTACTTCGCGCACGTGCCCTTCGACAAGCAGGTCGAGTACCCCGTGGTGCTGGGCGAGGTCATGCAGGTGATCAGCTGGATCGCCCGCGCGCTGGAGCCGGACCAGGTCGCCCAGGCGGTGCGCTTCTACGACCTGACGGTGATCCTGCTCGGCGGCTGCCTGGTGGCCGGCGTGCTGCTGATGGCCGCGGTGGCGGGCCCGACGCGGCGCTGGGACCCGCTCTGGTACGCGATCTCGCCGGCCGTGGTGCTGGCCGCCTACATCAACTGGGATCTGGTGGCCGGCGCGCTGTCCATGGGCATGCTGCTGGCCTGGAAACGGCAACGCCAGGTGGCGGCCGGGGTGCTGCTGGGGCTGGCGATCGCGACCAAGTTCTATCCGCTGATGTTCCTGGGCGCGCTGTTCCTGCTGACGTGGCGGACCGCGCGGTGGCGGCCGTTCCTGGTCACGGTGGGCTCCGCCGCGGGCGCGTGGCTCGTGGTGAACGTGCCTTTCATGATCTTCGCCTGGGAGGGCTGGCGCCGCTTCTACGTCTTCTCGCAGGAACGCGGGGTGGACTGGGGCTCGCCGTGGCTGTTCTTCCAGAACAAGGGCTGGCCGGTGCTGGGCGAGGCCGATGTGAGCACGCTGGGCATGGTGTCGCTGGCGGCCATGTGCGTGGGCATCGCCGTGCTGACGCTGGCCGCGCCGCGCCGGCCGCGGCTCGCGCAGATCTGCTTCCTGGCGCTGGCCGCGTTCATGATGACGAACAAGGTGTGGTCGCCGCAGTTCGTGTTGTGGCTGGTGCCGTTCGCGGTGCTCGCCAGGCCCAACTGGAAGCCGCTGGCGCTGTGGCAGCTCGCGGAGGTGTGGTACTTCGTCGCGATCTGGCTCTACCTGGTCGCCCAGCCGCCGCTGAGCCGCGAGGACCTGGGCATCGGCGACGACACGTACTTCACCGCCGTGTGGGGCCGGATCATCACCATCGCCATCATGATGGCGTTCGTCGTGCGTGACGTGCTGCGGCCGGAGAAGGACGTGGTGCGCCAGGCCGGCGTGGACGACCAGGCGGGCGGCGTGTTCGACGACGCCCCGGACAGGTTCACGCTCCAGACCGCCCTGCGATGATCACTCGCTCGACCGGCCGGGACGCGCTGCTGCTCTGGTTCGGCTCGCGGGCCGGGCTGCTCCTCGCCACGCTGCTCGGCGTGGCGCTGGGCGAGTACCTCGACAAGTGGCGCAAGTGGGACGCCACGCTGTTCATCACGATCGCCCAATACGGCTACGACGGGGAGCCGGGCAGGCCGCCGGACGACGGGCTGCCCGCGTTCTTCCCCGGGCTGCCGGCGGCGCTGCGGCTGGTGCACCTGGTGGTGCCCGACTGGGCGGCGGCCGGGCTGCTGGTCTCGCTGGTCGCCGGGGCCGTCGCGATGCTGGCGCTGGCCAGGCTGGCCGAGGTCGAGGGCGCCACCGGCTGGCTGGCCGTGCTGGCGCTGCTGCTCTTCCCGATGGCGGTGTTCCTGGCCGCGGGCTACAGCGAGTCGCTCTTCCTGGCCTTCGCGATCCCGGCGTGGCTGGCCGCCAGGCAGGGGAACTGGGCCTCGGCGGGGCTGCTGGCGGCGGGGGCCTCGTGCGTGCGGATCACGGGGCTGTTCCTCGCGGTCGCGCTCGTGGTGGAGTTCGTGCTGCGCCGGGAGTCGCCGCGGCGGGCGGGGTGGCTGGCCGTGCCGTTCGTGCCGCTGGTGGCGTACTCGTACTACCAGTACGGCAGGACCGGCGACTGGCTGGCCTGGAAGCACGCGCAGGAGGCCGGCTGGGGGCGCGACTTCGCCTGGCCGTGGGAGGCGTGGGCGACGACCTGGCGCTCGGCCATGGGCTCGGGCGACTTCGCGGTGGCCTTCCGCATGGAGATCGTCGGGGTGGTGCTGGCCGTGGCGGGGCTGGTGTGGCTGCTCGTGCTGCGCCGGTGGAGCGAGGCCGTCTACACGGGGACGCAGGCGGCGGCGCTGATGACGTCGGCGTACTACCTGTCGATCCCGCGCTCGCTGCTGCTGTGGTTTCCGCTGTGGGTGGTGGTCGCGTGGGTCGCCACCCGGCGGACGTGGGTGATCGTGCTGTACGCGACGATCTCGGGGCCGTTGATGCTGGTCAACGCCTTCCGCTTCCTGAACGGGGCTTGGGCGGGCTGACCCGGGTGAGGCTCCTTACCCACTTTCTCTTCTCGGTAATCCAGGGAAGTTATCCACAGCCTGTGTGTATTCGTTAGAGGTTCTTCCTCAGGAACGCGATGTCCTCCGCCTGGCCCTCGCCCGGCGTCTCCACCACGATCGGCGCCCCGGCCGCCCGGCAGACCGCCAGGATCAGCTCGGGGTCGATCCTCCCCTTGCCCAGGTTGGCGTGGCGGTCGGCACCGGAGTCGAAGTCGTCGCGCGAGTCGTTGCAGTGCACCAGGTCGATCCGGCCGGTGATGGCCTTGACCCGGTCGACCACGTCGACCAGCTCCTCGCCGCCGGCGTGGGCGTGGCAGGTGTCGAGGCAGAAGCCCACGTCGAACCCGTCGAGCGCGTCCCACAGCCGGGCGATGCGCTCCAGCTTGCGGGCCATCGCGTTGCCGCCGCCCGCTGTGTTCTCGATCAGCACGGGGATGGGGCACTCCATGCGCTCGAACACCTTGCGCCAGTTGTCGAAGCCCTTCTGCGGGTCGTCGCTCTTGTTGACATGGCCGCCGTGCACGATCAGGCCCTTGGCGCCGAGGCTCGCGGCCGCCTTCAGGTGCTGCTCCAGCAGCTTGCGGCTGGGGATCCTGATGCGGTTGTTGGTCGTCGCCACGTTGACCAGGTAGGGGGCGTGGATGTAGATGTCCACCCCCTCGACCGGCTTGGCCGGCAGCACGGGCTTGTCGTAGCCCTGCGGGTCGCCGAGGAAGAACTGCACCACCTCGGCCCCCACCTGCGCGGCGTGGGCGGCGGGGTCGTCCTGGTCGACGTGAGCTCCGATAAGCACCATGTCACCGAGCTTATCCGTTTGGTGGGAGCAGCTCAGGGCAGTCGCGGGGACACCCCCTAACCCCTGAGGAGATCACATATGAGCCGCTGGCGCTTACGGGCGCTCATCGTCCTCGTCTACGTCATCGTCGGCATCTACGTCGCCTGGGTCTACGACTACATCACGCCAGGGCTGCTCCGGGATCTCGCGGAGGCGTTGCTCGCGGTGTTCCTCTGGTTCCTGGTCCTGCTCGGTATCGACCTGCACATCGGGTGAACCACATAACAAGCGGCCCCGGCACGAGCCCGGGGCCGTTGCTCATGAATGGGGGAGGAACCCGCCGTGGGCGATGCCGAGGGCGGCGCCCACGAACGAGCCCACCAGGCCGATGACGTTGAGCGAGCGCTGCGGTGTCGTCGCGGAGATGTACTGCGAGTACAGGCCCACGCCGAAGCCCAGTGTGCCGACCCAGGACGCGATCATGTGCGCCGAGGTCCAGAACGTGGCGACGAAGGCCACCACACCGCAGACGAGCGTGACGACGGCCAGGATGTTCTCGACGGGATGCGGACGTCCATCCGGGTTCAGCGTGAGCCTGAACCGCTGCCTTTCGGCGGGCTGAAGCACATGTGGCACAGCCATCACCCCCTTGGTTTCCTACAGGCCTTCCCACCTACCCACTGCTGGTAACCTTGGGCACGCTGCGTTGTGATGGGTGATCCATCGCCCCGGGGTGCCGAAAGGGGCCGCCCGGGTTGAGACGTCAGCGTCCTCCTGTCACGGCAGAGTGTCGTGACCGCAAGAGTCCAGAGGAGGTAGGAGTCCCGCATGCGTCGTTACGAAGTAATGGTCATTCTGGACCCTTCGCTCGATGAGCGCACCGTCGCGCCGTCCCTCGACCAGTTCCTCACCGTGGTCCGCAACGACGGCGGCACCGTGGAGAAGGTCGACGTCTGGGGCCGTCGCCGTCTCGCCTACGACATCGACAAGAAGTCCGAAGGCATCTACGCCGTCATCGACCTGTCCGCGGAGCCCGCGACGGTCAAGGAGCTCGACCGGCAGATGAACCTCAACGAGGGCATCCTGCGCACCAAGGTCCTGCGTCCCGACGTGCACTAACCTCCGGCTTTTGTCGGAGGAGCCCCGTACTCTGAGCCGTAACCCAAGCGAAGGCGTGCAGGAAGGCGAGCGCTAGCCATGGCAGCAGGCGACACCGTAATCACCATCGTCGGCAATCTCGTCGACGACCCGGAGCTGCGCTTCACCCCGACGGGGCAAGCGGTGGCTCGATTCCGCATCGCGTCCACTCCGCGGTTCATGGATCGACAGACCAACGAGTGGAAGGATGGCGAGAGCCTCTTCCTGACCTGCAACGTCTGGAGGCAGGCGGCGGAGAACGCCGCCGAGAGCCTGCAGCGCGGCATGCGGGTCATCGTGCAGGGGCGGCTCAAGCAGCGGTCTTACGAGACCAAGGAAGGCGAGAAGCGCACGGTCTACGAGGTCGAGGTCGACGAGGTCGGCCCGTCCCTGCGTAACGCCACCGCCAAGGTCAACCGCACCTCCCGTCAGGGTGGCGGCGGTGGCGGCGGCTTCGGTGGCGGCCCGGCCGACGACCCGTGGGCCTCTGCCACGCCCGCCCCGCCTCAGGGCGGCGGCTTCCAGGGCGGTGGCGGCGGCTTCGGCGGCGGCGGTGGCGGCCAGCAGGGCGGCGGCGGCTTCGGCGGCGGCAGCGACTTCAGCGACGAGCCGCCTTTCTAATCCCAGTCCACCAAGCCCGAGTCCATTCCCGCCCTGAAGGCGGGGCTCTGAAAGGAGCACCACGATGGCCAAGCCGGCACTGCGCAAGCCCAAGAAGAAGGTTTGCCTGTTCTGCCACGACAAGATCTCCTACGTCGACTACAAGGACACGGCGCTGCTGCGGAAGTTCATCTCCGACCGCGGCAAGATCCGTGCGCGCCGGGTGACGGGCAACTGCACCCAGCACCAGCGCGACGTGGCGACCGCGATCAAGAACGCCCGTGAGGTGGCCCTGCTGCCTTACACGAGCACCGCGCGCTAAGGAGGCCTGTCGATATGAAGCTCATCCTCACCAACGAGGTCTCCGGCCTCGGCACCCCCGGCGACGTCGTCGAGGTCAAGGACGGCTACGGCCGTAACTACCTCATCCCGCGCGGCTACGCCATGCGCTGGACGCGGGGCGCCGAGAAGCAGATCGAGACCATCCGCAAGGCTCGCGACGCTCGCGAGATCCGCGACCTCGGCACCGCCAAGGAGGTCGCCGGCCAGCTCGGCGCGCTGCGCGTCCGGCTGACCACCCGCGCGGGCGAGTCGGGCCGGCTGTTCGGCTCGATCACGACGGGCGACATCGCCGACGCGGTCAAGGCCGCCGGCGGCCCGATCCTCGACCGCCGCCGCATCGAGATCGTCAACCCGATCAAGAGCGTCGGCTCCCACCGCGTCACCGTCCGCCTCCACCCGGAGGTGGCCGCGGGCATCGACGTGGAAGTCGTGGCCGGCTGATCCACTTGATGGCCCCCGCTTCGTGCGGGGGCCTTCTTGTATGTACGGCAGGCCGTGGCCGACCACCCGCCGCACTCCGGCTGAGGGCCCTCCAGGAAACGGCCGCTGACCCTTCACCGGCGGGCCGCCGTCACGCGAGCCCGAAGTGGGTCGAATGCCGTGGTGAAGGGCACCCTTGGGCAGGATTCCCTATACGGGCGGCGTAGAATGCCGTCGTTCTGCTGCACGTTTCCCCCTGGAGGCAAGGCCATGGCCGTACGCCCGTTGATATTGCTTGCCGTGGCCGTCGCCGTCGTCGGTTGTGCGCCTGTGGACGAGACGGCCACCACGGCCGCCCCCACGACGTCCACCGCCTGCACCAAGGAGCAGCTCTCGCTGCTGACCCCGGGCAAGCTCACGATCGCGACCGACAAGCCCGCCTTCGAGCCGTGGTTCAAGGACGACGACCCGAGCAACGGGCAGGGTTTCGAGAGCGCGGTGGCCTTCGCCGTCGCGGGGGAGCTGGGCTTCGACCGCAGTGAGGTGCAGTGGAGCACCGTGAAGTTCGACGCCGCGTTCGCGCCGGGTGACAAGCAGTTCGACTTCGACATCAACCAGGTCTCGATCACGCCCGAGCGGGCGGAGGCGGTCGACTTCAGCAAGGGGTACTACACGGTCAAGCAGGCCGTCGTGGTCTCCGAGAAGGGCAAGTTCGCGGCGGCCAAGAGCCTGGCGGAGCTGACGGACGCGAAGATCGGCGTGCAGGTGGGCACGACCTCGTTCAACGCGGTCAGGGACGTCATCAAGCCCGCCGAGGACCCCGACGTCTTCAACGACCAGATCGACGTGGTGACCGCGCTGAAGAACGACCAGGTGGACGCGGTGGTCGTGGACCTGCCGACGGCGTTCTACGTGACGGCCGCCCAGGTGGAGAACTCCAAGATCCTGGGCCAGTTCAGCTCGACGGGCGGCACGCCCGAGGAGTTCGGCCTGGTGATGGAGAAGGGCAGCGCGCTCAAGCCGTGCGTGGACAAGGCCGTGGACGCGCTGAAGACGAAGGGTGAGCTGGCCAAGATCGAGCAGCAGTGGCTCGGCTCCGCGGCCGGCGCCCCCGAGCTGCGATGAGTGAATGGGTCAAGTCGGAGCGGCAGGTCGAGCGGGAGCGGGTCCGCAGGTCGCGGGCCCGCCGCTCGGCTTCGATCGCGACCGCCTCGACGATCGTCTTCATCGTGCTGGTGGTCTGGGGGATCACCAGCTCGCCGGGCTGGCCGCGGGTGCGGGAGACGTTCTTCGACGGTGAGCAGTTCGTCGCGGCGCTGCCGGACGTGCTGGACGGGTTCCTGCTCAACATCAGGATCTTCCTGATCTCCGAGGTGCTGATCCTCGTCATCGGCCTGCTGGTCGCGCTGGCCAGGGGGATCAAGAGCCCGGCGTTCTTCCCCATCAGAGCCCTGGCCACGCTCTACACCGACGTCTTCCGCGGGGTGCCGACGATCCTGGTGATCTACCTGATCGGGTTCGGGCTGCCGGCGTTGAAGCTGCAGGGGATCCCGACCGACAAGGCGACGCTGGGCATCATCGCGCTGACGCTCTCGTACGGCGCGTACGTGGCTGAGGTGTTCCGCTCCGGCATCGAGTCGGTGCATTCCAGCCAGGTGGCGGCGGCCCGCTCGCTGGGTCTGAGCCACATGAAGACCATGCGGTTCGTGGTGGTGCCGCAGGCCACGCGCAGGGTCGTGCCGCCGCTGCTGAACGACTTCGTCTCGCTGCAGAAGGACACGGCGCTCGTCGCGACGATCGGGCCGCTGGAGGCGCTGCGGCAGGCGCAGATGCACACCTTCAACACCTTCGACTACACCCCTTACCTGGCCGCCGCGCTGATCTTCATCCTGCTCACGATCCCCATGGCCAGGCTCACCGACCACCTGGCGGCCCGTACGCGCAGGAGGCGCGGAGCATGAGCGTGCTGACCATCGAGGGCGTGTGGAAGAACTTCCACGGCCACAGCGTGTTGCGCGGCATCGACCTGGAGGTCCAGCCGCACGAGGTGGTGAGCCTCATCGGCGCCTCCGGCTCGGGCAAGTCCACGCTGCTGCGCTGCGTCAACCTGCTGGAGACGGTGGACGACGGCGCCATCCACCTCGACGGCGAGGACATCACCGACCCCCGGGTGAACGTCGACCGGGTACGCAGGCGGCTCGGCATCGTCTTTCAGGCCTTCAACCTGTTCCCGCACATGACCGTGCTGGACAACATCACCCTGGCCCCCAGGCAGGTGCACGGGGTGGCCAGGGCGCGGGCGGAGGAGCAGGCCCACGACCTGCTGGGCAGGTTCGGCCTGGCGGACAAGGCCAAGGCGTACCCGGACCAGCTCTCCGGCGGGCAGCAGCAGCGGGTGGCGATCATCCGCGCGCTGGCCACTCAGCCCAGGCTGATGCTGCTCGACGAGGTGACCTCGGCGCTCGACCCGCAGCTGGTGGTGGAGGTGCTGGGGATCATCAGGGAGCTCAAGGAGTCGGGCATGACGATGATCCTGACCACGCACGAGATGGGATTCTGCCGCGACATCTCGGACACCGTGTGCTTCCTCGACGGCGGCGTGCTGCTGGAGAAGGGCCCGCCGGAGCAGATCTTCACCGCGCCCGAGCACCCGCGCACCCAGGAGTTCCTGCGCAGCGTGCTGGAGTCGGGGCGGTTCTAGGCTCCTAGCGCCGGTGGCGGCCGTGGGGCTGCCTGGCGGGGGCGCTCGGGCGGGCCAGGAGGCTGTGGCGGCGGCCGTACCCGAGGTAGACCAGCAGCCCGAAGGCCATCCACAGGGCGAACCAGGCCCAGGTCAGCACCCGCAGGTTGACCATCAGCCAGAGCGTGGCCACCAGCGACAGCGCGGGCAGCAGCGGCGAGAGCGGCACCCGGAAGCCCCGCTCCAGGTGCGGCATGCGGCGCCGCATCACGATCACCCCGGCCGCCACGAACGCGAAGGCGAACAGCGTGCCGATCACCACCAGCTGCTGCATCGTCAGCACCGGCACGAACTCGGCCAGCACGATCGCCACCAGCCCGATCACCAGCGTGACCCGCGTGGGCGTGTGGTAGCGGCGGCTCACCGTGGCCAGCCCGCGGGGGATGAGCCCGTCGCGGGCCATCGAGAACAGCACCCGCGTCTGCCCCACGATCAGCACCAGGATCACCGTGGTCAGCCCGAGCACCGCGCCCGCGTCGATGACGTGCACCATCCAGTCCACGCCGACCGCGCGGAAGGCGCTGGCCAGCGGCGCCTCCACGGAGATCTTCGTGTACGACACCATGCCCACCATGACCAGCGCCACCGCGAGGTAGAGGACGGTGGCGACCACCAGGCTGCGGATCATGCCCTTGGGCACGGCCCTGGGCGCGTTCGCGGTCTCCTCGGCCGAGGTGGCCACGATGTCGAACCCGATGTAGGCGAAGGCGATCGCCGAGGCCGCCGCGAAGACGCCGAACCAGCCGAACGCCTGGCTCTCGCCGACGAAGATCTCCAGCACGGTCGCCGGCGCGGCGTCCAGCGTCTTCGGCGGCACGTAGAAGTCGCCGAAGTTGGCCACGTCGATGTGCGTCAGGCCGACGACGATGACCGCGCCGATGGCCAGCAGCTTGGCCGACACCATGATCCACAGCGCGCGCAGCCCGACCCGCGCGCCCAGCGCCACGATGCCCGTGAGCAGCACCAGGATGACGAACACGAGCACGTCCTGGACCAGGTCCTCGGCGGGCACGCGGACGCCGAAGTGCTCGACGGCGCCGACCGTGATCGCGGCCCACGCCCTGGCCACCACCGCGGCGGCGAACTGCAGCTCCAGGATCAGCGCCCAGCCGATGATCCACGCCCAGACCTCGCCGAAGATGACGTAGGTGAAGGTGTACGCGCTGCCGGAGGTCGGCATCGTGGAGGACAGCTCGGCGTAGCACAGGCAGGCCAGCAGGCACGCGATGCCCGCGATCATGAAGGACAGGATCACTCCGGGGCCGGCCGTGGTGGCCGCCTGCTCCCCGGCGATGCTGAAGATGCCCGCGCCGATCATCACGCCGAGCCCGAGCACCACTAGGTCGGCCGGGCGGTAGACCTCGGCCAGGCTGTGCCGGGCGCCGGTACGCAGCCCGGTCGCCTCTGAAGGCGGCAGTCGTCGCAGAATCGTGGACAAGGAACACCCCGCTCAGGGAACTCGCCCACAATGTCTCACTACTTGGACAACAACAAGCACGAATGCATTACGTGCCGGTTACCAGCCAGGCGGTTCCGTTGGCGCGGCGTACCAGCGTGACCAGACGGGCCGCGATCCACACCCCCAGCGCGCACCAGAGCGCCACCACGCCCAGCCCGGAGGCGAGCAGGGCGGCAGGCAGGTAGGCGAGCGTCGACCACACGCTGGCCCAGGCCAGGTAGCGCTGGTCGCCGGCGCCGATGAGCACGCCGTCCAGCACGAACACCACCCCGCAGAGCGGCTGGAGCAGCGCCACCGGCCACAGCAGGCCCAGCAGCAGCCCGGCGACCTGGGGATCGGCGTCGAAGAGCGCCGGCAGCAGCGGCCTGGCCGCCAGGACGAGCAGCCCGAGCACCACCCCCGACCAGATGCCCCACCACACCATCCGCTTCGTGGCGGCCGTGGTGGCCTCGACGTCGCCGGCGCCGAGCGAGCGCCCGGTGATGGCCTGCCCGGCGATCGCGATGGCGTCCAGGGCCAGGGCGAGCAGCGTCCACACCTGGGTGGCCAGCGCGTACGCGGCCAGCTCCGCCTCGCCCATCCTGGTGGCGATGACCGTGGCGACCAGGATCACGACGCGCATGCTCAGCGTCCTGATGAACAGGGCGAATCCCACTGTGCCCGCCTGCCTGACCCCGGCCGCGGAGGGCGTCAGCGGCGCCCCCAGCCGCCTCGCGCCCCGTGCCACCACCACGAGGTAGACGGCGGCGCCCAGCGTCTGCGCCAGCACCGTCCCCCACGCGGACCCGGCGATGCCCCAATCCAGCCCCAGCACGAACCAGGCGTTCAGCACGGCGTTCAGCGCGAACGAGCCCACGGCCACCACCAGCGGCGTCACCGTGTCCTGCAGCCCGCGCAGCACGCCGGTGCCCGCCAGCACGACCAGCATGCCGGGCGCGCCGATCAGGCTGATCCGCAGGTACGTCACCGCCTGCGCCGCCTGCGGCCCCACCGTGCCGAACCAGTCCACGATCATCGGCGCCAGCGGCCAGCACACCAGGATCACGGCCACGCCGAGCGCCAGCGCCAGCCAGATGCCGTCCACCCCGCTGCGCATGGCCTGCACGTGGTCGCCCGCCCCTGACCGGCGCGCCACGGACGCGGTCGTCCCGTAGGCGAGGAAGACGCACAGGTTCACCAGCGTCGTCAGGACCGTGCCCGCCACCCCCAGAGCGCCCACCGCCGTGGTGCCCAGGCCGTGGCCCACGATGGCGTAGTCCGCCAGCAGGAAGAGCGGCTCGGCCACGAGCGCCCCGAACGCGGGCACGGCCAGCCGGAGAATCTCCCGGTCTCTGGATGTAATGGGCATTCGTCCATTATGGACCTTACGCGGCGTGTCGGGCCAACTTTCTTTCCTCCACAGCCGGTGGACACCGTTCGCCCTGGTCAGGGTGGCTTCGGTGGATATCCGCAAGAGTTATCCCCAGGCTCCGTCCACAGGCCGTTCACACTCTGGGCGGGGTCATCCACAGCTAGACCACAGGGTTGTCCACAGGTCACGTTGCCGACGGCGCGTTACTCCGGGAAACTGTCACACCGGTCGACTACAAGTGGGGGTGGTGCGACCGCCTGCAAGATGTTCGAGGGGGCGCGGGTGAGCATTGAGGAAGAGGCCGGCGGAGGCCCGGGTTTCGAGCGCACACCTCCCAGCAACATCGAGGCGGAGCAGTCGGTCCTCGGCGGCATGCTGCTGTCCAAGGACGCCATCGCCGACGTCGTGGAGATCCTGCGCTCCGACGACTTCTACCGCCCGGCCCACCAGATGGTCTACGACGTCATCACCGACCTGTACGGCCGGGGCGAGCCCGCCGACGCGGTCACGGTCTTCGACGAGCTGCAGAAGCGCGGCGAGATGGCCAGAGTGGGCGGCGCCGCCTACCTCCACACGCTGACGGCCGTCGTCCCCACCGCGGCCAACGCCGGCTACTACGCCAAGATCGTCCGAGAGCAGGCCATCCTGCGCCGCCTCATCGAGGCCGGCACCCGCATCGTCTCCTTCGGCTACGGCGGCCAGAACGAAGAGGTCGACGACCTCGTCGACCGCGCCCAGGCCGAGATCTACCAGGTCACCGAGCGCCGCACCTCCGAAGACTACGCGCCGCTGGCCGACATCATGCCGGGCGCCCTCGACGAGCTGGAGGCGATCGGCAGCCGCGGCGGCCAGATGGTCGGCGTCCCCACCGGCTTCGCCGACCTCGACCAGCTCACCAACGGCCTGCACCCGGGCCAGATGATCGTCGTGGCGGCACGCCCCGCCATCGGCAAGTCGACCTTGGGGCTGGATTTCGCCCGATCTGCGGCGATCAAGCATGGAATGACCACGGTCATCTTCTCCCTGGAGATGTCCCGCAACGAGATCACCATGCGCCTGCTGTCCGCCGAGGCCCGCGTGGCGCTGCACCACATGCGCTCCGGCATGATGGGCGACGACGACTGGACCCGCCTGGCCCGCCGGATGAGCGAGGTAGCCGAGGCGCCGCTGTTCATCGACGACTCGCCCAACATGTCGATGATGGAGATCAGGGCCAAGTGCCGGCGGCTCAAGCAGCGCAACGACCTGCGGTTCGTGGTCATCGACTACCTCCAGCTGATGAGCTCGCCGAAGAAGACCGAGAGCCGCCAGAACGAGGTCTCGGAGATCTCCCGTGCCATCAAGCTGCTGGCCAAGGAGCTGGAGGTGCCGGTCATCGCGATCTCGCAGCTCAACCGTGGCCCCGAGCAGCGCACCGACAAGCGCCCCCAGGTCAGCGACCTTCGCGAGTCCGGCTCGATCGAGCAGGACGCCGACATGGTCATCCTCCTGCACCGCGAGGACGCCTACGAGCCCGAGTCGCCCAGGGCGGGCGAGGCCGACCTGATCGTGGCCAAGCACCGTAACGGCCCCACCGCGACCGTGACGGTGGCCTTCCAGGGTCACTACAGCCGGTTCGTCGACATGGCCCAGCACTGAGCCGCGTGTGAGCAACCAGACAGCCGGCCGAGGAATGGCAGTGATCGCCGCAGTGCTCTAACGGGTGACTGAAGCGAAGGGAAGAACGCCATGACCATCCTCGTCGCCTACGACGGCTCGGCCGACGCGCGGGCCGCGATCGAGTTCGCCGCCAAGCACCTCTCGGCGGAGCCCACGGTGATCGTCACGGTGTGGGAGCCACTGTTGGTGCAGCTCAAGAAGTATCCGCTGGCGGCGGGCGCGATCGACCCGGGCACGGAGGACGAGGCGAAGGCGCAGGCGGAGCAGCACGCCAGGGAGGGCGCCGAGCTGGCGGTCGCGGCGGGGCTGAGCGACGTGAGCTACCGGGCGGTGGCCGACAACGAGTCGATCTGGAAGACGATCGTGGACGTGGCCGACGAGCTCGACGCCTCGGTGATCGTCACGGGCTCGCGCGGCCTGGCGGGGGTGCGGTCGGTGCTGCTGGGCAGCGTCTCCAACCACGTGCTGCACCACGCCCACCGGCCGACCCTGATCGTCCCTCCCGCTAGGAAGGCGTAGGGACACAGCAGGCGGTCTGCGGGGGGCAGAGCCGGGTGTCGATGCGGCGCGCGCCCGGCCCCTCGTCGCCGAGCCGGTCGTAGGGGTTGGCGACCGGGCACCGGTCCAGTGACAGGCAGCCGCAGCCGATGCACTCGGTGAGGTCGTCGCGCAGCCGCTGGAGCTGCTCGATGCGGTCGTCGAGCTCGCCGCGCCAGGCGGCCGACAGCCGGGCCCAGTCGTCGCGCGTGGGGGTGCGCTCGTCGGGCAGCTCCGCCAGCGCGTCCTTGATGACCTTCAGCGGGATGCCGATGCGCTGCGCGAGCCGGATGAAGGCGACCCTGCGCAGGCTGTCGCGGGAGTAGCGGCGCTGGTTGCCCGCGGTGCGCCGGCTGCTGATGAGACCCTTGGCCTCGTAGAAGTGCAGGGCGGAGACCGCCACGCCGCTGCGCTCGGCGAGCTGGCCCACGGTCAGCTCCTTGGTGTTCCAGGCGACCTTCGTCATACCTCGAGATTACTTGAGCCCTGCGTCCGCCGGGCGCCGCGTCCGTAGGGTGTGCGGTATGACGGACACGATCCCCACAGAGTTCGAGGTGCTGGACGAGCGGTTCGCCGCGATCGGCGGCGACGACCAGGTCGAGATCCTGCACACCGGCACCCGGTGGGCGGAGGGCCCGGTGTACTTCCCGGCCGGCCGCTTCCTGGCCTGGAGCGACATCCCCAACGAGCGGATGTTGCGCTGGGACGAGATGACCGGCGCGGTGGGCCCGTTCAGGCAGCCGTCCGGCTACACCAACGGCAACACGCTCGACCGCGAGGGCCGGCTGATCTCCTGCGAGCAGGGCAACCGCCGGGTCACCCGCACCGAGCACGACGGCTCGATCACGGTGATCGCGGACCGGTGGCAGGGCAGGCGCCTCAACAGCCCCAACGACGTGGTGGTGCGCTCCGACGGCTCCATCTGGTTCACCGACCCGCCGTACGGGATCCTCAGCAACTACGAGGGCGTGGCCGCCGAGCAGGAGATCGACGGCTGCCACGTCTACCGGGCCGACCCGGTGACGGGCGAGGTGCGGATCGTGGCCGACGACTTCACCCGGCCCAACGGCCTGGCCTTCTCCCTGGACGAGCGGCGGCTGTACGTCGCCGACACCAGGGAGCGGCACCTGCGGGTCTTCGAGGTGGGCGACGACGGCACGCTGGGCGGCGGCAAGCTCTTCGCCGAGGGCGGGGATCGGGACAGCTACGACGGCATGCGGCTCGACGACACGGGCCGGGTGTGGGTCGCGGCCGGCAAGGCGGTGCTCTGCTACGACCCCGACGGCACGCTGATCGGCCGGCTGAAGCTGCCGGAGTCCGTGGCCAACCTGGTGTTCGGCGGGCTCAAGCGCAACCGCCTGTTCGTCACGGCCTCCTCCTCGCTGTACTCGCTGATGACCAACGTCACAGGCGCGCGCCCGGTGTGGGCCGGGCGCTGACGCCTCCCTCCGCGCCCCCGCGGCGGTGGGCTCATCTACTCCCATCGAAACCATCGGACGGCCAGCCCGCCGAAGACGGCCAGCCCCGCGGCCACCACGACCAGGTGCAGGAGCTGCGGGGGCTGCCCCGCCCAGGTGTCCTTGAGCGCCTGGGCGAAGGGCCCGGCCACGGAGAAGTCGCTGACGACGCGCAGCGCGTCCGGCATGACCTCGCGCGGCACCCACACCCCGCCCAGGAACATCAGCGGGAACATCACCATCGACCCGATCCCGGGAGCCGACTTGGCGCTCGGCGCCAGCGCGGCGATCACCAGCCCGATGGCCAGCAGCGCCGCGGTGCCGAGCAGGAAGACCAGGACGAACCACGCCCACTGCCGCGGCGGCGCGGCGCCGAACGCCAGCCAGCCGGCGACGATCAGGACGATCGTGGACACGGTTCCGACCCCGAGGTTGATCACGAGCTGCGCGCCCAGCACCCGCGCGGGGTGCACGGGCGTGGTGGACATCCGCCGCAGCACCCCTTGCTGCCGGTACGTGGCCAGCACCGCGGGCAGCACGCTGCACGAGAGCGTCAGCAGGGAGAGCAGCGCCATCGTGCTCGGCATGTGCGTGTCGACGATCCGCTGGCCGCCCTCCTGCGGCTGGGTGAAGTCCGGGATGCTGAACCCCAGCACGAGCAGCAGCCCCACCGGCAGCCCGATCGTGAACAGCAGGGTCGGCCAGTCCCGCAGGTGCAGCTTGGTCTCCAGCACGAGCAGCTTCATGACAGCTTCCTTCCGGTGAGCGCGAGGAACGCGTCGTCGAGCGTGGCCTGCTCGATGCGCAGGTCTCCGGGGACGACCTGGTGGTGGGCCAGGGCGAGGGTCACGGCAGGGGCCAGGTTCCCCGAGCCGCTCACCACGACGGTGTCGCCGTTCCTGGTCACCTCCCGCACCTCGGGCAGGGTCAGCAGCACGGTGTCGTCGAACGGCGCCGACGGCCGGAAGCGCACCCGCTGCTCGCCGCCCGCCTGCTCGATGAACCCGGCGGGCGTGTCGGTGGCGACGACCTTGCCCGCGTCGATGAGCGCGACCCTGTCGCAGAGCCGCTCGGCCTCCTCCATGAAGTGGGTGACGAGCACGATCGTCACGCCGGTCTCGCGTAGCTGCTCGACCAGCTCCCAGGTGTCACGGCGGGCCTGGGGGTCGAGGCCGGTGGTCAGCTCGTCGAGGACGGCCACGCGCGGCCGGCCCACCAGGGCCAGCGCGACCGACAGCCGCTGGCGCTGCCCGCCGGACAGGTCCTTGAACAGCGTGTCCCGCTTGGCGGACAGGCCCACCCGCTCCAGCAGCTCGGGCCAGCCTGTGGGGTCGGGGTAGAAGGAGGCGTACAGGTCCATGGCCTCCCAGACCTTGATCTTGTCCGGCAGGGCGGAGCTCTGCAGCTGCATGCCGAGCACGCGGCGCAGCTCCTCCCGGTCGTCGCGGGGGTCCAGCCCGGCCACGCGGACGAGGCCGCCGTCCCGCTCGCGCAGGCCCGCCACGCACTCGACCGTGGTGGTCTTGCCCGCCCCGTTGGGGCCGAGGATGCCGAAGATCTCGCTCTCGGCGACCTCGAAGGAGACATCCTCGACCGCCAGGTGCTTCGGGTACTGCTTGCGCAGGTTCCTGACCTCGATGATTTTCATGGCCATGACGCTAGGAGCGCGTCCGCCGCGCGGTAATCCGGCTGGCTGCCCCGCAAGGGTGTAGCTAGGTGCAGTGCCCTGGTGCGGCCGGTTGACGCACACTGGGGACATGCTGCGAAGGTACGGTCACGTCGCGACGCTGCTCGCGCTCGCCATCGTGCAGATCCCCATGATCGCCCTGACGGGCCTCATGCTGCTCCTGTCCTTCGCCCTGGGCATGGTCTTCCTGTTCCCGCCGCAGGCGATGCTGGTCAGGAGGCTGGCCGCGCTCAACCGCCGGCTGGTACGTGACGGGGCAGGCGTCGAGATCGACTCCCCGTACCTGCCGCCGCCCCCGCCCCCGGTTCCGCAGCCCGACGGGATGTACCGCTCGGACCGCACGCTCTACAAGACCCCGCGGGTGCCGGCCTGGAACAACCGGTGGAAGTGGCTGGTCAGCGACCCGGCGACGTGGCGGGATCACATCTGGCTGCTGGTCGACCCGCTGGTGAAGGTGGCGCTGGCGCCGCTGCTCGTGCTGCTCCCGGGGCGCGGCCTGCGCGCGTACGGGCTGTGGAGCAAGAAGCTGCTGGACCCCACCGCCGCCAGCCGCCTGGCCGGCCAGGTCAGCCACCTCAGGCGCACCAGGAACCTGGCCGCCGACTCCCAGGCGGCCGAGATGCGCAGGATCGAGCGCGACCTGCACGACGGCACGCAGGCCAGGCTCGTGGCGATCGGCATGACGCTGGGCGCCGTCGAGGAGCTGGTCGAGAGCGACCCGAAGGCGGCCAAGGCGCTGCTGGCCAAGGCGCGGGACGCCTCCTCCGAGACGCTCACGGAGCTGCGCCGGGTCATCCGCGGCATCCACCCGCCGGTGCTGGCCGAGCGCGGCCTGGCCGACGCCGTGCGCGCGCTGGCCATGGACAGCCCGCTCGACGTCACCGTGGAGGTCAACCTGCCGAACCGGCCGGAGGCCCCGGTGGAGGCCGCCGTGTACTTCGCGGTCAGCGAGCTGCTGTCGAACGCCGCCCGGCACGGCGACGCCCGTACCGCGACGGTGGACATCAGCGCCAACGGGGCGAGCCTGCGCGTCACGGTGACCGACGACGGCCTGGGCGGCGCCGACCCGGACAAGGGCAGCGGCCTGATCGGCATCGAGCGGCGGCTGGCCGCCTTCGACGGCGTGCTGGCCCTGAACAGCCCGCCCGGCGGCCCCACGATCGTGAGCATGGAGCTGCCCAAGGTGCTGCCCGTGCCGTGGGCTCAGGACTTCAGCAAGATGCCGCGCTGGAAGTCGGTCCTGATCATCGTCCTGTGGGCCACGGCCTGGTGCCCGACGTTCCCCCAGGGGGTGGTGGCGGCCATCTTCAAGATCTTCGGGGTGGAGGAGAAGACCTGGTTCCTCGCGCTGCACCTGCCCCTGCCCTGGCAGTGGCCGGTGATCCTGGGCATGATCTCGCTGGGTGTCATCATGCATGTCATGGCCATCCGCATCCCGGCCACGCACAACCGGGAGAAGTTCATGGCGGAAGCGACCCCGACGAAACCCTGGTGCTGATGAACCGCGTACTGATCGCCGAAGACCTCTACCTCCTCAGGGACGGCCTGGTGCACCTGCTGCAGGCCCACGGCTTCACGGTGGTGGCGGCCGTGGAGAGTGGCCCCGAGCTGCTGAAGGGCCTGCTGGAGCTGCGTCCCGACGTGTCTATCGTGGACGTGCGGCTGCCGCCCACGCTCACCGACGAGGGCCTGCAGGCCTCGCTGGCGGCCAGGAAGCAGATCCCGGGGCTGCCCGTGCTGGTGCTGTCACAGCACGTCGAGCAGCTCTACGCGCGCGAGCTGCTGGCCGACGGCTCGGGCGGGATCGGCTACCTGCTCAAGGACCGGGTCTTCAACGCCGAGCAGTTCGTGGACGCCGTGCGCAGGGTCGCCGCGGGCGGCACCGCCATGGACCCCGAGGTGATCGCCAAGCTGCTGGCCAGGAACGCCAGGAACGAGCCGCTGGCCGCGCTCACGCCGCGCGAGCGCGAGGTGCTGGAGGCGATGGCCGAGGGACGCTCGAACGCGGCCATCTCGCAGCGGCTCTATCTCAGTGAGAGCTCCGTGGCCAAGCACACGGCCTCCATCTTCGCCAAGCTCGGGCTCGCGCCGTCGGACGACGACAACCGGCGCGTGCTGGCCGTGCTCGCCTATCTCGACAGCCGCTGACCGCTCTCGACAACCGCTGACCGCTCTCCACAGCCGCTGACGCGCGCCCGCCGAACCGCGCAGAGTTGTCGGTCGCAGCGGCTATTTTCATAGTGGCACGGCGCGACGAAGAGGTGGTTTCAGGTGAAAATCCGGGTTAACCGCGATGTTCTTGCAGAAGCAGTGGCATGGGCTGCCCGAGTTCTGCCCAGCCGCCCCGTGGTGCCCGTCCTGTCCGGATTGTTGCTGGAGGCGGGCGAGGACCTCACGCTGTCCGCGTTCGACTACGACGTCTCGGCGCGGGCCGCGATCGACGCCGACGTCGCCGAGGAGGGGCGGGTGCTGATCCCCGGGCGGCTGCTGGCCGAGATCAGCCGCAGCCTGCCCGCCGACGACGTCGAGCTCGTCACGGAGGGCCCGGAGGCAGTGCTGACCTGCGGGAGCGCCGAGTTCGGGCTGATCACGATGCCGGTCGAGGACTTCCCGAGCATGCCGGCCATGCCCGAGAGCATCGGCGCCATCGGCGGCGGCGTGTTCGCCTCCGCGGTCGCCCAGGTGGCGCCG
Organism: Nonomuraea gerenzanensis; assembly: GCF_020215645.1. NCBI lineage: Bacteria > Bacillati > Actinomycetota > Actinomycetes > Streptosporangiales > Streptosporangiaceae > Nonomuraea > Nonomuraea gerenzanensis. The sequence continues at coordinate 11,960,674 of NZ_CP084058.1, read as the reverse complement.
GCCGCCAGCCGCGACGACACGCTGCCGATGCTCACCGGCATCCGGGTCGACATCGAGGGCGAGTCGGTGGCGATGGCGGCCACCGACCGCTACCGCATCGCCGCCCGCGACTTCGGCTGGCGTCCGGCCCGCCCCGACGTCGCCGTCTCGGCCATGGTCCCGGCCCGGGTGCTGGTCGAGGTGGCCAAGTCGCTGCGCGGCGGCGAGGTCTCGATCGCGATGGGCGACGGGGTGGCCGGGTTCGAGAGCGTCGGGCGCAGCACCACCGTGCGGCTGCTCGACGAGCAGTTCATCGACTACCGCGCCAGGCTGACCTCCGACTGGTCGATCAGGGCCGACGTGGCGGTGGCCCCGTTCGTCGGGGCGATCAAGCGGGTGGCCCTGGTGGCCGAGCGCAACACCGCGATCAGGCTGTCGTTCAGCCAGGGGCAGGTGCTGATCCAGGCGGGCGGCGGCGACATCGGGCGCGGCGCCGAGGTCGTCCCGTGCGAGCTGCGCGGTGAGGACATCCAGATCGCCTTCCAGTCGCAGTTCCTGCTCGACGGGCTGACGGGCATCGAGAGCGACCTGGCCCGCATCAACATGGAGTCGCCCACCAGGCCGGCGCTCATCCAGGACGTGCCGGGCGACGCCGAGCCGGCCTTCCGCTACCTGGTCATGTCGCTGCGCCAGACCTGAGGCTCACGAGCCCGCCTGGCGCTTGACGACCAGCCTGAACACCCGCTTGAACTCCGCGTACGCCGCCTCGCCGACGGCCTTGGCGTGCTCCGCCTCCATCTCGGCCAGCACGGCGTCCGACCTGGCCATGTGGTCGAGCCCCTTGTCGGTGGGCACGATCAGCTTGGCCCGCCGGTCGGCCGGATCGGGCTGCCGCCGCACGTACCCGAGCGCCACCAGCTCGTCCACCAGCGTGCCGATCACCTGCTTGTGCTGGCCCGACTGGGCGGCCAGATCCGTGGCCCTGCTGCCCTCCTCGTCCAGGTAGGCCATCACCGCGCCGTGCCTGGGCCGCAGCTCGGGATGCCCCTGCTCGCTCAGCTTCGCGAACAGCTCGCGTTGCAGGCTGAAGAGCGTCCGGCTGGACAGGACGCCTAGATCCGGATCCTCCTGCTTGCGCTGGCTCCTGCGCATCACACACTCCTCAATTAGTCACTAATCTTGACCGTCACTAATCTTGAATATATCGTCGAGGCATGACGACGACGGTGGAACTCACCCGGTTCCGGGTGTCTCCCGATCGCGCCGGCGACCTGCTCGCCGCCCGATCGGAAATGATCGCCGATTTCCAGGCGGACCGGGCCGGATTCCTGGGCGCCAGGCTGGTTCGCGTGTCCGCTGATGAATGGCTGGACATCGTGGAGTGGCGATCGGGCGCCGACTTCGCCGCCTCGCGGGCGAAGGGGGCCAACCGGCCCGGCATCCGGGCCTTCTTCGAGCTGATCGACGAGCTTGTCTCCACAGAGGAGGGGACCCTGTCATGACCATCCTGATCACCGGTGCGACCGGCACCGTCTCACGCGCCGTGCTGCGCTCCCTGGCGGGCACCGAGGACGTGCGGGTGCTGGTGCGCGACCCGGCCAAGGCGCCGGCGGGCGTGCAGGTCGCGGTCGGCGACCTCGACGAGCCCGGCACACTGGGCGAGGCGTTCCGCGGGGTGCGCACGTTGTGGCTGCTGACCGCCATGGGGCCGCAGGCGCCGCACCGCAGCATGAACGCCGTCTGGGCGGCACGGCAGGCGGGCGTGGAGCACGTGGTGCGCATGTCGGCCATCGGCGCCGCGCACGACGCGCCGACGCGCAACGGCCGCCTGCACGCGCTGTCGGACGTGGAGCTGACGGCCTCCGGCCTCGGCTGGACCATCCTGCGCCCGGCCTTCTTCATGCAGAACCTTCTCGGCTCGGTCGACGGCGACACCCTGTACGGCGCGCTGGGCGAGGGCAGGATCGGCATGGTCGACGTGCGCGACATCGGCGACTTCGCGGCCGAGGTCCTGCGCGCGCCGGGACGGCACCGGGGCGCCACCTACACTCTCACGGGCCCGGCCAGCATCTCGCTGGGAACGGTCGCCGAGGAGCTGTCACAGCTGTACGGCACGCCCATCACCTACCGGCCGGTGCCGGTGGAGGCAGGCGTGCGCTCGATGCTGGAGGCGGGGCTGCCCGAGTGGGACGCCAAGGTCACGGGGGAGTACCTGACGGCGTACTCGCGGGGCTGGGGCGACTTCACGACCCAGGACTTCGAGAAGGTGGTGGGCCGCCCGGCCACGCCGTTCGCCCGCTTCGCCCGCGACCACGCCGAGCAGCTGCGGCCTACGACTCGGTGAGCGCGATGAGGATGTGCTCCATGCAGGCGTGCCCGGCCCGCTCGGCCGCCGCGGCGTCACCGGCGGCGATGGCCCGCGCGATCGCGTCGTGAGGGATGTAGCTCTTGTTCAGCGACGTCCCCGCAGCGGTGATGCTGGCCCGCAGCGCCGCCGAGAAGTCCTCGTACAGGTCGATGAGCACGAGGTTGTGGGTGGCGTGCGCGACGGCCATGTGGAAGGCCAGGTCGGCCTCCACGAAGAAGTCGGGGTCGTCGAGCTCCCAGGCCCGCTCGCGCTCGGCCAGCGCGGCCTCGATGCGCCTGATGTCCTCCTCGGTGCGCCGGGTGGCGGCCAGGCGCGCCGACTCCACCTCCAGCGCACGGCGGACTTCGAGGATCTCGAGCTGCTCGGCCTGGCGCAGCCGCCGGAGCATGGCTCCGGACAGCTCGCTGGTCGCGCGGACGTAAGTGCCGTCCCCCTGACGGCACTCGAGCAGCCCGGCGTGCGTGAGCGCGCGTACGGCCTCACGAACGGTGTTGCGACCCACCCCGAGCTGCTCGGCGAGCACGGTCTCGGTCGGGATCTTGCCGTTCATCGGCCACGACCCTGATGTGATCTGCTCCTTGAGCTGATCGATCACCTGGTCGACGAGCGAAGCCCGCTGCGCCGTACGCAGACTCACAGTCCGCCTCCTCCGGGGAAACCAGTCATCCTATGAGTCAATGACTGGTAGACCCTAATTATTCCAGACTCAAAACGCCAAATCTGGAGCTCCCGGAGGATCAGTGGGACACTGTGGCGTCTGCCGTCACCCCTGCCATGGCGGAGCGCACTCCGGCCGCTTCGAGGGCTTTACGATATGCCGCCGTCTGCTGTGCTCTGGCCGACGCCCTGCCGTACAGATCGCCCAGCTCACGCCAGCAACGCGCGGCCTGGCGGTCGGAGCCGAACACCGGGCGGTCGAGCGTGACGAGCAGCTCGCGCGCGTGACGCAGGTGCGCGGAGGCGTCGCCGCCGCCGTCGAGCGCGATGGTGGCCAGCACCAGGTGCGCCTCGGCGGGGGTGGTGCCCGAGCGGTCGGGCGAGAGCCCCAGCGCCGCGGTGGCCAGCTCGCCCGCGCCGACCGGGTCGCCGGCCCGCAGCTTCACCCGCGCGTGCACGATGAGGCTCTCGCCGTGCTCGCGCAGGGTGCCGGGGAACACCGCGAACGCCCTGACCGCGCTCGCGATGAGCCGCTCCGCCTCCTCGATGGGTGCGGTGGGGATCCGGGACCAGTGCATGGCCGTCCTGGCGAGCTGCAGCGCGAGCCGGCCCTGGCGGCCCGCCCCGATCGCGTCGTCGGCCAGGCGCACGGCCAGCGCCGAGTCCTCGCCCGCCGCCGCGGCGGCACTGGCGTGCCACAGGGCCTGGATCTCGCCGGAACGGTCCACAACTTCAGGAACGCCGGACAGGTCCAGCACCCGCCTGACGTAGGCCAGCTCGGGGGAGTCGCTCTCGCTCTCGCTGCGCGCCTCGATCAGCGCGGCGGCCAGGTCGGTGGCGAGCTCGCCCCGCGTGATGGACAGCCGCTCGGCCTGCTGCAGCGCGGCGGCGGCCAGGTCGTGGGCCCGCAGGCGGTCGCCCGCCCGCTGGTAGCAGCGGCTCAGCGCGATCGTGAGCGGCAGGTCGGCCAGCCGCTCCGGATGCGCCGCCGCCTCTCTCCTGAGGCGCTCGAACGCCTCCACGGCCTGCCCCAGCCTGCCCTGGGCCTCCAGCGCACGCGCCCTGCCGAACCGCGCCTGCGCGGTCAGCATGGCGTTCTCCTCGTCGGCGGCCTTCACGATCTCCGTGAAGCGGTCGGCGGCGATGGAGGCGTCTCCGTGCTGCAATTCGAGCTCGGCGTGACGCAGGCCCAGCTCGGTGTCGATGCGCTGCCGAGGCTCGATCCCGTGAAGGAGGAACTCGGTCGTGCACCCCAGCCGCTCGGCCAGGAGCCGCGCCACCACAGGAGTCGGCGTGCGCTTACCCGACTCAATGAGCGAGACATAACTGTCAGACAGGTCGGGTCCGGCCAGCTGGGCCTGAGACATCCGCCTGTTCAGCCGCAATCCTCGGACGCGGTCACCGATGGTTCCCTGACTCGGCATCTCATCTCTCAAGGCGGGGAAGGGTCAACAACACGCAATGATTGCATGAAGTGGCCGAATCTGGTATCCCCGCGTGAAGAATTTGCCACGCCGAGATTAATCGTCGCTGTCGTCCTTGCTGGGAAAAAGCATCTGACAGACCTCGAGGTAGAGGGTTTCCGGATACGGAATGTACTCGACCGTTGACAGAGCCTGATCCTGGCCCGCCGACTCGAGGATGAACTCACCGTAACCGAGCATGCGCCCCAGGAGAGATCTCTGGAAGCTCATGTCGGTGACCTTGCCCAGGGGCATCATCGCGACCTTGCGTGTGATGAGCCCGGTGGTGAGCAGCATTCGCTTGGAAGTCACCACAAAGTAATCGACCGACCACTCCGCGACTTTCCATACGAAACGGATCAGCAGCAGCAGCCAGAGCCACCAGACGACGACGAGGGCCGTGCCGCCCGCCTCGCCGCCGCCGAAGAACCTGCTGAGCAACGCGGCGATGATGAGGCCGCCGAGCACCTCGGCGACCGGGCGCAGCAGGATGGCAGGATGCCGCCGCACCATGATGACCTGTTGTTCGTGGGGGAGGAGGTAGCGGTTGACCGACGATGGAGCTGAGTCCCCGTGGGTCACAAGTCTCATGAGAGGCTGTTCACAAATTGAGCCAGCGAGTCGGCTGCGTTGAACACCGTGTCGAACGCTCCTCTCACCGCGTCCGCGGCGTCAGCTGGTCGCGCGAACAGGTAGTACGCAACAAATGCGATACCACCGTATGTGAGGACCTTTTTGACCTGCACCGTCGCCTCCGTGCCACTTACCCACTCCACCCGCCAACTACATTACCCACCCGAGTGCCCGGGTAAAGATGACTTGGCGGGTTAGTTTCGATCTTGCTTAGCCACGCTCGCTGGCCACCAGAGCCAGGACGTGAAGGTGCTTGCGCGCGATGCGCTCGACCAGGCTCGGGTGGGCATAGCCGGTGACCTCCAGCGCGCCGTAGTGCGCCGCCTCCACGCAGCGCGTTACGGTGGTCGCGGAGTGGATGCCGGCGAACTCGTCGCACAGCACCGTCTCCACGTCCGCGTACGGAGTCGGATCCGTGTCGGTGTGATCGGTCATCGTGCTCCCCCACGCGCATGCGGAAGTTGCCTTCCTGGCTCTTCGTACCCACCCAACCACAGTATGTAACGAAGTGATGACCCCGCGTGACGGGAAACCAGGACTCCGGAGGTCAGACCACGCCGTAGAGCCGATCGCCGGCGTCGCCGAGGCCCGGCACGATGTAGCCGTTCTCGTTGAGCCGCTCGTCGAGCGCCGCGGTGACGACCCTGATCGGCTTGCCGGAGTTGGCGAACACCTTGTCCATGTACGCCAGGCCCTCGGGCGCGGCCAGCAGGCACAGGGCCGTGACGTCGACGGCGCCCCGGTCGAACAGGAACTGCACGGCCGCCGCCAGCGTGCCGCCGGTGGCCAGCATCGGGTCGACCACGTAGCACTGCCGGCCGGACAGGTCGTCGGGCAGGCGGGTGGCGTAGGTCTCGGCCTGCAGCGTGGACTCGTTGCGGATCATGCCGAGGAAGCCGACCTCGGCCGTGGGCAGCAGCCTGGTCATGCCGTCGAGCATGCCGAGCCCGGCCCGCAGGATGGGCACGACCAGCGGGTACGGCTTGGCCAGGCGAACGCCCGCGGCGGGCGAGACCGGGGTCTCGACGGTGACCTCGGTGACCCGCACGTCGCGCGTGGCCTCGTACGCGAGCAGCGTCACCAGCTCGTCCGCGAGCCTGCGGAAGGTCGGCGAGTCGGTGCGGACATCGCGCAGCGTGGTGAGCTTGTGCGCCACGAGCGGATGATCGACGACGAGGGTCTCCATGGGTCACCACGCTATCTCCTGGCACACCCTGCTGAGGACCCCCTCACCTGCGCACTTGGAACGTTACACAGGGTTGCGGGCGCATCACATCTTTGGTTTTGATCACAATTTGGTCCGAGAGGCACACGGCTGGTGGTCAGGTCTGGAACGATTGGGTGCTGGTGATATCTGTCGTGTCAGAGGTCGGGTGGGGATGGCGATGACAGACGAGGACGCTCTTGACTTCGCCATCGTGGTCTATCGCGAGGACGACTGCTGGCAGGCCGAGCTCCTGCCTGCCACGTTGACGTCCGATCTGGAGGGGCTGCTTCACGCGATGAAGCAGCAGCCCAGCGAGAGCGGCACGATCGGCCTGGTCGCCGTCGGCGACGAGTTCTTCGTGGCGCTGCGGGTCCTGGGTGACCGGGTGGACGTGTTCCTTTCCGACATCGCCGCCTCGTGGGACTTCCCGCTGGCGGCGCAGGTGCTCGAGTACCTCGACGTCCCCGTGCCGGACGAGGAGGAGCTCGACGAGATCCTCCAGGACGAGGAGACCGTGCTCCCCGCCGGGGATCTGTCGATCTTCGCCGATCTCGGGTTGGACGAGATGGAGCTGGGCATCCTCTCCGGCGACATCGATCTGCTGCCCGAAGATGTGCTGTCCAGCATCGCCGCGCGGCTCGGCTTCTCCGAGCCGTTCGAGCGTGCCATCGAATCGGTCTTCGGCTGACCCCCCAGGAGCGCGGACATGGCGTCCAACACCTTTTCTGCGGCCTTCGTCAGAACCTCCGACGGCTGGAGCGGGGCCGAGGTCGATCTCGGGGGCGCCGAGATCGTCGACGACCTCGGTGACGCGGTCATGGAGGCGCTGAGCCTCACCGGCGACGAGCTGGCGCTGCTGTGCGTCGAGGTCGAGGACGAGTGGTTCGCCCTCGCCCGCTACCGGGGCGAGGACGAGCCGCGGGTGTTCCTCTCCGACGTGCACGCCATCGTCTCCGACAGCCTGGGCGAGCTGTTCGCCGAGTTCGCCGGCGTGGCGCCCGACAAGGACGGCAACGGCCTCGGCGTGCGCCCGGCGGGCGACTTCGAGCTGCTCAGCGATCTGGGTGTGAGCTCGGAGGAGCTGCTGGAGCTGAGCATGGAGGAGGGTATGCTGCCCGCCGACATCCTGTCGGTGATCGCCGAGCGGCTGTCGTTCGCCGACGAGCTTGACCGGCTGCGGTGACGGCGCACCCTCGTCGTGACTTCTGAGGAGGCCATGCGCCTGGCTCTGGCGCAGGCCGACGCGGCCGCCGCCCGGGGGGAGATCCCCGTGGGGGCGGTCGTGCTGGACCCGCTCGGCGAGGTGCTGTCCGCCGCGGGCAACGACCGCGAGTCCGCCGCCGACCCGACGGCGCACGCCGAGGTCCTCGCGTTGCGCGGCGCCGCCGCGGCGCGCGGCGAGTGGCGGCTGAGCGGCTGCACGCTCGTGGTGACGCTGGAGCCCTGCACGATGTGCGCGGGCGCCGCCGTGCTCGCCAGGGTGGAGCGCATCGTGTACGGGGCCACGGACGACAAGGGCGGGGCCGTGGGCTCGCTCTGGGACGTCGTACGCGATCGCCGGCTCAACCACCGGCCCGAGGTCGTCATGGGTGTGATGGCCGAGGAGTGCGGTGCGGTCCTCAAGCGGTTCTTCACACCTCGCAGAATCCGGTAAGCTCATCCGCGGTGGTGTCGCCTAGTGGCCGAGGGCGCACGCCTCGAAAGCGTGTGATGGGGCAACTCATCCGTGGGTTCAAATCCCACCACCACCGCCACATGAAGGGGCTTCCGACCAGCGGGTCGGGAGCCCCTTCCGCATGTACGGGGCCGTGCGCGCCGGGCGAAAACGGTAACCGTATTCCGGCTGAATGATGTTGAAAACGCCTCAGCCGGCCCGACGAAAAAGGGAGCCGCGACCGGCGGCTCCCTTTTTTCTTTCTCAGTTGGGCAGTTCGAGGACCCTGGCGTGCAGGATCGATCGTTGGTGCAGCGCCGCGCGCAACGCGCGGTGCAGGCCGTCCTCCAGATACAGCTCGCCCTGCCACTGCACCACGTGCGGGAAAAGGTCGCCGTAGAACGTGGAGTCGGCGGCGAGCAGCGAGTGCAGGTCCAGCATGGCCTTCGTGGTGATCAGGGAGTCGAGCCGGACCTGCCGGGGAGGGATCTGGGCCCACTCGCGGTTCGTCAGACCGTGGTCGGGATAAGGGCGTCCGTCGCCGACTAGCTTGAAGATCACCCCCCTGATTTTAGGAGAGAATCCGATTCCTCGCGCTATCCGCCCGTGTCAGGGCAAGCCGGTTGAGATCACAGTCGGCGGGCGCGCCCTTTTCGTAACCGCGCTGGAAGGCGTTGACGCGTTGCGCGGAGCTGCCGTGGCTGAACGATTCAGGATCGATTCTGCCGGTGGTGCGTTGCTGGATTCTGTCGTCGCCCACCGCCGCGGCGGCGTCGATCGCCTCGGAGATCTCCGCCTCGGTGAAGGGGCGCTCGTAGAAGCCGGTGTCGATCGCGTTGCGGGCCCAGACGCCGGCGTAGCAGTCCGCCTGCAGCTCGATGGGGACCGAGCTGCCCGAGTCGAGGACGCCGAGGAGGTTCTGGACGTGGTGGCCGTACTCGTGGGCGATCACGTACGCCTGGGCGAAGGGGCCGCCCTTGGCGCCGAACTGGCTGTGGAGCTGGTCGAAGAAGCTCAGGTCGAGGTAGACGCGCTGGTCGCCGGGGCAGTAGAAGGGGCCCACGGCGGAGCTGGCCGAGCCGCAGCCGGTGGTCAGCCGGCCGGTGTAGAGGACGGTCTTCGCCAGCCGGTATTCCGAGATCTCCTGCTTCCAGTAGTCCTGGATGCTGTTCACCACGCCGACGACCTGGCACTTCTCCGTCTGGTCGGCGTCCTTGCCCGTCTGGCACTGCTCCGACAGGTTGGCCGGAGGTTGTCGCTGCGCGGGCTCGCCACCCCCGCCGACGTTGTTCAGCACGAACACCAGCACCAGCACGATCAGGCTGACGATGCCGCCCCCGCCGATGACCATGCCCCCGGGGAACCCGGAGAAGCCGCCACCTCCTCCTCCTCCTCCGCCGCTGCCGCCGCGGTCCTCCACCTGCGAGGGGTCCAGGTCGACCTGGTCACGGAAATCCATCGTGACGTCCTTCCCGCCGTTGCGCCTGGCGGGACAACTGCCCCGAAGACCGCCCGCCTATCGGGGCGGCCTGGAGCCTGGGTTGCCTAGATGGCGCCGGAGAAGGTGTCGCACTGCTCGGGGTCGCCGCTCTGGTAGCCGGTGCTGAACCACCTCTCCCGCTGCTGCGAGGTGCCGTGCGTGAAGGCGTCGGGGGTGACCCGGCCCTGCGTGCGCCGCTGGATGCTGTCGTCGCCGACCGCCGCCGCCGCGCTGAGCGCCTGGTCGATGTCGCTCTGGGAGAACGGCTCCTGGTAGAAGCCGGTCTTGACCGCGTTCTGCGCCCAGACCCCGGCGTAGCAGTCGGCCTGGAGCTCCAGGCGGACGGACGGGCTGTCGGCGCCGGGGCGGTTGCCGCGGCCGACCCTGTTCATGGTGCCGAGGAGGTTCTGGACGTGGTGGCCGTACTCGTGGGCGATCACGTACGCCTGCGCGAACGGCCCGCCCTCGGCCCCGAAGTCGCGCTGCAGCGTGTCGAAGAACGTCAGGTCCAGGTAGACCTTGCGGTCGGCAGGGCAGTAGAACGGCCCCACCGCGGAGTCGGCCGCGCCGCAGCCCGTCTGCACCGCCTGCGAGAACAGCACGGTCTTGGCGGGCGTGTACTGCTTGCGCCCGCGCTCCTGGAACGCCTGGCGCCAGTAGGACTGGATGCTGTTCACCGTGCCGACGACCCGGCAGTCCTCCGACTGGTCGGCGTCGGCGCCCGTCTTGCAGCGCTCGGCCAGGTTGCCGCTGGGGGAGGTCGCGGGCGGGGCCTCGGGCTGCTGCCCGCCCTGCTGCCCGCCCTCGTCACCGGTGAAGGGCGAGGGCACGATCCCGAACAGGAACATCGCCCCCACCGCCAGGACGAGCAGCAGGCAGCCGCCGCCCCGGCCGCCGATGGGCAGCATGCAGCCGCCCGGCATCCCGCCGAACCCGCCGCCGCGACCGCCGCCGGGCCGCGGGCCCGAGGCGCGGACGTCCTCGACCTGCGACGGATCGAGTGGCTTGTCATCGTCGAACTGCATCGCGTGCTCCCTCCGACGCAGTTCTCCCCAGTAGCAGATCGATTACGCACAGCGACGACAAAGGTAATGATATTTCGGGCTTAGCCCGATAATGTGGGCACCATGACGGCGGGTTTGATGGGGATTGCACTGATTTCGCTGGGCATGGTGCTCACGCCCGGCCCCAACATGATCTATCTGGTCTCCCGCTCGCTCACCCAGGGCCGCCGATCAGGGCTGATCTCGCTCGGGGGCGTCTTCCTGGGCTTCGCCGCCTACCTGACCGCCACGTGCCTGGGGCTGACGGCCGTGTTCGCGTACGTGCCGGCCGCCTACACCGCGCTCAAGCTGGCCGGCGCCGCGTACCTGCTCTGGCTGGCCTGGAACGCCGTCAAGCCGGGCGGCGCGTCCGCCTTCGAGCCGCGCGAGCTGCCGGTGGAGCGGGCGGGCAGGCTCTTCTCGATGGGCCTGCTGACCTGCCTGCTGAACCCCAAGATCGCCATCCTCTACCTGTCGCTGCTCCCGCAGTTCATCGACCCGTCGATGGGACACGTGCTGCTGCAGAGCCTCGCGCTCGGCTCGGTGCAGGTGTTCGTCGGCACGCTGGTCAACGGATTGATCGTGGTCTCGGCGGGCTCGCTGGCCGCGTTCCTGGCCCGCAGTCCCGGGTGGCTGCGCGTCCAGCGCTACCTCACCGGCACGATCCTCGGCGCCTTCGCCGTCAGCATGGCGACCGATCGCTCCAAGGCCCTGGTCAGCGCCTAACGATCGAACCAGGTGGCGGACGGCGCCCTGCACAGCTGCGCGAACACGAGCCCGGCGAGCAGCACGCCGAGCACGTTCCCGAAGCTGACGGCGCCGGTGAGCTGCCACAGCCCCAGCAGGACGAGCAGCAGCTCCACCACGATCCCTGTCACGCGCACCCACCCGCGCCTGGACGGGATCCGCAGCGCCAGGAACCCGATCAGCAGGATCGTGGCCAGCGGCACCGACAGCGCGATCAGCAGCGCCGCACCCACGGCACCCGGGGGCGCGCTGCCCAGCAGCACGAACAGCAGCAACACCCCGACCAGCCCCATGACCGCCTGAACCCACATGCCCAACCGGGCGACGGACACGGACGCGGGCATCGCTTCGGCTCCATAAGGCCCGGACATGGCGAGCCTCCCTCTCCATGGGGCGGCGATGGACGCGGCCGAGCCTAGGACCGGCTCACATGGTCATGTACGGGAAAGACCGAAGTATGCCGACATCGAGAGGTAAGTGAGCTCGGTGCCCGCGGGCAGGCCGAAGACCCGGCGGGCCTCCTCGACGACCGCCTCATGCAGCTCGCCGCCGTCGGACTGCGCCACCACCGCCCGCGGCGCCCCCTCGGGCGAGAACATCTCGCGGATCGACGGCAGGTTCCTGTCGCCGTCCAGCGGCTCCCGCACCTCCCGTACGGCGTAGCGGCCCCCGGCCCGTTCGACGGTCAGGAGCAGCGGGCCGCCGAACCCGCTGCCGGCGACGAGCGTGTCCCCCGAACGGGCCAGCTCCATGCAGGAGGCCACGATCCCGAGCAGGAGGTGCGGATCCTTTCTGCGCACCTCGACGAACTCCTCCCGGCAGAACGTCCGCGGCCCCAGCTCCGGCCGTTCGGTGCGCAGGAGGTCGCGTCCGTTCCGGTCAGGATCCGTCTCCAGGAAGCGGTCGGCGGCCTCCAGCAGCGCCGCCCGCTGCGCCGGATCGACCTCCAGCACCTCCTCCACGGCCGTGCCCACCACCTCGGACCCGAACAGCGGCCAGTGGGGCAGCGCGACGGCCGCGACGGCCAGCACCAGCGCGCCGCCCACCCAGACGGCCCGCCACCGCGCCGAAGTCGCCATGAGCGGCATCATGCCACCGGCCTTCTCAGGACGGCACCCTCCGGCGCAGCACCGGCCGCCTGGCCCAGGTGGCCCATCGCCACAGCCACTCGACCGGGCCCTGCCTGAAGCAGCGCAGCCAGAGCGTGCAGAACAGCCACTGGATCACCAGGATGGCTCCGGCCGTCAGGTACGCCGCCTGCAGGGACTGCCCGATCGGCACCCCGAGGAGCCGGCCGGCCATCAGGACGAGCACGGTGGCGGTCAGGTACTGGGTGAGCGCCATCCGGCCCAGGGGCGCGAACACGGCTTGCATGGCGGGTCGCAACGGCGTTCTGAGCAGGACGAGGACGGCACACACGTACACACCGGCGAGCAGCAGATCGGCCAGGCCGCTCGCGAAGGAGTGCCCGGGCGCCACGGCCCCGGCCGCGGCCACCCCCGCCGCCAGGCCCAGGCCCAGCACCAGCGGCACCCGCGTGGACCTCTCGAGGCGTTCGACCACCCCGTAGCGCACTAGCGCAGAGCCCAGCAGAAACAGCCCGGCGATCATCAGCGGACCACCGCCCCCGCCGGCGCCCGACGCCGCCGCGACGAGCACCGGAGCCAGACCTGCCACGGCCCAACGCGGCAGCCAGGTCGAGGGCAGCAGCACCAGCAGCGCCACGACCGCGTACACGGTGAGGATCTCCCCCCGCCACAGCAGCCCGTGCCCGAGCCCGATCACCAGCAACGCGAGCAGCCGGCGCAGCAACGGCAGTCGCGGGCGGGGGACACGGTTCGCGGCGGAGTCAAGCAGCAGCGCGAAGCCGACGCCGAAGAGCAGGGAGAAGATCGGGAGCCCGAGCCAGGGATCCCACTCGCCCATGGGCGGCGCCGTGACGGCGCGGTCGCCGTTGGCGATGAGCTGGATGTTGGCGAGGAGGATCTCGCACAGCGTGAAGCCGCGCAGCACGTCGAGCGCGATGATCCGAGGTGCGGGGTCTTCGTGTGGCATGACGCCACATCATGCGGAGGCCACCGCGTCACGGCACCGGCCGAAGGCAGGGGTCCTGGGTGTCCGGGGCGGTACTTACGGCTGAGGGTGGTCCGAGATCTCGCCGGAGCCCCCGGGGAGCCCGATGTCGCCGGCGACGGAGGCGGCGGAGGCGGCGGAGGCGGCGGAGGCGGTCGCCGCGCCGAGGCCGAGCGCGATGAGACCGGCGGCGAGCACGATGGCGATCTTCTTGAGCAGTCCGGTGCGGATCATGGGACCTCCCGTGCGATTTCGGTGATGAAGGGGGCGATGGTAGTGCAGACGGAGATGGCGTGGGAAGCCGTGCACGCCGAGCTCGAACGACACAGTGGAGCGCGGAGGCGGTGCGCGGAATTCGTTCGCCTGGTGCGCCAGGCCCCTCAAACTTGCTCTGTGACCAGAGACCAGCCCGGGCGCATCAGACCCGGCGACATCTACGAAGACTGCTCCTTCCACCCCGTGCTCTGCACCTTCAACGACGGTGATCAGATCGGGGGGATCTCCTTGATCGACGCTTCCATGCCGCGCGCCTGCTCCGTCGGCTCCTGCGGGGTGATCAGGCTGTCGATCGAGGACGTCGTCGCCGCGCGTACCGACTGGCCCGCCTACCTCGCTCGGCGCAAGGCCGAGTTCGATCAGGAAGCCTGACGAAGCCCGCATGCCTGCGACATCATCGGGAACCGGACAGACCCTGCGGGCTCACACCTACTCGTGCACACTCTCGTTCACGCTGGAGAGTGACACCACGATGTAGTTCGCCCACTTCTTCGGATCAGCCCGCAGTGCTTCTCCCGCCGTCGGCTCCAGTCGCGCACCGAGCGCATCCAGTTCCTCCACGGAGTCGAGCGTCGTGGTCGTCCCCTCCCAGCGACTCGACTCCATCTGCACCGACACGTCAGTAGAGCCGACCTCGCTCCATCCGAGCCGCTCCAGGCGAGTGCGCGCGAGGTCGAGCGCTTCGAGAAAGCCGGTGGCCCGCATGTCGACCACCAGAACCTCGATGACTTGAACAGTCCGCTCGTACATCGGGTCCACGAAGGTCCGCGTGACGACGCGGCCCACGCTTCGCACTTCCGCGAGCGCATCGGGATCGACCGTGATCACCGTCCTGGGCAACCATGCCGCATCGCAACCTGCAACCGCGGCTAAGAGGCTCAACGCCGCCAATAAGCGCTTGATCATGGAAGTATCCTTCCGGCTTCTTCGCGTCCCGGGTGTTGTCTCGCAGGCGACTCGGCGCGCGCTGCTCAGAGCAGGCTTAGGGAGACCGGGAACAGTTGGGACACTTCTCAACTCGCGTCGTTGGCCTTGCGGCGAGGGGGAGCGTCGGCTGGCTCATCGACACACGCGCCGCGGGTGGCTACGTCGTCGGCCCCGGCAGCCGCGTCCAAGCCGGCGACGGCGACGGCTCATACAAGGTGCTGCACGCTCCAGCGGACTACGGGCAGGCGCGCGCCGCCCGCGAACGGTGGCCGCATGACGAACGAGCGCTCATCTCATCTGCGCCTGGTCGCGGGTGATGCGGTCCAGGGGGCTGGCGATCACGGACCCGCGCCGACGCCGTTCCGCACGGCCGGTCGCCCCGTCAGCCCTTACAGCGACTACCACGAGTGGAAAGACCTCCTGGCTTCGGCCGGGCTGAGGGACGGTCGGCTCCACGACGCCCGGCGCACCGCCGCGACCGTCCTGCTGATCCTGGGAGTTCCCGAGCGAACCGTGATGGCCATCATGGGGTGGTCCAGCAGCGGCATGGCACGCCGGTACCAGCACGTCACCGACGGCATCCGGAACACCGTGGCGAGGCAGGTTGACGGCCTGCTCTGGGAGGAGGGGGAGGAGCCCTGAAGAGGCCAACTGAGACCCAAAGCAAGAGGGGTCATGCCGCTGATCACGGCATGACCCCTCTGAGCTGGCGGAGGATAGGGGATTTGAACCCCTGATAGGTTGCCCTATACACGCTTTCCAAGCGTGCGCCCTCGGCCACTAGGCGAATCCTCCGCCGACGAGCTTACCGGACTTCTCCGGGTGCGCAGACCACCATTTCCCGCGGCGGCTCTCACGAGATTCCCCCCAGCGTTCCCCGCAGGGTGGAGCGAGCACTGCGGCGTGCGGCTAGACTGTCCAGGGACCCCTCGCGCGGCGTCATCCTGTGAACCTCCCCAGGGCCGGAAGGCAGCAAGGATAAGCGGGCTCTGGCGGGTGTGCGGGGGGTCTCTTCGTTGAGAGCCCCCTCGCAGGCGGGATGGTCGTATGAGCCTTGCGCTTTACCGCAAGTACCGACCCGGGACCTTCGCCGAGGTCAAGGGTCAGGAACACGTCACAGATCCGCTGAGACAAGCGTTGCGTACGGGCCGGATCAACCACGCCTACCTGTTCAGCGGCCCCCGCGGATGTGGCAAGACCTCCAGCGCCCGCATCCTGGCGCGTTCTCTCAACTGCGAGCAGGGCCCCACGCCCGATCCGTGTGGCGAGTGCGAGTCGTGTGTCGCGCTGGCCCCGACCGGGCCCGGGCACCTCGACGTCATCGAGATCGACGCCGCCTCCCACGGTGGCGTGGACGATGCGCGTGACCTGCGGGAGCGAGCGTTCTTCGCCCCGGTCTCCGCGCGCTACAAGATCTACAT
The DNA here is from genome assembly GCF_020215645.1 of Nonomuraea gerenzanensis. NCBI lineage: Bacteria > Bacillati > Actinomycetota > Actinomycetes > Streptosporangiales > Streptosporangiaceae > Nonomuraea > Nonomuraea gerenzanensis. The sequence goes on along the minus strand of NZ_CP084058.1, from coordinate 11,944,746 downwards.
CATCGACGAGGCGCACATGGTGACCCGCGAGGGTTTCAACGCGCTGCTCAAGCTCGTCGAGGAGCCCCCGCCGCACCTGAAGTTCATCTTCGCGACGACGGAGCCGGAAAAGGTCATCGGCACCATCAAGTCGCGTACGCACCACTACCCGTTCCGGCTGATGCCGCCCGCGACGCTCAAGGCGCTGATGGAGGAGATCCTCAGCTCCGAGAGCGTGCCCTTCGAGCCGGCCGCGCTGCCCCTGGTCGTTCGCGCGGGGGCCGGGTCCGCGCGTGACTCGCTGTCGATCCTCGACCAGCTCCTCGCCGGGGCGGAGGAGGACGGCATCACCTACGCCAAGGCCGTGTCCCTGCTCGGTTACACCGACGGCGACCTGCTCGACGAGGTCGTCGAGGCGTTCGCGGCCCGGGACGGCGGCCGGGTCTTCCACACGGTCAACCGGGTGATCGAGGGCGGTCACGACCCGCGCCGGTTCGCCTCCGACCTGCTCGAACGTTTCCGCGACCTGGTCATCCTGGCCAACGTGCCCGAGGCCGCCTCCAGCGGCCTGCTCGACCGTCCCGCCGACGAGCTGGAGCGGCTCGTACGGCAGGCCGCCTCCATGGGCCCGGCCGAGCTGACCCGTGCGGCCGAGGTGTTCAACGCCGGGCTCACCGAGATGCGCGGCGCCACCTCGCCGCGGCTGCTGCTGGAGCTGATGTGCGCCCGCGTCCTGTTGCCCGGGGCGGCGCAGGGCGAGGCGGCGCTGCTGGCGCGGCTCGAACGGCTCGAACGTGGGGGTGCCGTCGCGCAGATGGCGGCGGCCCGTGCGGCTGTCGCTCCTGCGGGGGGTTCTCCGGTGGGGCTCGGGACGGTGAGCGCCGTAGGGGCGCAGATCGCCGCCGGCGGTGGGCATGGAGCCCCAGTGCCGGCGGGCGCTGCGGCGGCGTCCGTCGCGGGTCCGGCGCAGGTGGCAGGGGTCGATGACAGCGCGGGGGCCTCTGGGGGTGGCGTTCAGACGCCGTCTCACGGCGCTCCCGCCGCGCAGACACATGGGGATCCGGCCGCGCCGCAGGCTCATGCGGCTCCGGCCGCGCAGGCTTCCGCCGCTTCCGGCGCTCAGGCGCACGCCCCCGCCGGTACGGGCGGAGGTGGCGACGACTGGCCAGAGCCGGTGCGTCCCGGTGCCGCCTCGGCGACGCCTTCTCCTGCTCCAGCGGCTGCCGCACCCGCCGGTGGCACGTACCAGCCTTCGCCGGGCCCTGGGGGCGGGGCTCCGACGGCCGGGGGCGCGGGTGTCGTGCAGTCGCAGTGGGCCGCCGTGCTGGCCGCGCTCAAGCAGCGCAGCATCGTCGTCTGGGCGAACGTGAGCACCAACGCCCAGGTGGTGGGCGTCGAGGGGAACCTGGTCACGCTCGGGTTCAGCCAGGTCGGCGCGATGAAGAACTTCACCGGCGGCGGCAAGGACGTCGTGGTGGCCGGGGTGCTGGGCGAGGTGCTCGGTGGCACCTGGCGTGTCGAGGCGGTCGTCGGTGGCTCTCCCGCGCCTCGCGGACCGGCCCGCGCCCCGTCCCAGGGTGCCGCGCCGTCTCAGGCGGGTGGCGGCCACGGGCCCGGCGGGCCGCAGGGTGTGTCAGGGCCGCAGGGTGTGTCAGGGCCGCAGGGTGTGTCAGGGCCGCAGGTGGTGGCGCAGGGCGTGCCGGGGCCGCAGGGCGGTCAGGGTTCTGGGGGCTCTCAGGGGCGTACGGCCTCGCACGGCGCTTCCCACGAGGACCGGGGTGGTCAGGAGGCCGACCAGCCTCCGGCCGGTGCGCCGGGACGTCAGACCACGGATGAGTCCTGGCCCGATGCTCCCGACGACTTCGGTCCTGGGTCCCCGCCCAGCCCCGATCCCACGCGGACGGTCAGCGCGGCCCAGCACCCGGGTGACGCGGCGGCGGGTGGTGCGCAGACGGGCGCCGGGCTGGCTGCGGCGCGGTCGGCGGCCAAGGCGGCGGCTCAGGCCGGGCCGCGCGTGCCCGCTGCCCGTAGCGGTGCCGCTGCTGCCTGGCCTGACGCGATCCCCGGGCGGGACAAGGGGGCTGAGACCGATGAGGTGGATCCGCTCAACGACGCCGATGCCGACGTGGATGCCGTCTCGGGGATGGCGCTGCTGGAGCGGGAGCTCGGTGCGAAGGTGATCGGGGAGATCGACCACACCTGATCGGTTAGATCGGCCGCCCCTGATTGGCCGCCCCTGATCGGCCGCCCCCGATTGGCCGCCCCTGATCGGCCGCCCCCGATTGGCCGCCCCTGATCGGCCGCCCCCGATCGGCCGCCCCCGATCGGCCGCCCCCGATCGGCCGCCCCCGATCGGCCGCCCCCGATCGGCCGCCCCTGATCGGCCGCCGACGGGCGTAGCGGCGTACGGCGGGGAGCGCGCGCAGTGGCGGGCGCGCAGGAGCGCAGCCGAAGGCAGCCGCTCAGGAGAGCAGCCGGGAGCGGGCGGCGGCGGAGCGGAGATCGGTGGCAGGCAGGGCGGCGAGCCGCTCCAGCACCTCGTAATCATCCCGCCCGTTGCACGTCTGCGCATAAGCCCACAACTCCTCAGGCCCCCCACGCCGCAACAGATAAGCCCGTACCTGAGCCTCCAGCTCATCCCGCTCCCGCCGGATCTCGGGCGACTCGGAGCGGGGCAGCAGCGGACCCGGATAAGCCCGGGCCAGCCCCGCCGGATCGTCGGAGGTCAGGAGGCGGCGCACGGTCATGAAGTCGGCCTCCACCGGGCAGGCCAGCCGGTACGGCTTGGCGGCGATGGCCTCCCCGAGCTGCCCGCGCAGCCGGTGGATCTCGGCCCTGATCGTCACCGGGTTGCCGTCGTCCCCGTACAGGTGGAAGGAGAGCTGCTCGGCCGTCAGCCCGTGCGGGTGGAGGGTGAGGAGGGCGAGGAGCTCGGCGTGGCGCAGCGACAGGGGCCGCGTGTCGTCGCCGAAGGAGGCGGTCGGGGTGCCTTCGCCGAGGAGCGACAGGGTGAGGGTGGGCGGGGCGGCGGACGGGGTGGGGCGCAGGAGGAAGCCGCCGGCGAAGGGTTCGAGGAAGGCGGCGGTGCCGTCCCGCAGGACCAGGCGCCGCCCGCCCCGATCGGTGGGGGCGGGGTGGAGGCGCTCTCCCAGCGGGCCGCCGAGGTGGACGCGCTCGCCCAGGTCGCCGCCCGGGTCGCCGGAGATGACGCGGCCGGTGGACGACAGGAGGATGCCGGGCCGGCCGCGCAGGGACTCGTACCGGCGGCGCAGCCGTTCGTCGCGCTCGTGCATCCGCAGGGCGAGCTGGGTCTCGGCGAGCTTGGCGGTGGCGGCCACGAGGGCGACCGTGGCGGGGTGCAGACTGGGGGCGGTGCCGCTGACGTCCACGCAGCCGATGACGCGCCCCGAGTCGGGGTCGGTGATGGGGGCGGCGCTGCAGGACCAGATGTGCAGCACCCGCATCAGGTGCTCCTCGGAGTACACGTGCACGGGCCTGCCGGTGGCCAGGGCGGTGCCGATGCCGTTGGTGCCGACGTCGGGCTCGCCCCACTGGTGGCCGGCGGCCAGGCCGACGCGGTCGGCGCGGCACATGACCGAGTAGTTGCCTTCGCGCCACAATACCCGTCCGTCGCTGTCTGTGACGATCATGATGTGGCCGGTCTCGTCGGCCAGTCCGGACAGGGTCTGGGCGAGCAGGGGCAGCAAGGGTTGCAGGGGGTGGATTTCCCTGATGTCTCTTATCGAGGTGGGGTCGCAGACAAGTGGGGCACTCTTGCCCTCAAGGTCGATCCCCGCGTCCAGCGAACGGCGCCAGGACGCCTTGATCAGATGGCGGGGCGACGCCGGCCAGGCCCCACCTGTCGCTACGGCTTCGTGCGCTCCGCGTAGAAGGCGGGAGTACGCGTCAAGATGGGCGTAACTCATCGGTCACTCCAAGTAGTCAATTAGAGCATCCGTCTTGCGCCCGCCCAGCGCAACCCGTTCAGGGGGATTGCAGAGGGTGATTGAATGAACGCAACGTGTGTGCAACGTTCCTCTGCGTAACGTCCTTTGCCAACGCGTCGGCGTGGTGCGGCCGCTCCGCCGGCGTGATGGCCGGGTCTCGGACACTGGAGGGGGGCCGAGACCCGGCCAAAACACTCCGATGTTCGACAGACCACGACAAAAGGTGTCGGACGCGGGCCCGGCGGGGAACACGTCGGAACACGGCCGCGGGGGCCAGGTCAGGGCGGCGGTACGGGGCCGGCAACGGCCGCCTCACGCGGCACATGGAAACGGGATGGGATGTCGCGGACGGAAACCGGGGTGCTCCGCCAGTACAGGACTCCGCCCAAACCCCGTAGGCTCGTGGCAGTCAAGAACGCGGAGCCACGAGGAGCGCACGACGGTGAACCCAGGGGATGTCAACCTGCAGCAGCTGCTGGAGCAGGCACAGCTCATGCAGCAGCAGCTTGTGAGCGCCCAGCAGGAGCTCAACGACGCGCAGATCGAGGGCTCATCGGGCGGCGGCCTGGTCACGGCCGTCGTCAACGGCTCGGGCGAGCTGCTCGAGCTCAAGATCGACCCGAGTGTGATCGACGCGGGCGACGCGCAGGACACCGCCGACACGATCGCCGACCTGGTGATCGCGGCTGTGCGCGACGCCGTGCGGGCGGCAGCCGATCTGCAGCAGGAGAAGCTCGGCCCGCTGGCCCAGGGGCTGGGTGGCGGCGGCCTCGGACAGTTGCCAGGGTTCTAGGCATGTACGAAGGGGTCGTCCAGAACCTGATCGACGAGCTGGGCCTGCTGCCCGGCGTCGGTCCCAAGAGCGCGCAGCGGATCGCGTTCCACCTGCTGGCGGCCGATCCAGCCGACGTCAAACGGCTGGCGCACGCGTTGCTGGAGGTCAAGGACAAGGTCCGCTTCTGCCGGGTCTGCGGGAACGTGGCCGCGGAGGAGGAGTGCCGCATCTGCCGCGACACCCGCCGCGACACCCATGTCATCTGCGTGGTCGAGGAGTCCAAGGACGTCGTGGCGATCGAGAAGACGCGCGAGTTCCGCGGCACCTATCACGTGCTCGGCGGCGCGATCAGCCCGATCGACGGCATCGGCCCCGAGGACCTGCGCATCCGCGAGCTGATGACGCGGCTGGCCGACGGCCGCGTCACCGAGCTCATCCTCGCCACCGACCCCAATCTCGAGGGCGAGGCGACGGCTACCTACCTCGCCCGTCTGGTCAAGCCGATGGGCATCAAAGTGACACGACTGGCCAGCGGTCTGCCTGTGGGCGGTGATCTCGAGTACGCCGACGAGGTCACCTTGGGCCGCGCGTTCGAAGGACGGAGGCTGCTGGATGTCTGACCAGTGGAGCGCGCTGGCGGAAGAGATCTCCGGGCACGCACAGAACTACGTGGACGGCCTGACCAGGGTCGCGGGCGGCGAGGGCGGCGACGCCATCTGGTCGATCCTGCTCGTGGAGGTCGCCCAGATGAGCCTGGCGGGCGCCAAGCTCGGCGCCAACCGCGACGTCATCCTCGCCGGCAACTACGAGCCGCCGATGAGCGAGGATCCCGACATCGACGGGGTCCGCACGGCGCTGGCCGAGCGGCTGGAGGCGGTCGACGACTACGCCGAGGTGTTCGACCCGTACAAGGACACCAGCGTCACGCCGTACCGGCTGTCCGACGACCTGACCGCGGTGGCCGCCGACCTCATCCACGGGCTGCGCCACTACCACGCGGGGCGCCCGCACGAAGCCCTGTGGTGGTGGCAGTTCTCCTACTTCAACACCTGGGGCAACCACGCGGGCGCGGCGATGCGCGCGCTCCAGGCCCTGGCAGCGCACTCGAGGCTCGACGTGGCCGAGGAAGCGACCACGGTCTGATCATCCACATAGTGGTACGAACCAACTGGCGCATCAGAGGCCCCCAGTAGACTGGCAGCTCACAGTCCTAACCGGGAGACTCTCGTGGCGCTCGTTGTGCAAAAGTACGGTGGTTCGTCCGTCGCCGACGCGTCCTGCATCAAGCGGGTCGCGCAGCGGATCGTCGCGACGAAAAAAGCCGGCAACGACGTGGTCGTGATCGTCTCCGCCATGGGCGACACGACCGACGAGCTGCTCGACCTGGCCGAGCAGGTGTCGCCGCTGCCTCCGGGCCGCGAGCTCGACATGCTGCTGACCTCGGGCGAGCGCATCTCGATGGCCCTGCTGGCGATGGCGATCGCCAACCTGGGCCACGAGGCCCGCTCGTTCACCGGCTCGCAGGCAGGTGTGATCACCGACTCCACGCATGGCAAGGCGCGCATCATCGACGTGACGCCCAGCCGCATCCAGGAGGCGATCGACCAGGGCCACATCGCGATCGTGGCCGGGTTCCAGGGTGTCTCGCAGGACACCAAGGACATCACCACGCTCGGCCGGGGTGGCTCCGACACCACGGCCGTGGCGCTGGCGGCGGCGCTCAACGCCGACGTCTGTGAGATCTACACCGACGTCGACGGCATCTTCACCGCCGACCCGCGCATCGTGCCCGCGGCGCAGCAGATCCCCAAGATCTCGTATGACGAGATGATGGAGATGGCCGCGTGCGGCGCGAAGATCCTGCATCTGCGCTGCGTCGAATACGCTCGACGGTTCAACCTGCCGATCCACGTACGCAGCTCGTTCAGCACCAAGGAAGGCACGTGGGTCGTCTCCGACCCTTACACCGAAGGAACCGAGATGGAGCAGCCGATCATCTCCGGCGTCGCGCACGACCGGAGCGAGGCCAAGATCACTGTTGTCGGGGTGCCCGACAAGGTCGGCGAGGCTGCCACGATCTTCAAAACGCTGGCCGACGCCGAGATCAACATTGACATGATCGTGCAGAACGTCTCGGCCGCCGCCACGGGTCGCACGGACATCTCGTTCACGCTGCCCACGGCCGACAGCCAGACGGCGCTGACGTCGCTGAAGAAGATCCAGCCCCGGATCGGTTTCGAGTCGCTGCTGTTCGACGACCAGATCGGGAAGGTGTCGCTGATCGGCGCGGGCATGCGCTCGCACCCCGGCGTCACGGCGACGTTCTTCGCGGCCCTCGCCGACGCGGGGGTCAACATCGAGATGATCTCCACCTCGGAGATCCGCATCTCAGTGATCGTCGAGCAGGACGGTGTCGACGCGGCCGTGGCCGCCGCGCACCGAGCCTTCGATCTCGACGCCGACCAGGTCGAAGCCGTGGTGTACGGAGGTTCAGGACGATGAGCAAGAGGCCCAGTCTGGCACTGATCGGCGCGACCGGCGCCGTCGGCACCGTCATGCGCGACATCGTGTCGTCGCGCGAGGACATCTGGGGCGAGATCCGTCTCGTCGCCTCCCCGCGCTCGGCGGGCAAGGTGCTCCGGGTACGCGGCGAGGACGTCGTCGTGCAGGCCCTGGCGCCCGAGGTGTTCGACGGCATCGACATCGCCATCTTCGACGTGCCCGACGAGGTGTCGGCCGAGTGGGTGCCGATCGCGGCCGGCCGCGGCGCGATCGTGGTCGACAAGTCCGGCACGTTCCGCATGGAGCCCGACGTTCCGCTGGTCGTGCCCGAGGTCAACCCGCTCGACGCGCGCAACAGGCCGCGGGGCATCATCTCGACCCCCAACTGCACGACGTTGTCGATGATGGCGGCCATGGGGGCGCTGCACGCCGAGTTCACGCTCACCGAGCTGGTCGTCGCCTCCTACCAGGCGGTGTCCGGCGCCGGGGTGGCGGGCTCCGCGCGGCTGTACGACGAGATCGAGGCGCTGGCCGGTGACCGCACGATCGGTCAGAGCGCCGGTGACGTGCGCAAGGTGCTGGCCAACAAGCTGCCGGAGGAGTCGCCGTTCCCCGCGCCCATCGCGTTCAACGTGGTGCCGTGGGCGGGCTCGGTGAAGGCCGACGGCTGGGCCTCGGAGGAGCTCAAGCTCCGCAACGAGTCCCGCAAGATCCTCGGCATCCCGGACCTGAAGGTCTCCGCGACCTGCGTCCGTGTCCCGGTGGTCACGACGCACTCGCTGGCCGTGCACGCGCGCTTCGCGCGTGAGATCACGGTCGCCGACGCGCACCGCATCCTGGAAGCGGCTCCGACGGTGGTCCTCATGGACGACCCGGAGAACGGGATCTGGCCGACGCCTCTCGACGTGGTGGGCAACGACCCGACGTACGTGGGCCGCATCCGTCAGGCGATCGACTTCCCGAACACGCTCGACCTGTTCGTGTGCGGTGACAACCTGCGCAAGGGCGCGGCGCTCAACGCGGCGGAGATCGCCGAGCTGGTCGCAGCGGAGTTCTAGCAGTTCGTCGTTCCAGCAGTTCGTCGTTCCAGCAGTTCGTCGTTCCAGCAGTTCCGTCAGGGTGTGGCGTCGTGCGTTCGTTCGTGCGGCGTCACACCTTTTTCGTGGGCGTGCGCCGTGGCTCTGTCACCGGAACAGGATGTCCCAGTGGTCGCTCTCGTCGAAGAACGTCGTGCCTGATTTCGCCTTGTAGATCGTGGCTCCGTCGCTGCGTACCCCGGCCTTGTCATGGTGTTTGGTGATGTGCCGGTCGATGCAGGCGTTGTGGGAGATGTCGAGCTTGTAGCCGTTGCCGTGGCTGAAGTGGCCGGGCGCGTGGCCCCGCTCGGTGCCGCCGGTCACCATGATCGGGCAGCCGCTCTCCTGCTTCAGCTCGATCGCCCTGGCGATCGTCCCGGTGCGTACCCGGTCCAGCGAGGTGCAGTGGTGCATGTGCTTGCTGGCGCAGTTCCCGGTGGACTTCGTGCGCAGCCCCGCGCTCCTCAGCCACCCGCTGGCGGTCGCGTGGGACATCCGGATGGCGGCCTTCCTCGGCAGAGCCCGCGTCAGATCGACCTGAGCGCGCTTGTAAGCCACGCGGGGCCGTGCCTGGGGCATCTGGGCCACCCCGGTGCGTACGATGCGCTTCACCGCTTGCGTGGCCGTTTCCCGCGTTCCGGACCTCTCGGCCTCCTCGGCGGCCTCCTCGGCACGCTGCTCGGCCCGATCGGCGGCCCGCTCGGCCTGCTCCACCTTCGAGGAGGCGGCGGCGTCGGCCCTGCGCTCACGGATCACCTGGGCGCGCTCGACGGCGGCCAGCGGCCAGCGCTGGTCGAGCGCCGGCCAGTCGCCCATCTCCAGGAGCATCAGCTCCTCGTACGCCCAGGGGTGCGGCCCCATCTCGTACGTGCCCGCGATGATCTCGGCCGCCGAGGGGCCGGACCCGTGCATGGGCAGCCCTTCGTACAGGCCGCTCTGTGCCGGTGTCCCTTCGGGGTGGGTGGCGGCGGAGGCGGCCGAGGCCAGCGCGATTATGGTGATCTCAATGCCGAGGAGCGCGACGATGATCAGCCGCACTGTTCCACGTATCCACATGTCGATGCCTTTTCGCGGAAATAGCCCTTCCGCCTGAAACGACAATCCCACCTTTCACAGGAGATAACTCGTGCCGCGAGGGCAACTTTGCCTTGTGGCGGTGATCACCGTGAGGCTCCATGACCTAACGTCGCTCGACGACGTAAAGTGACGAACGTGTCCGAAGCCCGAAACCGTGGATCGGAGAGCACCCGAGAGGTCATCGTCGAGACGGCCTTGCGACTGTTCAGGGAGCGCGGCTTCGACGCGACCACGATGCGTGCCATCGCCGCCGAGGCCGGGGTGTCCGTGGGCAACGCCTACTACTACTTCGACAGCAAAGAGGCGTTGATCCAGGCGTATTACGACCGCGCCCAGGCCGAGCACGAGGAGGCGTGCCGGGAGTTCCTGGCGACGGAGACGTCGTTCGCGGAGCGGCTGAGCGGGGTGCTGCGCGAATGGGTGCGCGTGTCGGAGCCGTACCACGAGTTCGCCGTGAAGTTCTTCAAGCACGCGGCCGAGCCGACCAATCCGCTGAGCCCGTTCAGCAAGCAGTCCTCCCCGGCGCGCGAGGCGTCGATCGCCATCTACCGGGAGGTCGTGGAGGGGTCACGGGACCGGATGAACGCCGAGCTGCGCGAGGAGCTGCCCGAGCTGCTGTGGTTGCTGTCGATGGGCATGGTGCTGTTCTGGGTGCACGACACCTCGCCGGGGTGCGCGCGTACGTACCGGCTGATCGAGGTGACGGTGCCGCTGGTGGACCGGCTCGTGGGACTGTCGCACCTGCCGGGGCTGCGCGGGATCACGAAGGACTTCATCGCGGCGGTTCACGAGCTGCGGGCCTAGGGGAACATACCGGTCGGTTGGTAAGGTCGCCGTACCCCGAGGATCTGGAGGCCGTGCATGAACTGGGGCATGACCATTCCCTTCTACGACCGCTCGCTGGCCAGGTCGCAGGACCTCATCGCGGAGCTGCCCGGGCTCGGCTACACCGACCTGTGGTCGGCCGAGGTGAACGGCGTGGACGGCTTCGTGCCGCTGGCGCTGGCCTCGCAGTGGGCGCCGGAGGCCAGGCTGGGCAGCGCCATCGTGCCCGTCTCCACGCGCGGCCCCGGCCTGCTGGCCATGTCCGCGGCCACGCTGGCGGACCTGGCGCCGGGCAGGTTCGTGCTGGGCATCGGCGCCTCCTCGCCGGCGATCGTCGAGCGGTGGAACGCGGGCACGTTCGAAAAGCCGTACGCGCGCACCCGCGACACGCTGCGCTTCCTGAAGAGCGCGCTGGCGGGGGAGAAGGTCTCGCAGGCGTACGAGACGTTCGAGGTCAAGGGCTTCAAGCTGGAGCGCGCCCCCAAGACGCCGCCGAAGATCGTGCTGGCGGCGCTGCGGCCGAGGATGCTGCGTCTGGCCGCGCAGGAGGCCGACGGGGCCATCACCAACTGGCTCTCGCCCGCCGACGTGCGCAAGGTGCGCGCCGAGATCGCCCCCGACACCGAGCTGATCGCGCGCCTGTTCGTCTGCGTGGACACCGACGCCGAGCGGGTCCGCGAGACCGCCAGGTGGATGCTGGCCAGCTACCTGACCGTCCCGGTGTACGCGGCCTTCCACGACTGGCTGGGCCGCGGCGAGGTGCTGCGCCCGATGCACGAGGCCTGGGCGGCCGGCGACCGGCAGGCCGCGCTCAAGGCCATCCCCGACGAGGTGGTGGACGACCTGATCGTGCACGGCGACGCCGCCACCTGCCGGGCCCGGATCAAGGAGTACATGGCCAACGGGCTCGACACCCCGGTCCTGGCCCCCATTCCGGGCGGCGACATCCCCATCGACCAGGCGGTACGCGAGCTGGCACCGGAGAGGTAGCGGCCATGCGCGAGATCCTCAATCTGGACGCCGTCGCCCAGGCCCGGGCGATCAGGGACGGCCAGGTGTCGGCGCGGGAGCTGACCGAGGCCGCGATCGCCCGCATCGAGGCCGCCGACGGCGAGCTGAACGCGGTCGTCCACCGCCGCTTCGAGCGCGCGCTGGCCGAGCTCGACACCATCCCGGCCGGCGCGCCGTTCCGCGGGGTGCCGATCCTGCTGAAGGACCTGGGCTGGCGGGAGGGGGCGGAGCCGTACAGCGCGGGCTCCGCCGTGCGCGACGGCCTGGTGGACGCCGCCGACGGCTTCGGCGTCGTACGGCTGCGCGAGGCGGGCTTCGTGCTGCTCGGGCGGACGAACACGCCGGAGTTCGGCAGCACGATCAGCACCGAGCCGGCGGCGTTCGGGCCGACCAGGAACCCCTACGACCCGGCGTACTCGCCGGGTGGCTCCAGCGGCGGCTCGGCGGCGGCGGTCGCGGCCGGCATGGTCGCGCTGGCCACCGCGAGCGACGGCGGCGGCTCCATCCGCATCCCGGCGTCACTGTGCGGCCTGGTGGGGCTCAAGCCGTCACGCGGGCGCGTGAGCCTCGGCCCGGCGCTGGGCGAGGGGTGGAGCGGCTTCTCCTGCCCCGGCTTCGTCACCAGGAGCGTGCGCGACACGGCCGCGGCGCTGGACGTCGTGGCGGGCACCTACCCCGGTGACCCGTACGGCGCGCCGCCCCTGCCCGGCAGGCTCGCCGACGAGGCGGGCCGGGAGCCCGGCAGGCTGCGGATCGGCTTCCTGACCGCCCATCCCAGGGGTGACGTGCCGGAGGTGCCCGAGCTGGCCGAGGCCGTCACGGGGGCCGCCGCGCTGCTGGAGTCGCTCGGCCACGACGTGGCCCCCGGCGGCCCCGGCGCGCTGGCCGAGCCCGACTTCCCGCTGCACTTCGGCGCGATCGTGGCCGACAACCTGGCCGCGCACGTCGCGGCGCTGAGCGAGCTGCGCGGCAAGCCCGTGGAGCCGGAGGAGCTGGAGCCGCGCAACGCCGCCATGGTGCTGGCGGCGCGCCGGCGCAGCGCCCCCGACCACATCAGGTCCGTGCAGTGGGTGGACGGCTTCCGCCGCCGCATGGCCGCCTGGTGGAGCCAGGGCCACGACCTGCTGCTCATGCCGTCGCTGGGGGTGGCGCCTTTCGAGCTGGGCTGGATCCCGCCCGACGACCTCAGCCTCGCCTTCGGCCGCACCGCGCACGCCGTCGCCTTCACCTCGCCGATCAACGCCACGGGCCAGCCCGCCGTGTCGCTGCCGCTGCACAGGACCGCGGCGGGGCTGCCGGTGGGCGTGCAGCTCGTGGCCGCGGCCGGCCGGGAGGATCTCCTGGTACGGGTGGCGGCGCAGATCGAGCAGGTCAGGCCGTTCGAGCACCTGGCCCTGCCGTGACAGAGGAACTCCTGCCCCCGGTGACGCGTTATGTCGTGAAAAGCCGGGGGTAGGGGGATCCACATGATGGCGAAGGCAGCACGGGCAGCGGCGGCGTGGCGGACCTACCGCGAGGTGACCAGGCCCGGGTCGCCCAAACTGACGGCCAGGCTCCGGGCGATCCCGCGGATGGTCGGCGCGGTGATGCGCGGCCAGTACGCCGGCCTGGGCAAGGGCAAGCTGGCCATGCTCGGTCTCGGCGTGGTCTACCTCATCTCCCCGATCGACGTCGTGCCCGACTTTCTCATGCTCATCGGTGTCGCCGACGACTTCGGCGTCTTCCTGTGGCTGATGGCCTCGCTGCTCGGCGAGAGCGGCCGCTACGTGGAGCACGAGCGCCACGTGATCCAGGCCAGGCTGGAAGAGAGTTAGATCTCCTCCATCCGCAGCCAGGCCCGCGAGGGCAGCGGGTGCCCGAAGAGGCGGGCCGCGTTGCCGTAGGCGACCCTGGCGATGTCGGCGGGCGGCAGGGTGCCGAGGTTGCGGGCCACCGACTTCTGCGTGTCGGGCCAGGTCGAGTCGGAGTGCGGGTAGCCGCTCTCCTGCAGCACGTGGTCGAGGCCGACCGCGAGCCGCACGCCCGACAGGGCGTGGTCGTCGAGCGTGCCGAAGAAGAAGTTGCGGCGCAGCACCTCGCTGGGCTTGATGCCGCCCTCCCACGACGCCTCGCCGGCGACCGGGTGGTCGAGGGCGTAGTCGGCGCGTTCGGCCAGCATCGGCAGCCAGCCCACGCCGCCCTCGACGATGAGGATGCGCAGCGACGGGAAGCGCAGCGGCACCCCTGACCAGAGCCAGTCGGCGCAGGCGAACATGGCGCTGGTCGGCATCAGCGTGGTGATGGCCTCGATGGGCGTGTCGGGCGACGGCACGGGCGACCAGGAGGAGTCGCCGGTGTGCAGGCAGACCACGGTGCCGGTCTCCTCGCAGGCGGCGAAGAACGGGTCCCAGTGGCCGGTGTGGATCGAGGGCAGCCGCAGCCGGGTGGGGAACTCGGGGAAGACGACGGCCTTGAAGCCCCTGGCGGCGTTGGCGCGGATCTCCTTGGCCGCCACGTCGGGGTCGGGCAGCCACGGCAGCTGCAGGCCGATGATGCGCTCGGGGTAGGTGCCGGCCCAGACGTCGATGTGCCAGTCGTTCCACGCCTTGACCAGGGCCAGGCCCAGCTCCTGGTCGCGGGTCCTGGCGAAGGGCATGCCGGCCTGCCCGGCGAGCATGCCGGGGAAGCACAGCGCGGCCCAGATGCCGGCGACGTCCATGTCCTGGATGCGGGCCTCGATGTCGTGGCAGCCGGGGCGCATGTTCTCGAAGCGGACCGGATCGAGCGTGCGCTGCTCGCGGGGCAGGCCCGCGCCCACGTCGATGCCGGCGCACGGGTAGGTCGCCCCGCCGTAGCGCCACACCTGGTGACCCGCCTCCGTCTCCACTACCTTCGGTGCGACCTCGGCGTATTTCTCCGGCAGGCGGCCGTCGAACAGGTCGGGAGGCTCGATCAGGTGATCATCGGCTGAGATGATCACATAGTCGCGCCGCCTGGGGTCAGGGTCGGGGAGCAGCGGCGTAGTCACGCAGGTAACCGTACGACGGCGGGATAACGTCGAACAAGCTGCGACGTATCCGTTGGGTATCCGAGGGGGTATTTGACCCGGGACCGCCGGGAGGGGGATGGCTGGCGATCCCGGGAGTGACGAACCCGCCTCGCGCAGGGACGGGTCCGATCGCCCACTACCCCGGCGGGATCTGTTCAGTCAGCAAATGCCGGCGAAGTTCGGTGACCGCCGCCGAGGGGAGCCGGATCACCTGCGCGACGTAGTTCTCGACCGAGCCGTGCCGGGCCGTGAGGTCGGTGAGGAAGAGCCGCATCGCCTCGGCGGGCGCGAGCCCGAAGCCCGGCCACAGGGGAGCGTCGGGATGCCTTCTCGTCCAGTCGGCGACGAAGCGCTCGGTGGCCAGCCCGGTGAGCGCGTAGTCCGCCACGATGTCGTCCTCGCCCACCCCCGCCAGCGACAGCACCAGCGCGGTGAGCACCCCCGTACGGTCCTTGCCCGCCGCGCAGTGGACGACCACGGGCGCGTTGTCGGCTCCGGCGATCGTCTCCAGCGCGATCCTGAGGTTCTCGACGCCGTCCTCGGTGACCTCCAGGTAGCGGTCTGCGAGGTAGCGGGCCACGCCGAGCTGCTCGCTGTAGGCGGCGGTGTCCCAGCGGCGCCCTTCGATGGGCAGGTTCTGGTAGAGCTGGCCCTCGGACTCGGGCACTCGCCCGGACTTCTCGACCTCGTACGGATGGCGCAGATCGATGACGCTGCGCACGCGCAGCGCCCGGAAGGCCGTCAGGTCCTCGCCGGCCAGCCAGCCCAGGGAGTCGGCCCGGTAGAGCCGCTGCCACCTGACGGTGCGCCCGTCCTTGGCGGCATAACCACCTACGTCGCGGAAGTTGCAGAGGTTCGTGAACTCAATGTGGCGGATCACCCTCCACACACTAATTGGCGGGAGTCGTCGCCCCTTGTACCCCGGGTGTCTCCTGCGCCTCCCGCGTCCTGCGCTCCGCCAGCTCGCGCCTGATCAGCAGCACCCAGCCGGCGAGCGCGATGCCGATGAACAGCCACCACTGGACGCCGTACGCGAGATTCAGCCCGCCCCCCGCGCCGACGTCGGGCTCGGGCACCGGGGCGGGCGCGGCAGCGGGCTTGGGCTGCTGCTCGGTCAGCTCGACGTAGCCGCCCACGAGGCGGTAGGGCAGGCCCTGCCCGATCTTGGCGGCGTCGATCAGGAGCACCTGGCCGGGCGGCAGGCCGGCGCGGTCGGTGATGCCGCTGCCGGCCTCGGTCTCGCTGGGGCGTAGCCGCCCCGTTACAGTTACCTGCCCGGTGGGGGCGGCGGGCACCTCGGGGTGGGCGTCGGCGGTGGCGCCGGCGGGCACCCAGCCCCTGTTGACGATCACGGCGGTGTCGCCGCCGGTGACCAGCGGGGTCAGCACGTAGTAGCCGTTGCGGCCCTCCTGCGGGCGGCGGCGCACGACCAGCTCGTGGGCCGCGTCGTAGGTGCCGGCGACCGTGACCCGCCGGAACCGGTCGTCCTCCTTGACCTGCTGCCCGGCGCCGGCCAGCCGCTCCAGCGGCACCGGCGCGGCCTCGATGTTGGCGGTCACCCGCTCGCTGTTGGCCGAGCGCTCCTCGAAGCGCCCGAACTGCCAGCGCCCGAGGAACACGAAGGCGGGGATGACCAGGAGCACCACCACGTGGAGCGCGAGCCATCGGGGCGTCAGCAGGAACCGGTACACGCCTTCCAGGTTAGGCACCCGCACCGGTGGTCCCGCACTCAGGCGCTCCGGACGTCGGCTCCTTCCCCGGGAACGGGCGTGACCTCGCGCGGCCCGCCCACCTCGTGGCCGTCCGCGCAGCGGAAGTGCAGCTCGATGGGGGCGCCGCAGTCGCGGTGGGTGAGGATCACCGGCGGGCCCTCGTCGCCCGTCAGGTAGCGATCGCCCCAGTGCATCAGCGCGACCAGCAGGGGATAGAGGTCGCGGCCCTTCTCGGTGAGCCGGTACTCGTCGCGCTGCCGCTGCCCCGGCTCACGGTACGGCTCCTTGCGCAGCAGGCCCTCGTCGACCAGGCGGGCCAGGCGGGCACTGAGCACCTGGCGGGGGGCGCCGGTGATCGCCTGCATGTCGGCGAACCTGCGCACGCCGCTGAACGCCTCGCGCAGCACCAGGAAGGTCCACTTCTCCCCGACGATGTCCAGGGTGCGCTCGATCGAGCAGTTGTTCACCCGGAAGGGAACGTTCATTTTTGCATTATACCTGAGTTCAGTTGACAGACTCAGCAGTCGAGGAGCAGGCTGGGTCTATGCAGGGAACCCAGATCCGCCCGGCCCGTCCCGACGACGAGGAGCGGATCAGACGCTTCCTGGCGGGCCTGTCGCTGCACACGCAGACGCTCCGGTTCTTCACCGGCGTCTCCAAGCCCGCCCCCGGCCTGGTCCGCACGCTGCTCTGCCTGGACGAGCGGCGCGACGCGCTCGTGGCGACCACCGCGTGCGGCGAGATCGTCGCCCACGCGATGAGCTTCCGCAGCAGCAGCACCGACGTGGAGGCCGACGGGGAGGCCGACGTGGAGATCGCCGTGGTCGTGGCGGACGAGTGGCAGGGGCGCGGCCTGGGCCCGCGACTGGTCGACACGCTGCTGCTGCGCGCCTCCGTGCGCGGCGCCAGGACCGTGGGCATGGACGTCCTGGGGGAGAACAGGCGGGTGCTCAGGCTCATCCGGCGGCTCTGGCCGGACGCCACGATGAAGGTCGCGTCCGGGTCGGTGGAGGTGACCGCTATGATTGATCAGGCTGGCCTATTTGCGGAACAAGGTTCTGTTGCCACACCATTGACAGTGTGAAGAGTGTCAAGAACGGACGCGACGGCCGCACCCGCATCATCGAGGGCGCCCTCCGCCGTTTCAGCCAGGACGGCGTCTCCGCCACCACCCTGGCCAGTCTGCGTGAGGAAAGCGGCGTCAGCGTCGGCAGCTTCTACCACCACTTCGCCAGCAAGGAGCACGTCTTCGGCGTGCTGTACGGCGAGATCCTCGACGCCTACCAGGCGGCCTTCCTGGCCGAGCTGGTCCGCCACGACGACGCCCGCGACGGCATCGAGGCCATCGTCTCCTTCCACATGCGGTGGGCGGGCGAGCACCCCGAGCGGGCCAGGCTGCTGATCAGCGAGCGGCCGCCGCGCAAGCACGAGCCGGGCGGCGCGGAGGTGGCCGAGGCGCGGCGCGCGTTCTTCCGCCAGGTCTCCGACTGGTGGCGGCCGCACATGAAGAACGGCCTGCTCCAGCCCGTGCACGCGACCATGTGTTACGTGCTGTGGCTCGGGCCGGCGCAGGAGATGTGCCGGTTGTGGTTCGCCGGGGCGCACACGCCGGCGGAGGAGGAGATCAAGGGGCTGGGCGAGGCGGCCTGGCAGAGCCTGCGCCAGCGGGCCGAATGACCCCCCGGCCGGACCCTGCGCGGGGAGCGATGATCTGAGCACCGTCTGTGGTGTTATTGTCCAAATGTGAGACGACCTCGGGCGCTGGTGCTGCCCGCCTTGCCGGAGAGCGCGCTCGCCCGCCTAGGTGAGATCGCCGACCTGACCGAGGTTCCCGCCCGACCGAGCCTCGGCTTCACCGACGAGCAACTGGCCGACCTGGTCATCGAGACCGGCGCCACGGTGCTCATCACCGACGGCGACCAGGTGCGCACGTCGGTGCTCGGGCTGCACCTGGACGTCGTGGCCAGCATGGGCCCGCCCGCGAGCGTGGACCTCGCGCTGGCCGCCGAGCGCGGCGTGACCGTCCTGCACGCTCCCGAGCGCGACTCGGAGGCGGTGGCCGAGCTGACGCTCGCGCTGCTGTTCGCGGTGAGCAGGAACATCGTCAGCGCCGACCGCGAGGTACGGCGCGGGCGCGTCTACCACGCCCCCGTCCACCAGAACAGGATGCCTCCCGCGCAGCGCCACCGCGGCCGGAGGCTGACCGGGCGCACGGTCGGCATCGTCGGCCTGGGCCGCGTCGGCCGGGCCCTGCGCTGGCGCTGCGAGGGCCTGGGCATGAAGGTGATCGTCTGCGACCCGTTCGTGGCCGAGGCCACGCACACGCTGCCCGCGCTGCTCGCCGAGGCCGACGTGGTCTCCCTGCACGTGCCGCTCACCGAGGAGACCCGCGGGTTCTTCGGCTACACCGAGTTCGGCGCCATGCGGCCGGACTCGATCTACCTCAACACCTCGCGCGGCGCGCTGCACGACCTGCGGGCACTGGTCGACGCGCTGCGGGGCGGTCAGGTGGGCGGCGCCGGGCTCGACCACTTCGAGGGCGAGTGGCTCGACCGGGCCCATCCGCTGACCCGCCTGCCGAACGTGGTGCTCACTCCCAGGCTGGGCGAGGCCACGGGGGAGAGCCGGGAGGAGCTGGCGGAGGCGCTGGTGGAGGACATCGGGCGGCTGCTGCGCGGGGAGCGGCCCACACACGCCTACGTCCCCGCGTGACGGGGCTCAGGCGGCCTGGCGCACCCGCGTCGGCACCCGCCAGCTCGCGCGGTCGAGTGAGATGTCCAGCCGCAGGTCACCCCGCTGCCTGCGCAGACCCGGCACCCGCACCCTGTCGTGCACGTCGAACCTGCCGCGATGCGGATAGCCGAACCCCAGCTCGCCCGGCAACACCCGCAGGTCGTCACGGTTGCCGCAGCGCGGGCACGTCCACGAGACAAGGTCCATGCCGCGGTTGTAGTCGGAGCAGGCGCTGAAGTATTCGTCGGGCCTGAATCGGGACTCGCAGGCCAAGCAAGGGATCAGCATGGGTCCGCTCCTCAGGACGTTCGGCACGCACGGTCGGTACGCATATTTCGGTACGCATAGAGATACCGCGCGTCACTTGTCCGCCGCTTGCAGAATGCTTGGGTGCTTAAGTAACAGTATGAGCACTGTCGGTATCAGATCATGCTCGTGGGCCGGCGGTGAAAGGATGCTCCTGTGGAACGACTGCGCCATCACCTCCTCGAAACCGGATACTCGATCGACGGCGTACGCGAACGCCTGGGCAGCATGGCGGCCTCGGCCCTGGCCCGCGAGGAGCTGATACCGGCCCTGCGCGCGACCGCCGACGGCGACCCGCTCGGCACGCTGATCAGGCTCTGGTGGCTCGGCGTTCCCGTCCCCGCCAAGTCGCTGGCGCCGGAGGTGCTCGAGTCGGGGCTGGTCGAGACCGACGGCGACCAGGTGGTGGCCACCGTGCACCTCCAGCCGTGGGAGACCGGCGGCTACCTCGTCTCCGACAGGAAGGTGCGGCCCGGTGACCCCGCGCTGCGGCCCGACCACGTGGTGGGAGCCGGCGGCGCCTCGGCCAACCTGGCCCAGCTCGTCACCCGCCGCCCGGTCGGGCGCGCGCTCGACCTCGGCACCGGATGCGGGGTGCAGGTGCTGCACCTGGCGGGCCGGGCCGAGCAGATCGTGGCCACCGACCTCAACCCGCGCGCCCTGGAGCTGGCCGCGCTGAGCTGGGAGCTGTCCGGGGTCCGCGACGTGGACGCGCGGGCCGGCTCTCTGTTCGAGCCGGTCGAGGGCGAGCTGTTCGACCTGGTGGTGAGCAACCCGCCGTTCGTCGTCGCGCCGGCCCGCGAGGGCAAGCTGACCTACCGCGAGTCGGGCCGCGAGGGCGACGACTTCTGCCGCGACCTCGTCCGCACCACCCCCCGCCACCTCAACCCCGGCGGCCAGGCCCACTTCCTGGCCAACTGGCTGCACGTCGAGGGCGAGGACTGGCACGACCGGGTGGGCGGCTGGCTGGGCGAGACCGGCTGCGACGCCTGGGTGGTGCAGCGCGACGTGCAGGACCCGGCCGAGTACGTCGAGCTGTGGCTCAGAGACGCGGCCGAGCAGGGCACGCGGGCGTACACCGAGCACTACGACCGCTGGCTGGCCTGGTTCGACGAGCGGCGGATCGAGGGCATCGGGTTCGGCTGGATCACGATGCGCAACTCCGGCACGCTCGACCCCGTCGTCCGCGTCGAGCACCTCGACCACCAGGTCTCGCTGCCGGTCGGCGACTACGTGGACTCCGTCGTCGACGCCATCGCCACCGCGCACCGGGCGCGGGGGCTGGACTCCGCGCTGCTGCGCACCGCCGGCGGGCTGCTCGACGAGCGCATCGGCCTGCCGGGCGCCGAGGACCCGATCCGCATCGTGCTGCGCCAGACGCAGGGGCTGCGGCGCAGCAGGGAGGTCGGCACGGTGGAGGCCGCGCTGGCCGGCGTGTGCGACGGCGAGCTGGCGCTCGGGCCGCTGCTCAACGTGATCGCCGAGCTGGTCGGAGACGGTGAGATCCCCGACTCCGACGCGGTCAGGCCGCTGATCGCGGAGGGCTACTTCCTCCTTTAATCGGGTGTTGATTGGACGTCAACCCCGCCGGTGGATGCTGTGGGCCAGGACACGGACCTGGGGGGTTCGAGGGCCGTGTCAGGTCCGGCCGGTCGTCCGAATGTGAGGCGGCTAGCCGTTGCGCGGAGCATCCGGATAACCGGGCCCCCTAGCGACGCGTGACGGTCAGGATGGCCGGCCGGGCTGAACACATCCGATTTCCTAGGGACAGCCTTGATCAACCATGTGTGGATGACACGTCTGGACGACGAGCTGTACTCAGGACTCGACGACGGGCCCATCGCCGGCGGGTTCGGGAGTGGAGAGGCTGTCGAGCAGGACCTTGAGATCACCGGCCTCGGGAGCGCCGAGCCGGGAGAAGATGTCGAAGGCCTGCCGTAGACAGTCCAGGCTTCTCGTCGTGCTGCCCAGGCCGCGCAGCGCCTTGCCCAGCACGGTGAGGGAGAGCGCCTCGCCGTACGGGTGGCCGATCTCGCGGGCGACCACCAGCGCCTGCTCGGCGTGGCGCACGGCGTCGGGGTAGCGCTCGGCGGCGATGAACGTCTCGGCCAGCCGGGAGCACACCCGCTGCTCCCACACGCGCTGCCTGCTGGCGCGGAAGAAGGCCAGGCACTCGGCGTGGTGGTGCACGGCTTCGGTGAGGCGGCCCACCCTGCTCAGCACGATGCCCAGGTGGTAGCGGGCGCGGGCGGTGCCGGCGCCGCTGCCGATCTCGGTGAAGATGGCCAGGCCCTTCTCCGCCGCCGTGATCGCGTCGTCGGGGCGGCCCAGGCCCAGGTGGTCGCGGGCCGAGTAGCTGAGCACCAGCGCCTCGCCGGCCGGCACGCCGTTCTCGCGGTACCAGCGCATGGCCGCCTCGAACAGCGACAGCGCCTCGGTGTGGCGGCGCTGGCGGCCGACGACGACGGCCAGGGCGTTCAGCACCTCGCCGGTGACGATCTTCTCCCGGCGTGCCCGCGACAGCTCGTGCACGACTCTGAAGTGCTGCTCGGCGTCCTTGAGCCGGTTGTCGGCGAACAGCACCCGGCCCAGCACGTAGCGGGCGCGCAACTCGCCGGCCTGGTCGTCGTTGCTCTGCGCGGTGGCCAGCACGGCCCTGGTGCTGTGGTCGAACTCGCGCGTGTGCGTGCCCGCCTCCAGCAGCGGCTCCATCGCGACCAGCAGGTCGGCGGCGGGCAGCAGGTGCTCGCTGGTACGCGCCGTGTCGGCGGCCTGGTCGATGGCCGCGAACAGCGAGTCGCCCTCGGCGATCAGCCAGGCCACGGCCTCATCCACGCTGGTGAAGGTGAGCCCGCTGCCGACGACGACCAGGTTGGCGGGGATCATGCTGCCCTCGTAGGCCAGCGTGTGCGCCGACTGGGCCGAGGCCAGGTAGAAGCCGAGCAGCCGGCGCAGCGCCATCGTCCGGGCCTGGGGCCGCTCGCCGCGCTCCAGCTCCCGGCGGGCGAACAGCTTGAGCAGGTCGTGGAAGCGGTAGCGGCCGGGCGCGGGCGCCTCCAGCAGGCTGGCGTCCACCAGTGACTCCAGCACCTCCTCCGCCTCGAACATGCTCATCGACAACACCGCCGAGGCGGCGCCGACGGAGATGTCGGGGCCGTTGGGCAGCGACAGCAGGCGGAAGGCGCGGGCCTGGGTGGGGGTGAGCTGCCCGTACCCGAGGGCGAACGTGGCCTCCACGGCCAGGTTGCCGACTCGCAGCTCGTCGAGGCGGCGCTGCTCGTCGGCCAGCCTGGGCACCAGCGAGGCGACCGTCCAGGAGGGGCGCGCGGCCAGCCGGGAGGCGACGATCCGCACCGCCAGCGGCAGGAAGCCGCACGCGGCCACCACGTCCATGGCCGCGCCGTGCTCGGCCGCGACCCGCTCGGCGCCGGCGACCGAGGAGAACAGCGACAGCGCCTCGTCCGGCTCCATCACGTCGAGGTCCACCAGCTTGGCCGACGGCAGGTCGGCCAGCTTGCCCCGGCTGGTGACGATGGCGGCGCAGCCGGGCGTGCCCGGCAGCAGCGGGCTGACCTGCGCGGCGTCGCGGGCGTTGTCGAGCAGCACCAGGATGCGGCGCTCGGCCAGGATCGAGCGGTAGAGCGCGGAGCGTTCCGCCGGGGCGTCGGGGATGACGTCGGGGGGCACGCCGAGCGCGCGCAGGAAGCCGCCCAGCGCCGACTCGGGCGCGAGGGCCTGGTCGGTGTAGCCGCGCAGGTCGGCGTAGAGCTGGCCGTCGGGGAAGACCTCGTCCACCAGGTGCGCGACGTGCACGGCCAGCGTGGTCTTGCCGACGCCGCCGATGCCGGAGATGGCCGCGATGGGCACGCCCTCGGCCGACGACTGGGCCGACAGGAGCGTGCGCAGGCGTACCGCGACCTCCTTGCGGCCGGTGAAGTCGCTGACGGCGGCCGGGAGCTGGGCGGGGCGGGGCAGCTCCAGCGCCGGCTGCTGTTGCTGCTGCTGGGCCTCCTCCTCGGCCGCGGGCTCCTCCTCCTCGGGCACCTCCACCGCGGCGAGGGTGGGGTCGGCGGCGAGGATGCGCTGGTGCAGGGCCGACAGCTCGGGGCCGGGCTCGATGCCCAGCTCGTCGATGAGCGCCTCGCGGGTCTCGGTGAAGACGCTGAGCGCGTCGCCCTGCCTGCCGCAGCGATACAGGGCCAGCATGAGCTGGGCGCGCAGCCGCTCGCGCAGCGGATGGTCGGCGGTGAGCGCGATCAGCTCGGAGACGACCTTGGCGTGGTTGCCGAGCTCCAGGTCCACGTCCATGAGCGTCTCGATGACGCTGATGCGCCGCTCCACGAGGCGGTCGCGCTGGTGCTCGGAGTAGGGGCCGACGGTGCCGGCCAGTGGCTCGCCCTCGAACAGGGCCAGCGCGGCCCGCAGGGCGCGCGCGCACTCGGCCGGCTTGCCGGCCTTGCGGGCGGACTCGGCCTGGTGGATGCCGCGCTCGAAGCGGGTCAGGTCGAGGGAGCCCTCCGGCAGGCGCAGCGCGTAGCCGCGGCCGATCGAGGTGAGCAGCTCGGGGCGGGAGCGGGCGGGCCTGTCGGGCTCCAGCACGGTGCGCAGCCTGGAGACGTACGTGCGCAGCGCGCCCAGGGCCCGTGGCGGGGCCTCCTCGCCCCACACCGCGTCGATCATCTCGTTGGGGGTGACCGCGTGGCCCTCCCGCAGGAGCAGCATGCCGAGGATGGAGCGCTGCAGCGGGGTGCCCAGGTCGAGTTCCCGGCCGTCACGCCACGCGCGGACAGGACCGAGCACGGCGAACCGCAGCCCACTCTCAACGCTCTGAGCAGCCATGCCGTCTGTCTCCAAGCCAATGGAACGATATGTGACCAAATGATAGATCCACCACTGCTCCTCACCTAGATTCGGGCAGATCGTTCATCTCTGCGTTGATCAGCCGTTAATCCGGTGTTGAGTACGTCCCTGGATGCTGATGGCCGGAGCCGTACGTGACACACATCGCGGGGGCGTGTGTCATGTAGAGGGCGTATAGAGCGGAAAAAATACCGGCCCCGCCCTCCTGTCTCGGGCGGGGCCGTCGGTGAACGGGTTTCAGGCTGCCTCGACCAGTCCGAGCCTCATGAGCAGCCGCTCGCGGACGAGCGGCCATTCGGAGTTCAGGATCGAGTAGAACGCGGTATCTCGGACCGTGTTGTCGGCGCCTCGGCTATCCGCTCGCCGCACCCCGTCGAAGTGTGCGCCGAGTGCCTCGATGGCGGCCCGGGATCTGGTGTTGCGTACGTCTGCTTTCAGGGTGATGCGATGGACGTTCCACGTCTCGAAGGCGTGTGAGAGCAGGAGGAACTTGCTCTCCCGGTTGGCACCCGTGCCCTGGGCGCCGGCGCCCAGCCAGGTGTATCCGATGTCCGCCACGGACGGAATGTCGCCCACCGCACCGCGTGTACCCGGCGGCCAGGGCATGGGGCCCTGCCAGTACTCCAGGTGCATGAGACGGGTGGCACCGACCACGCGGTCGGTGTTCAGCCACCGGATGGCGAAGGGCAACGTGCGGCCCTCCGCCTGCTCAGCCATGGCCGCCTCCACGTAGGAGACCACCTCGTCCCGGCCGTTCGGGACGCGAGTGAAGGTGTAGGTGGTGCGGTCTTCACTCGCCGCGGCGACCAGGTCATCGACCGCCGCGAGGCTGAGAGGCTCCAGACGCACGAGGCGTCCGGACAGGGTGACAAGAGCGGGCATGAGCACATGATGGGGGTTGCCTGACGTGCACGTAACCAGGCCGTGCGACCCAACTTTCCGCGGGTTTTGCCGCTGCGGAGTTTTCGCAGGTCAGAGGCCCCTTTTGGGGGATGGTAAACCCGCTCTTGGGGAAAGATTCGCCTAACCGTGACCCTAGCCGCCGCAGAGGGCGGCACGCGGCTTCGGCGGCATCGCGTGACGGCTCGACGACAGCTCTCGAAGGCCCGCCGAGAGGAAGTCGAGATTGTCGGCTATCCACGGTAGGCCGAGCGGATCCGGGCTGTTCAGCGCGGTCAGGCGCTCGTCGGCGGAGTCGCCGTAGAGCAGGCTCACCGCGACGCGTACCCGGGCGGCCGAGGGGTCGTCGCCGAACGCGTGCCCCGGCAGCACCCCGATGCCGTGCTCCTCCAGCAGGAGCTTGGTGATCTCGGCGGAGCCGCCGAGCCGCAGGTGCCCGAGGTCGGGATAGAGGTAGAAGCCGCCCTGGGGCCTGGGCACGTCGGCGCCCGCCTCGACGAACCGCTCGTACACGGCCTGCGCGACCAGGCCGTGCAGCCGGCGGCTGCGGGCGATGCGCTCGGTCAGCTCGGGCGGGTCGCCGAAGGCGTAGGCGGCGGCCTCCTGGACGGGCGCCGCGGGCGCCGACCAGATCTCGCTGGCCACGGCGAGCAGCCGCGTGCGCAGCGCCTGGTCCCGCTCCGGCAGCCTGGCCACGCCGATCCGCCAGCCGCCCAGCGCCAGGCTCTTGCTCAGCCCGGTGGTGATGATCGTGCGCTCGGGCGCCAGCTCGGCCGGCGAGGTGTACGGCAGGGCCGGGTCGTGCACGAGGTCGCGGTAGATCTCGTCGGAGATGATCGTCAGGTCGAGCTCGCGGGCCACCTGGACCAGGCGGGCGACGGTGGCCGGCCGGGCCAGCCGCCCCGTCGGGTTGTCGGGCAGGGTGACCAGGATCGAGCTGACGGTTCTGCCCTGCGCCCTGGCCCGGACGACCTCGGCGGTCACCAGATCCGGATCGGGCACCCCGCCCTCTCCTGGTGGTGCGGGCACCAGGATCGGACGCGAGCCGACCAGATCGGCCTGCGCGGCATAGCTGACCCAGCTGGGCATGGGCAGGACGATGTCTCCGCCGATCGCCAGCAGCAGGCCGTACAGCAGTGACTTGCTGCCCGGTCCGCTGACGACCAGCTCGGGGTCGGTGGGGAGCCCCCGTCGTGTCCAGTAACCCGCCGCCGCGGCCCGGAGCCCGGCCGCCCCCGCGACCGGCCCGTAGCCGTTGTGCTCGGAAGCGGCGGCCAGCCTGTCGCGCAGCGCCGGGTGGACGGGCAGACCGGCCTCACCGAAGGCCAGGTGCAGCACGCGTTCCCCGGCGCGTCGTCTTCGTTCGATGTCCTCATTCGCCGCCAGAGTGGCGGACAAGGTTACGGTCATGTTTGTCACGTTCCCAGGGTGGTTGGATGAAGGCATCAGCACAAGCGAGGCTTTTTGTGGGTAGGCATAAGGAAGTCTGATGCTCGAATTGCGGCGTTTGGTCCTGATCTGCGAGTTCGCGAGAAAGGGAAGTATCTCCGCGACGGCCGAGTCGTTGGGGTACAGCCCGTCGGCGGTCTCCCAGCAACTGGCCGCGCTCGAACGCGAGACCGGCACGGCCCTGATCGACAGGACGGCGCGCAGCGCCGAACTGACCGACGCCGGCCGGCGGCTGGTCCTGCATGCCGAGCGCATCCTTTCGATGGTGGAGGAGGCGGAGTCCGACCTGTCCGCGCACGCGGGCAAGCCCGCCGGGCGCGTGGTGGTCACCGCCTTCCCGACGGCGGCCGTGGCGTTCGCGCCCGCGCTGGCCCGCTCTCTGCGCCGCCACACCGAGCTGACGCTCCGGCTCGGCCAGAGCAGGTCCGGGCGCGGCATGCGCGAGGTGCAGTCGGGCGAGGTGGACATCGCGCTCGTGGACGACTGGTACGGCGGCGTGCGCGACAGCGAGAACATGCGGGTCTTCCCGCTGCTGCGCGACCCCATGGTGCTGGTGGTGCCGCGCAAGCACCGCCTCGCCGACCCCGACGTGCCCCTCGACCTGCACGAGCTGCGCGACGAGCCGTGGATGGCCACGCCCGACGGCGAGCCCTCGCGGCTGGCGGTGGACCGCCTGCTGGTGGACGTGGGCGGCACCCGGCCGACGCCGTGGGAGTTCGAGGGGCTCGGCACCATTCTGTCGCTGGTCGCCAAGGGCATCGGCATCGCCGCCGTGCCCGCGCTCGCGCTCGCCGCGGGGGTGCGGGGCCTGGCCGTGCGGCAGTTCCCCGGCAACCCGGTCGGGCGGGACGTGCACGCCGTGGCGCGCGGCTCCAGCGTGCACCGGCCGTCGGTGTCGGTGACGCTGCGGGCCATCCACGTGGCCGCGCGCTATCTGGCGGCCGACCTGGACCCCGTGCGTCCCGCCGAACGGCCCCGCGACGGCGGGCCCGCCGGCGAGGAGCTGCCGCGCGATCCCGTGCGCTCGGCGAGCGACGTGGTGGGCCGCTCCTTCGGGGAGTGAGCCGGACGCGATCCCGGCGGGTGAACGGTCGCCGCCGGACGCGATAGCGTCTGCGCCTATGGCGCCGACGTACGACATCGAGCAGCTCCTGCTCTCCCAGCCCAGCATCCGTACGGTCGCGGGTGTCGACGAGGTGGGCCGTGGCGCGTGGGCCGGGCCCGTCACCGTGTGCGCGGTCGTCACCGACCTCACCGAGCCGCCCGCCGGGCTCACCGACTCCAAGCAGGTCTCCGAGGCCAAGCGTGGGCCGCTGGCACTCGAACTGGCCGGTTGGGCCGCCGGCGTCGGCTACGGCGAGGCGAGCCACGAGGAGATCGACACGCTCGGCATGACCGAGGCGCTGCGCAGAGCGGCGCGCAGGGCGCTGGAGTCGCTCCCCGTGCGCCCCGACGCGGTGATCCTCGACGGCAAGCACGACTACATCGGCCCGCCGTGGCCGGTGCGGCTGGAGGTCAAGGGTGACGCGGCGAGCGTCTCGGTGGCCGCCGCCTCCGTGCTGGCCAAGGTGCGGCGCGATGCGTACATGGCCACGATCGGCTGCGCGGAGTACGGTTTCGCCGAGAACGCCGGCTACCCGTCGCCTGTGCACCAGGCGGCCCTCGCCCGGCTGGGCCCGACCTCGCATCATCGACTTTCATGGTCATATCTGGATGAACTGCCCCAATGGCGGCATCTCAAGCGTCACCGTGATCCGCTCGCGGGCGAGGGACAGGAGACTCTCTTCGCCTGACCTGGTCAAGGTTGGCGCATCACGGCCGCGATCCCGATGGGGATCGGCCATCATTCGGGGCATGCGGATCGGGATCTTTGTCGTCGCGGGGCAGTTTCCCGGGCAGCGGCCCGGGCGGGTGCTGGCGGACGCCGTCGAGTGGATCGTCGCGGCCGAGGAGGCCGGGTTCGACGACGCGTGGATCGCCGAGCACCACTTCATGTCGTACGGCGTGTGCCCGTCACCCACGACGCTGGCCGCGGTCGCGATCGGCAGGACGGCGCGCATCGGGCTCGGCACGGCCGTGAGCGTGCTGTCCACGCAGCACCCCGTGGCGCTGGCCGAGCAGGCCGCGATGCTGCACCACCTGTCCGGCGGGCGGTTCACGCTCGGCGTGGGCAGGGGCGGGCCGTGGGTGGACCTGGAGGTGTTCGGTACCGGGCTCGAACGGTACGAGCGCGGCTTCGCCGAGTCGCTCGACCTGCTGGTGGAGGCGCTGTCGGGCGAGTCCGTGGCGGCCGACGGGGAGTTCTTCCGGTTCAGGCGGGTGCCGATGGTGCCGCATGCGCGGCTGCGGCCGGTGGTCGCCTGCACCTCCGAGGTCACCGTGGAGCTGGCCGCCGCCCGCGGGCTGCCCATGCTGCTGGGGCTGCACATCGGGGACGAGGACAAGGCCGCCCTGGTCAAGCGGTACGGCAGCGCGCAGCGCGGGCACGTGGCGGCGGGGCTGGCGTACGTGGCCGACTCGACCGCCGAGGCGGTGCGCGACCTGAAGGCCGCGATGCCGGCCTGGCTGCGGCCGGGGCTGGCCGGGTACGTGCCGGTCGACGGCCGGCCGCGCCCGGTGCGGGACGCCGACGACTACGTGGACCTGCTGACGCGGATCCACCCGGTGGGCTCGGCCGAGCACTGCGCCGAGACGCTGCTGCGTACCGCGCGGCACACCGGCATCGAGCACTTCGTGCTGCTCGTGGAGGGGCTCGGCGAGCACGAGCGGACGCTGGCGAACATCAGGCGGTTCGGCGCCGAGGTGCTGCCGCTGCTGCGCGGATGAGCCGGGCGGGCGCCCGGCTCATCGGGGCGGGGCTCAGCAGTCGACGAGCTCCGGCTTCTGGTTGAGGATCTGCGCGCGCGGGGTGACGAAGTCGGCCAGCGCCCTGGTCGCCGTCGGGTCGAACACGGCGACCCGGTGGCAGTTCTGGAAGGCCAGGCGCACGCCGTAGTGGCGCTCCAGCGCGCCACGCATCGAGTCGCTCGCCAGGCAGCGCAGGAGCTGGCCGCGGGCCTCCTCCGACGGCGGCGGCACCTGGTTGTCGGCGAACTCGGCCCCGGTGTGCTCACGCTGCTTGACCAGCTCGCTGATCAGCGACCACGCGTACGGCAGCGAGTCACGGACGCAGTCGAGGAACGCCGCGTCGTCCACCTCGCCGGCTCTGGCCTGGTCGAGCAGATCGTTCGGAACGGTCAGCGACATGCTGTCTCCTCTCGAAGGGGTCATCTTGACGCTAGGTCACCGCAGGGAAGCGCTCCAGAGTCCTTGCGGGGACAGTCGTGTGGTCTTGACAGCCGCGTCAGGGGCCGTAGACGAAGTCAGGGTCCACCTGCTCGGCCAGGTCGGCGCCGGTGCGCTCGTTGGCCCAGGCGCGGGCGTTGCGCAGGTGGAACTCCACGGTCTGGCGGCCGAAGCGGGCCCAGTCCTTCTCCTGCTCGTCCAGGGTCTTGCGGAGCAGCGCCAGCGCGTCGGAGTTGGCCGGCTCCAGGTCGTCGAGCGTGCAGTGGCGGCCCTGCTCCATGGCGCGGACGGCCGCGGAGTGGCCCATCCAGGTGAGCAGGTCGTCGCCCGCGTGCTCGCGCAGGAAGTCGACGTCGGCCTGGTCGTGCACCTTGTTGCCGATCACGGCCAGCGCCACGTCGTACCTGGCGGCGTACTCGCGGTACTGCTTGTAGACGCTGACGCCCTGCCTGGTCGGCTCGGCCACCACGAACGTCAGGTCGAAGCGGGTGAACAGGCCCGAGGCGAAGGAGTCGGCGCCGGCGGTCATGTCGACCACGACGTACTCGCCGGGGCCGTCGATCAGGTGGTTGAGCAGCAGCTCGACCGCGCCGACCTTGGAGTGGTAGCAGGCGACGCCCAGGTCGTCCTCGCTGAACGGGCCCGTCGCGAGCAGGCGCACGCCGTCGGGGGTGGTCAGGCCGTAGGGGTCGGCGGCCAGGTCGCCGAAGCGCAGGAGCGTCGAGCCACGGCCGGGCGGGGTCGTCTTGACCATGGTGGCGGCCGAGGTGATGCGGGGGTTGGTGCCGCGCAGGCGGTCCTTGATCTCGGTGAGGTGGGCGCCGAGGGGCTCCGGCTGCCTGTCGAGGCCCAGCACCAGGGCCAGGTGCTGGTTGATGTCGGCGTCCATGGCCACCACGGGGGCGCCCTGGGCTGCCACGTGCCTGGCGAACAGGGCCGACATCGTCGTCTTGCCGCTGCCGCCCTTTCCGACGAACGCCACTCTCACTGCTGGCTCCCGGTGAGGATGAAAATCGTTTCCGTTTCGGACGATCACCATCATGCCACAGCCCGCGCTCGGCGGGGGGCTTGTTGGGCGAAGGGGGATCCGCGTGCCTTGTGGGCCGCTGCGGGGACGGCCGGTGGTCGCAGGTCGGGCGACGGCGGTCCCGGTACCGCACTCTGGCGTGGTTTCCTGGCGGTGGGCAGGCGTACGCGCCGTGGGCGTGCGTGCGGCGGGGGTGCAGGGGCCTGAGGGACCTGGTGTCAGGCGCAGGTGGCGTCCAGGCTCACCGGGGAGTCGGGGCTGGCGGTGGTGGACGGGCTCGGGGCGGGCGCGGTCTTGGTGGAGGCGTGCTCCTCCAGGGCGTCGGAGACCTTGCGCCGCATCAGGTACCAGTCCGGGTCCGCGGTGTTGATCAGCGGCGGGACGAAGTTGAGGCTGCGGATCTTGGCGTTCTTCACCTTCTGCGCCAGGTCCACCACGGCGGGCAGCAGCTCCTGAGGCAGGTCGGTGGAGATGGCCCGCTTGGTGGCGGCGGCCAGGCGTTCGAAGCTGTTGAGCACGGTGATCGGGTCCGCCTGCTTGGCCACGGCGTTGAGCAGGCACTTCTGGCGGCCCATGCGGACGTAGTCGTCGCTGTCGGTGCGCGAGCGGCCGTACCAGAGGGCCTCCTCGCCGGACAGCTTGCGGGTGCCGGCCGGCAGGAGGCCCTCGCGGCGGCGGCCGTACACGATGGGCTCCTTGATGGTGACCTGCACGCCGCCCATGGCGTCGATGATCTCGGCGAAGCCCTTCATGTCCACCATGGCGTAGTGGTCCACGGTGAGGCCGAGCATCTCGGAGACGGTCTGCTTGAGCAGGGTGGGGCCGCGCTTGCCCTTCTGCACGCCCGGCACCAGCTCGGGGTGGTCCTCGGCGTACTGGAAGACCTCGTTGAGCAGGCCGGGGGTGTCGGGGCCGCCGCCGGTGAAGCCGTACGGGAAGTGGTCCCTGGCCGGACCCTCGGGGAGTTGCACCTGCTGCAGGTTGCGCGGCAGGCCGAACAGGACGGTGGCGCCCGTCTCCACGTCCACGCTGGCCACGGTCATGCTGTCGGTGCGCACGCCCGGCCGGCTGGGTGCGGAGTCGCCGCCGAGGAGCAGGAAGTTCACCCGCTCGGCGCCGCTCCACGGGTCCTGGGCCAGCACCGGGGTGGCGGTGTTGCTGGGGGAGAACAGGGTGTTGACGACGTCACGCGACAGGTACGCCAGCCGCGTGGCGTACACCGTCGGCCCCAGCACCAGCGCGCACAGGGCGATGGCCAGGGTGGTGGTCAGGAAGCGGCCGACGGTGTCGGAGCGGGCGGGTCGTACCAGGAGGAACGACCAGATGATCACACCCGTCCAGGCCAGCGCGATCACGACCAGCGCGACCGTGAGCCAGCCGAGCCAGTGGGGCTGGACGGCCAGCGACAGGAGGTTGGCGCTGAACGCGGTGAAGACGGTCAGCACGGCGGCCAGCATCAGGACGTAGGCGGCCATGAGCGCCAGGCCCGTCCTCCGGCGCTCCGCGGCCAGGTGCGCGACCCCCCACAACACGGTCGAGGCGAGCGTCAGCGCGAGGCTCGCGCCCAGGCCGAACCGTCGATCTTCTCCCGTCATCCCTGGTCAAACCCCCATTGTGTGCCCATCCAAGTGACCTTAGTGAGGGGATGTGCGTGATAGGCGGTGCGTAAGGGAATGCTTCGGTCAAATACCCGTCAAGACCACATTGAGATATGGCGTGAAGGTGAGCAAGCGACACGGTAGCTACGGCTTCGACGCGCCCTGGGCGCTGACCGGCCTGATCCTCGGCGCGCTGGTGCTGGCGGGCCTGGCGGCGGCGTCGTTCGCGCTCGACATCCTCGCGGCCGGGCTGGCGTTCCTGTTCGGCGCGCTCTACACGCTCGCCAGCGCGGCGAGTCACCTCTACACGACGCGGCGCGGCAGGTTCGCGGTCTGGGCCGAGGAACTCGGGCGGCTGCGTGGCGACGAGCGGCTGCTCGACCTCGGGTGCGGGCGCGGGGCGGTGCTGCTGCTGGCGGCCGAGCGGCTGGAGCAGGGCAGGGCGACCGGCGTGGACCTGTGGCGCACCCAGGGCCAGTCGGGCGACGCCGAGCCGGTGACCAGGGCGAACGCCGAGGCGGAAGGGGTATCGGAGCGGGTGGAGCTGGTCACGGGCGATCTGCGGGACCTGCCGTTCGGGGACGCGGCGTTCGACGCGGTGGTGTCGAGCCTGGCCGTGCACGACATCCCGGCCGCCGAGGGGCGCGAGCAGGCCGTGCGGGAGGCGTACCGGGTGCTGCGGCCCGGAGGGCTGCTGCTGATCGCCGACTTCCAGCACACCGCCGACTACGAGGAGACGCTGCGCGGGCTGGGCGTGGTAGACGTGCGGCGGCGGGACGCGGGCTGGCGGTTCTGGCACGGCGGGCCCTGGTTCAGGACGACCTTCGTCGAGGCACGCAAGCCCGCCGGGTAGCAAGCGTTTACCCGCCGCTCGCCGGGTATCCGAAGGAGCCTATGAGCGACGTGGGAACCGGCACCGTCACCACCAAGGTGCCCGCGCGGCTGGACCGGCTTCCGTGGTCCCGCTGGCACTGGATGATCGTCATCGGTCTCGGCACCGTGTGGATCCTCGACGGCCTCGAGGTGACCATCGTCGGGAACCTGTCGGCGCAGCTAGCCAAGCCGGGCAGCGGCCTGGACATCACACAGACGCAGGTCGCGGGCGTGGCCGCGGCGCTCTACGTCGCGGGGGCCTGCACCGGGGCGCTGTTCTTCGGCTGGCTGACCGACCGGTACGGCAGGAAGAAGCTGTTCATCATCACGCTGGTCGTGTACCTGGTGGCGACGCTGCTGACCGCGTTCTCGTTCAGCGCGTGGTGGTTCTTCCTGTTCAGGTTCATGACGGGGTTCGGGATCGGCGGCGAGTACGCGGCCATCAACTCCGCCATCGACGAGCTCATCCCGAGCCGGCACCGGGGGCGCATCGACATCATCATCAACGGCAGCTACTGGCTCGGCGCGGCGGGCGGCGCGCTGCTGACGGTGCCGCTGCTGAACGACCTGCCGGTCAACATCGGCTGGCGGGTCGCCTTCGGCCTGGGCGTGGTGCTGGGCCTGGCCATCCTGCTCGTCCGGCGGCACGTGCCGGAGAGCCCGCGCTGGCTGTTCATCCACGGCAGGGACCGCGAGGCCGAGGAGCTCGTGGACGACATCGAGCACCAGATCGGCAAGGAGAGCCTGCCGGAGCCCGAGCAGTCGATCACCATCCACCAGCGCAAGTCGATCGGGTTCGTCCGGATCGCGCACACGATGGTGGCCCTCTATCCCAAGCGCACGGTGCTGGGGCTCTCGCTCTTCATCGGGCAGGCGTTCCTCTACAACGCGATCACCTTCGGGTACGCGCAGATCCTGTCCACCTTCTTCAAGATCGACACGCACACGGGCTACTACTTCGCGGTCATCGCGATCGGCAACTTCCTCGGCCCGCTGCTGCTCGGCCCGCTCTTCGACACCGTGGGCAGAGTCCCCATGATCTCGGGCACCTACATCGGGTCGGGGGTGCTCCTGCTGGGCACGGCCTGGCTGTTCAACGAGGGCATGCTCAACGCGGTCACGCTGACGGCGTGCTGGTCGGTGGTGTTGTTCGTGGCCTCGGCGGGGGCCAGCTCGGCCTATCTCACCGTGAGCGAGATCTTCCCGATGGAGACCAGGGCGATGGCCATCGCGTTCTTCTTCGCGGTGGGCACGGCGGCCGGCGGCATCGCGGGGCCGCTGGTGTTCTCCTCGCTGGTGGAGAGCGGGGTGCCGGGCGACACGGCGCTCGCGTTCAGCGTCGGCGCGATCATCATGATCGCCGCCGGGCTGGTGGAGCTGTTCCTCGGGGTCAAGGCGGAGCGCAAGGGGCTGGAGGACATCGCGGCCCCGCTCTCGACCGCGAGCAGCACGTCATGACAGGGGCCGCCACATGACGGGGAACACCCTCGGGCTGTCGGACAGGTACAGGTGCGGCACGTCCACGAACACCCGCATCGGCCCCCGCTCCACCTCCAGTTTCGCGGCCATCGCCGCGTGCACGTCGGCGAGCGGCAGGTAGTTGAGGTAGCTGGTGTAGGCGTTCTGGGAGCGGAAGGTCGCGGTCATCAGCAGCGCGCCCTCCCTGATCCGGAACGCCAGCCCGATCAGGCACGGCACCGCGTCGTACGCCTCGCCCGGCGTGGTCAGCGAGATCCACGCGCTCTTGCTGTACGGCTTGAGCCGCAGCAGGTCGGCCGCCCAGCCGAGCTGGCCGCCGATCCTGGCCGCGTAGCTGTACTTGAACGGTGGCACCACCGTCTGCTCGCTGAACTTCCTGCGGTAGAGCGCCAGCCGGTCCGCGTCGCCGTACCGCGCGATGATCGGATCGTCCCCGCTGACCCTCGCGATCTCGAACAGCACGGACGGCGCCTCTATGACGGGGCCCCGATCGTCGTCGGCGAGGGTCCCCGCCGACCAGACATGGCGCATCAACCTGATCCACGCCTCCCCACACGACGCCCAAAGTGCTGGGCCGGGCATTTATCCCTCCATAGTCGGAATCTGGTACCGGTTGCGAGGAAGCCGCCGCCGCCTGGAGACGTTGCAGCGGATGTAGTAGACGGCGTAGTGGACCAGCGCGACCAGCAGGATGCCGGTCAGGAGCAGGAGCAGGTTCGGCTCCTGCCCGCTGAGGCCGGTGACGCCGACGGTCAGGTACGTCGAGTTCACCGTGGCCAGCACCATGACGTTGATGCCGGGCCAGGCGAGTGGTGCGTAGGTCTCGGGGAAGCGCGGATCGACCGGCAGGTTGGGGCTCCAGTCGAGGTCGTCCCTGAGCCTGGTGGAGTACAGCAGCCGGAAGTTGTTGATCGCGCGGGCCGTGCGGGCGTGCGCGTCCACCGCCTCGATGAGGCGCAGGAACGGCAGCACGCTCAGCACCCCGAACGCGATGACCAGGGCGAACAGATACCACGGCACGGACTGCCACTCGGTCAGGCGCTGCGGATCGACCACCTTGGCACTGGCCAGCGCGATCGCGGCGAAGAAGGGGCCGGCGAGCAGGCTCAGCGCGAGCCTGGTCATCTTCAGCCGCTCCTCCTTGGCGGCGAGGTGGACCGCGTAGACACCGTTGAAGTCCACTGCGGCGAGCTGGAGGAACTGGCTCGGCGCCAGGTCGTCCTCCTCCTTGACCATGCGCTGGGGGATCTTCCGCATGTGCGTGCTCCTGGTAGCTGTAACTCCAGTATGAGCGCATTTTTCGGGAATGGGGCCGGGATTTCTACCAATTGTTCCAACAAATCTCAACTCACCGAAGTCAGGTGCGTCAGACGTGCCACCTGGTCGATGTACGCCGACGGGAGGCCGCGCAGCAGGCCCGCCATCTCCGGGTCCTGGATCACCGGCAGGGCGGCCACCGCGTCGGCCGCCAGCCCCCGGCAGTACGCGATCGTGTCGGCCGTCATGCCGCTCGCCCGCACCCGCCGCAGCACCTGCGCCACCTGCTCGTCCGTGCTGCCCCGGCCCGGCAGCTCGGCCGGCTCGATCCCCGACAGGAGCAGGGGCAGGCTGTAGACGCCCTGCCGCAGGTCGTTCCCGGCGGGCTTGCCGAGCTGCTCGCTGGTGGCGGTCAGGTCGAGCAGGTCGTCGAGCACCTGGAAGATCAGCCCGAACTTCTCCCCGTACGTCCCCATCCGCGCCCTGTCCTCGGCCGGCGCGTGCGCGCACACCGCCGCCACCAGGCAACCGGCCCTGAAGAGCGCGGCGGTCTTGCCGGTGATCGAGCGCAGCGCGCTCTCCGGCGTACGCGTGGTGTCGAACAGGTCGGCCGTCTCCAGGTACTGCCCCTCCGCCAGCTCCACCACCGTCGCCGCCAGCACCTCGGCCACCGGCCTCGACACCTGCGTGATCGCCGCCAGCCCGGCCCTGGCCAGCATGAAGTCGCCGATCACCAGCGCCTTGCCGTCGCCCAGCTCGGCGTTGAGCGTCCTGGCGCCCCGGCGCTCCGTGGCCCGGTCCATGAGGTCGTCGTGCACGAGCGAGCCCGCGTGGATGAGCTCGACGCAGGCCGCGGCCGTGATCAGGCGGCGGTCGGGCGTCCTGCCGAGGGCGAGCGCGGCGGCCAGCGTCAGGGCGGGCCGCAGCCGCTTGCCGCCCGCCGAGACGACCCGCCCGGCGCCGGCGTTGATGGCGGGCAGCGCGGACGAGCCGCTCAGCCGCCGGATCCTGGCTTCGACCTTGGCCAGCCCGGCGGCGACGGCCGGGTTGCGCAGTAGTTGATCCATGGCCTTCAGCCTGCGTCCCGGCGGCTGTGTGGGCCCTGAGAAACTCTGAGGAGGCTCTCAGCGCGTACCGGAACCACCGGAACGCGGTGCCCGGGTGAGCTCGCACCTGCCGTCCACGCACCGCCGCCGCAACCGGCCCAGCGAGAGGAGCTGCACCAGCCCGATCACCCAGCACGCCGGGCAGCCGCGCAGGGCCCACAGGCCGAGCGGGGCGAGCACCAGGCTCACCGGGCCCAGCGCCGGGATCAGCGCGAGCGCGCCGATCAGCGCGCCGAACCCGGCGGCGCCGCGCAGCAGGTGCCGGGGCAGGGACGCGGCGGCGAAGCCCCGGTCGTCAGCCATCGTCGCCCCCTCGGGCCCCGTGCTGGAGCGAGCGGTGCACCGCCGCGCGGGCGCGGTGCAGCCGCGACTTCATCGCCGCGACGCTCAGGCCCAGCGCCGCGGCCACCGTCCGGCCGCTCAGCCCCTGGATGTCGCGCATGACCAGGACGGTGCGCTGATCGGCCGGCAGCGCGGCGACGGCCGCCGCGACCCTGTCGGCCTCCAGCCGACGGATCACCTCGTCCTCGGCCGACAGCGTGCGCGTCTCACCGGCGGGCTCCGGTGGCCGCAGCGCCAGGCGGGCCCGGCGCAGGCACTCGTTGCGCACGATGCGGAACATCCACGACGCCAGCGCGCCGGTGGCCCGCAACGTGCCGATCTTCCGGTAGAGGATGATGAGCGCCTCCTGGGCGGCGTCCTCGGCGTCCTCGGGCGTGGCGCACAACGTACGGGCGAAGCGCCGTACGTGCGGGTGCGAGCCGGACACCAGCGCGGAGATCGACTCGACGTCCCCGCGCTGCGCCCCGACGATCAGCCGCTCGCCCGGCCAGCTCCCCTCAGCCACGCGACCGGCCCTTCCTGCGCAGCGCCACGACGTAGGCGCAGACGAGCACGGCCGCGACGGCGACGACGACGGCGACGGCGATGGTGGCAACGGACACGACAACCTCCCTGTTTCGCGTTTCGACACCTATGAGAGGCGCCGGCCGTCACAGAGGATTCGGGTACGGGAATGCTTGACCGCAGTGAACCATCCTCCCGAGGAGTGCATCGCGTGACCGAATCATCCGGCGAGGTCCTCTACGTCGTCGTCAGTGCCGCGGAGACGGCGGCGGAGGTCGGCAGGCTCGTCTCCCTGGCCCAGGACGAGGGCTGGGTCGTGCAGATCGTGGCCACCCCCTCCGCGCTGGACTTCATCGACGTGGCCGAGCTGGAACGCCGGACCGGGCGGCCGATCCGCAGCCGCTACCGCAAGCCGCACGAGCCGAAGCCGCCCAGGGCCGACGCCATGATCGTGGCGCCTGCCACGTTCAACACGATCAACAAGTTCGCCCAGGGCATCACCGACACCTACGCGCTGGGCGTGCTGGCGGAGGCGCCGGGGCTGGGCATCCCCGTCGTCGTGCTGCCGTTCGTGAACGACGCGCTGGCCGCGCGCACGCCGTACCGTCGCAGCATCGAGGACCTGCGCGCCGACGGCGTGCGGGTCGTGCTGGACCCCGGCGACGACCCCTGGCGGCGGGCGCTGGCGGAGCTGCGTGCCTGACTTGCGGCTGACACCGTGTGAGGGTGGCTCGTGGCCCTCGGCATCGAGTGTGACGAGACGCTGCCCTGCACCGACCCCGCCAACAGCGAGATCGCGATGGAGTTGGCGCCCGACGGCACCGGTTCGTGCTGGAGGAGGCGGGCATGCGGTGGCACTACTGTGACGCCGGCCCGCTCTCACGGGGTCAGGAGGACGTGGCCGATCAGGGTGCGACTCTCCAGGAGGCGGTGGGCGTCCGCGGCCTGGGCCAGGGGGAGCGTGCGGGCGGTCAGAGGGGGAGGTGGGCGACGGCGGTGCGGAAGGCGGTGACGGCGGCGACGATCGCCGGGTGGGCGCCGTTCCCCCTCCGGTAGGCGGCCAGGGTGCGGCGGCTCAGCGGCAGGCGGGTGAGCCGTACGCCGGGCGGCGGGTTCGCCGCCGCCAGGTGGGGGACCAGCGCGACCCCCTGGCCGGCCGCGGCGAAGGCGAGCACGGTGTCGAAGTCGTCGAGGTGATGCCGCACCACCGGCTCGAACCCGGCCGCCTGACAGGCCCTGATCGCCATCGTGTGGCACAACGTGCCGGGCTTGTTCGTGATCCACGCGTCGGCCCTGGCGGCCGCGATCGAGGGCCGGTCCGTGAGGTACATCGGCTCGCTGAACAGCGGCTCGGTCTCGATCGACGCGTCGGTGACCGGCGGCACGAAGTCGTACTCGTGCACCAGCGCCACGTCCAGCTCCCCGGCACGCAGCGCCGCGGAGACGTCCGCCGGGTCGATCTCCGCCACCATCGGCTCCAGCCCGGGATGGGCGCCGGTCAGGCCGGCCAGCGCGGGCGGCAGCAGCACGCGCGCC
This sequence comes from Nonomuraea gerenzanensis, assembly GCF_020215645.1. Classification (NCBI taxonomy): domain Bacteria; kingdom Bacillati; phylum Actinomycetota; class Actinomycetes; order Streptosporangiales; family Streptosporangiaceae; genus Nonomuraea; species Nonomuraea gerenzanensis. The sequence continues at coordinate 11,905,559 of NZ_CP084058.1, read as the reverse complement.
GCCGTGGGGAACGCGCCGATCCGCAGCGGCCCCGACGGCCCGCCCCGCGCGGCGGCGAGCGCCGCCGCGGCCCGTTCAAGCTGCTCCAGTACGGCCTGGGCGTGCTCCACGAGCAGGTGCCCGGCGGGCGTCAACGACACGGTGCGGCCGGTGCGTTCGAGCAGCGGCACCCCGGCCTCCCGCTCCAGCGCGCTGAGCTGCTGGGAGACGGCCGACGGCGTGAACGTGACCGCCTCGGCGACCGCGGCGATCGTGCCCCGCCTGGCCAGCTCGCGGAGGAGGTGCAGCTTGCGAGGGTCGAGCATAAGTTCAGCTTAAGCTCGAACGTAGAAATCCGCGCTGGTGCTAACGGGTTTCCGTCGGTCAAGCTCGGAGCATGCTGAGAGGAATCCACGTACCGCTGGTCACGCCGTTCGACGCGTCGGGCGCGGTGGCCGCGGACACGGTCGACAAGCTCGGCCGGCAGGTGCTGGACCAGGGCGCCGCCGGCCTGGTGGCGCTGGGCACCACCGGTGAGGTGGCCGCGCTCGACCCCGGCGAACGCGCCCGGGTGATCGAGGTGTGCGCGCAGGTCTGCGCCGAGCGGCAGGCGCTGCTGACGGTGGGGGTGACGGGCGGCGACACCCGCTCCACGGCCCGGGCGCTGCGCGAGCTGCCGACGGGGGTGGGGGCGGCGCTGGTGACGGTCCCGTCCTTCCTGCGGCCCGGCGAGCGCGGGGTCGTCGCGCACTTCGCGGCGCTGGCGGAGGAGACGCCGGTGCCGCTGGTGATCTACCACATCCCCTACCGGACCGGGCAGGCCGTCGGCGCCGCCACGCTGCGCGAGCTGGGCGCGCATCCGATGATCGCGGGGGTGAAGTACGCGGCCGGCGGCATCACCTCCGAGACGGTCGAACTGCTCGCGGACCTGCCTGAGGGGTTCGAGGTGCTGTGCGGGGACGACCCCTTCATCTCGCCCCTGCTCGCCCTGGGAGCCGCCGGCGGCATCCTGGCCTCCGCGCACGTGGAGACCGGCGGCTTCGTGGAGCTGGCCGAGGCCTGGCAGGCGGGCGACGTCGCCCGGGCCAGACCGCTCGGGCACCGGCTGGCCCGGCTGTCGGCGGCGTTGTTCGCCGAGCCCAACCCGACGGTGCTCAAGGGGGTGCTGCACGCGCGGGGGCTCATTCCCACTCCTGACGTGCGGCTGCCGCTCCTGCCCGCGAGCGCCGGCGCGGTGTCGCGGGCGCTCGCCGTGAAATAGGGCTGGACAGAAAGTCCGGTCAGGGGCTAGGTTCTCTCGCGATATGGGTTCCCTGTGATTCTCGCGCCAGAGGCGCACACGCGTTGAGCCGGTAGCTCCGCCTGTGCCGCCTCGTACCGGTCGTTTTCCGAGCCGAGAAGAGGGGGTGGGCCCTTTATGCGTACTGCTGCTGCCCAACTGGCATTCAACGAGATCACCAAGCGTTACGACACCCGCGTCGTCCTGGACCGCGTGTCCTTCACCGTCAGACCGGGTGATCGGATCGGCGTGATCGGGGACAACGGGGCAGGCAAGTCCACGTTGCTCAAGCTCATGGCGGGCGTCGAGCGGCCCGACAACGGCGAGGTCACCGTCGTCGCGCCCGGCGGCGTCGGTTACCTGCCGCAGTCGCTGGAGCTGCCGCCGCACGCCACGGTGGCGGAGGTCGTCGATCTGGCGCTGGGCGAGCTGCGTGAGCTGGAGGCCCGGATGCGGGCCGCCGAGCAGGCGCTCGCGGAGCTGGACCAGAACGCGGACGCCGCGCGGGCCGACGGTGGCGCGCGGGCCGACGATGCCGCGCGGGCCGGCGATGGCGCCGGGCCGGCGGAGGTTTATGCGCGGCTGGTGGCGGAGTTCGAGGCGCGCGGTGGGTACGAGGCCGACGCGCGGGTGGACGCCGCGCTGCACGGGCTCGGGCTGCCGGGGCTCGACCGGGCGCGCCCGGTCGGCACGCTCTCCGGTGGCGAACGTGCCCGCCTCGCCCTCGCCGCCACCCTGGCCGCCGATCCGGAGCTGCTGCTGCTCGACGAGCCCACGAACGACCTGGACGACCGGGCCGTGGCCTGGCTCGAACAGCGGCTGCGCGCCCACCGGGGCACCGTGGTGGCGATCACGCACGACCGGGTGTTCCTGGAGCGGGTGACGTCCACCGTGCTGGAGGTCGAGGAGGGGCGGGTGCGCCGCTACGGGGACGGGTACTCCGGGTACCTCGTGGCCAAGGCCGCCGAGCGGGCGGCGCGGTTGCGGGCGTACGAGGAGTGGAAGCTGGAGCTGGCCCGGCACTCGGGGCTGGTCGCCGCCAACGCCGGGCGGATGGCCGCCATCCCGCGCAAGATGGCCCAGGCGGGCATGGGGACCGGGGCCTGGCGCGCCCGGTCCCGTACGCACGGCGCGGCTGGGCGGGTGCGGCAGTCGCAGCAGCGGATGCGGTGGCTCAGGGACAACCCGGCGTCCCGGCCGCCCGACCCGCTCCGCTTCACCCCTGCCTTCGAGCCCGGCCCCGCGATGACTGACACGGTGGATCGCGCGATGGATGGTGTGGTGGCCGCGCTCGAAGGGGTGCGGGTGGCGGGCCGGCTGCGGCTGGACGGGCTGACCGTGCGCTTCGGTGAGCGGCTGCTCGTCACCGGGCCGAACGGGGCGGGCAAGACCACGCTGATGCGCGTGCTGGCCGGGGAGCTGCAGCCGGACGCGGGCACCGTACGGCGCTCGGGCCGGGTCGGCCACCTCAGGCAGGACGAGCAGGTCGGGCCACCGGATCGCACCGTGCTGGGGGCCTATGCCGCCGGCCGGCCGGGCTCGCTGGACGAGCACGCGGACGCGCTGCTGGCCCTGGGCCTGTTCCGGCCTTCTGACCTGCGGTTGCGGCTGGGCGAGCTGTCGTACGGGCAGCGCCGCAGGGTCGAGCTGGCCCGCCTGGTGAGCGAGCCGGTGGACCTGCTGCTGCTCGACGAGCCGACGAACCACCTGTCGCCGCAGCTCGTCGAGCAGTTGGAGGAGGCGCTGACCACGTACCGGGGCGCGCTGGTGATCGTCACCCACGACCGCCGCATGCGCGCCGCCTTCATCGGCTCCCACCTGGAGCTCAGCGCTCCGACTCCCTGATGGCCGTGCCGACCTCGCCCACCCGGTCGGCCAGCAGCCCGATCGCCCCCACGGCCCGCACCACCGGATCATCCTCCGCCCCGCCCAGAGCTTTCGCCTTCAGGTAGGCGGCCTTGACCGCCGCCCACCGCTCCGCCTGGGCGGGGGTCAGGCGGCCGCGGAGCTCGGCGAGCTTGAGCAGGTTCGCTTCGGCGTCGGAGGTCAGGGTCTGCGCCTCGCCGAGGTAGTGGTCGTCGATCACCGCTTCCAGCTCGTCGTCGTTCATGGCCGGCACGATGCGCTCGGCCAGCTTGTTCATGTTGCGGTAGGAGCCCTGCAGCCGGTACGGCGGCTCCGTACGGGCGGCGTCGGACTGGGCGGCGGAGGCGATGTAGGCCCGGTTGTTGGCCAGCACCACCTCCTGCACCCGGACCAGCTTGGCCAGCACGCTGAGCACCTGGTCCAGCTCGGGCTTGGTGTAGGGGTGCGCGAGCTGGTCGGGCCGGACCGTCGTGTCGCCCCTCGCCAGGCGGATGAGCAGCGCCACGTCCGACCGGTCGCGGCCGGACAGCGGGGCGAGGACCGGGTTGGAGGTGAGGGCGTTGTCCACGTAGCTGAGCGCGAACAGCTCCTCCTTGCCCGACAGCACGTCGCCCAGGTTCCACACGTCGGCGCGGTTGGCCAGCATGTCGGGGATGCGGAAGCGCTGACCGGACTCGGTGTACGGGTTGCCCGCCATGCACACCGCGAACCGCTTGCCGCGCAGGTCGTAGGTCCTCGTGCGCCCGTTCCACACGCCCTCGATGCGGCGCTGGGCGTCGCACAGCGAGATGAACTTCTGCAGCAGCTCCGGCGAGGTGTGCTGGATGTCGTCCAGGTAGAGCAGGGTGTTGTTGCCCGTCTCCAGCGCGAACGAGATCTTCTCCACCTCCTGCCTGGCCGTCGCGTCGGGCGCGTCCGCCGGGTCCAGCGAGGTGACCTCGTGGCCCAGGGCCGGGCCGTTCACCTTGACGAAGACGAGGCCGAGGCGGCTGGCCACGTACTCCATCAGCGTCGTCTTGCCGTAACCGGGCGGCGAGATGAGCAGCAGCAGGCCCATCTGGTCGGTGCGCTTGCCAGCTCCCGCCGCGCCGAGCTGCTTGGCCAGGTTGTCGCCGATGAGCGGCAGGTACACCTCGTCGAGCAGCCGGTTGCGGACGAAGGCGCTCATCACCTTCGGCCGGTACTCCTCCAGCCGCAGGCGGCGGCGCTCCGCCTCGACCAGCTCGTTCCTGCGGCGCTGGTAGGCCCGGTAGGCCGGCACCCGTTCGCGGGCGAACTGCCTGGTCCTGGGCAGGATCTCGTCGAGCCGGACGTCGAGCTTGCGGTCCTGGACGCGCGGGTGGGCGCCGAGCAGGCCGTCCACGGTCTCGGCGGTGGTGGCGCTGGAGTCGTAGCGCGTCAGGTGGTCGCAGAGCTGGACGGCGAGCGCCTCCGCCACCTCCGGCCCCTGGTGGTAGGCGGTGAGCCAGGCGTGGGCGAGCTGCACCCGCTCGGGCAGGGCCAGCGCCTTGAGGTCCTCCTCGAACTCGCGGGTCCTGACCGGCCCGAGCGCGTGCCGGAAGCCGTCGAGCAGGTCGAGGGCCGGCTTGGCGGTGACGAAGCCGGCGGGCGCGCTGCCCACCTCCTCGACCAGGTACTCGCCGGCGAGGTCCGCGGCGGGCAGGCCGAGGCCCGCCAGGAACGCGGTGATCGCCCCGTCCAGCTCGTCGGCGAGGGAGCCCAGGGCGGGCGTGATCCCGAAGACCGTCCGGGCCCTGACCAGCGACGTGGCGCGGGCGGCCAATGTTTTACGTGAAACCTCGTCCGTCCCGAAGGCCCAGAAGAGCTGCGCCGCCGCCCGGGTCGCGGCGGGGTAGCGCAGCAGCCCGGCTCCGTCCCGCAGCCGCACCAGCGTGTCGAGGATGCGGGTGGCGTCGTGGTCGTGCACGCCGCGCTCGTACCCCTCGTCGTAGCGCTGCTCGGCCGCCCGGCGGACCAGCTCCTCCAGCGGCGTGCCCGGCGTGACCGAGTCGAGGAGCGAGGCGGCGAGGTGCTCGGCCCGGTACACCTGCGCGGTCTCGGAGACCAGCACCTGGTCCCAGAAGGGCCGGGTGTCGTCGAAGGAGGCGGGCACGGGCGCGCGGTAGTCGGTGCCGGTGATCGCGAAGTGCATTCCGCCGTCGTGCGGCACCAGCGTCAGGTCGATCGGCTGCTGGTTGACGGCGAAGCGGTGGTGGCCCAGCCGGAGGGTCTCGCCGCCGTCCGAGAAGAGGTCGAGGCGGTCCCGCAGCGCCCGCCCCGCCTCCTGCTGCGCCGACTTGAGCCGCCCGTCCAGCTCCTCGGCCCGTACGGCGTCGCCCAGCTCCCGCAGCCCGGCCGCGGCCGAGCGCACCTTGGCCACCATGGGGTCGGTCGCGAAGTAGGTGTTGACCTCGTCCAGCGAGGACAGGGTTCCCAGCCGCCGGGTGATGCTGCCGAGGATGCGCTCCGCGGAGGCGAAGACGCGCTCGGCGCGGCGGGCCAGGTCGTCGAGCTGGGTCTGCTTGCGGGCGGAGAACGCCTCGTAGACGTCGTCCCGCTTGGCGGCGAGCTGGGCGGCGAAGTCGTCGAACTCGCCGAAGCGCGCCTCCAGGTTCTCCACCTGCAGCATCAGCCGCCCGAGCTGCTCGTCGCACTTCTGCGGCGTGTCGGCCATCGCCAGCGCGCCCGTGACGGACTGCCCCAGCAGCGCGAACTCGGCGGCGAACGCGGCCCGCCCCTCCGCGCCGAGCAGCTCGCGCCGCCGCCCGTCGAGCACGGCCCTGGCCCGGTTCACGCCGCCGAGCACCTCGGCGATGCGGCCCAGGATCGAGGTGCGCACGGTGGCGTCGGCGATGTCCAGCGACCCGACGACCTCCGTGACCACCTCCAGCCCCTCGGCCTGCGCGGCCAGCCGGTCCGCGACGGGCTCGGCCTCGGCCACGGTGCCGATCGCGGCGGCGTCGCCGGCCAGCGCCTCGACGGCCGCGTGGTAGGCGGTGAAGGCGTCCTGGCCCGACAGGAACGCCACGGCGCGCCTGCCCGCCGACTCCAGCTCCTCCTGCACGGACGCGGACAGCGCGGCCAGGGCGTCCAGGTCGAGGTAGCGGATCTCGCGCAGCGTCACCAGGTGCCCCTGGGCGCGGCGCAGCGTGGCCAGCAGGGTGACCCAGGCGTCGGCGGTGGCCGGGGTGTCGGCCCTGGCGTGGCGGACGAGCTGGGTGGTCTCCTCGGTGGCCGTGGCCAGGGTCTGCGCGGCCTGGCGGGTGAGCTGCTCGACGTTCTCGTACTCGTCGAGGACCTGCTCGGCGGTGGCGCGCACGTCGGAGAGCGGCCCGCGCAGGCCGTGCTCGCCGAGCCAGTGGTAGGAGTCGAACGCCCGCGTGCAGGCGGCGATCAGCCCCTCGAACGTGCCGGCCGACGGCGCCATCTCCTCGACCATGCGCGCCACGGACAGGCAGTCGGAGATGCCGCGGACCAGCTCGGCGTTGCCGATGCGCTCCAGCGGCCCGGTGCCGGCGGGCTGCGCGGCGGCGTAGGTGTCCGACACGTACGGCGTCTGCCAGACCTGCATCGGGTGCACCCGGGTCGGCTCGTCGGAGGTGGCCCGGAAGACCACCATCGTGCCGTCGTCGAACAGTGAGTACCCGTGACAGACGATGGGGTTGGCCACCTCCTTCCTGATCACGTTGTACGGCAGCAGCAACGAGCGCCCGTCACCCCTGGCGTGGAAGACGTAGAGCACGTCCTCGCCGTTGGGGGAGCGGACCACCCGCTCGAACTCCAGGTCGCTCACGTCCGTGTCGAACGTCTTGCTGACGCCCGTGGCCAGGTAGTACCCGCCGGGGAAGATCAGCCCCTGGTCCTCGGGCAGCCGCTGGCAGGCCTGCCCGATGCCGTCGAGCCGGACGACGGCCCTGGTGCGGGTGTTGAAGACCAGGTGCCGCCGGTCGGTCTCCTTGTACGGCCTGATCCGCATGAGGATCAGCGGCCCCACGCGGGCGTACTCGACGTCGGCGTCCGCCAGGCTCTGCAACGGCTCGGCGACCGGCTCGGAGTAGATGCCGGCCCCGCTCTCGGTGTTGTCCTCGATCTTGATGGTGAGGTCGCCGCCGACGGTCTCGACGAACACCTCGCCGCCGATGGAGATGTGCGGGTGGCGGCCGAGTACGTGGTCGTCGCGGGTGGTGGGCGTCCACTCGAAGTCGTGGGACGGGGGGAACGTGTGGTCCCGCTCCCCACGATTGTCCTGATATCTCGGGACACCACTGTTGCTGACCGTCCAGCGCAGCACCCGCGTGTCCGCCGGGCCCGTCTGGAACACGGCCAGCAGCTTGCCCTCGACCCGCCGCAACTGCTGGAGCCTGGTCTCCTTGTAGTAGCGGTAGAGCTCGGCGAAGTCCTTCCTGAACGCCGGGTCGTCCAGCGCCTCCAGCTTGTCGGCGTCGAAGCGGAAGTGCTCGCCGTCCCTGGCGAACCGGTGCACCGCGAACACGTCCGCCACCGTCGTCTCCGGCTTGAGCCCGATGAAGACGTTGTAGCCGAAGAGCATCACGCCGCCCACGGAGACGATGTCCCTGGGGACGCAGTTGTTCTCCGTCCTGATCCGCTCGGTGCCCAGCAGGCGCAGCTCCGCCCCGCCGAAGACCTTCAGCCGCTCGTCGTTGAGCGTGCCGGCCGCCGCCTCCAGGGCCTTGGCCTGGGCCTGGAGGCGGTTGCGCAGGACTTCGTACGTCCCCGCCTCCAGCTCGGGCGTCACCACGCTCACTTGGCGCCGGCCAGGGCCGCCACCGGCGAGTCGGCCACGCCGAGCCTGCGGGCCGTCTCCAGCAGCTCACCGAGCGCCGTCGTCTGCGGGCCGCCGTCCTGGATGAGCCGCATGAGCAGGGCGGACACGGTCAGGTTCTTCAGGTCCTCGGTCCGCACGCCGCCGACCACGCTCGCGAGGTCGGCCGCCAGGCTTGCGGTGCCGTTGACGTACGGCGACACGATCGCCCCGGCGACCTGGGAGTGGCCGACGAAGCCGTCCACCACCTTGCCCGCGGTGATCGAGCCGACCACCTTGTCGAAGAACATCGTGTCGCCGCCGACGATGTCGATGTTGGCCTTGGCCAGCCCGGCCGCCAGCACGCTGGCCTGCGACTCGGCGACCTGCCGGTTGACGTCGATGTGCTTGAGCCTGATCTCCTTGTCGGCCTCCAGGCGCAGGCGGTACTCCTCGTGCGCCCTGCTGGCCTCGTCCAGCGCGGCCATCGCGGCGGCCTTCTGCGTGAGGCCCTCGGCCTCGGCCTTGAGCTTCTCGCCCACGGCGGCGGCGCCCGCCAGGGCCATCGCCTGCTCGCCCGCGGCCTGCGCCTTGAGCCGGTCGCCCTCGACCAGCGCCATGGCCCTGGCCCCGTCGGCCTCGGCGGCCAGCTTCTCCTTCAGCACCAGCGCCTCGGCGCGGCCCACCTTCTCGATGGCCTCGGCGTCGCGCTCCTTGACCTGCACCTGCGCCAGCCCGGAGGCTGCGGACTCGGCCTGGATGCCCTCGGCCAGCCGCATCTTGGCCCTGGCCTCCAGCTCGGCGGCCTGCTGGCGCGCCTCGGCCAGCACCAGCTCCTCGCGGGCCTTGAACTTGGAGGCGGCCTCCGCGGCCTCGGCCGCCTTGATGTCCTTGACCAGGTTCTCCTGGGCCTCGGCCTCGGCGGCGATGATCACCTGCTGGCGGGTGCGCTCGGCCTCCTCGACCACGCGCAGCCGCTTGATCGACTCCTCCTGCTCGGCCACGGTCTTGTCGACCGCGATGCGCTCGCGGATGACCTCGGCGATCGACCGCTTCTCGGTCTCGACCTCCTTGTTCTTGGCGATGAGCGACAGCTCGGTCTCCCGCTCGCGGGCGATGACCTCCAGCATCCGGTCCTTCTCGATGCGCTCGGTCTCGATGGCGATCACGCGCTCGCGGTTCTTCTCGGCGACGGCGATCTCGCGGGCCCTGTTCTCGTTCTGGATGCCGAGCTGCTCGTCGGTCTTCATGTGCGCGGCCTGGGCGCGCAGCCGCTCCTCGGCCTGCACGCGGGCGATCTCGGCCTCCTCGCGCGCCTTGACGGTCTCGATCTCGCGGCGCTGCTTGAGCTCGGCGTCGGCCTGGCGGCGCTCCAGCTCCAGGATCGCCTCGCGGGCGTCCACGTTCTGGCGGGTGATCTCCTTCTCCTCGTTGCGCCGGTACTCGTTCGTGCGCACGTGCTCGATGGCCGTCAGCTCGGTGATCTTGCGGATGCCCTGCGCGTCGAGGATGTTGCTCTTGTCGAGCTGCGCGAGCGAGGTCTGCTCCAGGTAGTCGATGGCCGCGTCCTCAAGGCTGTAGCCGTTCAGGTCGGTGCCGATCAGCCGGACGATCTCGTCACGGAACTCGTCGCGCTTGGTGTAGAGGTCCACGAAGTCGAGGTGCTTGCCCGCGGTCTTGAGCGCCTCGGAGAACTTGGCGTTGAACAGCTCCTGCAGCGTGGTCTCGTCGCTGGCGCGGGCGGTGCCGATGGCCTGGGCGACCTTGATGACGTCCTCGGCGGTCTTGTTCACGCGGACGAAGAACGTGATCTTGATGTCGGCCCTGATGTTGTCCCGGCAGATGAGCCCCTCGCGGCCGGTTCGTTCGATCTCGATGGTCTTGACCGAGATGTCCATGATCTCGGCCTTGTGTACCACGGGCAGCACCACGGCGCCGGTGAACGTCACGTCCACCTTGTTGACCTTCGAGACGATCAGCGCCTTGCCCTGCTCGACCTTGCGGAAAAGGCGGCCGATGACGAACAGCAGGCCGATCACGATGATCAGGACGACGGCCAGGAAAATCCCGAAACCTGTGGAGATGACGTCCATCAGTGCTCACTTTCGTACGGCATGACCCAGAAGAATTCGCCGTCTTTGTCGTATTCGAAGATGAGGGCGTCGTCGCCGCGGACGAGGCGGTCCTGGCCGGTCGTGCGGACCTGCACGACCGCGGACGAGCCGTCGGCGGCGGTGACCTCGGCCTGGCCGAAGTCCGGAGTGGCCGTGCCGGTGCGTATCACGCACATCTGGCCGACGAAGTCGCCGCGCGAGCGCGTGTCCCCCTCGGGGAACAGCCTGCGCAGCGGCGTCAGCAGGCCGCGCACGGCCAGCCAGGCCAGGGCCGCAGCGGCGATGGGCACGGCGATGAGCGCGCCGGTGGGCGCCAGCACACTGCCGATGAGGCAGAGCAGCCAGGCCAGCGCGATGAGCAGCGACAGCGTGATCCCCGCTGGGACTCCCCCGAGGCCCAGCCACGTGGCGTCGTCATCCGCCTCGAAGAGGCCGGTGATGACGGTCAGCCAATAACCGGCGACCACCACGAGCAGGAAAGTGAAAATGACAGTCGGAAAGCTCAGTGCGATGTGTAAGAAGTCGGTCATCCCGCCTCGTACTACCTATCCCCCTGTGTGTCCTGTCGGACTATATACAGATAAAGCGCGACTAAAGGAGAAAGTTCCCGAAACGGTTGGTGACTTGACCTCAAGTCTGGTTGAGGTAGCAGGCTGGCCGCATGAGCGAACTGATGAGAGCGGCGGCCTTCGCCGAGCCCGGCGGCCCCGAAGTGCTGAAGGTGATGGAGGTGCCGGCGCCCCAGGCGGGCCCGGGCCAGGTACGGGTGCGGGTGCGGGCGGCCGGGGTGCAACCGTTCGACACGGCCGTGCGGGCCGGGTGGCTGCCGCCCTACCTGGACGCGGTGCCCTACCCGCGCATCCCCGGCAACGAGTTCGCGGGTGTGGTGGACCAGGTGGGCGAGGGCGTGACCGGGATCGCGGTGGGGGCCGAGGTGCTCGGGTTCTCCCGGTTGTTCGCCTACGCCGAGTACATCGTGGTGCCCGCGACCGATGTGACCGCCAAGCCGGCGGGGGTGCCGTGGGAGGTGGCCGGCGGGCTCACCTCGGGCGTGCAGACGGCGGAGCTGGCCATCGACGGCATCGGCGTGGCGGAGGGTGAGACGCTGCTCGTGCACGGCGCCGCCGGCTCGGTGGGCACGGCGGCCGTGCAGATCGCGCGCAGGCGCGGGGCCACCGTGATCGGCACCGCCCGCGAGGTGAACCACGACTACCTGCGCGAGCTGGGCGCCGTCCCCGTCGCGTACGGCGAGGGCCTGGCCGACCGGGTGCACGCGCTCGCGCCGGGCGGCGTGGACGCGGCCCTGGACGGCGCCGGCGGGCACGCGCTGGAGGTCTCCCTGGAGCTGGTGCCCGACCGCGCCCGCATCGTCACGCTGGTCGAGCACGGCCGGGCCGCCGAGCTGGGGGTGCGGCTGGTCCAGGGGGAGCGCTCGGCCGAGCGGCTCGGGCGTTACGCCGCCCTGTACGCCGAGGGCGCCTTCTCCTTCCCGGTACGCAGGACGTACCCGCTGGAGGAGGCCGCGGACGCGCACCGGGAGATCGAGACCGGCCACGGCCAGGGCAAGGTCGTCCTCACCACCTAGCGCGGACGGCCTCCGCGACCCGCACCAGGATCTCGGCCAGCACCCGGTCGCCGTCGGCCACGTCCCACAGGAAGTTCTGCAGGACCCGGCCGAGCGTCCAGCCGGCCGCGCGGCGTGGGTCCAGGCCGAGGGCGTCCACCAGGAAGTCGAAGCGCCGCAGCACCGCGCGCGGCACGTCGCCGCTCGTGATCACCTCGTCCCACCGGTTCCACAACGCGGGCAGCAGCTCGAACCCAGGATCGCCCGCCAGCGGCTTGGGGTCGATGGCCAGCCACGGCTCGCGCTCACCCGCGAGCACGTTGTCGTAGTGCAGGTCCCAGTGCAGCAGCCGGTCGCCGGGCTCGGGGACGAGCTCGGCGACCGCCCCCGCGCACCAGCGCAGCCAGTAGCGGTCACGCTCGCCGTGCACCCGGTCCACGGCGTCGTCCACCCGCTCCAGCATGCCCCGCGCCAGGTCGCCGAGGTGGCGCATGCCCGCGGGGGCGGGATGGGCGGACAGCCGGCGCAGCAGGCCCGCCAGCACGTCCAGGGACTCCATGACGTCCGGCACGGCCGACAGGGACCGGTCGGGGTCCAGCCGTTCGAGCAGCATGCTGCCCGTCTCCGGATCGTCGTCGAGCAGCAGCACCGAGCCGTCGCCCGCCCACGTGCGCAGGGCCAGCGCCTCGTCCACGGTCTCGCTGGTCACGGGCTGCAGCTTGAGCGCGGCGGGGGTGCCGTCGGCACGCAGCACCGGCAGCACCAGCGCGACGATCCCGTGGCTGGGCTCGCCGTCCAGCCGCAGCTCCCACTCGTTGAGGTAACGTTCGGCCAGCGCGGGCAGCGCGGCGTTCCAGCCGGGCCCGGCATCCGCCTCGAACTTCATGTGCGACTCGGTCAGCGCCTCCGGCACCTTGATCCTCATGACCCCAGTCTGCCAAGGGCGGCAGTCTAGGGCTTCCCCTGAGGCACACCCTGACGCCTCGGCCGCTGAGCCGTGCCTACGCTGGCGGCCCGAGTCAGGGAGGCGGCCATGGCGGCGACGATCGTGTTCATCCATGGGCGGGGGCAGGAAGGCAAGGACCCGAAGGTGCTGCTGGGGGAGTGGTGCACCGCCCTGGCCGCCGGGCTGCGCGTCCCCAGGCTGACCGCGCAGTGCGTGCTGCCCTACTACGGCAACGTCCTGCACCGGGTCACCGCCCAGGCGGCCAAGCAGTCCGACGTCCTGACGACGCCCGCCGACGGGGCCGAGGAGGTGCCGTTCCACCCGTTCCTGCCCGAGGACGTCGGGGAGCTGGAGCGCCGCCTGGTCGCCGACCTGGCCGCCGGCACGGGGGTGCCGCAGGAGATGCTCGGCATCTCCGACCTGCTGTCCTGGACGCTGGCCCGGCGCCTGCTCACCTGGGTCTCCAAGAACACCAGCGTGGACAAGGAGATCATCAAGATGTTCCTGCAGGACGTGGCCGTCTACCTCAGCCACGGCCGCAGACCGGTGCTCGACGAGGTGCGCCGCCACCTGCCCCCAACCGGCGACCTCGTGCTCGTCTCCCACAGCCTGGGGACGGTCGTGGCCAGGGACCTGCTCGTGGAGGACGCGGTGCGGCGGCGGGTGCTGCTCTGGGTGACGGCCGGGTCGCCACTCGGCCTGCCCACCATCCAGCGCAACCTGCTGGCCCGGGGGACGCGGCATCCGGGGGTGCGGTGGCTGACCACGTACGACCTGAACGACATCGTGGCGATCGGGCATCCGCTGGAGCGGGGGTGGGGGACGCCGCTGAGCCAGGTCGAGGTCGAGAACCGCGACACCCCGCACGCCATCGACCGCTACCTGCGCCACCTCACCGTCGCCGGGCCCATCGGCCGCGCCTGCGCCTAACGGCCCGCGCGGTCAGTAGTGCCAGGGGAACGGCGACCAGTCGGGCTCGCGCTTCTCCAGGAACGAGTCGCGCCCCTCGGCCGCCTCCTCCGTCATGTAAGCCAGCCGCGTGGCCTCCCCCGCGAACACCTGCTGCCCCACCAGCCCGTCATCCACGGCGTTGAAGGCGAACTTGAGCATCCGCTGCGCCGTCGGCGACTTGCCGTTGACCTTGCGGGCCCACTCCAGCGCCGTGCTCTCCAGCTCCTCGTGCGGCACCACCGCGTTGACCATGCCCATCCGGTGCGCGTCGGCGGCGCTGTAGGTGTCGCCGAGGAAGAAGATCTCGCGGGCGAACTTCTGCCCGACCTGCCGCGCCAGGTAGGCCGACCCGAAGCCGCCGTCGAAGCTGGCCACGTCGGCGTCCGTCTGCTTGAACCGGGCGTGCTCGGCGCTGGCGATCGTCAGGTCGGCCACGACGTGCAGGCTGTGCCCGCCGCCCGCGGCCCAGCCAGGGACCACGCAGATGACGACCTTGGGCATGAAGCGGATGAGCCGCTGCACCTCGAGGATGTGCAGGCGGCCGGTGGCGGGGGTGCCGTCGGCGTACTGGTAGCCGTCCTTGCCCCTGATGCGCTGGTCGCCGCCGGAGCAGAAGGCCCAGCCACCGTCCTTGGGCGAGGGGCCGTTGCCGGTGAGCAGCACGCAGCCGACGTCGGTGGTCTGCCGGGCGTGGTCGAGCGCGCGGTAGAGCTCGTCCACCGTCTGCGGGCGGAAGGCGTTGCGCACCTCCGGGCGGTTGAAGGCCACGCGTACGGTGCCCTGGTCCACCGCCCGGTGGTAGGTGATGTCGGTGAAGTCGAATCCCTCGACCGGCTGCCACGCCTTGGGATCGAACAGCTCGGAGACCATGGGCCAGAGCCTAGTGGATGCGTCCTTGCGCCCATTCGGCCCACTCCTGCTGCCCCTTGGCCAGGCGCAGGCCGTACTCCAGGGCGAGGCGGCCGTAGACGGAGAGGTTGTCGGTGCCGCTCTCGACGAACTCGCGGATGCTCTCCAGGTGCTCCAGCTCCTTGACCGCCTCGTCGGCCTGCCTGCGCAGGTAGTCGCGGGCCTGCTCGGGTGAGACCTGGGCCAGGAAGAACACCCGCAGCAACATGTCGCTGCGCGCCACCCTGGTCGGCTCCACCTCGGTGACCCAGCGCCGCAGCTCGGCCAGGCCCTCCTCGGTGATCGCGTACTCCTTGCGGCCCCGCGGCCCCTCAGCGGCCACGTCCACGAGCCCCGCTTCTGCCAGCTTGCCCAGCTCGGAGTAGAGCTGGCTCTGGGTGGCCGGCCAGACGTTGGCGAGCGAGACGTCGAACGTCTTCATCAGGTCATATCCGCTCGCGGGCCCCTCGGAGAGCAGGCCCAGCACGGCGTGTCGAAGGCTCATGTTCCTATGTTGACATATCTCTACAGGAGGTTCTAGTTTCGACATGTCATAATTGGAATATCGGAGGTGCTCCCGCATGCGCGGCCTGCTCGGTTTCCTGCCCTGGATCGTCTACGCGTTCGTCGCCACCGGCGACGAGTGGCGCTGGGGCGCCATCACCGGCCTGGTCATCGCCGTCGTGCTCGTGGGCCTCGACCGCAGGGCGGGCAAGGGCTGGGACGAGATCGTGATCGAGGCGAGTGCCGCGGTCTTCTTCGCCTGTCTCACCGTGTTCGCGCTGGTGGTGCCGCACTCGCCGCTCACCCCGTACGGGCCGGCGCTGGTCAACCTGTGGCTGGCCGGCACGGCGTGGGGCTCGCTGGTGATCCGCAGGCCGTTCACGCTCGGCATCGCGCGGACGATGGCGCCCAGGGACATCTGGGAGAGCCCGTGGTTCCACCGCGTCAACGCGGTCATCACGACCGTCTGGGCGGCGGCCTTCACCGTCGCCGCGCTCTGCCTGGCGTTCGTGCCGGCCGCGGCGCCGCACGCGACCGCGCTGGTCATCGCCATCAAGGCGCTCTCGTTCGCCCTTCCCGCCCTGTTCGCCGCCTGGTATCCGAAGCGGGCGCGGCGAGCCCTGATCAAATAGTGCTGATCAAGTACGTGATCTATGTCACCTCGGCCCGCAACTCCGCGAGCAGCTCTCCTTGGTCGGCCAGCATGTCGGTGAGAATGCGCCGGGCGGCGCCCAGCAGATCCGCCAGCTCGGGCGTGGCGAGGGTGTAGACCACGGTGCTGCCCTCGCGGATCGCGCTGACGATCCCCGCCCTGCGCAGGACGGCGAGCTGCTGTGAGAGGCTCGAAGCCTCGATGTCGATCTGGGCCAGTAGATCCCTTACGGGCAGTGGCCCTTCCTGGAGTAGCTCCAACACTCGGATGCGAGCGGGGTGGCCGAGGGTTCGGAAGAAGTCGGCCTTGGCCTGGTAGACCTCCACGTGCATATTGTCAGAGTAATCCAGTGCAGTTGCATAATTCTTCAAGTCGCTAGGTTGTCGGATAGCATGACAGCGGGGACTAGGGAGTTGCCATGGGCCGAGGAAGAGCCAAGGCGAAGCAGACGAAGGTCGCTCGCCAGCTGAAGTACGCCAACCACAACATCGACTACGACCGGCTCCGCGAGGAGCTGGGCGCAGACGAGCGACGCGAGGAGATGTACCCTCCTACGCCGTCCGAGCAGGAGTCCGAGCGCGGGCGATGACGCGGGTCAGCTTCGCGGGGGCGAGGGTGACGTTCTTCAGCCGCCTGGCCTCCGGCGCCTGATCGGGCGCCGTGAGCTCCAGGCGGTGCAGCACCTCGCGAATGACGACGCGCATCTCGAGGAGCGCCAGTTGCGCTCCTACGCAGAAGCGCCGCCCGCCGCCGAACGGCATCCAGGCCTTGCCCTGGTGCCCGTCCAGGAAGCGCTCGGGACGAAACTCCCCGGGCGCGGGGAAGGCGGCGGGGTCACGGTGCACGAGCGGGATGTACGGCCCGGCGTACCATCCGGCCGGGATCTCGTACCCGCCCAGCCGTAGCGGGGCGTCGAGCAGCCTCGGCGCCTCGAAGACGACGGGCCGCACGCGCAGCACCTCCTTGACCACCGCGTCGAGGTAGGGCTCGTCGTCCGGCAGCCGCTCCAGGACCTCGGGCATGCGCAGGAGCCGCTCGAAGGCCCAGGCCAGCCCGGTCGCGGTCGTCTCGTGGCCGGCGAAGAGCATGGTGATCAGCTCGTCGCGCAGCTCCTGGTCGCCCAGCTCCGTCTCCAGCAGCCGGCCGAGCACGTCGCTCCCGCCGGGCGCCGCGCGGCGGCGGCGGATCTCGTCGAACAGGATGGCGTCCACCTCGGCCCGCAATCGCACGAACCTCCGGTAACGCCCGATCGGCGCCCGCTCCGCGAGCCCGCGCAGCCGCTCCGGCAGCATCACCACCGACATCGAGCCGCCCACCTCGATCAGCTCGGGCAGCAGCGCGTGCAGCCGCTGGACACGCCCGGCGTCCGTGATGCCGAAGATCAGCCGGATGATGATCTCCAGCGTGATCTCCTGCAGATGGTCACGCAGCCCGAACGGCCGGTGCAGCGGCCAGGTCGCGATCTTCTCGGCCGCGATCGCCGCGATGTCGTCCTCGTAGCCGGCGACCTGCCTGGCGCGCAGCGTCGGGTTCAGTGTCTTGCGGTGGTGCCACCACGCCTCGCCGTCGAGGGTGAGCACCGAGTGCGCGCCGACCATGTGCTGCAGGAAGACCCGCCGGGCCTCGCCGGCCCTGCCGTGACCGCTCTGGTCGGTGCGGTAGACCTGCTCGGCCAGCTCCGCGGTGGTCACGAAGACCTCGGGCGGGAAGCCGGAGTTGCGGACCGTGAAGATCGGGCCGTACCGGCGGTGGTAGCTCTCGAACGCGCCCGGCGCGTCGGCCATGAACCAGGCCGTCTGCGCCAGCACCGGCATTTTCGGGCCAGGAGGGATCATTGTGGTATCTCCTAGTAAATGTACGTACGTCATAGACGCTCGTATACGTCAGTAGCATAGACCCGTGGCACGAACAGACGCCGGTGGATATCGCGAACGGTTGCTGGCCGGAGCGGTGAGCTGCCTTCAGGAGAAGGGCTACGCCCGCACGACCGCACGCGACCTCGTGGCCGCCTCCGGCACCAACCTGGCCTCCATCGGCTACCACTTCGGCGGCAAGGACGCGCTGCTCAACGAGGCCATCGCGGCCGTCTTCGACCAGTGGACCGAGCGGGTGGAGCGGGCCATGTTCGGCGCCGCGCCCGGCTCCCCGCGCGAGATGCTGCAGCGGGCCATGACCGAGCTGGTGGACGTCTTCGACGAGCTGCGGCCCGTGCTCGTCCTGTGCGTGGAGGGGTATCCGGCGGCGCTGCGCGCGCCCGTGCTGCGGGAGAAGCTGGCCGACGCCTACGCCAGGACCAGGGTGGCCGGGGCCGACATGTTGCGCCGGGTGAGCCGGGAGCTGGGGGTGGAGCTGCCGCTGGATCCCGAGGTGCTGGTGTCGGTGGTGGTGGCCATCACCGACGGGCTGATGCTGCAGTGGCTGCTCGACCCCGACGCCACCCCCGACGCGCGGCAGGTCGTCGAGGCCCTCGCCACCCTCGGGGCACTCATCGCCTGATCAACTGGCAAAGGTCCGCGAACACGCGCATGTCGTCGGCGGCTGTGGGCACATCCCCGGATGACGAGGAGATCAAGACATGCGCGTAGGAATCGTGGGTTCCGGAAGGCTGGGCTCGCCGCTCGGCCGACTGCTCGCGGTGGCGGGCCATGACGTGTTCTTCAGCGACGCCGATCCCGCCCGCGCGAACGCCGCCGCGCGGGCCGCCGACGGCCAGGCGCAGGACGGCGAGCCGGGCCAGGCGGCGCGGTTCGGCGAGGTGGTGATCATGGCGGTCGGCTGGGAGGAGTTCCCGGCGGTGGTGGCGGAGCTAGACGGCTCGCTCTCCGGCAAGATCGTCGTGGATCCGAGCAACCCGATCGGGGAGCGTGACGGCGCGGCGGTCGTGATGGCCGTGCCCGGCGGGCTGACCAGCCCCCAGTACCAGCAGCACGTGCTGGGCGCCGACGTGCGCCTGGTGCGCACGTTCAACACCAAGTACCCCAACGAGCTGCTGGAGCTGGGCATCGCGGGGCAGCGCGGCGGCGCGCGGGCCGACATGCCCTACTGGGGCGACGACGACGAGGCCAAGAAGGCCGTGGTGCCGCTCATCGAGGACGCCGGCTTCACCGCCATCGACGGAGGCGGCCTGTCGGACGCGCTCTGACCGGGCCGCCCGCGTCGCCCCCGGTCAGGCCGCGCAGGAGTCGTGGGTGGCGTCGAAGCCCTTCATCGCCTCCGTGTCGTCCGTACGCAGCGGCTTGAGCCCCTTCCAGTCGTCCCCGATCACCAGGATCAGCCGGTTGGTCCTGGCGGCGGGCACGGAGCGGGTGGCGGAGCCCTTGAGGTCGTTGGCGAGCGTGGGCACCCGGGTCTCGCCGTTCGGGCCGTAGAAGATCGTCGTCTTGGGCTGCGGCTTGGTCGCCACGTCGCCGATCTTGGCGATGTGGTAGCCGCGCTGTTCGAGGAAGGCCGCGACCTCCGTGGCCAGGCCGCCGCGCCAGGTGCCGTTGCGCAGCTCGACCTGGATCTTCGAGCGGCCCACCTTGGCCTGGCCGCCCTTGACGCCGTCGACGCTCTGGTCCCTGGCCACGATCTGGAACAGCCGCTTGGATTGGTCGGGCACCCACTCCACGCGGCCGGGCTGGGTGAGCGAGTAGTGCCACGGGGTGGTGATGAAGCGAATCTTGCTGATGTCCAGGCCCTGAAGGCTGCCCGCCAGGTCCCGCATGACGCCGGTGGTCAGGCCCCGGTCGGTGGTGATCGCCTGGGTGGCGGCGTCGAGGGTGCCGAGCAGCTTGGCCGGGTCGGTGAGCGTCTCGCTGCTCATCACCTTCTTCACCATCGAGGCGATGAACATCTGCTGCCGCTGGATGCGCCCGATGTCGGAGCCGTCGCCGAGGCTGTAGCGGGCGCGCACGTAGCCGAGCGACTGCTCGCCGTTGAGCGTCTGCCGGCCGGCGGGCAGGTGCAGCAGGGCCTTCTTGTCGTCGATCGCCTCGGGCAGGCACACCTCGACGCCGCCGATGGCGTTCACGATGCCCTTGAAGCCGGTGAAGTCCACCTTCACGAAGTGGTCGATGTGGATGCCGGTGAGCGACTCGATCGTCTTCCAGGTGCAGGCGATGCCGCCCGAGTTGAACGACTCGTTGATCATCCCGACGTGCGCCTGCTGACCGGGCAGGCCCTTGGTGGCGCGGCAGGCGGGCAGCTGGACGACCGAGTCGCGCGGGAAGCTGATCACCATCGCGTTGTCGCGCTCGGACGACACGTGCGCCAGCATGATCGTGTCGGTGCGCTCGCCCGCGACCCTGCCGTACTTGGCGTTCTTGCCGTTGCGCTGGTCGGAGCCGACGATCAGGACGTTCATGGCGGTGCCGGCCACCTTGGGCGGCCGGGTGGCGCCGAGGTCCTCGGCGGTGACGTCCTCGTGCTCGATGTTGCCGGTCAGGCGCGCGTACACGCCGACGGCCACGCCGGTGACCAGGAGGACGACGGTCACCGTGACCGCGATCACCCAGCGCAGCCAGCGGCGTCGCCGCCGCGGCGGCGCGCCGGACTCGGAGGGCGGCGCGTCGGCAAGCCCGCTGCTCACGTGACTCCCACAGGACGGGGCCGCGGGCCGCCGCCCAGGGCCAAGAGCCTCGCCGTACAGATCTCGGCCGTTGATCGAGCCTGAGTGTACTCAGTCGGACGGGCAGCCGTGTCCTCAGTCGGGCAGGTTCACCCGCAGGGACACCGTGCCGCGCAGGTCGAGCCAGGCCGTGCCCGGGCCGCGCACCAGGCGCAGCACGACCTCCTCGCAGCCGGGGCAGCGGGCCACCAGGCCCGGGTCCGGGCCGTACACGCGCAGCGAGGCGACCGGCCCGGCCAGGCCGCAGCTCGCGCAGCGGCCGGTCGCGGCGGTCACGTCCACGGCGAACAGCTCGCCCAGCGGGCCCGCCAGCGCGTTGCCGTCCAGGTGTTCGGTCATGTCAGCCTCCGGTGGGACCGAAACGTTCGGTTCGGATGCGCTCGGGCGCGTGCCCCAGCGCGAGCAGCAGGTCGGCAGCCGCCTCCACGAAGCCGGTCGGCCCGCACACGTAGCAGTCGGGCTCGAACGAGGCCGGCCAGCCGCCCTCGGCCAGGTCGTCCAGCATGATGCGGCGCGCCGGCCGCGACAGGCCCTCGGGCGCCGACCTGGTGTAGAGGTAGGAGACGTCCAGCCCGGGCTCGGGGCGGCGCAGCTCCTCGGCGTAGTAGCGGCGGCCGGGGTCGCGCACCGAGTACAGCAGGCGGAACGGCACGCGGCTGCCCGCCTGCCGGCGCGTCCTGATCATGGCCATCAGCGGCACGATCCCCGACCCGCCGCCCACCAGCAGCACCGGTGCCCGGCTCTCCGGCCGCCACACGAACCAGCCGCCCACCGGGCCGCGGATCTCGACCTGGTCGCCGACCCGCATCTCCTCCGTCAGGTACGGCGACACCTCGCCGTCCTGCACGGTCTCCACGGTCAGCTCGATCAGGTCACCGTCGGCGGGCCCCGCCACCGAGTAGCTGCGCTGCGCGGTGTAGCCGTCCTCGGCCGTCAGCCGCACGTCCACGTGCTGGCCCGCGAGGTGACCTGGCCAGTCGGGCACCCGGAGGCGCAGCGTGCGGGCGGTCTCGGTCTCGGCGGCGGCGTGCACCAGCTCGGCCGGCCGCCACGCCAGGCGGCGCACCTCAGTCGCCCTCGTAGCGCTGCTCGCGCCACGGGTCGCCGTAGTTGTGGTAGCCGGCGGTCTCCCAGAAGCCCGGCCAGTCCTCGTTCAGCAACCTGATGCCGCGCACCCACTTGGCCGACTTCCAGAAGTACAGGTGCGGCACGATCAGCCGGGCCGGGCCACCGTGGCGCGGCTCCAGCTCCTCGCCGTCGAAGCGGTGCACGATCCACGCCTTGCCGTCCAGGAGGTCCTCCAGCGGCAGGTTCGTGGTGTAACCGCCGTAGGAGTAGACGAGCGCGTACTCGGCGGCGGTCTCCACGTCCTCGAAGAGCACGTCGAGCGAGACGCCCTCCCACGTGGTGTCCAGCTTCGACCACTTGGTGACGCAGTGGATGTCGACCGTGGGAGTCTCGGCGGGCAGCGCCATGAACTCCTCCCACGACCACCGGTGCGTCTGCTCCGCCTCGGTGTCGATGGCGAACTCCCACCGGTCGAGCGGGACCCGCGGCGTCGGGCCCGCCGACAGCACAGGGAAGTCGTCGGCCAGGTACTGCCCCGGCGGCACCCGGCCGCCGTCGTCTCTGCGTCTCCCGCGGAAACCGCGCGAAATGATGCTCATGTACCCCTCCCGAGGCCATTTCACCACGCGCCCGTTCCAGCACGGTCAACGGCCCGCCCGTGGCACGACGAGGCCCGACTCGTAGGCGAAGACCACGAGCTGGGCGCGGTCGCGGGCCCGCAGCTTGGTCATCGCCCTGCTGACGTGCGTCTTGGCCGTCATCGGGCTGATCACCATGTGCGCGGCGATCTCGTCGTTGGACAGGCCGCGGGCCACCAGGGCGGTCACCTCGCGCTCGCGGTTGGTGAGCACGTCCAGGCCCTCGGGCTCGGGCTCGGGGCGGCGGGCCACGTACTCGCCGATCAGGCGGCGGGTGATCGCGGGTGACAGCAGCGCGTCGCCCCTGGCCGCCACCCTGACGCCCTGCAGCAGGTCCGCGGGCTCGGTGTCCTTGACCAGGAAGCCGCCGGCGCCCGCCCTGAGCGCGTTGAAGACGTACTCGTCGAGGCCGTAGTTGGTCAGGATCACCACGTGCACGCCGCTCAGCCGGTCGTCGGCGGCGATGCGGCGGGTCGCCTCGATGCCGTCCATCACGGGCATCTGGACGTCGACCAGGGCCACGTCGGGCAGGTGCGCCAGGGCGAGGGCGACGGCCTGCTCCCCGTTCGCCGCCTCCGCCACCACCTCGATGTCGTCCTCGGCCTCCAGCAGGGCGCGGAAGCCGCCGCGGATGAGTGCCTGGTCGTCCACCAGCAGGACGCGGATCATGAGGGTCCTCCAAGGGGAAGCTCGGCGCGTACGGTGAAGCCGCCCTCGGCGCGGGGCTCGGCCAGCAACCGGCCGCCGAGCGCGGTGACGCGCTCGCGCATGCCGAGCAGGCCCACGCCGGGCACGGGCGGGGCGGCCCTGGTGGCCGCGCCGTCGTCGTCCACCTGCACGACCAGCTCCTGCCCGCCGTAGTCGATGCGCACGGTCGCGGCAGCCGCGCCCGCGTGCCTGGAGACGTTGGTCAGCGCCTCCTGCACGATCCGGTACGCGGCCCTGTCCACCTCGGCAGGCAGCTCCCTGCGCGTGCCGGAGACGGTCACCGTGGCGGGCAGCCCGGTCGAGCGGGCCCGCTCCACCAGGTCGCCGAGCCTGTCCAGGCCGCTGGGACCGGCCGCGCCGCCCTCGTCGCCGGTGTCGCGCAGCAGCTCCAGCGTGGTGCGCAGCTCGCGCATGGCATCGCCGCTCGCCTCCTGGATGGCCAGCAGCGAGGCGGGCACCTCCTCGCCGCGCTTGCGCGCCAGGTGCACCGCCACCCCCGCCTGCACCTTGATCACCGAGATGCTGTGGGTGAGCGAGTCGTGCAGCTCCCGGGCGATGCGTAGCCGCTCCTCGCCGGCCCGGCGGCGGGCGACCTCCTCGCGGGTGCGCTCGGCCTCGGCGGCCCGCTGCTCGGCCTGCTCCAGGTACGCCTGCCGGTGCATGCTCACCGTCCCCGCCACCCCGGCGGCCAGGAACCAGCCGAGCAGCAGCGTCGTGCCCTGGAAGACCTGCTGCTCCTGGTCCGCGCCGGTCGCGCCGCTCAACCCGGCCGCCAGGCTCGAGCCCAGGAACACCAGCCCGGCCAGCGCCGGGAGCAGGCGATGCCCGGCCCTGGCCGCGCCGTACACCGACACCAGCACGGGGAAGGCTGCGGGCGGCCCCGGCTGGGCGTGCACCGCGTAGACGAGCATGCAGGCCGTGCTGATCGGCAGCGACACCAGGGGCGCCCGGCGCCAGAGCACCAGCGAGGCCGCGGCGATGAGCACCGCGACCAGGTCCAGGACGCCTGCGGCGGGGGTCGCCAGCACGGTGAGCGAGAGCAGGGCGGCCACCACGGCGGCGAGGACGCCGTCCAGGGCGAAGGAGCGCCAACCGGGCACGAAGCTCATTCCTGCACATTAGAGCCTGGTCCGGCGGCGGTCGTCGGCGCTGAGGCGGACGCCGCTACTACTCCCGGCGTAGTAGAGGTGCCGATGCTGCGTCCCCTGTCGTAGCGGCAGGATTCGACCGCCGCACGACGACCGGGGGCCGGGCCGCGGACCACGATGGCGGCCATGGAGAGAACCCGTCCCAGGAGCCGATCATGACCGCTACCCCCACCACGGCCGCCCGCCCGGCGGCCTGGCCCATCCAGACGCTCAAGGCCGTGGCCGTCCTGCACGTGGTCGCGCTGCTGTTCCAGGCGATCACGGCGGGCATGCTGCTGTCCTCGCCGGGCGGGCGGGCGCTGCACGCGGCCTCGGCCATGGCCCTGCTCGTCATCGGGCTGCTCCACCTCGTCGCCGCGATCCTGGTCTGGCGGCCGGGCGGCGGGCCCGCCAGGTTCATCGGGCCGGCCGCGGGGCTGCTGGTGTTCACCGTCGTGGCGGCGGTGCTCGGCGTCGCGCACGTGAAGACCGTTCACCTGCCGCTCGGGGTGTTGCTGTTCGGCGGCGGGGTGGTCCAGCTCCTGCGCGTCATGGCCCGGCCGGGACGGGCATGAGCCCGACCCGGCGCGAGGTGCTGCGGCTGCTCGGGCTCGGGGCGGTCGCCGCCGCCGGGGCCCAGGGGTGCTCGCTGCTCGCCGGCACCCCGCAGCCGCAGCTCCTGGCCAGCGCGGCACCGCTGCCCCAGCCGTACGCGGTGCCGCTGCCGATCCCCGAGGTGGCCAGGCCGGTCCGCAGCACGGGCGAGGTGGACTACTACGAGCTGACCGAGCGGGCAGCGCAGGCCGAGCTGCTGCCCGGCCTGCGCACCCCCGTCTGGGGGTACGGCGGCACGTTCCCCGGCCCCACGATCAGGGCGCGCAGCGGGCGGCGCACGGCCGTCAAGCTGATCAACCAGCTCGGCGAGCCGACCGTCCTGCACCTGCACGGCGGGCACACCCCGCCGGAGTCGGACGGCTTCCCGACGGACCTGGTGGCGCCCGGCGCGACGCGCGAGTACGTGTTCCCGCTGGAGCAGCGGGCCGCCACGCTCTGGTACCACGACCATCGCATGGACTACACCGGGCCGCAGGTCTGGCGCGGGCTGGCCGGGATGTTCCTGGTCGGGGACGCGGAGGAGGAGGCGCTGCCGCTGCCGTCGGGGGAGCGGGACCTGCCGCTGCTGATCTGCGACCGGTCCTTCGCGGCCGACGGCACCCTGCTGTACCCGGCGCTGGAGGGGCGGCCGGGGGTGCGGGAGGCGTACATGGGCGGGGTGCTCGGCGACGTGATCCTGGTCAACGGGGCGCCGTGGCCGGAGCTGCGGGTGGCCAGGGCGCGGTACCGGCTGCGGCTGTGCAACGCCTCGAACGCGCGGGCGTACGAGCTGTCCACCGGGGGTGCGATGGTGCAGATCGGCAGCGACGGGGGGCTGCTGGCCGCGCCGAGGACGGTGCGGCAGATCAGGCTGGCGCCGGGGGAGCGGGCCGACGTGGTCGTGGACTTCTCGGCGTACCGGGTGGGGCAGCACGTGGAGCTGCGGAACCTGGCGGGGGAGGGGGCGCAGGCGCGGGTGATGCGCTTCGCGGTCGACCGGGACGAGGCGGACGACTCCGCGGTGCCGGCGCGGCTGTCCACCGTGGAGCCGCTCGATCCCGCCAGGGCGACGGTGACGCGGGACTTCGCGTTCAGCAGCGGGAGCATGCACGGGGGCACGGGGTGGCTGATCAACGGCCGGCCGTTCGACGCCGCCCGCATGGAGGCCAGGCCGAAACTGGGCGACATCGAGGTCTGGCGGCTGACCAGCGACGTGGCGCATCCGGTGCATCTGCATCTCGACCAGTTCCAGGTGCTGTCGGTCAACGGCGAGCGGCGGCAGGGGGCGCCGGAGTGGAAGGACACCGTGGAGCTGCGCGACGCCCAGACCGTCGAGATCGTCACCCGGTTCACCGACTACCGGGGACGGTACGTGCTGCACTGTCACAACCTGGAGCACGAGGACATGGCCATGATGGCCGCGTTCGAGGTCGTCTGACCCGGCTCTCAGGCGGGCAGGCGGTCGGACCTGGGCCAGACGTAGTCGAGGTCGTCCGGCTCCTCGTCCCCGAAGACGGGCCGGTAGAAGCCCGGGTCCTTGCGCAGCAGGGCCGAGCGGTGGCTGAGGTGCAGGCGCTCGTCGCCGAGCCACGGCGGCAGCTCGCCGGCCGCCGCCAGCTCGTTCTGCACCCGGATGTCGGGCGTGCCGCGGAGCTGGGTCAGCTCGGCCGTCATCGTGCCGGCGCAGGTGTCGGCCCGCCCCAGGGAGCACCAGTGGCGGCACATCTCCAGCCCGTACCGCACGAGCGCCTCCTCGTACCCGGTCCACATCTTGACGACCGGGTGGTGCCGCCAGCCGTAGTTCGGGACGGTGAGGGCGCGCAGGACCTGGAGGGTCTCGACGCGCTGCTTGCCCAGGCGCAGCGGGTCGAGGACCGCCGCTGTCGCCGCGAAGTCGGGATATGGCAGGAACGTTTGCATCTGTACCCCCGCTGACGTGCTCCTTCTCGCCGGATCGTATAGACCGCCCGGCATACGAAGCTCACAATCAGGGCCATGGGAGATCCTTATGTCGGCGCACGGACGCCACGCAGGGAAGACGCCAGACTGCTGACCGGCAAGGGCAGGTACGTGAGCAACGTGCGCCTGCCGGGCACGCTGCACGCCCACGTCGTCCGCAGCCCCATCGCCCACGGCCGGCTGCTCGGCTGTGACGCCAAGGCCGTCTGGGCCGTCGAAGGGGTGGTGGACGTCATCACCCCCGCCGACGCGGCCGGGCTCAGCCTGCCCTGTGTGAACGTGCTGCCGGGCCAGCGCCTCACCTCCTACCCGGTGCTGGACGACACCATCCGGTACGCGGGCCAGCCGCTCGCCCTGGTCGTCGCCCGTACGCCGGAGGCCGCCAGGGACGCCGCCGACCTGCTCGACCTGGACCTCGACGAGCTGCCCGCGACCGTCGGCGCCGAGCGGGCCATGGCCGCCCAGCCGCTCTACCCGGAGCTGGGCAGCAATGTGATCACCGACTTCGGGATGGGGGACGAGGACTGCCTGGCCGCCGTCGAGGGGGCCGAGCACGTGGTGGAGATGGTGTTCAGGATGGGCAGGGTCTCGCCGTACCCGCTGGAGCCGCGCGGCGTGCTGGCCTCCTACGCCGACGGCGAGCTGACCGTGCACACCTCCTCGCAGGCGCCGCACCACGTGCGCGAGCACCTCGCGGACACCTTCGGGCTGCCGCACGACCGGGTCCGCGTGATCAGCCGCGACACGGGCGGCGGGTTCGGCGCCAAGGAGCACGTCTACCCCGACGAGGCGCTCGCCTGCCTGGCCGCGATGCGCGCGGGCCGTCCGGTGCGCTGGATGGAGGCGCCGGGCGACCGGCTGTTCGCGACGCTGCCGGCGCGGCAGGCCGTGCACCGGGCGCGGCTGGCGCTGGACGGTGACGGGCGGTTCCTGGCCATGTACGTGGACGTGGTCGGCGATCTCGGCGCGCACCCGGCCAACACCGGGGCCTCCACGTTCGCGGTCACGGCCACGCTGCTGCCGGGGCCGTACCGGTTCGGCAAGTTCGGCGTGCGGGTGCGCGGCGTGGTCACCACGACGGCGCCGTTCGGCTCCTACCGCGGCTTCGGCCAGCCCGAGGCCACCCTGACCAGGGAACGGCTGATCGACGAGGCGGCGCGCCGGCTCGGCCTCGACCGGATCGAGCTGCGGCTGCGCAACATGCTGCGGCCGGAGGAGCTGCCGTGCACGACGGCGGTCGGCCAGACCTACGACTCGGGCGACTACCCGCGCGCCCTGCGCACGGTGCTGGACATGGTGCGGCCGGTCGGCCGCGCGGACGACGGCCGCAGGCGCGGCGTGGGCTACTCCTGCCACGTCGAGACCACCGGGCTGGGCCCCTCGATGGACCTCAAGGCCATGGGGGCGGAGTCGGGCGGCTACGAGACGGTGGCCCTGCGGATGGAGCAGGACGGGTCCGTGGTGGTCTCGGCGGGGGTGGTCGCGATCGGGCAGGGCATCGAGACGGCGCTGGCGCAGCTCGCGGCCGACGGGATCGGGGTGCCGATCGAGCGGGTGCGGGTGGTGCTGGGGGACACGGCGGTGACGCCGTACTCGTCGATCGGGTCGATCGCGAGCCGCTCGCTGGTGGTCGGCGGCGGCGCGCTCACGCGGGCCGCCGGCAAGCTGCGTGACAAGCTGCTGGCCCTGGCCGCGCACCGGCTGGAGGCGGCGCCCGGCGACCTGGAGGTGGCCGGCGGCGCGGTGCGGGTGAAGGGCGACCCGCAGGCGGCGGTGCCGCTGCGCGAGCTGGCGACGGCGGCGTGGCGCGGCTGGGACCTGCCCGAGGGCGTCGCGCCCGGCCTGGAGGAGCGCGACAGCTACGACCCGCCCGGCTACACCTACGCCTACGGGGCGCACGCGGCGGCCGTGGCCGTCGATCCGGAGACGGGCGCGGTGGAGCTGGAGGGCTACTGGGTGGTCAACGACGCCGGCGTGCTGGTCAACCCGGCCGTGGTCGAGGGCCAGATCATGGGCGGCGTGGCGCAGGGGATCGGCCAGGCGCTGACCGAGGAGATCGTCTACACCGACGACGGCCAGCCGATCGTCGACTACCTGCCGCCGACCACGCGCGAGGTGCCGGACATCGAGGTCGTGCTGCTGCAGACGCCCTCGCCGGTCACGCCGGGCGGGATGAAGGGCGTCGGGGAGGCGGGCACGATCGGCCCGCCCGCCGCGATCGCCAACGCGGTCGCCGCCGCCCTGCCGGAGATCGCCGACCGGATCACCGACGTGCCCCTCACCCCGGCCGCCGTGTGGTCCCTGCTGCAGGTGTCGAGGCCGGCGGCCTGGGAACGGGAAGGCTGAGCCAGGGGGATCGGGGGAGACGATGGGCGAACACCGGGGGCTGCTGCACGCCATCGGCCGCATGACGGGTCTGTTCGAGCGGCCCGGCGGCGGCGGTGGCGTCACAGGCCCCAAGAGGCACAGCACGCCGCTGACGGACGCCGAGCTCGCCGCGGCGCTGCGCACGCTGCCCCGATGGAGCGGCGACCGGTCGGGGCTGCGCCGCGCAGTCTCGCTGCCCAGGGAGAACCTGCACGCGGTGCGCGGCGCACTCGACCGGCTCAAGATCACCTACGGCAGGCAGCCGCAGCTGCACGACCGCCCCGACGGGCTCGTCCTGCTGGTGCGGACGGTGTCGGTGGGCGCCGTGACGTCGCTGGACGTGGAGCTGGCCAGGCGGGTGGACGAATTGATCGAGGAGATCGGCGCCGGCCTGGGCCATCCCTGACCGGGGTCGCGCAGTTTCCCGATTTACGGACATCACTCTAAAAGAATGAGTGATATTTCATCGGAAATTCGACCCGGAGGGCCTTCTCGTGCGTACACGTTTCGACAGCGTTGTACGTCAAACCATAGGCAGGTCCTCTTGTTAAGCGAAAGGCGCATCCGCTGCCCCTCAGCACAGGAAAGAGACGCCATGACCAGGCTGCGATCGACTCGCCCGAGCCGGAAGCAGTACGCTTGGCCGCTGCGCGCGGACGCGCGGACGGTCGGTCAGGTTCGCGCCCTCATCCGCACGGAATTGTCAGAACTCTCCCTTTCTTCCGATCTCGTTGACGACGCCGTTCTCATGGTGAGCGAATTGATCACCAATGCGTTCCTGTACGGCGACGACCCCTACGAACTCGTCCTTCATGTGGACGAGAGGGACATCATGCTCGTGGTGGTGGACGGCAGCCCGATCCTGCCCGCCCCCGCGCCCCACGACCTCGGCGCCGAGCACGGGCGCGGCCTGCGCATCGTGGCCAGGCTCTCCGAGGGTTTCTACGGTTGCCACCCCCAGCGCTACGTCACGCAGCCCGACCTGGTCGGCAAGGCCACCTGGTTCGCGCTGCCGCGCGCCCGCACGACCGGCAACGTGGTGCCGATCAGGGCGGGCGTCTGACTTTTGTCGCCGCTGTCCTCTACGCTCCCCAGCAATTGATCACGGCCCGATTTCTGGAGAAGCGCGGACATGACCTACTTGGAGCTGTCTGAGGACGGCGGCGGATCGCACAAGTTCTACGAGGTGGCCGTGGCGGGCACGCAGGTCACCATCACGTACGGACGGATCGGCGAGGCAGGTCAGACCAAGGTCACCGCCTTCCCCACGGAGGCCAAGGCCCAAGCGGCGGCGGCCAAGAAGCTCGCCGAGAAGGCCCGCAAGGGCTACGCGCCCGCCGTGCGCGGCGTGCGCCAGCGCCGGGCCATCACCCGCAGGGCCATCACCAGCACCCGCTCGACCGCCCAGCAGGCGCCGGTGCTGTGGCGCTTCGACAGCGGGGCCTCGGCGTTCGGCATCTTCGTGGACGGCGAGCGCTGCTGGGTCGGCAACCAGCGCGGCGACGTCTACACCCTCAGCCACTCCGGCACCGTGACCGGCCGCTTCCGGCTGCCCGACGGCGTGAAGTGCATCGTGGCCGACGACTTCTGGATCTACGCCGGCTGCGACGACGGCCGCGTGTACGACCTGAGCGGCAAGGTCCCGAGGTCCGCCTACGAGATCGCGGCCGACGTGGACATCTACTGGCTCGACATCCACGACGGCGTGCTCGGCGTCTCCGACCGCGCGGGCCGGGTCACCGCGATCGACTACGAGGACGAGTTCCAGTGGGCGCGCAACGGCGGCGGCGACTCGGCCTGGATGGTCAGGTGCGACGCGGACTCCGTCTACTTCGGTCACTCGCGCGGCGTCGCCCGCTACGACGTCTCCGACGGCACCCCGATCTGGGAGACCAAGGTCGCCGACGCGGTGCTGTTCGGCTGGCAGGAGGAGCACGCGGTCTACGCGGGCACCGCCCGCCGCACCGTGCACCGCCTGGCCAAGGGCGACGGCCGGGTGGAGGCCGTCTACCAGTGCGACGGCGCCGTCTACTCCTGCGCCACCTCGCCGGGTGGCCGCCACGTCTTCGCCGGTGACAACCACTCCTCCGTCTACTGCTTCGACGCCTCGGGCGAGCGGCTGTGGAAGCTCGGCACCGGCTGCGGCTCGGCCTTCTCCATGCAGTACCTGGACGAGCGGCTCTACATCGTCACCACCGACGGCACACTGGCCTGCATCGACGCCGGAGAGGCCGCCATCGCCGCCGCCCGCACCGGCAGCGTGCCGCAGCCGGTGGACGTCAAGGCGGCGGCGACGCTGGAGGCGGTCGAGCCCTCCGTCGTGCTGGAGACCGTTACGGCGGCGGCGGGCGAGGCCGGCGACGGCGTGGTGGTGGAGTGCGTCAGGGAGGGCGAGCGGCTGCGGGTGCGGGTGATCAGCCCCGGCTACGAGTCGTGGAACGTGCAGTTCCCCAAGGACATCCGCGAGCCGGGCGCCCGTTACCTGGTGGACGGGGTGCGCTCGGCCGGACGCGGCGGGTTCTACCGCGCGTACGGGGAGATCCGCCGCCTTCTCTGACGGGCTCACGCGCGGCGCGGTCCCGACACGTTCCGGGTGCACCTGCTGTCCGGCGGCACGGAGATCTCCGCGGGCACGCTGCAACGCACGGCGCGCGAACGCGAGTCGCTGCTGCTCGGCAAGCTGGCCAGGGCGGCAGGGGCGGTCGCTGAGCGGGGACGTGCTGGTCACCGGGTTCTCGCAGGGCGGGCACGCGGCCATGGCGCTGGGCAAGGCGCTGCGCGGGGACCCGGCGTACCGGCTGCGGGGGGTCGCGCCGATCTCCGGGCCGTACCACGTGCGCGCGGCCGAGCTGCCCGCGCTGCTCCAGGACCGGCTCGATCCGCACAGCGCGACCTTCTACCTGGCGTACGGGACGGTCTCGATGAACCGGTTGCACCACTTCTACGGCTCGCCGTCCGAGGTGTTCCGTGACCCGGCCGTGGAGCAGCTGTTCGACGGGGGACCACAGCTTCGAGCAGATCGCGGCCGGGCTGCCGGGCTCGCCGCGCGATCTCGTCACCGCCGCCTACCTGGAGCGGATCACCAAACCGTCGGGGGCGTTGCTGCGGGCGATGAAGGTGAAGGACGTGACGTGCGCGGGGTGGCGTCCCGGGGTGCCGGTGCGGCTGTACGCGGGGCGTGGTGACAAGGACGTGGCCTATGACAACTCGCGGTACTGCCTGCGGGAGCTGCGGGTGAGCGGGGTGAAGGCGGCGTTGAAGGACGTGGGTGACGTCGATCACACGACGACCGCCCGCCGGTCGCTGCCCGAGGTGCTCGACTGGTTCGTCGCCCTGCGCGGGGCGTGAGGCCGGTGCTCGTGTCACGCCCCGCGCGGGTGGGTGCTTGCCGGGCGTGGTGATCGTGTTGCCCGGCGCGTGATAATCGGGGCGTGCCGCTGCCAACCAGGCGATTATTCCTCCGGCTCGGCGGCGTGGCCGTGGCCGGAACGGCGGGCGCGTTGGCGCCGGCGCGGGCGGCGCACACGCCCGACGAGACGTTCGTCCTGCTGCGCCGCCGCTGGCGGGAGGTGACGGCGGGGCCGGGGCACGACTCCGAGCGCTACCGGGCCCGGCTGGCGGCGCTGGGCCGGGCGGCCGCGCGGTATCGCGCCTCGATGGCGACCGGGCCCGACTCGCTCTGGCCCGACCAGGCGTTCCCGTCGTTCGTGGCCACGCCGAGGCGGCTGCGGGTGATGGCGCAGGCGTACGCGCTGGGCCTCGCGGACGCGGGCCTCGCCGAGGCCGTCGCCACCGGGGTGGAGCACTACCGGCGGCACGTGTACGCGGCGGGCGGCGACGCCCCGGGCAACTGGTGGCACTGGCAGATCGGCGTGCCGAAGGCGCTGATGGACGCCTGCGTACTGGCGGGCACGTGGAGCCAGGCGCTGGCCGAGTCGGTGGATCACTACGTGCCGCCGAGCCGCCTGCACCGCTACTCCGGCAACAGCACCGCCGCGAACCGGGTGGACCTGTGTGTGGTGACGCTGCTGCGGGCCATGCTGGACGACGACCACGGCAGGGCGGCGCTGGCGGTGTCGGCGCTGTCGCCGGTGTTCGCGACGGTCTCGGAAGGTGACGGGTTCTACCGGGACGGGTCGTTCATCCAGCACTCGTGGGTGCCCTACCAGGGCGCGTACGGGGTGACACTGCTGTCGGGGCTGGCCACGCTGTACGCGGTCCTGCGCGGCTCGCCGTGGGAGCCGGCCGACCGGCGGATCTTCGAGACGGTCGAGCGCTCGTTCGCGCCTTTCGTGCACGACGGGGCCTGCATGGACCTGGTACGCGGGCGGAGCGTCGGCAGGCGGCCGTTCGGCGACCACGAGCGCGGGCGGGAGATCGCCGCCGCCGTCCTGCTGCTCGGGGAGAGCGCCACCGGGGAGCAGCGGGCGCGCTGGCAGGCCATGGTCAAGGGGTGGGCGGTGCGCGGCACGTACCGGCCGATGCTGGAGCACGCCGCAGAGCCCGCCTTCCACGCCCGCCTGGCGGCGGTCATGGCGGACGGCGCCGTAGCCGCGGCGGCCGAGCCCGTGGGGCACCGGCTGCTGCCGATGAGCGCCAGGGCCGTGCACCGGCGGCCCGGCTGGTGCGCGGCGCTCAGCATGGCCTCGCACCGCGTCGGCCACTACGAGCACGGCAACGGCGAGAACCTGCGCGGCTGGCACACCGGCTCGGGGATGCTCTACTGGTGGGCCGAGGGGCACGGCGACCAGTACTCCGACTCCTTCTGGCCGACCGTGGACCCCTACCGGCTGCCGGGCACCACCGTGTCCACGTTGCGGCTGCCCGACGGGGCGGGTGCGGGGTGGGGTGACACGCGCACGCCGTGGCGGTGGGTCGGCGGGGCCTGCGACGGGACGTACGCGGCGGTGGGGCAGCACCTGAGCGGGCTGGAGAGCACGATGGAGGCGTTCAAGTCGTGGTTCTTCCTGGATGACGCGATCGTGTGCCTGGGTGCGGGGATCTCCGGGGAGGACGGGGTGGCTGTCGAGACCGTCGTGGACAACCGCAGGACCGCCGCGCGGCTCACGGTGGGGGCCGGGTGGGCGCATCTCGAAGGGCACGGGGGTTATGTGGTGCCCGGCCAGGAGCTGCGTACGTCGCGGGAGCGGCGGGACGGTGGCGGGGTGAGTCGTGACTACGTGACGCTGTGGCTGGATCACGGCGTCGATCCGCGCGCGGCGTCCTACGCCTACCTGCTGCTGCCGGGTGCGGGGAGGGAGGAGACCCAGGCCCGAGCCCTGGTGCTGCCGGACGCGAGCGAGCCCAGGCCCGCCGACGGTCTGGTGCGGGTGCTGGCCAACACGGCGCGGCTGCAGGCCGTGCAGGTGCCGGGGCTGGGGCTTCTGTCCGCCTGCTTCTGGAACGCCGGGACGGTGGGCGGCCTCACCGCGTCCGCCCCGTGCGCCGTCCTGGTGCGCGAGCGGCCCGGCGGCACCGCGGCCGTGACCGTCGCCGACCCCCGCTGCG
The DNA here is from genome assembly GCF_020215645.1 of Nonomuraea gerenzanensis. NCBI lineage: Bacteria > Bacillati > Actinomycetota > Actinomycetes > Streptosporangiales > Streptosporangiaceae > Nonomuraea > Nonomuraea gerenzanensis. The sequence continues at coordinate 11,871,476 of NZ_CP084058.1, read as the reverse complement.
AGCTGGACGAGCTGACGCTGACCTGGGCCAGGCCGGTGGCCGAGCTGCTGGACGGCGCCGCGCTCCTGACCGGCGGCGGGCTCAGGTTCGAGCGGCCGGCCGATCAGGAGGGCGCCTCGGTGACGGTCACGGTGCGATTCGGCTGAGCCCGGAAGGTCAGGGCCGCTGGCCCAGCTCGTCGGTGAAGCCCATGCCGGCCAGCGCCACCCGCAGCTGCGTCACCCCTTGATCCGCCACGTCGTACTCCAGCAACTCGGCCGTCTCCGGGTCGATGACGAGCCGGAAGGAGACCCCGTCGGCCGTGGACGAGGACAGGGCGACCCCCGCGCGCCCCAGCGCGTCCGTGACCTCGCCCTGGGCGGTGATGCCCGGCTGGTCGGCCAGCACCTGGTAGAGGGCGGAGCGGGTGCCGGGCCTGATCGGCGCGGTCATCAGGTCCACGCCTGTCTGCCACAGGTAGCCGGCCTTGTCGGCGCCCGCCGTGTTGGGGCTGCGCCGCCACAGCTCGTCCAGGCGTCGCTTGAGCTCGTCCTTGCCGGTGGGCAGCGCGGAGACGTTCTGGAGGGTCAGGCCGGGGTTGTCGATGGACAACACCCGGGGGGTGTTGTCCTCGTGCGTCCGCTTCCCCCGCTCCACCAGCGCGGGCGAGCCGGCCGCGCGCCAATCGGCCTCGTCCTGCGGGGAGCCGAACGTGACCGCCACGTCCTGCCCGCGCACGCTGCGGCCGGCCTCGCCGGGACGCATGGCCCGCCAGCTCTCGGTGGTGTCGGCCGCGTAGGCCGTGTACGGCAGCTCGCGCCTCTTCAGCTCGCCGACCTGCTGCTCGAACTCCTCGCGTGCCGCTTCGAGCCGCCTCAGGTCGCCCTTGAGCTCCCGTTCCCGCTGCTCGAACGTCGCGGCCAGCTTCTTGATCTCGGCCGCGTACTCCTCGGGCGCGACGTGCACCTTCTGCAGCACGCGCTCGTTGACGTACCAGTAGCGGCCCGATTCGGCGGGCTCGCGGCGCGCGGTTGTGGCGGCGGCCAGCAGGAACGAGCGCGCATCCAGCACCGGCCGGGCGGACGGCGGGGCCTGGCGGGGCGCGGGGTCACCGGTGACCACGAAGGTGGCCGTGAAGGTGGCCGCGACGGCCGCGAGCCCGGCCGCGACGGTGCCCGCCGCCAGGACGAACGGGCGCCGCCGGCGCAGGCGCGGGTGCGTGGACCCGGGGTGGGCGCGCGGGGTGGCGAAGGCGCGCGGGGCGGCGAAGGTGCGCGGGGTGGCGAAGGCGCGGGCCAGGTCGGCCGCGCGGCGTCGCCGGTAACCGTCCTCCGCGAGCTCGTCCAGCCCTTCGGGCTTGAGCCTGGCGAACGTACGGTCAGTCATCGGGGGTCCTCCAAGGGTGTGTCGAGCAGTCGCGGACGCGGGCCGCCGCCGAGGCTCAGCGCGCGGGCCAGCCGCTTGCGGGCGCGGTGCAACCGGACGTTGTACGTGCGCACCGAGCAGCCCATGACGCCGGCCGCCTGCTCGGGCGGCAGCCCGTACCAGGTGGCGAAGACCATCGCCTCCACGTCCTGCTCCGGCAGCGCGCAGAGCGCGGCCAGGGCGGTCTCCCTGTCGACGACGTGCTCGGCCACGTCCCACGCCTCGTGGTCGCGGGCGGTGGTCAGCGCGGCGATGCGATCGACCAGGGCCTGCCGCCGGTGGCGCGAGTCGCGCTGCTTGGCCAGCAGGTTGCGCGCCACCCCGAGCAGCCAGGGCAGCGGCGGCTCCGGCAGGTCGGCCAGCCGCCGCCAGGCCACGAGGAACGTCTCGCTCGACACGTCCTCGGCCACGTCCCGGTCGGCCCGCAGCAGGGCGTAGCCCAGCACGTTGCGGTAGTGCCGGTCGTAGAGGTCGGTGAATCGTTCTTCGGGATCGTCCACACCCAGTAGTCCCTCCGAACGCCCCAGGATTACCGCGTCACGGGGATCGGCCCCGGATCCGCGCTCTTCGATACTCCTCCACCACCAGCTCCGTCAGCTCGGCGAGCGAGGTCTGCGCCGTGGGCCGGTCGAACGTGATCGTGCCGTGCTGCAGCAGGTTCACCCGGTCGCACACCTCCAGGACCTGGGCGTGGTTGTGCGCGATGATCACGATGGACAGACCAGGACGAACTTCCACTTCGGCGTGGCCGGGAAGTCCCCGGCCGTGCCCGCCCCGCCGGTGGCCGCCGGCTGGTTCTGCCCGGACGAGCAGGCGCTCAGCAGCGCGGTGGCCGCGGCCGAGGCGCTGGCCAGGCCGGCTCCGGTGAGCAGCCGCCTCCTGGCGACGGGGGTGAGGTGGAGGGTGTCGAGCGCCTCTTCGACCTTGGGGTGAATGTTCTTCATCGTGTGCCCCTGACGGAATGGGTCCCCCGAGAGCCTTTGCCGTCAGTGTTCTCCTAGACGAAGATCAAGTCAGCACCGTCTGTGCGGCGACCAGCTCGGCGTACCTGCCGCCTGCCGCGATCAGCTCGTCGTGGGTGCCGCGCTGCACGACCCGGCCGCCGTCGATCACCAGGATCAGGTCGGCGTCCCTGACCGTGCTCAGCCGGTGCGCGATCACGATCCTGGTCTGCGCGAGCGTGCCGAGGTTGGCCTCGATGACGGCCTCGGTGGCGCTGTCGAGGTTGCTGGTGGCCTCGTCGAGCAGCAGGATCTTCGGGCGTGACAGCACGGCGCGGGCCAGGGCCAGGCGCTGCCGCTGGCCGCCCGACAGGCCGCCGCCGTCGGTCAGCACGGTCTCGTACCCCATGGGCATGGCCGCGATCTCCTCGTGCAGCGCCGCCAGCCGGGCCGCCGCGACCACCCGATCCATGGTGGCGGCGGGATCGTTCAGCGCGATGTTCTCCCTGATCGAGCCGTTGAACAGCGACGGCTCCTGGGTGACCACGCCGAACTGGCGGCGCAACGTGCGCAGGTTCAGCTCGGCGGCTGGCACGCCGTCGTACCTGATCTCACCCTCGACCGGGTCGTGCAACGCGAGCAGCAGCCTGGCCAGCGTGCTCTTGCCCGACCCCGACGCGCCCACCAGCGCGACCTTCTGGCCGGGGCAGACGGAGACGGAGACGTCCCGTACCGTCCAGGGGGCGCGGGGGCCGTGGCGGAAGCTCACCGCGCGCAGCTCCACCGCGCCGCGCAGCCGCAGCACCTCGATGCCGTCGCTCGGCTCGGGCTCGGCGGCCAGGATGTCCGAGAGCCGGTCGAAGTGCGCCCCGGCCTGCTGCAGGCTCTGCAGCCCCGTCATGAGCGAGCCCAGCGGGGTCAGCGCGCCGAGCGCGACCGCGTTCAACGCGATCAGCGTGCCGAGCGTGAGCTGGCCGTCCAGCACCCGCCAGGCGCCCAGCCACAGCAGGCCGAGCGGCGCCGTCACCCTGATCGCCGACAGCGCCGCCTCCAGCAGGCCCCTGGTCAGCCCGGCCCGCACGTCGGCGTTGAGCTGCCTGGCGAAGTGCGCCGACCACTGGTCCACGGCCTGCCGCTCGGCCCCCGACGCCTTCAGCGTCTCGATGCCGGTGATCGTCTGGATCAGGCTGTTCTGCGCCGCCGACAGCGCCGCCAGCTCCTGGTGGGTGAGCGTGGCGATCCGGCCCGTGGTGGCCAGCAGCAACACCGACTGCGCCACGGCCACGCCGGTCAGCGCCAGCCCGAACACCGGATCCCAGAGATGGACGAGCACCAGGTAGCCCACGGCCAGCGGCCCGTCCAGCAGCGCCGCGACGACCTGCCCCGTCAGGATGTCACCCAGCGTGGACACCCCGGCCGCCCGCGTCACCAGGTCGCCCTTGGCGCGCTGGGTGAAGTACCGGTACGGCAGAGCCACCAGATGCCCCACCACGCTCTCGGTGAGCTCCCTGTCGGCTCTGGCCCGCACCGCGACCAGCAGCGCCGCCCGCAAGTACCCGATCACGAACTGCGCCGCCCCCGCCAGCGCGATCGACAACCCGAGCAGCGGCAGCACCTGCTCGGCCCGCGCCGGGACGATGGTGTCGACCAGCAGCTCGGAGAAGAGCGGCAGCGCCAGCCCGAGCAGTTGCAGCAGCAGCGAGGCGGCCACGATCTGCGCCAGCAGCCCCCTGCGCCGCCGCAGCAGCGTGCGCGCGAACTCCCGCCGCCAGGCCCCCGCCATCGACGACGACCCCCGCCGGAACCCCTCGCCCGGCTGGAACACCAGTAGCACGCCGGTGAACCCCGCCCCGAACTCCTCCGGCGTCAGCCTCCGCCGCCCCTGCCCGGGGTCCACCACGTCCACCCGGTCGGGCGACCAGCGCTCCACCACCAGGAAGTGGCCGAACTCCCAGTGCGCCACCGCCGGCAGCGGCACCCGCGCCAGATCCTCCGGCGCCAGCGAGAAGGCCCGCGCCTGGAGGCCGTGCTCGCGCGCGCCGTCCACGAGCGCCCTGGCGCTCAGCCCGTCCCTGCCGACCCCCAGCCGGTCGGCGACCTGGTGCAGCGTGGTGCGGTGGCCGTGGCAGGCCAGCACCATGGTCAGGCAGGCCGCGCCGCACTCGGTGTCGGTGTTCTGCAGCACGACGGGGACGCGCCGCCTCATCGCACCGTCCCCAGCGCCAGCGCGGTCACGCCGATCCCGGCCGTCACGACGATCGCCACCGCGATCCACAGGACGAGGAACGACGGCCCGCTGATCACCAGCGGCATCCGTACGGGCGCACGCCCCCTGGCCCGCTCGCGCAGCGCCTGCTCCCGGTAGATCAGCTTCATGGCCGCCAACCTAGGAGCGGTGGCTTGGAAGTCACTTGGGAGTCACCGGATCGCGGTCTGCCCGGCGAATGACCGCCTACAGCACCTCGCGCGATCGAATGACCGCCTCGCGCAGCCGAACGACCGCCTACAACACCTTGCGCAGCACCTGCGCGAACTCCTCCGGATGCCCCATGAACCCCCCGTGCTCCCCGGGGAACTCCACCGGCGTCACCCCGAGCAGCTCGGCCAGCGCCACCGACGTCCGATAGGTCACGAGCTGCCCCGACTCGGCCCCGACCCCCACGACCACCCGGCCGGCCCGCAACGCCTCGACCTCGGGCACGTATCGGGTGGTGCCCCGCAGCTCGTGCGCGAAGAAGCGGGAGCTGTCGGCCACCATCTGCTCCGACGGCGGCGGCCCCGCGGCCTCGTCCTGCTCGAACCCGGCGTTGCCCATGAACTTCGCGAACGCCGCCCAGAGCCCGTCGCGATGGAAGGTCTCGATCATGTCGTCCACCGCGGCCCGCTGCTCGGCGGCGTCCGGCAGCAGCTCCACGCAGGGCGGCTCGTGCGCCACGAGCGTACGCACCCGCGCGGGATGCCGGGCGACCAGCGCCAGCCCCGTCACCGCGCCGCCGCTGCTGCCGAACACGTCGGCCGACTCGGCCCCGAGGTCGTCGAGGATGGCCGCCAGGTCGTCGGCCCGCAGCTCGGGCGTGGAGTCCTGCTCGGGGTCGTCCAGCACGCTGCCGGAGATGCCGCGGGGATCGTGCGTGACGACCGTGAACTCGGCGGCCAGCGCCTCGGCCAGCGGCGCGAAGTCCGCCGCGGCCATCGGTGCGCCGGTCACCACCAGCAGCGGCCCCGAGCCGCGCACCTCGTAACGCAGCCGCGCGTCCGGTCGCCGCAGGATGTGGGTGGCGGTCATGTCGGAACCTCGTCTCTCCGAGTACGTCTGTCGCAGGTTCAGACCCGGCCCGCCGCCGGAACTCATCGCTCAGGACGCCGCCATGGCGGGCAGCGGCTGCCACACCGCCGGCACCCCGCGCATCACCAGCGCGCAGTCGAGCACCGCGCTGCCGCCGGGGAAGCGGCCGGGATCCTCGAAGAACGAGGAACCGGCCGAGCGGATCCGGCAGGCGTCCACGGCCCACCGCTCGGTACGCAGCTCCATGCCGTCGAGCCGCACCCCCGACGCGGTCGCCGAGTATCCCTTGGCGCCCCCGCGGAAGAACGCCGAAGCCCGCTCCAGGTCCTCGAACAGCTCGCTGCCGCGCAGCTCCGCCGTCACCTCCACCTCGACGCTGACCCGGGTGCCGCCGTCGCGGGTGGCGTAGGCGACGTGCAGCTCGTGCGGCGTCTCGCGTACCGAGAAGTCGGCCCGGCCGTGCTCGCCGGGGAACACCCGGCCCCCGGCCCAGGCGTTGACCAGCGAGGCGGTGTCGCGGCGCGGGATGTAGACGCCGGTCTCCACCCCGCGCGGCCCGTCCCACTCGACGGCGAACCGGTGTGCGGCGTTCTCACTGCGCAGCCCCACCCCGCGCGGCGCCCACGCCGGCCGCATGCCGCCCAGCCGCAGCAGGCAGATGCCGGCCACGGCGTAGCCGTTGACGAGCTGGGGCCGCAGCGGCGCGGGCAGCTGCCGCGCCGCCGCCTCGGGATCGACCCGGTAGTTCACCAGCAGGCGGCGCTCGACGACACTGGACAGGCGGGGTTGTCTCATGAGTCCTCACTCTCCTGCGGACGGCGCCACCTGGTGTGGCGCAGCACGATCTGCTCCGGGCACACGGCGCTGAGGAACCGCCCGACACAGCTCGCCAGCCGCTCTTCGACCAGTGAGTAGAGGATGCGGTTGCCGTCACGCCGCTCGGTGACCAGCTCGGCTCCCTTGAGCACGCCGAGGTGCCGCGAGATGGACGGCCCGCTGATCGAGAAGCGCCCGGCGATCTCCCCCGCGGCCAGCTCGCCGCCCCGCAGGTCCTCCAGGATCTGGCGCCTGGTGGGGTCGGCGAGCGCCCGGAAGACCCCCGTCTCGTCGTGAGATCCGGTCATGGCTCTATATTTAGCACATTAGCTAAATGTCTAAGAGCTCGAGCACCGCCCACGACTGGCCCTGGGCGAGCCCCGCCAGCTCCCGCCCGCACTCCCGCAGCGCCTGCGGCCCGCACAGGACGTGTGCGGCACCCGCCTGCGCGTCCCTGAACAGCCGCTGGATCAGCCCGTCGCGCAGCGCCGTGGTGCCACCCGAGGCGTAGACGAACCCGGCCACCTCGGTCACCGTCGAGGTGATGTGGTTGAGCGCGAGCCGCACCATCGTCTCCTGCCTGGTGCTGAGCCGCCCGCCCTCGTCCAGCGTGCGCTCCACGCCGTCCCAGGTCTGCCTGATCAGCGCCGCAGCCGCGCGGAAGCTCGCCTCGGCGCGGGCGAAGCCGGCGTGGAAGGCGTCGCTGCCGGCGAGCTGGCCGGGCCGCCCGCTGCGCGCGGCCGCGTACCCGGCCAGCTCGTCCAGCAGCCGCCGCCCGATGCCGAGCGCCCAGCCCGAGTGGCAGATCAGCGCCTGGTCGAGCAGCCCGAGGCGGTAGATCGCGCCGCCGCGCAGCGGCTCGGTCGTGCGGAAGTCGTGGGACTGCGACTCCGGCACGAACGCCCCGTCGATGGTGTAGTCGACGCTGCCCGTGGCACGCAGGCCCAGGACGTCCCAGTTGCCGAGCATCGTGACGTCCTCCATCGGGGTGATGAAGATCCGTACCTCGTCGGTGCCCTCGACGGCGGCGGCGCTGTGGGCGTACTGCGCGTGATACATCCCCGAGGCGAAGCTCCACCGCCCGCTCAGGCGGAACCCGCCCTCCTGCCGTACGGCGAGGCCCGGCCGGGTGCCCTGGCCCGCGATCAGCGGCATGCGGGGGCCCTTGAAGAGGCGTTCCACGGCGTCCTCACCCAGGTAGGCGCCCGCCGTGCCGTTCTCCAGGGTGGTGGCCATGACGACCCAGCCCGTCGAGGCGTCGGCGTACGTCAGCTCCTCGAAGAGGCCGAGCAGCTCCCGGGGGGACAGCTCGGCGCCCCCGAGCGGCTCCGGCACCCAGCAGCCGTAGACGCCCGCCTCGTGCAGGGCGTCCACGACGGGCGCGGTCAGTTTCCCCTCCGTCTCGGCCCGGCCCGCCTCGCGTTCGATCAGCGTACGCAGGTCGCGAGCCCGATCCAGCAGGGTCGTGCCGGCTCTGTGCAGTCGCGGCGTGTCACTCATGTTCCAGTGCTCCCGTTTGTGATCGTCGGCGCTGTACTTCCGTCAGATCACGTCACGCGCGTGTTGTCCAGAGCCTGCCGTCCGGCCAGGTGTCATGCGGATGACCGGGGGGCATGAGGCAGGCGAGAGCATCGGGGGTTGACGTGGGAGGGGAGCCGCAAGAGGGCGCGTTCGACGGATTCCTGGGGCGGCTGGGCGCCGAGGACCTGCAGCGGCTGCAGGAGAGCCTCGGCCAGATCCGCGACCTGCACGACCGGATGAAGCACCTGCTGGAGGCCGTGCTGGCGATCAGCTCGGAGCTGGAGCTGAACGCGGCGCTGCGCACCATCGTGGAGGTCTCGGCCGACCTGGTGGACGCCCGCTACGGCGCCCTCGGCGTGCTGGACGAGGACGGCCAGTTCGCCGACCTGTTCACATGCGGAGTCTCGCAGGAGGTGTATGACGCCATCGGCCGCATGCCGACCACCCACGGCCTGCTCGGCGAGCTGGTGGCCCACCCCCGCCCCATGCGCGTGGACGACCTGCAGGCCCACCCGGCCTTCCGCGAGTTCCCCGCCGGGCACCCGGTGATGCGGACGCTGCTGGGCACGCCCGTCCTGGTGCGCGGCACCGTCTACGGCAACATGTACTTCGCCGACAAGCGCACCGGCGGCCCGTTCACCGGCGACGACGAACGCATCATCGCGGCCCTGGCCAGCGCGGCCGGCGTCGCCATCGAGAACGCCCGCCTCTACGACCGCCTCCGCCGCAGCACCGAGGACTTCCAGCGCAGCCTGCTCCCGGACCTGCCGGACATGCCCGACCCATCCGGCCTGCACGCCTGCGCCCGCTACCGCCCCTCCAGCTCCCTGCCCAAGATCGGCGGAGACTGGTACGACGTGATCATCCTGCCCGACGGCGTCCCCTGCCTCATGGTCGGCGACGTGATGGGGCACGACCTGAAGTCGGCCACCATCATGAGCCGGATCAGCACCATGCTGCGGGTGATCACCTACGAGCAGTGCGAGCCGCCCTCGTACATCCTGCGCCGGCTGGACGAGGTGCTGCACGGCCTGCACGGCGGCCCGATGGCCACCGTCCTGCTGGGCCGCCTGGAGCCGTGCCCCGGCTCCGGCAGGCGGCTGTGCTGGAGCAGCGCCGGCCACCCGCCCCCGCTCCTGGTCCCCGCCGACGGCCCCGCCCACTACCTGCGCGCCGACGGCGGCCACCCGCTGGGCGTCACCACCGACCTGTCCCGCCCGGACCACGCCCAGCTCATCCCCGTCGGCTCCACCCTGCTCCTCTACACCGACGGGCTCGTCGAAGACCCCGCGCACAGCCTCGACGACGGCCTCGACAGCCTGGCCCACCGAGCCTCGGACCTGCGCCACCTCCCCCTGGAGGAGATGTGCGACCAGCTCCTGCGCCACCGCGGCGACCACTTCACCGACGACGTGGCCCTGCTCGCCCTGCGCATCGGCCCCTGCGCCCCGGTAATGTCTGCCGGATGACTCTCCCCTATGACATCAACGGCCACGGACCTGCGGTGTTGCTGCTCCACGCCGGAGTGTGCGACCGGCGGATGTGGGATCCCCAGTGGCAGCCCCTGGCCGATGCGGGCTTCCAGGTGATCCGCTGCGACCTGCGCGGCTTCGGCCAGAGCCCGCTGCCGGCGCAGCCGTACAGCAACTCGGGCGACCTGCTGGACCTGCTGGACAGCCTTGGCCTCGACCAGGTGACCCTGATCGGCTCCTCCTACGGCGGGAAGGTGGCCGTGGAGACCGCAGCCGCCCATCCCGACCGGGTGGCGGCACTGATCCTGCTCGCCGCCGCCCTGCCCGGCCGCGAGCCCACCCCCGAGCGGCGCGCGCTGGGGGATCGCGAGGACGCGCTCGTCGAGGCGGGCGACCTCGCCGCGGCCGCGCAGCTCATGGTCGAGACCTCGCTCGGCCCCGACGCGGGCGAAGACGCCAAGCGACTGGTACGCGAGATGCAGCTGCGGGCCTACGAGCTGCAACTGGCCGAGGGCGTGGCAGGACCGGTCAAGCCCGAGGTCGACCCGGCGGGCATCACGATGCCGTGCCTGGCCGTGTCAGGCGCCCACGACCTGCCCGACTTCCGCGACACCGCCACCTTCCTGCCCGCCGCCCGCCACGTCGAGCTGCCCTGGGCCGGTCATCTGCCGAGCATGGAACGACCGGCCGAGGTCACCGACCTCATCGTCTCGTTCCTGCGCGAGACGTCCGGGACGAGCCCGTCCGCCTGAACGTCACACTTGGCTGCCGTGCTCCCTCTCATGAGGCATGACCACGACAGACCCCCAGGACCTGCGCATCCTGCGCACCCCGGAGTCGCGCTTCGCCGACCTCCCTGACTACCCCTTCGAACCGCACTACCTCACCGTGGACGGCGGCCGGCTGCGGATGCACTACCTGGACGAGTCGCCCGAGCACCCCTCGGGCGAGACCGTCCTGCTGCTGCACGGCAACCCGTCGTGGAGCTACCTGTACCGGCACGTCATCCCGCCGCTCGTCCAGGCCGGGCACCGCTGCGTGGCCATCGACCTGATCGGGTTCGGCAAGTCGGACAAGCTCGTGGACCGGCACGTGTACACCTACGACCGGCATCTGGGCTGGTTGCGGGAGGCCGTGCTGGACCGGCTGGGCCTGCGGGAGGTGACCCTGGTCTGCCACGACTGGGGCGGGGCGCTCGGCCTCCCCTTGCTGGCCGCCCATCCGGAACGGTTCCGGCGCGTGGTTGCCAGCAACACCGGACTGAGCACCGGGGATGAGGACCTCGGGGCCGGCTGGCCGATGATGGCTTCCTGGCTGCAGTCGAGCCAGCGCACCTATCCGTTCCTGCCGTCGGCCATCGTGCAGGCGATGACTGTCACCGAGTCGGGCCCCGAGGTGCTGGCTGCTTACGACGCGCCCTATCCGGACGAGTCGTATGTGACGGGGGTGCGGCAGTTTCCCCTGCTCATCCCGATTTCTCCGGAGGATGCGTACACGCCGGTGCTGCGGGCGGCCTGGGAGGTGCTGGAAAGGTTGGAGCTGCCGTTTCTGTGTGCGTTCAGCGATCAGGACCACGTCACCCGCGGGGACCACAGCGCGCTCAGCGGGCGCATCCCCGGTGCTCGTGGCCTGGTCCATCCCACCATCGCCGGTGCTGGTCACTTTCTGCAGGAGGATGCGGGGGTGGAGCTCGCCGCGGTCGTCGACCGGTTCATCCGGGCGACGAGCTCGGCCGCGTGCGTGCCGTGAGCCGCCCACGTCGCGTCGCGAGTTTGCTCGCCTCCGCGCCGCGTCGCGAGTCGCTCATCTCCGCGCCGCGACCTTGCTCGCGTCCGCGCAGCGAGCCACTCCTTCACTGCGGTGCGTAAGGTCGCCGGTGGCGGATGCGCCAGCCTTCAGGAACCGCTCGACCACCCCGATCAAGGACCGTACGGTCTTCGATCATGAAAAATCACTACCTGCACCTCGGCCGTCCGGCCCTGGCAGCCGTGCTCGCCGGCGGAATCCTCCTCACCGCAAGTAGGGCCCTCTTCCTCGTAGGTGGGCCTACCGGGAGATTCTCGCGCGAGACAGGGCTCGATTGTCGCGACACTGGAACGACTGCACACGACCATGGGCGCACGACCGGCTTGCCGTCATCCCGTCTCTCCCGACGCCGCCCTCTCCGCGGTGCCTGGCGGTTTCGTCGCTCGGACGTCCTGAGGTGACCGGTTGCGACCTTGGTGAGCCAGATGGTCGTTTCGGTGTCGTCGATGGCGTACCAGATGCGTCATCTTCCTCTGCGACTTGCATGTTGAGCCCATGGCCCCAAGCCGACAGCCCCGGATGAACGGCTCATGGCCGAGAGAAAGCAAAGGCGCCAGGTCAGAGACCTGGCGCCTTCATGGTGTCCGAGGGGGGACTTGAACCCCCATGCCCATCACTGGGCACTAGCACCTCAAGCTAGCGCGTCTGCCTATTCCGCCACCCGGACTTGGTGCCTGCACGCGAGACCGTCATCTCGCGTCGGCTCCGTAAGGTTAGCAAACTCTGAGGAGTGCGTCATACCAAGAATCCGTACCCCGCCAGAGAGACCTCTCACCACCCCCCGATACCCCGTCTGGGGCTCCTGATGGGGCCGGCGTGGGGACGAGGGGGACGGGTTGTGGGGGTTGGGGAGGGTTCGCGGCCCGGGGAGTTGGTGAATTTCTGGGACTCAGGGGAAAAGGCCTTGCGACAACTTTGGGTGCTGCTACGGTTACGGATCGTTGAGGGGTGAGTCCACGGACCGGCCTCACGACGTGAGGCCGGTTCTGGAGCTCGGGAGGGCAAGTGACGCGCGTGGCGGTGCAGCGGCTGAGGGCGAAGGCCCGTGCTGCGCGCCGCCCGCGCGTGACTGTCCAGGCTGTCCCGGCTCAGGGCCCGACCACCGGGCTGGGTGACCGGATGGCGCGGTTCGCGGCCGGTGCCCGGCGGGTCGTCGTGCGGGCAGTCGCGATTGGCGCCCTGGTGGCCGCCGGGTGGCTGCTTGCTGTTGTGTTCGGTACGCTCGCCGCCGCTCCGGCGGCCGCGGATGCCACCGCGGCGACAGGTGCGGCCGGGAGGAGCACGGGCACCAACCCGGCGGATACCACCGCGGCGACAGGCACGACCGGGTCCACCGACACCGGCACGGCGGATGCCACCGCCGTGACAGGTGCGGCAGGGAGCTCGGGCGGCACCGCGCAGCACGGGCTCACCGCCCCCGTCTCGGCGTCGGACAACGCCGAGGCCATGGCCGGTCGCACGGTCGACGGCCTCAACAGTCAGCGGGACCCTGGCCTGCCCGCACCTTCCTCCGCCGGGAAGATCCTGGACACCGATGGTCTGGTGCCCAACGGCGGCGGCAGCGGTCCCTTCGGGCCTGCGACAGGGGATGCCGTGCGGTCTGCTTACGACCCGCGGCTCCAGGCCGGGCGCGTCCCCGTGGCGCGCCTGCTTCCCCCCGTCGTCCGCACAGCGGCGGACGACCCTTCCTTCTCACCTGACTGATCCCCGCACCTGGACCTCGGCTCGATGCGAGCCGGCCGGGGCGACGACGGCTCAGGGCGCCCATCAGGGCGACGCCTCAGCGGGCCTGCGCACACCAGAGCAGCCGGCCCGGGGCCCGAGCCTCCGGTGGTCCGATCGTCAACGGTAGAGCGGCGGAGTGCGGCATCGATCCCTCCGCCCGCGGGTGACACACGTCAGTCCTCGTTCCACCGGTTCGCGCATCCCGATACCCGCTGTGCACGTGCTCGACGCGTGCCTTCGGGCTGCCCGCGGACCCGTTCAGGTAATCCCCCCAAGAACCACTAGGAGCATTCATCATGCGTACGTGGGCAAAGGCAACGAGCCCCGCGGCCCTGCTGGCCGTGGCCGTCATGTCGTTCGGGGCCGGCGGCACCGCGCTGGCCGACACCTCCGGCAACGGGTCCGTCGCCGGCGGCAACCAGGTCGACCTGCCGATCTCCGTGCCGATCGACATCAGCGGCAACTCCGCCGCCGCCATCGGCAAGTCGGAGGCCACCTCCCAGGGCGGCGCCGAGGTCATCAACCAGGGCCGTCCCGGCATCCCCAACGACACCTCGGGCAACGGCTCCGTCGGCGGCGGCAACCAGGTGAACGCGCCGATCAGCGTCCCGGTCAACGCCTGCGGCAACGCGGTCTCGCTGATCGGCAAGTCCGACGCGGGCTGCAAGGGCGGGGCCACCGTCCGTACCCAGGGCAGGGGCGGCGCGGGCGGCAACCAGACCTCCGGCAACGGCAGCGTGCTCGGCGGCAACCAGATCTCCGCGCCCATCTCCGCGCCGATCAACGCCTGCGGCAACGCACTGGCGATCTTCGGTGACGCGACGGCCGGGTGTGTCGGCGGCTCGGCCGTGCACAACACCGGGCAGGGCGTGGGCGGCAACCGTACGTCCGGCAACGGCAGTGTGCTCGGCGGGAACCAGGTCGTCGCGCCCATCTCGGCGCCGATCAACATCTGCGGCAACTCGGTCGCGGTGGTCGGGCGGGCCTTCTCCGGCTGCCGCGGCGGCTCGACCGTCACCAACAACGGTGGCCCCGGCCAGCGCTACTTCGCCCGCCACCAGGCCGCCGGATCGACGGGCAACGACACCGACGGGCGCTTCGGGGCCGGCAGCGGCAACCAGGTGGTCGCCCCGGTCAGCCTGCCGATCGACGTCTGCGGGAACGCCGCGGGGAACGCGTCCGCCGGGTGCAAGGGCGGCTCGAAGGTGGAGCACTCGGGCTCCGGCGGCAACCGCACCTCCGGTACGGGCGGCGTGCTCAGCGGCAACCAGGCGGTCGCGCCCATCAGCGCCCCCATCGACGTCTGCGGGAACGCCGCGGCCGTGCTCGGTCACGCGTTCGCCGGATGCAAGGGCGGCGCGACCGTCCGCAAGTCCGGCAGGAACGCGGGCGGCAACCGCACCTCGGGCGCCGGTGGCGTGCTGAGCGGCAACCAGGCGGTCGCGCCGATCGCGGCGCCGATCAACGTCTGCGGCAACGCGGCGGCGGTGCTCGGCCTCTCCCACGCCCGTTGCAGGGGCGGGGCGGGCGTCTGGGCGCACCACGGCATCGGCGGGGGCGGCAACCGTACCTCGGGCGCCGGTGGCGTGCTGAGCGGCAACCAGGCGGTCGCGCCGATCGCCGCGCCGGTCAACATCTGCGGCAACGCGGCGGCCGTCCTGGGTGACGCCGCCGCCGGATGCCTCGGCGGCTCGCACGTCGGCACGCCCGGGTTCGAGCGCCCTGACGGGTTCGAGCGCTTCGCCCGCGCCAACAGCAAGGTCGCGGCGGCCAAGGGCGGGCTGCTGCCCATCACGCCCAGCCTGCCGGTGCTGGGCGGCGCCCAGGAGGTCGGCGGCAAGGTCGGCGAGGTCACCCAGCAGGTGCAGCAGCTCGGCAGCGCGGCCGAGCTGGCCAAGCGGGTGCCGGGCGTGAGCACCGTCGCCAAGCAGGCGGAGGGCTACGGCAACGTCGCCGAGGTCACCAAGCAGCTCGAAGGGGTGGGGAACGTCACCGGGCAGCTGCCCGCCGTCGAGGACGCCTCCAGGACGTTCGGCCTGCCGCAGCTCCCCGAGCTGCCCGGCCTGCCCGTGAGCCCCGAGCAGCCGAAGCGGACGGCGATGTCCGCCCCGAGCGACGGCAAGGGCCGCGCCACCTCGCGCTCGGCCTCCCCGCTGGCCCCGGCCACCGACCTGGTCGCCTCCACCCCGGCCGGCGGCGCGGTGTCCTCGGCCACCCGCAGCCTGCCCGTGCCGGACGTCGGCCTGATGAGCGCCGCGCAGCCCGCCGGCGTGACCGGCATGAACACCGGCTCGGTGCTCGCGCTTCTGCTCGGCTCGATGCTCGCCGCCTCGGCGACGATGTTCGCGACGGCCCGCCGGTTCCGGTTCGGCCGTAAGTAAGGAATCAGCGCATACGTAACACGATCCGGTTGCTGCTCACCGTCCGTGAGTAGCCCGCCGTAGACGCTTTGCCCGTTCCGGGGGCGCGGCCCGGGGCGGGCAAAGCCATGTCCGGGGTTCATAGGGTGCTGCGTACTCGCATGATCTTACGCCGCAGGCGTACGTGGCGGCTGCCGTCGGGGTGCACGCGGACGCGCGCGAGCTCCCACTTCCCGTACTCTGCGTGTTCGGTGAGCAGTTGACGTGCTGCTTCGCGAGTGAGATCGCGTGGAATGAAGATATCCATGTAGGAGTAGTCGAGCACAACGATTAGTCTCCAGGGTGAGTCAGGGCGCCATGCCGCTCGATGGGCCTTATTCTGCGTGCTTGTGGGTGGACCCGGAAGCGAGTGGGTAGCCCGGGGGAAGGAAATTTCCGCGAGTCGGGTTACCTTTCAGTCTGTGCCGACTCCCGGCAGGGGGATTTGCAAGCGAACAGCGAGGTAGGAAGCAGCGTGCCAGCCAAGAACGGCAGCGCCGGCGGAACACGCCTGGTGATCGTCGAGTCGCCGGCCAAGGCGAAGACCATCGCCGGGTACCTCGGGCGCGGCTACATCGTCGAATCGAGCATCGGTCACATCCGCGACCTGCCGGAGCGGGCCGACGACATCCCCGAGAAGTTCAAGGGCGCGCCATGGGCCCGCCTCGGGGTGAACGTCGAGCACGGGTTCGAGCCGCTGTACGTCGTCAACCACGACAAACGCTCGCAGGTCGCCAAGCTGCGGCAGCTGCTCAAGGACGCCGACGAGCTCTACCTCGCCACCGACGAGGACCGCGAGGGCGAGGCCATCGCCTGGCACCTGCGCGAGGTGCTCAAGCCCAAGGTGCCCGTGCACCGCATGGTGTTCCACGAGATCACCCCGCAGGCGATCCGAGACGCCGTGGCCAACCCGCGCGACCTCAACCTCCGCCTGGTGGACGCCCAGGAGACGCGGCGCATCCTCGACCGGCTCTACGGCTACGAGGTCAGCCCCGTCCTGTGGAAGAAGGTCAAGCCGAAGCTGTCGGCCGGCCGGGTGCAGTCGGTGGCGACGCGGCTGGTGGTGGAGCGCGAGCGGGAGCGCATCGCGTTCACCCCCGCCCACTACTGGGACCTGCAGGCGCTGTTCGACACGAACAAGCCGGAGGAGCGCCCGCGCGACTTCACCGCCACGCTGACCGGGGTCGACGGCAAGCGGGTGGCGCAGGGGCGCGACTTCGCCAGCACCGGGCAGCTCAAGAGCGGCGCCGACGTGCTGCACCTGACGGAGGCCGCCGCGGGCGAGCTGGCAGGGCGGCTCCAGGGGGTCTCGTTCGCGGTCAAGTCGGTCGAGCGCAAGCCGTACACGCGTAAGCCGTACGCGCCGTTCCGGACGACCACATTGCAGCAGGAGGCCAGCCGGAAGCTGGGCTTCTCCGCCAAGTACACGATGCAGGTCGCGCAGCGGCTGTATGAGAACGGGTTCATCACCTACATGCGTACCGACAGCATCACGCTGTCGGAGACGGCGGTGGCGGCCGCGCGGTCGCAGGCGATCAAGCTGTACGGCGCCTCGTACGTGCCCGACAAGCCGCGCGTCTACGCCAGCAAGGTCAAGAGTGCGCAGGAGGCGCACGAGGCGATCAGGCCGTCGGGCGAGGAGTTCCGCACGCCGGGCGAGACCGGGCTGTCGGGCGACATGTTCCGGCTGTACGAGCTGATCTGGCAGCGCACCGTGTCGTCCCAGATGAAGGACGCGGTCGGCGAGTCGATCACGGTGAAGGTGGGCGGCAGGTCGTCGGCCGGCGAGAACGTCGAGTTCAGCGCGTCCGGTCGCACGATCACGTTCTACGGCTTCCTGAAGGCGTACGTGGAGGGGGCCGACGACCCCTCGACCGACCGCGACGACTCCGAGAAGCGGCTGCCGAACCTGGCGGAGGGCGACGCGCTGAGCGTGACGCGGCTCGACGTGGCCGGCCACTCGACCAAGCCGCCGGCGCGCTACACCGAGGCGTCGCTGGTCAAGGAGCTGGAGGACCGGGAGATCGGCCGGCCCTCGACGTACGCCTCGATCATCGGCACCATCCTCGACCGCGGTTACGTGTTCAAGAAGGGCACGGCGCTGGTGCCGTCGTTCCTGGCGTTCGCCGTGGTCAACCTGCTGGAGCAGCATTTCGGGAACCTGGTCGACTACGACTTCACGGCCGAGATGGAGAAGGTGCTCGACGACATCGCCAACGACCGGGCGGAGCGGGTGCCGGAGCTGCAGCGCTTCTACTACGGCGCCGACGGCGACGAGGGTCTCAAGGAGATGGTCACCGACCTGGGTGACATCGACGCCAAGGAGATCAGCTCGTTCCCGGTCAAGGGCACCGACATCGTGCTGCGGGTCGGTCGGTACGGGCCGTACCTCGACAGGGACGGCGCGCGCGTCAACGTGCCCGAGGACATGACGCCCGACGAGCTGACGGCGGAGAAGGCCGAGGAGCTGTTCTCGCGGCCGACCGGTGACCGGCAGCTCGGTCAGGACCCGGTGACGGGGCACATGATCGTGGCCAAGGACGGGCGCTACGGGCCGTACGTGACGGAGGTCCTGCCTGAGCCGGCCGCCGACGAGGACGCCCCGAAGCGGCGGACGAAGAAGGCCGACGCGCCCAAGCCGCGCACCAGCTCGCTGTTCAAGTCGATGTCGCTGGACACGATCACGCTGGACGACGCACTCAAGCTGCTGTCGATCCCGCGGGTCGTGGGTGAGCTGGAGGGCCAGGAGGTCGTCGCGCACAACGGGAAGTTCGGCCCGTACCTGAAGAAGGGCACCGACTCCCGCTCGCTGGCCTCGGAGGAGGCGCTGCTGACGGTCACGATCGAGCAGGCCAAGGAGCTGTTCGCGCAGCCCAAGCAGCGCGGGCGGGGCCGGGCGGCGGCTGCCGCGCCGCTGCGCGAGCTGGGCGACGACCCCAACTCCAAGAAGCCGGTCGTGGTCAAGGAGGGGCGTTTCGGGCCTTACGTGACCGACGGCGAGACGAACGCGTCGCTGCGCAAGGGTGACACGGTCGAGGACATCACGATCGAGCGGGCGGCGGAGCTGCTGGCCGAGCGGCGTGAGCGGGCGCCGGCGCCCAAGAAGACGACGACGAAGAGCACCACGAGGAAGGCGCCTGCCAAGAAGGCTCCGGCGAAGAAACCTGCGACGAAGTCCTGAGTGGCCGTGGTCACGCGCTGAACAGGGACGTGGGGCGCTGTTTCCGGAATTTCCGGAAGTAGCATCGTGGGTGTGTTCGTCCTGATCTTCGTGGCTCTGGTGTTGCTGGCGCACTGGTACCTGTGGCATCGGCTGGTGCGCCAGGCGACCCGTCCTGGGCGGGTGCGCAAGGTGCTGACCTGGAGTCTGGTCGCGCTGCTCGCGGTGCTCGTGACGACGTTCGTGGGCACGAGGATGGGGCTGGAGAGCTGGGTGGCCTGGCCGGGGTACATCTGGCTGGCGGTGATGTTCTACCTGGTCGTGATCCTTGTGGTGCTGGAGGTGCCGCGCGGGGTGGCCGCGTACCTCCTGCGCAGGGTGGAGCGGCGCGAGCGGGCGTCCGAGCCGGTCGCGCCGCCTGCGCCCGTCGCGGCGGGTACGGTGGCCGAGCCGGCCGAGCCGGCCGAGCCGGCCGAGCCGGCCGAGCCGGTGGCGGCGGTCGCGGCGCCTGTCGCGGTGGTGGCGGATACGGCGGCTGAGCCGATCGCGGTGGTGGCGGGCGGTGAGCCGCCGGCCCTGAGCAGGCGGCTCTTCCTCGGGCGGGCCACCGCCGCCGTCGCGGGGGTCGGCGCGCTGGGCACGGTCGGGTACGGCATGTCGAGCGCGCTCGGTGACCCGGTGATCGAACGGGTCAAGGTCACGCTGCCGAAGCTGGACCCGCGGCTGAGCGGCCTGCGGTTCGCCGTGGTGAGCGACATCCACCTGGGCCCGCTCACGGGGATCGGCCACACCGAGCGG
Source organism: Nonomuraea gerenzanensis (assembly GCF_020215645.1). NCBI lineage: Bacteria > Bacillati > Actinomycetota > Actinomycetes > Streptosporangiales > Streptosporangiaceae > Nonomuraea > Nonomuraea gerenzanensis. The sequence continues at coordinate 11,852,148 of NZ_CP084058.1, read as the reverse complement.
ATCGTCCGGATGATCAACGGGCTGGAGGCCGACGTGGTGGCGATCGTGGGCGACCTCGTGGACGGGACGGTGGCCCAGCTCGGTGCGCTGGCGCGGCCGTTGCGGAGCCTGGAGTCCCGCTACGGGGCCTATTTCGTGACCGGCAACCACGAGTACTTCACCGCCGCGGGCCCGGGCGAGTGGATCGAGGAGCTCAAGGAGCTCGGCGTACGCTCGCTGCGCAACGAACGGGTGGAGATCGCTCACCAGGGAGCCGTGCTGGATCTGGCGGGCGTGAACGACGTCGGCGGCGCCGCCGGCGGCGACGGGCCCGACTTCGCCAAGGCGCTCGGCGGGCGCGACACCAGCCGCTCCACGGTGCTGCTCGCGCACCAGCCGATCCAGGTGGCCCAGGCCGCCGGGCACGGCGTCGACCTGCAGCTTTCCGGGCACACGCACGGCGGGCAGATCGCGCCGTTCAACCTGGTGGTGGGGCTGCAGCAGCCGGTGGTGTCGGGGCTGGCCACGGTGGACGGCACGCAGGTGTACGTGACCAGGGGCGCGGGCTTCTGGGGGCCTCCGGTGCGCGTGGGGGCGCCGCCCGAGATCACCTTGCTGGAATTGCGTGCTTGACTAGAGGTAATCCGGTGGTCACGGGGCGCCATGATGGCGTAGAGTATCCGTCCGGATACTTTGCGGAGGTGGTACGTGGTCTCGTCGCCTGTGGAACGGATGCTGGGTCAGGAGGTCGCCTTCTGGGCCAGGCGCGGCGGGCTGCTGTTCAGGCAGGCGAGGCACGCCGCGAGCCTCAATCAGAAGGCGCTGGCCAGCGTGAGCGGCACGTCGCGCACCACGCTGTCGGCCTACGAGCACGGCAGGAAGTCGCCGACGCTGGAGACGGCGGGGCGCATCCTCGACGCGGCCGGGTTCGAGCTGGTGCTGGAGGCCAAGGTCGAGTGCGCGGCGCACGAGTGCGGCGACGGGCGCGTGTACCACGTGCCGAGCAGGTTGCGGCGGCTGCCGGTGGCGGCGGCGCTGGGCGTCGTGCGGCTCGGCGAGCGGGTCTACGACCTGTCCGACCGCGACGAGCGGCGCTCGGCCTACACCGCGTTGTTGTGCGCGGGAGGGCCGCAGGAGGTGCTCGGTCACGTCGACGGGGTGCTGCTCATCGACCTGTGGGACGAGCTGGTGCTGCCCGACGAGATCAGGGGCGCGTGGCGACCATTGGTGGAAGAGGCGCGGCAAGAGTCCGGAGTTATGAATTGATGATGTTTTTGGGGGCCTATTCGAGGTGTGTAACCTGCGCCCGGGGCCGTTCGCGTAATACCCTCGGCCACGAGCAGCCGGGAATATCCGGCTCGTCTCTTGTCTGCCCCACTTCTGGTCAACACCTGGATACGCTGAAATCATGACTGCCCTTGGCCGCGGCCGCCCGACTCATGTGCTGGCCAATGCGCCGTTCCGTCGGTTGTGGACGGCGATGTCGGTGTGCAGCCTGGGCGACTGGCTCAACCTGCTGGCGCTGACCGCCCTCGCGGGCAACCTCACGCAGGGTGACTACCGCGTGCAGTCGCTGGCCGTCGGCGGGGTCTTCCTCGCCAAGATGCTGCCCGCCGTGCTGCTGGGGCCGCTGGCGGGGGTGTTCGCCGACCGGTTCGACCGGCGGCTGACGATGTTCTGCGCCGACCTGGCCAGGTTCGCCGTGGTGCTGTCGATCCCCTTCGTGGACAGCTACCAGTGGGTCATCATCGCGACCGTCCTGGTCGAATGCGTGAACCTGTTCTGGGTGCCGGCCAAGGAGGCCACGGTCCCCAACCTGGTGCCCAAGGCGCAGCTCGAGTCGGCCAACCAGCTCAACCTGCTGGTCACGTACGGCACCGCGCCCATCGCGGCCATGCTCTTCGCCGCGCTGTCGGTGGCGGGCGACCTGGTCGCCGGCATCGTGCCGTTCCCGCTGGGGCGCGACGCGACGGGGCTGGCCCTGGTCGTGAACGCCTGCGCGTACCTCGTGTCGGCCTTCCTGATCTTCACCCTGCGCGACATCCCCAAGCGTGACGGCGCCATCTCCACGCCCTCCGTGCTCAAGCAGATCGTCGAGGGCTGGCGGTTCGTGGGCGGCAACCGCATGGTGCGCGGCCTGGTCATCGGCATGCTCGGCGCGTTCGCCGCGGGCGGGGCCGTGGTGGGCGTGGCCCGGGTCTACGTCGAGGCGCTCGGCGGCGGCGACGCGGCCTACGGCGTGGTGTTCGGCGCGGTCTTCGTCGGCATGGCGCTGGGCATGTTCTTCGGCCTGAGGCTGCTGCGCGAGCTGTCGCGGCGGCGGCTGTTCGGGCTGGCGATCACCGTGGCGGGGCTGGTGCTGATCGCGATCGCGCTGGTGCACAACCTGGTCATCGTGGTCATGCTGACCGTGGTGCTCGGGGCGTGCGCGGGCATCGCCTGGATCATCGGCTACACGCTGATCGGCCTGGAGGTCGAGGACGCCCTGCGCGGCCGCACCTTCTCCTTCCTGCAGTCGACCGCCCGGGTGACGCTGCTGCTCGTGGTCTCGCTGGCCAACCCGCTGGCCGCGATCTTCGGGGTGCACGTGCTGGGGCTGGGCGAGTTCAGCTACCGTTTCGACGGCACCAACCTGGTGCTGGTGATCGGCGGGGCGCTCGCGGTGGGCGTCGGGGTGCTGGCGCTGCGGCACATGGACGACAGGAAGGGCATCTCCTTGGCGGCCGACCTGATCGCGGCGGTGCGCGGCGAGCGGTTCCCCGCCCAGGCGGCCGAGCACGTGCCGGGATTGTTCGTGGCCTTCGAGGGCGGCGAGGGCTCGGGCAAGACCACCCAGTCCAGGATGATCGCCATCTGGATGCGCGACCAGGGCTACGACGTGGTGCAGACCCGCGAGCCGGGCTCCACCAAGGTCGGCATGCGCCTGCGCGCGATCCTGCTCGACGCGGCCGAGCGGGGGCTGTCGGCGCGCTCGGAGGCGCTGCTGTACGCCGCCGACCGGGCCGAGCACGTGGAGAAGGTGATCAGGCCGGCCCTCTACCGGGGCTCGATCGTGATCACCGATCGTTACGTCGACTCGTCGCTGGCCTATCAGGGCGCCGGGCGGGCCCTCGACGCCGGAGACGTCTCCAAGATCAACGCCTGGGCGACGGGCGGGCTCGTCCCGCACCTGACCGTGCTCATCGACACGCCGCCCGAGGTGGGGCTGACCCGGCTGGGCGGAGCGGCCGACCGGATCGAGTCCGAGCCGATGGACTTCCACGAGCGGGTGCGCAAGGAGTTCCGCGCGCTGGCGGCGGCGGCGCCCGAGCGCTACCTCGTGGTGGACGGCACGCTGCCGCAGGACGTGATCACCCGGCAGGTCCAGGACCGCATCAGGGAGATCCTGCCTGACCCGGTGCCGCGCGAGTCGGAGGACATCACAGGCACGATGCCCGCCATCCGCGACTAGCCTCCCGTGATCCCGGCTTTGGCGTCCCTCGCAGGGTGAAGCGCGACTAGCCTTACGGGCGTGACGGTTTTCGATGACCTCGTGGGGCAGGACCAGGCGACAGCCGTGCTGTCGCGAGCCGCGGCGGCCGCCGGCGAGGTCGTCGCGGGCGGGCGCGGCGCCGGCATGACGCACGCCTGGTTGTTCACAGGCCCGCCGGGCTCCGGCAGGGAGGAGGCCGCGCGCGCCTTCGCCGCCGCGCTGCTGTGCCCCGACGGCGGCTGCGGCCACTGCGACCAGTGCCACCAGGCGCTCATCGGCTCCCATCCCGACCTTGAGTCCGTACGTCCCGAGGGTCTGTCCTACAGCGTCAAGCAGACCCGCGAGCTGATCCTGCGGGCGGCCGGGGCGCCGACGCAGGGGCGGTGGCGGGTCATCCTGTTCGAGGACGCCGATCGGGCCACGGAGTCGGCCGCGAACGCCCTGCTCAAGGCCATCGAGGAGCCGCCGCCGCGTACGGTGTGGCTGCTCTGCGCGCCCGCGCCCGACGACCTGATGATCACCATCAGGTCGCGCTGCCGTGTCGTCAACCTCGTCACCCCAGGCACCGAGGCCGTCGCCCACGTGCTGGCCACCCGTGACAGCGTGCCGTGGGAGACCGCCAGGTTCGCGGCACGGGCCGCCCAGGGGCACATCGGCCGGGCGCGGGCGCTGGCGCTGGACGAGGGCGTCAGGGCGCGGCGCGAGGCGGTGCTGAGCATCCCGCGCTCGCTGACCGGTGTCGGCGAGTGCGTGTCCGCCGCCGAGCGGCTGGTGAAGACCGCTGAGGAGGAGGCTGCCGCCGCCACTGCCGCGCTCAACGAGAACGAGACGTCGGAGCTGCGCAAGCTGTACGGGGAGGGGTCCAGTGGGAAGGGGCTCAACCGGGGGTTGGTGCGGGGTGGGGCCGGGGCGTTGAAGGAGCTGGAGGATCGGCAGAAGTCTCGGGCCACGCGGATCAAGCGGGATTCGTTGGATGCGGCGTTGCTGGAGCTTGTGTCGTTCTATCGGGATGTGTTGGCGATGCAGTTCGGGGCGGCTGGGGTGGAGCTGGCCAATGATGATCTGCGGTTTGATCTGGATCAGGTTGCCAAGTCGTCTACGGCTGAGGAGACGGTGCGGCGGGTTGATGCGATCATGGTGTGTCGGGAGCGGTTGGCGGCGAATGTGAATCCGCAGATGGCTGTTGAGGCGATGATGTTGGCGTTGCGGGCTTAGGTGGTCTCGGGGGCTGGGTTCGGTGGGCGGCGTGTTTTGCTGTGACGTGATGGCGCCTGATGTGGCGCGCTCGCCTTCGGTTCGCCTCTAGCTCTCGACCGGCCTTGTGCTGCGGTTCGCGTTCGGCCCTGTGCGGTTCGCGTCTCTGGCCTTGTGCGGTCCGCGTCTCTGGCCCTGTGCGGTCCGCGTCCGGTCCGCCTCCTGCTCGCGTGCGGCTCGCCTCCGGTGCGTGTGTGTACCGCCACCGGCCCGCCTCCGGACTGCGTGCGGCCCGCCACCGGACCATGTGCGAGGGGCGTGCCGGCGCTGCGTCAGGCCTCGCGATCAGCTGCCACCCACCCGCACTGACGCGCGAGGCGCCCGGGCGCCCGATGGCACCCCCGGCGGTTATCCACAGCCTGTGGACATGGCCGTGAACGGATGCGGCGCAAGGCAGAAGATAGCCCAGTGCCCGAAGCAGCAGACGAGACCCTGAAACGTCTCTGATACGTGGAAGTCGAACTACTCACCCAGCAAGAAGCCCTGGCACGGCAACGGGTCGACGTGGCGTCGATCTTCGCCGAGCACCACGTCGGCCTGGTGCGCCTGGCCCTCCTCATGGTCGGCGACCAGGCCACCGCCGAAGACGTCGTGCAGGAGGCCTTCGAGCGCACGCACGCTGGCCGGGCCAGGCTGCGCGACGCCGACAAGATGCTGACGTATGTGCGCTCGGCGGTGCTCAACGGATGCCGGTCGGTGCTGCGCAGGCGGGCGACGGTGTTCAAACGGGCGGTGCCGTACGAGCCGCCGGTCTGGTCGGCGGAGAGCGCCGTGCTGATGGGTGAGGAGCGGCGCGAGGTCCTGCTCGCGCTGCGCGGGCTGCCGCGCAGGCAGCGCGAGGCGCTGACCCTGCGTTACTACTTCGATCTCGCCGACCAGGAGATCGCCGACACGATGCGGATCAGCGCCAGCACGGCCAGATCGACGATCGCGCGAGGGCTGGCGGCCCTCGCCAGAGCGCTTGGGGAGGATTCATGAGCAGCCCGGTGGAAGACAGACTGCGGGAGGCTCTCGCCGAGGCGGGGGCGACGGTGGACGCGAGCACACTGCGGCCCTTGCGGGTGGCGGAGCGCAGGCGGTTCCGGGTGGATCTCCGGATGCTGACAGCGGCGGCGGCCGTGGTGGTCGTGGGGTCGGCGACCGCCGTGCTGGTGGGCGGCGGCGCGGGTGGAGCCGGCGACCAGGATCGGGTGACGGCGGCGACGGCCGCGGAGGTGTTCGGGCGGGACGACGCGGACATGACCGTGTTCCTGTGTACGGCGACCGTGGCGAAGGAGTCGCGTTGCGAGGGGGCGGTGAGCTCGGAGCAGCGCCAGGCGATCGAGCAGGTGCTGTTGGAGCAGACCGAGCAGATCGCCGCCGGCCAGTGGGTGAGCCAGGCCGTCGCCTACGACGACTTCCGCGAGCGGTTCGCCCACAATCAGGCCGTGCTGGAGGAGGTCAAGAGCGCGGACATGCCGTCGTCGTACCGGCTCAAGCTGCGGGAGGGGGCCGACCGCCGGCAGGTGATGGCGGCGTTCCATGGGGTGGCCGGGGTGCTGACTGTCATCGATCACGCTTCGAGCCCCTACACCCAGGCGGCGGTGCAAGAGCGCCAGAAGTGGGACGTCAGCGTCTTCCTGTGCAAGGCAGCAAGCGCCGTCTCCGCATGCGGCGGGAAGCTCGTCGACAAGGAAGGCGACACCAAGCTGGTCAAGGAAGGGCGAGCCGCGACACCCGCCCAGGTGAAGGCGGTCCAGGAGCTGATCCAGAAATCACCGGGGGTGGAGGAGGTCGTCTTCGAGGACGAGGCGGCCGCGTACGAGAACTTCAAGGAGGCGTTCAAGGACAACAAGACGCTCATGGAGGCGACCCGGGTGGGGGACATGCCGCGATCGTTCAGGATCAAGCTGGAGGACGATGCCGCGGCGGGCGAGTTGACCAGCCGGCTCCAGAGGCAGCCAGGCGTGGCCCAGGTCGTCAACAACCGGTGCGCGACCGAGGTGGCGAAGGTTTATGACGGTTTCGGGTTGCTACTCAATGAAAAAGAGGTATGTCCCTGAGGCAGGTGACCGTGTGGCATCCACGTTCCCGCCCTCTGACTTCGGGCGTTCGGACACACGTAATCTGGCAAGGAAGGCCGTACGTACCCCCTAGGCCGTCAGGAGGCGAGCTCGAGCCCATGGGAATGATCATGGCCGTGAGCTTCACCCGCTACGGGAGGCTCTACTACCTCGACCCCGGCGAGCACAGCCCCAAGGTGGGTGACAAGGTGCTCGTCCCGACGGACTCCGGTCCGGAGGTGGCGGAGTGCGTGTGGGCGCCGCAGTACACGAGCGAGGACATCGACGGATTGCCGGTGTGCGCGGGAATGGCGGGCGAGGAACACCTCACCCGCGACGAGTCGAACAAGCGCCGCAGAGCCGAGGCCCGCAGCGTCTCCAAGCGCCTGATCAAACGGCACACGCTGCCGATGAAGGTCGTCGGCATCGACTACCTCGACCAGGACAACGTCTACACGGTCTACTTCTCGGCACCGCACCGGGTGGACTTCCGCGCCCTGGTACGCGACCTGGCCCGCAACCTCCGGGCCAGGGTCGAGCTACGGCAGATCGGCCCCAGGGACGAGGCGCGGCTCCAGGGCGGCATCGGCCCCTGCGGGCGCGACCTGTGCTGCGCCACGTTCCTCAAGGATTTCGAGCCGGTGTCCGTACGCATGGCCAAGGACCAGGACCTGCCGGTCAACCCGCTGCGGATCGCGGGGGCGTGCGGGCGGCTCATGTGCTGCCTGAAGTACGAGCACCCGCTTTACCAGGAGTTCCGCGCCTCGGCTCCGCGCGTGGGGGCGAGTGTGGAGACGCCGCAGGGGGCCGGGACGGTGGTGGGGCACAACGTGCCGTCCGACTCCGTGGTGGTGCGGCTCAACGACGGAGGGCGGCGGTGCTCGTGCTCGAAGGCGAGTGTGTGCGGGCCGCGGAAGGCGTACGACACCACATACGGGGGTGAAACGGACGGAGACGCGGTCTGACGCCGGGGTGGCGCGGCGGTGCCGGTGTGACGTGTTCGTGGCGCAGGGGCTGCAGGGGCCGCTGAGGGCGTGGCTCGGCTGATGCGGGAGCTGCAGGGGTCCCCTGAGGGCGTGGCTCGGCTGATGCGGGGAAGGCGGCTGCGGGCGGCGGCTGTGTTCGGGGTGCTGGTGATGGCTGCGGCGTGCCCGGCGGGCGCTGCCGGCCAGCGCTCGGAGCCGCCTCTGGCGTTGGCCGGTGGTGGGCGAACCGGCGCGGCAGGGACGCCGGTGGGTGGGCGGACCGGTGTGGAGGGGGCGCCGGTGGGTGGGCGGACCGGTGTGGAGGGGGCGCCGGTGGGTGGGCGGACCGGTGTGGAGGGGGCGCCGGTGGGTGGGCAGACCGGTGTGGAGGGGGCGCTGGCTGGAGGTGGAGGGGCGGGAGCGCCGGTCGGTGGGCCGGCCTGGACGGATTGTGGTGACGGGTTCGAGTGCGCCACCTTGCGGGTGCCGATGGCGGCCGGGCAGCCCGGGAAGCAGGTGGAGCTGGCCGTGATCCGGCTTCCTGCCGGCGGCGGGCCACGAATCGGGTCCTTGGTGGTCAACCCGGGTGGGCCCGGGATCTCGGGCGTGGAGTACGTGAGGGCGGCTCGGGTCGTCCTGGGCGAGAAGGTACGCGAGCGCTTCGACATCGTCGGCTTCGACCCGCGTGGTGTGGGCAGGTCGGCCCCCGTCGAGTGCTTGAGCGACGCGGAGCTGGACACGTACCTCATGAGCGACGGCACCCCCGACTCGGCGCGGGAGCGGTCGGCGCTGGAGGGAGCGGCCAGGCGTTTCGCGGAGGGCTGCCGCAGACACTCGGGAGGGCTGCTGCCGCACCTCGGCACGGCGGACGCGGCACGCGACCTGGACCTGCTGCGCCAGGCGCTGGGGGAGCGGAGGCTGACCTACCTCGGCAAGTCGTACGGCACGCTGCTGGGTGCGGTGTACGCGGAGCTGTACCCGGGGCGGGTGCGGGCCATGGTGCTGGACGGGGCGATGGATCCGGGCGCGTCGCGGTTGCGGCTCAGTGTTGAGCACGCGGTGGGGTTCGAGCGGGCGCTGCGCGCGTACGCGGGGGAGTGCGTGGCGATGGCGGGGTGCCCGTTCCGGAGCCGCACGGTGAACGGGGCGCTGGAGGAGGTGAGCGGTCTGCTCCGGCGTACGGACAAGCGGCCGCTGCGCGGCGACGGCCGGCGGGAGGTGACGCAGGCGGTGGCCGTCCTCGGGTTGCTGGGGCCGCTGCACGATCGTGCCCTGTGGCCGGAGCTGACCGAGGCGTTGCGCCGGGCGTTCAAGGGCGATGGCGCGCTGCTGCTGCGCAACGCCGACCAGCTCACCGGCCGGCGTGACGACGGGACCTACTCCGGTGAGACCGCGGCCAACCTGGCTGTCACCTGCGTGGACGGCGCCTACCCGAGAACGGCGGCAGCGTACGGGAGGAGTGCGGCGGTGGCGCGCGAGCGGGCGCCGCGGTTCGGGGCGTCGATGGTGTGGGCGTCCCTGCCGTGTGCCTACTGGCCGCATCCGCCGACGCTCGCCGCCGGACCGCTGACCGCGAAGGGTGCCGCGCCGATCCTGGTCGTCGGCACCGTCCGCGATCCGGCCACGCCTTACGCCTGGGCACGCAGGCTGGCCGGGCGGCTGGAGTCGGGGGTGTTGCTCACGTACGAAGGCGATGGTCACACCGCCTACGCCAGCGGGTCGAGGTGCGTGGATGAGGCGGTGGAGGAGTATCTGGTGGCGGGGGTGGTGCCGGAGGATGGGGCGGTCTGTCCAGGCATCGGGTGATCGATGGGAGCGAGAACCTCTCCGGCTCCTGTAGACTCTTTCAAGCTGCACAGCGCACGCCGCCTTAGCTCAGTCGGCCAGAGCACTTCACTCGTAATGAAGGGGTCTGGGGTTCGAATCCCCAAGGCGGCTCCCAGTTCAAAGGCCCTCCCGGATGATCCGGGAGGGCCTTTTGCATGGGCGTACAGATGCAGGTTCTCCACCGTCAAGGCTGGCGCTGCTGCAGAGGCACGTACGGTAGAGCGGCCATCCCACCGAGTGTGATCAGAACAGGCGCCGTCCGTGTCAGGTCTCAGGATCCGTGCGACAGATCCGGCTCGGGAGGTGGGCGGCACTCAGGCTAGATGATCTATGGTTCGTCTGCGGCTGAGAATAGGGCCACCGCCATCGCTCTCGAGAGGGGATCGTTCGTGACGGAAGAGGAGGTGGAGTCGCTCACCACCGCATGGCGAACGCGGTGGGACAGAAGCCCGATCGCCTACCAGCTCCGCGGCTGGCATGCCGACCGCTGGGTCCGCTTCCACAGTCTTCCCGAATCCAAGCGGTACGCCGACACCGAGGACGAATACGAGATCATCCTTGATCGTCATCACCGGGTGCTCGACCAACTCGGGGCGCAGGAGGATCTCTATGTGATCGCTACCTACTTCGAGGATGAGGAGGGGAGGGTCTCACCCGATCCGCGTCATCTGGGAGCCGTCCCATGGCTGACCATCGAGCCCGGCGACGACTCGCCCTTTGAGGTCGCGCAGAGGCTCTACGTCAGCATGACCTCCTTCGACCGGCAGACGTTGGATCCGCTGTTGCGGGGTGTGGCCGACGGGGAGATCTTCGACGTGATCATCGCTCCATTGGATCTCCGGTGGCTCCATCATCCCTACGACGGCGGAGCCGATGTCATCGCCCCCACCACCCACGACCGTGACGTCTTGAAGAACCGCCACGCAGACTGGCTGTCTACGCACTCAGCTGGACTGTAGAGGCAAGCTCTGATCGCGTTCACGATCACACAAGCACCCATCTGTCGGGGAGCCCGGCCCCACCGCCGACCCGGGCGCCCGCCTCAGGGGACGATCTGCCCATCGAATCGCGGATCTGCATGAGCGGCTGTGCGTGCTCGGATATCACCCAGTAGCGGGCGACGCGGTGGAGATGAAGCAAGAGCTGCGGGCGGGGTCGACTCCGCTGTGGCGGAGTATCGCCGGCAGCTGTTTCGGGTGTCCATCGGGGTCGCTGAGTACGTCACGTTCTCCGCAGAGCACGTCTCGAACGGTCGGGGATACCATGGCTGCGCTTGGTGCGGCGGCAGGACGGGGTGCGCTGCGTGAGGATTCCTGACGAACATGGTCTGCAGCGCTCGCAGTCGCTGACGGACGCATGCGAAGAGTTCCGCTGGCTCGGTGAGTTCGGCCCGTTCTACGACATCTCCTGTGTGTCCTTCGCCCGATCCCTCACTCCGGTTGAGGCGTTGACCCGCCTCGGCGTGGAAGTCGCCGACTTGGAGCAGGTGACCTTCGAGAGATTCCAAGAGCGCACGATGTGGTGGATCGACACCGACAACCTGCGCAGCACCTACGTGGGGGCGATCGAGACCCATGGCTGGACGGTTCTCATCCAGCTCTGGGCAGGATCGATCGTCATGGACCGCCACCTGATGCGCGACCTCTCGCGGGAGAGCGAGCTCGTGGTGGTCCACCGCAACATCCATGCCACCGACTACTTCTGCTACGTGGTGGATGGTGAAGAGGTCACCTGGTTCGACCCGTTGTGCCCTCAGACGCGGGCGGGATCCGATCCGGACCGGTTGGTGCGGGAGATGCGGGAGGTGGGGCTGGATCCGGAGCACGACTGGGACGGGCCTGGGATCGACGGTATGTTCCCGCGCTGCTTCGCGCTGGCGAAGAGGATCACCGGCCTGACGTTCTGCAGGGCGATGCTGGACTCGCCTCTCGTCGCTGCCGTGATCAAGGGCCGGTGATCGGCTCAGGAGTGGTCGACGGTCATCGGCGTACCCGGTAGCGGAGGTGGAGCACCCGGTTGCCCTGGATCACCACGTCGGGGTCCTCCAGCAGGTGCTGTGCCTGGACCGACCCGAAGTAGCGCTTGCCGGAGCCGAAGACGACGGGTACGACGTCCATACGCACCTCGTCGACCAGGCCCGCGGCGAGCATCTGACCGCCGACGTCGCCGGCGGCGACCTCGACCGTGCGGTCACCGGCGAGCTCCTGCGCCTTGGTCATGGCCGCCTCGATGCCTTCGACGAAGTGGAACGGCGCCGCGGGGTCCCAGCCGTCGGGCGCCGGCCGGTGCGTCACGACGACCACGTGATCGATGCCGCCCGGCGGCTTGCCGTCCCAGCCGTCCGTCAGGTCGAAGACGTGGCGGCCGACGATCGTGACGCCGATCTGGTTCCAGTACGGCCGGGTGTAGTCGTAGGACGGCTGCGACACCTTCAGCCCGCCGCTCTCGTCCAACGGGACGTCACCGCTGGACAACCAGTCGAACAGCGGTCCGGGCAGGTCGTCGTCGTCGGCGATGAAGCCGTCCACCGACACCGAGCTGTACATGACCACCTTGCCCACGGGGCTCTCCTCTGCTCAGGGGTGCCCCAAGTTAGCGGGTCGAGGGCTGCGACACTTGTAAGAAATCAATCGGCCGGCAGCGGCCAGCCGTCCAGCACGTGGCCGGGGTGTTCGCGCAGGAACCGGCGGCGGACGTCGATGTAGCGGGTCGGTGTGAGGCCGGTGAACGTGCGGAACTCGTGGCCGAAGTGGGCCTGGTCGAAGTAGCCGGCGCGAGTGGCGAGCTCGGTCCAGTCGACTGGGCCGGCGGGGTCGATGGACAGGACGGTGATGGCGAAGCGGTAGGTGCGGGCCAGCCGCTTCGGGGTGACGCCGATCAGCTCCCTGAAGCGTTGGGCCAGGTGGGTGGTGCTGACGCCGGCCGCCATGCTCAGGTCGCGGATCGGCACCGTGCCCCTGGCCGCGGCGATCACGCCGCTCGTGTGGCGGACCAGCGCCAGGCCGGCGGTCTCGCTGAGCCGGCGGGTCAGCTCGGCCTCCAGCAGCGTGAGCATCTCGTGCGGTCCGGACGCCATGGCCAGGCGGTCGCGCAGCGTGGCGGCGGCGGCGCGGCCCCAGACCTGCTCCACCGCCACCGGCCGGTCGCGCAGCTCGGCCGCGGGCATCCCCACGAACGGCGCCAGGCCCCACGGCTTGAAGTGCACGCCGACGGAGCGGGTTCCCGGCGGGTAGCCGAACTCGAAGGCGCGGGTGGGCGTGGTGATGACGCAGCCGTCGGCGTAGCCGCTCGTCTCGGCGCCGGTACGGATGCGGAACGGCGCCCCGAGGTTGAGGACGAGCAGCGCCGACGGCATCGGCGGCAACATCAGCATGGGGTACGGCGGGGTGCCCGCCAGGTAGTAGAGGTCGTCGATCAGCTCGTCGAGCGGCGGTCGCGGCACCAGGGACACGTACTCCACGCATCACAGCATCACCGATGCGCGGCTGCGCCGCCAGGCCGCCGGGTTCGGCATGATGGCGGGATGAGTACGCGTTACGACGAGGTGATCGGCCCTCTCCGCGCGGCCTACGACGGGGACGTGGAGCGGCGGGACTCCGCCGGCAAGAGCTCGTGGAAGCTGGCGGAGCGGGAGGCGTTCCTGGAGCGGTTGCGGGAGCACGGGGGCGGGCGGCTGCTGGAGGTCGGCGCCGGCACCGGCCAGGACAGCCTCTATTTCCAGGAGAACGGCCTGGAGGTCGTCGCCGTCGATCTTTCGCCCGCCATGGTGAATCGTTGCCGGGAGAAGGGCCTCGACGCCCGTGTCATGGATTTTCTGGGCCTCGATTTCGCGCCCGCGTCCTTTGACGCGGTGTACGCGTTCAACTGCCTGCTGCATGTGCCCGACCGGGATCTCCCGGCGGTGCTCGACGCCATTCGCACGGTGCTGCGGCCCGGCGGGCTGTTCTTTCTCGGTGTGTACGGCGGCGGTGGCCTGACGGGGGAAGGCACGTTCGAGGAGGACCATCATGAGCCTCCCCGGTTCTTCTCCTTCCGTGACGACGAGCGGTTGCGGCAGTTCGCGCGTGAGTTCTTCGAGATCGTGGACTTCCACCCCGTCGGCGAGAACAAGGACCGGTTCCAGTCGCTGACGTTGCGGCGCGCCCTCTAGGGCTTGGTCAAGGCGGACAGGCGGGCGTCGAGCTGCGCTTGTTGTTCCGGGGTGAAGGCGCTTCTGGGGAGGAAGCCGCTGGCCTGTTTGTTGATGAAGAACAGCCAGAACTCCGGGGTCGGAATGACGCGGGAGAACAGCGACCAGCGCAGCTCCATGGTGAGCTGCGCCGAGCGTGTCTCGTATCCCTCGTCGGTCACGTGGAGCGTGGTGGGGACGCAGATGTGCGGCACCTGCTTGCGCACCGCCCGGCGCAGCGACCAGGGCACCACGAACGGGACGACGACCGCCGCGACCAGCATGCCGATGCCGACGCTGTAGAGGTCGAGCAGGAGAAAGACGATGCCGGACACCACCAGGAACGCTGGGAAGAGCACGAAGAGGGCTCTGAGTTGATGCCGTAAGGCGCGTTCCATCGCCCGGACGACTTCGTCGGGGGTGGGCTCGTATGCAACGGTGAAGTTCACGCGGCTGCCTCTTCTCGGGAGGAGAAGATCCTGCTGGAGCCGGTGGGCGGGCGCAACTCGGGTGACGTGCCGTTCTTGCTGGGGCGTGCGGGCGGGGATTAGCGTCGTCTCGCAACTCCGATCTCGCAGCACTGTCAGAAGGGGTGGTCATGTCCGTGGCCGGGAACTTTCGCAGGGCCGTGGCGGTGGCGTTAGCCGTCGTCCTGGCCATGGCCTCGGTGGCGTCACAGGCCGGGGCCGGGACGGCCGGCAAGCCGAAGCGGCCGAACATCATCTTCTTCCTCGTCGATGACCTGTCGGCCGACCTGCTCCCGTACATGGACACGGTGAGCGGGCTGGCCAGGAACGGCACGACGTTCAGCGACTACTACGTCTCCAACTCGCTCTGCTGCCCGTCGAGGGCCTCCATGTTCACCGGCCAGTTCCCGCACAACACCGGAGTGGCCACGAACAAGGGGTCGGACGGCGGCGGTTACGCGGCCTTCGAGAAACACGAGGGCCGGACGTACGCGGTGGCCCTGGACCAGGCCGGCTATCGCACGGGTTACCTGGGCAAGTACATCAACGAATATCCCGTGTCGGCCGATTATCACGTGCCCGTCGGCTGGGACGAGTGGCACGTGGCGGCCGGGGGCGGATACAGCGAGTTCAAGTATCAGCTGACCCGGTACATCAAGGAGGAGACGGCGCAGGAGAAACCGCTCGATCCCTCGGGTGGGAAATATCTGACGGACGAGCTCGGGCAGCGGGCCGTGGACTTCATCGACAGGTCGCGTCGGCACGCGCCGGGGGAGCCGTTCTTCCTGCAGGTCTCGCCGTTCTCGCCGCATTCGAGAATCGGCGCCGAGGCGGGGGACAAGGAGCCGAGATTTCCGCCGGCACGGCGGGACCGGCCGAAGAACCAGTTCCCGGCGGGGGAGTTCCCGCACGGTGACTGCGGCGGGCCCGACTGCACCACCCTTGACGTGGCGGAGCTGCCGGCGTTCAACGAGGACACCGCCGACAAGCCCGCCTGGGTACGGCGGGAGCCGATCGGGGCGCAGGCGGTCAAGGAGTTGCGCAAGGATTTCCGCGACCGGATCCGCATGGTGCAGTCGGTGGACGACATGGTGGAGCGGGTGCTCGCGGCGCTGAGCCCCGAGGAGCGGCGGGCCACGTATGTGGTGTTCACCAGCGATAACGGGTTCCACCTGGGGCAGCACAGGCTGCTGCGGGGGAAGAGCACTGCTTACGATCATGATGTCCGGGTGCCGCTGCTGGTCCAGCGGCCCACGGTGGGGCGTCCCGGTGACTTCACCGTCGAGGCGATCGCGCAGAACGTGGACCTGTTCGCGACCTTCCTCGACATGGCGGGGGTTCGGGGTGAGGTGCGTGACGGGCGGAGCCTGCTGCGGCTCATCCATGGGCACCAGGTGAAGGACTGGCGGGAGGTGGCGTTGATCGAGCACGTCAGGCCCGATCCGAACGCGCCCGGCGAGCCGGATCCCGATGCTGAGGAGGTGCGGGCGCCTGCTAACCCAGGGCCGCCCAGTTATGTGGGGGTGCGGACGGCCGGGGAGTTGTACGTGGAGTACGAAGGGGATCCGCGGCCGGAGTACTACGACACCGTGGCGGATCCGCACCAGGAGTCCAACGATCCGGATCATCCCAGGACGGGGGAGCTGGCGGGGGTGCTGGATCGGCTGGCCGGGTGTGGTCAGGCGGGGGCGATGGATTGCTGGAGCGCGGCCCAGCTGCGCTGAGCAGGAGGGGCCTTCCAGGCGCTGGTGATCGAGCGGGCGGTGCTCTTACCGCAGCAGGAGCCCCTTGACCTCAGCCAGCAGCTCCACCTGCGCCCGCCAGTCCCCGCCCGAGATCCCGATCACCGCGTGGCTCGCCCCGGCCGCGCGGTACTCGGCCAGCCGCTCGGCGACCTCCGCGGGCTGCCCGGTGAGCGGGATCCCGGCGACCTCCGCCAGCGGGCGCCCGTAGCCGCTGCTGATGCCGGCCGCGATCTCGGCCTGGGCGGCCGGCCCGCCGCCCACGTGCGCGGCACCGCCGATGGTGATGACGGGCGCGGGCCGCCCGTGTCCGGCCGCCAGCTCGTGCAGCCCGGCCCGGCCGCGGGCGACCTCCTCCGGCGAGATCAGGGACGGGAACCAGCCGTCCCCCAGCCGGGCGGCTCGCCGGATCGCCGCCATCGAGGCGTTGCCGACCCACACCGGCGGCATCGCGACGGCGGGGGCGAGCTGAACGGGCTGGCCGGCCCTGTTCGCGTCCACCGCGTCGACTTCGGGCAACAACACCGGCTCCCCCGCCAGCAACCGCGGCAACACCTCCAACGCCACCTCCGTACGCCGCCCCCGCTCCCCGAACGGCACCCCCGCCGCCGCCCACTGCGCCGCCCCGCCACCCGACCCCACCCCCAGCACGAGCCGCTCCCCCGACACGTACTGCAACGTCGCCACCTGCTTGGCCGCCCACACCAACGCCCGCAGCGCAGGAATGAACACACTGGTCCCCACCCGGATCCGGCTGGTGACCGCGGCAGCGGTGGCCAGGGCGATCGGCGCGTCCAGAACGGGACCACCCACGGCCAGGTGATCACCGTGCCAGACCCCGTCGAGCCCGGCCTGCTCGGCATGCCTGGCGGCCTCCGCGAGAGTAAGACCATCCCGGCGCTGTACGGCGACCCCGGGCAGGATGACGCCGATCTCGAAGCTGTCCATGCGATCAACGGTGCAACCTCGACCTAGGTTCACGTCAAGGGGCGACATATCGAGACATGGGGGTCAATCGTCGTAAGGTGAGAACCGGTCGCGGGCCCTTGCGCCTGCGGTGGATTTGGTCAACTCTTAGGAAGGTTTCCTAACAGTTGAGGAGGGCCGGTGCGCGGAAGACGTGTCCTGGCGGGCCTGAGCCTCCTGGCGGCCGCCGCCTGCGGCCAGCAGGCGACCGACGACCCCCCGGTCAACGCCGAGGACGTGATGTTCGTCCAGATGATGGTGCAACATCACCGCCAGGGCATCGAGATCGCGAAGGTGGGCACGTCCAGAGCCACCGACCCCCAGCTCAAGACGCTGACCGCGGCCATCGAGAGCACCCAGCAGAGCGAGGTCGAGATGATGCTGCGCTGGCTGCACTCCTGGGACCAGCCGCTCACCCCGCCCACCGGCGCGCACGACCACCACGGCGGGATGCCGGAGACGGATCTCAAGCAGATCCAGTCGCTGCAGAAGTCCAGGAACTTCGAGTACGACCTGTGCAACCTGCTCATCGCCCACCAGGACGACGCCGTGCAGATGGCCGCCGCCGAGGTGGCGGGCGGGGCGAACCCGACGGTGCAGCAGTGGGCGGCCCAGGTGCAGAGCTCCCGCAAGGGCCAGATCGACATGATGATGGACCTGATCAAGAAGTAGGCGACGGCCACCGCCGAAAAGATGCATAGACGCCGTGCCCATTAAGTGATTAGATCACTTGATATGTCCGAGGTAGCGCGGCCGACGCTTTCCGACGCTCTGACCGAGCGCATGCTGGAGCTCATCCGTACGGGAGGGCACCGGCCCGGCGACAGGCTGCCCTCGACCAGGGAGCTCTCCCAGCGCTTCGCCGTCACCACCCCGACCCTGCGCGAGGCGCTACGCAGGCTGGAGGCCACCGGGGCCATCGAGCTGCGGCACGGCTCCGGCATCTACGTCGGCGCCGCCATCGAGCGGCTGGTCCTGCCCAACCCCAACATGCGCGAGGTGCGTACCGCGCAGCTCCTGGAGCTGCTCGACGCGCGGATCCTGATCGAGCCGCCGCTGGCGGCGCTGGCCGCCGAGCAGGCGGGCGACGCGGAGCTGGCGGCGCTGCGGCAGGCGCTGGACGAGGCGAGCAGGCACCTGCGCGGCGAGGACGCCGAGCTGCACGACGCGAACATGACCTTCCACCGGGCCACCGCCCGGCTGGCGGGCAACAGCGTGCTGCACGAGGTCGTCGACTCGCTGCTCACGGTCCACGGGCCGGAGCAGCGCGAGATCCTGCAGATCTTCGACGACCGGCGCCGCGACCACGAGGAGCACCTGGCCATCCTGGAGGCCATCGAGGCGCGTGACGCGGCGCAGGCCGAGCAGCGCATGCGGGCCCACCTGGTGGACGTCAAAACGGTGATCGAGCACCGGATGCAACCCCCCCGATGAGAACCAAGGAGGCCGGCCCATGTACCGGTCACGTGTGGCCACGCTCGGCGTGGCGGCGCTCGTCCTGGCCGCCTGCGGCGGCAACGGCGCCGAGGCGCCGCAGAAGAAGACGGAGCTGACCCTCTACAACGACAAGGGTGCCTGGACGAAGTACTTCGACGAGATGGGCGCCCTGTCCAAGCAGAGCATCGGCCTGGGCATGAAGCCGACGGGATACACGGACTCTGCGCAGTACCAGGCCTTCATCAAGGCGTCGTTCCGCACGAACGTCAAGCCCGACCTGTTCACCTGGCAGACCGGGGGGATGCTGGAGGAGATCGTCAAGCAGAAGCAGGTGGCCGAGACCACGGCCGTCTGGCAGGAGGCGATCAAGGCGGGCGACCTGTCGCAGGACCTCGCGCCCTACTACACGGTAGGCGGCAAGCAGTACTGCGTGCCGATGAACGTCGCCTACTGGGGCATGTTCTACAACAAGAAGATCTTCGACAAGTACGACCTGAAGCCGCCGCAGACCTGGGACGACCTCGTCAAGACGGCGGAAACGCTCAAGCAGAACGGCGTGAAGGCGTTCTACCACACCAGCGTGCTGTTCTCGTTCGTCTGGTTCGAGCAGCTCATGGCCGGCACCGACCCCGACCTGTACGACCGCCTGTCCACCGGCAAGGCCAAGTACACCGACCCCGGCGTGGTGCAGGTGATGGAGCGGTGGAAGCAGCTCATCGACGCCGGCTACTTCATCAACCCGGGCGACAAGACCGACCCCGGCGACGTGCTGAAGACCGGCAAGGCGGCGATGGTGTCGTTCGGCACCTGGTTCAACACGAGCATGACCACGCGCAGCATGAAGGCCGGCACCGACTACGACTTCTTCGTCATCCCGAACGTCGACGCGGCACTGCCGAAGACGTCCATGATCTTCGAGAGCGGGCCGCTGTGCTCGCTCACCAAGGCGGCCGACCCCGACGCCAGCATGAAGTACCTCAAGTGGTGGACCACCTCCGAGGCGCAGGACAAGTGGGCCAAGAGCCGGGGTGACGTGAGCGCCAACCCGAAGGTGACGATCGACGACCCGGCGCTCGGCACGGTCACCAAGGACGCGGGCAGCGGCAAGTACCGCCTGGTCAACCGCTACTTCGAGGCGACGCCGCCGCCGATCCTGACCGCCGCGCTCGACGGGTTCAGCAAGTTCGTGACCGAGCCCGGCACCTACCAGGAGGTGCTGGAGAGCATCCAGAAGGCGGCGGACGAGTACTGGAGCACGCATCAGTGAGCCGCGCCGCCCCAATCCTCGGCAGGTTCAGGTACGGCTACGTGGCGCCGGCGGCGCTACTGGTCGCGGTGCTGCTGTACGCGCCGTTCGTGTGGACGGCGTACCTGAGCCTGACCCGTTACGACGGCCTGGAGTCGCCTGTCTGGGTGGGCCTGGCCAACTTCGCGAAGCTGTTCGACGACGCGGCGCTGCTCATCTCGACCCGTAACACGCTGATCTGGGTGATCGGCACCATGGTGCTGCCGGTCGGGCTCGGGCTGCTGGTCGCGGTGCTGTCGTACGACATCAGGGGCGGCGCCTGGTACCGGGTGCCGTTCATGCTGCCGTACGCGCTCAGCGGGGCGGGCCTGGCCATGGTGTGGAGCCCGGTCCTGTCCCACGACGGCATCGCGAACCTGCTGCTCGGCGTGGACACCGCGTTCCTCCAGGAGGCGCCGACGAACACGTTCGCGATGCTCGCCGTCTGGACGTGGCAGCAGCTCGGCGTCAACACCCTGCTGTTCGTGGTGGGGCTGCAGTCGATCCCGAAGGAGCCGATCGAGGCGGCGCGGCTGGACGGGGCGTCGGGCTGGCGGCTGTTCCGGCACGTGATCTGGCCGCTCATGCGGCCGCTGACGGCGGTCGTGGTGGGGCTGGCGCTGGTGTCGAGCCTGAAGACGTTCGACATCGTGTGGGTGCTGACCCAGGGCGGCCCGGGGCGCAACTCCGAGACGCTCGCGGTGACCATGTACAAGGAGACGTTCGTGGCCAGCGACTACGGTTACGGCTCGGCCGTCGCGGTGATGCTGACCGTCGTGACGGGGCTGGCGTCGTACCTGTACCTGCGCAGGCAGGTGACGGTCGCATGATCAGGCGTGCCGTGCTCGTCCTGCTCGGCCTGGTCTGGCTAGGGCCGACGTACCTGCTGCTGGTCAACGCCGCGCGGCCGGCGGACTCCTACGACCCGGCCAGCGCGTGGGTCCCGTCGGGGGACTTCGCGCTGCTGGAGAACTTCGCGCGGGCCGTGGAGGGCGCGAACCTCGGCGGCAGCCTGGCCAGCACCGCGCTCTACAGCGTCGTCTCGCCGCTGCTCGGCGTGCTCATCGGGGCGCTGGCCGGGTACGTGATCGTGGTGCTGCGGCTGCGGTACGGGTTCTGGTGGTTCCTGCTGATCTTCGGCGGCACCGTCTTCCCGTCCCAGATGTTGCTGGTGCCGCTCTTCGTCGGCTACAGCGACGCCGGCCTGTACGACACGCGCCTCGGCCTGATCATCCTCTACACGGCGATCAACGTGCCGCTGGCCGCGTTCGTGCTGCGCAACTACTACGCCGGCGTGGCGTTCTCGATCTTCGAGGCGGCCCGCATGGACGGCGCCTCGACCTTCCGCGTCTTCTGGCGCATCTACCTGCCGATGTCGCTGCCCGCGCTGACGGCGGTGTTCATCCTGGAGTTCACCTTCATCTGGAACGACCTGATCTTCGGCCTCACCCTCACCCAGACCGAGGACGTGCGGCCGGTCATGACGGCCATCGCGGGCCTCATGACCGACGTGTACGCCGGCACCCCGGTCCCCGTCGGCCTGGCGGCGGGGCTGGTGGTCTCGCTGCCGACCGTCGTGTTGTTCCTCGCCACCCAGCGCCTGTTCGCCAGGGGCCTGTCTCTAGGGAGTGTTCAATGACCAGCCGGTTGCTCCAGCGCAGCCTGGGAAGCCCCGACTACGACGGCATCAGGCAGGCGCTGCGCGACGACACCTCCACGCCCGTGATCAGCGTGCGCGGGCTGGAGGTGCGGGTCGCGGTGCTGCCGCTGTTCACCCACGACGGCCGCCAGGCGGTCAGGGTCTCCAGCACCGAGCCGCTGACGCACGTGCTGGTCGGCGTGGACAGCGCGTCGGGCAGCGACGTGACGCTGCTGGTGCCCGAGGTGGACGCGCCGCGCGTGCTGACCCTGGAGTGCCGCGACGACGCCGGGGTGGTGGGCAGCGCGCGGATCACGGTGACGCCGCAGCGCAAGTGGCACGTGTTCGTGGTGCACCACTCGCATCTCGACATCGGCTACACCGACCCGCAGGGCACGGTGCTGCGCCACCATCTCGACTACCTCGACGCGGCGCTGCGGCTGGCGGAGGAGACCGCGTCCTGGCCGGACGACGCGCGGTTCCGGTGGACGGTGGAGTCGTCGATGCCGGCGCTGAAGTGGCTCGACGCGCGGCCGAAGGACATGGTCGACTCCTTCGCCGCGCTGGCCAGGGCGGGCGCGATCGAGGTGACCGCGCTGCCGTTCCAGCTGCACACCGAGGCGTGCTCGACCGAGGAGCTGCACCGGCAGTTGCGCTTCACCGCCCAGCTCGAACGGCGCTTCGGCTTCAGCACCAGATCGGCCATGCACACCGACGTGCCGGGTGCCGTGGTGGGGCTGGTGGACGCGCTCAGCGCGGCGGGCGTGCGGTACCTGGCCGCCGCCCACAACTGGGCCGGCCGGTCCGTGCCCTACCTGCACGGCGGCGACAAGCTGACGCGGCCGTTCCGGTGGCGGGCGCCGAGCGGGAACGAGATCCTCGTGTGGTTCACCGACACGCCGCACGGGATGGCGTACATGGAGGGCAACACGGTCGGGCTCACCGACTCCTACGACCTGGCCGACGACCTGCTGCCGCGTTACCTGTCGGCGCTGGCCACGCGGGGTTACCCGTACGGGCCGGGCACCTTCGGGTGGCAGGGGCCGGACGCGCCGAAGGAGCCGTACGAGCTGGACGTGCTGCACCTGCGCGTGCAGGGCGCGCACGCCGACAACGCGGGCCCGTCGATCGTGCCCGCGACGATCGCCCGCCGCTGGAACGAGCAGTGGGCCTACCCGCGCCTGCGCTCGGCCGTGAACAGCGACTTCTTCGAGTTCGTCGAGGAGCGCTACCACGACCGGCTGGCCGTGCACGAGGGCGACTGGACCGACTGGTGGGCCGACGGGCTCGGCTCCGGCGCGCGGCCCCTGGGCTACGTGCGCCGGGCGCAGTCGGCGCTGCGCGTGGCCGAGACGCTGCACACCCTGGCGGGCGTGGACGCCACCGAGCAGGTGGACGAGGCCTACGACAAGGTTGCGCTGTTCAACGAGCACACGTGGGGCGCGGCCAACCCGTGGGAGGACGCCGAGGAGGCGGGCGACTCCGGCGGGCTGCAGTGGACGCGCAAGTCGTCGGGCGCCTACGCGGCGCAGGACGACGCCGCCGACCTGCTGCACGCCGGGGTCCGCAGGTTCGGCGCGGCGCTGTCGGAGTCGGGCGGTGAGGGTGGGGCGCTGGCCTCGTTCGCCGTCTTCAACCCCGCGACGCGGGCGCGGACGGACGTCGTACGGGCGTTCCTGCCCAGGGACGTGGTGGGCGTGGAGGTGCCGATCGCGCTGGTGGACGCCAGGACGGGGCGGACGCTGCCGCACCACGAGGAGTTCGTGGACCCCGACGACTGGCCGACCCGGCCGATCGGGCGGCACATCCACGCCGTCGTGCCGGATGTCTCCGGATTCAGCTATGTGCGGGTGGATGTCGTGCCGGGCGAGAGCCAGGCGCCCGAGCCGGTCGAGCTCGATCTCGACGGAGTGATCGAGAACGAGTTCTACCGGGTCGCCTACGACGTGCGTGAGGGCTACCTCTCCTCGATCTTCGACAAGCGGGCGGGCCGCGAGCTGGTCAACGGCGACGCGGCGGCGGGCTTCGGCCAGTACGTCTACGACCAGTACGCCACCGCCCCGCATTTCAACCACCTGTCGGGACACGTGGGCGCGCACGACCGCACCCTGCTCGGCGACCGGGCCATCGGCACCCACGCCACGATCAAGGAGGTCCGGCGCACGGCGGTCGGCGAGAAGCTGGTCGTGGAGCTGCGCGGCAAGGGCGTCGACTGGATCCGCACCACGGTCGAGCTGCACTACGGCGTGCCCCGCCTGGACCTGACCTACCAGCTCGCCAAGCAGGGCACCCCGGCCAAGGAGGCGGTGTTCCTGGCCTTCCCGTTCGCCGCGGGCCCGCCCACCGCCTGGGAGCTGACCGGCGGCGTCGGCGGCCCCGGCGTGCCCAGGGTGCCGGGCTCGGCCGAGTACATGTTGCCGATCAGGCACTGGATCGCCTTCGAGGACCCCGAGCTGACCGTCGCCTGGGCCACGCTGGAGGCGCCGCTGGTGCAGCTCGGCACCATCCACATGCCGTACGCGCCGTTCCCGCCCACGCTCGACCAGGAGGACGGCACCGTCTACTCGTGGGCGCTCAACAACATCTGGGACACCAACTTCCCCGCGCAGCAGCAGGGCGAGACCACGTTCCGGTACGCGGTCGGCTCGGAGAGCGGGGCCCAGGGGCGCAGGCTGGGCGCCGCGGTGGCCGCCGGCCTGACCGAGCCGTTCGTCGGCGCGCTGATCACCGACAGCCCGGCGAGCGAGGAGACGTACGTGTCCGTCGATCACCCGGACGTCCTGGTCACGTCCCTGGGCTGGGACGGGGTGCGGCTGCAGTCGCTGGCCGCCGAGCCGGTCGAGGTCAGGGTGTCGCGGCCGGGACACGAGACAGCCGAGGTCACGCTGCCCGCGTGCGGGGTGGCGATCGTCAGGGGGACGCGCCAGTGAAGATCGTCGACATCCGGGCCACCACGGTCGCGGTCCCGCTGGAGGCGCCGCTGCGGCACAGCAACGGCGCGCACTGGGGCCGGTTCGTCCGCACGATCGTCGAGGTCGAGGCGGACAACGGGCTGGTCGGGCTGGGGGAGATGGGCGGCGGCGGGGAGAGCGCGGAGTCGGCCTTCCGCGCGCTCAAGCCGTACCTGGAGGGGCACGACCCGTTCCAGCTCGAAGCGCTACGCTTCAAGATCGCGAACCCGACGGCCTCGCTCTACAACAACCGCACGCAGCTCCTGGCCGCGATCGAGTTCGCCTGCCTCGACCTCATCGGCCGGCACCTGGAGGTGCCCGTCTGCGACCTGCTGGGCGGGCGGCTGCGCGACGCGGTGCCGTTCGCCTCGTACCTGTTCTTCCGGTACGCCGCCGACGGCCACGGCGAGATCCGCACCCCCGGGCAGCTCGTCGAGCACACCAGGGCGCTGAAGGAGCGGCATGGGTTCACGGTGCACAAGCTCAAGGGCGGCGTCTTCCCGCCGGACTACGAGCTGGAGTGCTACCGCGCGCTGGCCGAGGCGTTCCCCGGCGACCGGCTCAGGTACGACCCCAACGCCGTGCTGTCGGTGGCCGAGGGGCTGCGCTTCGGCCGGGCCATCGAGCACCTGAACAACGACTACCTGGAGGACCCGGTCTGGGGGCTCGAAGGGCTGCGGGCCGTGCGCGAGCAGGTCAGGGTGCCGCTGGCGACGAACACGGTGGTGGTCAACTTCGAGCAGTTGGCCTCCAACGTGTTGCGCAGGGGCGCCGACGTGGTGCTGCTGGACACGACGTTCTGGGGCGGCATCAGGCCGTGCGTGAAGGCGGCGGGGGTGTGCGAGACGTTCCAGCTCGGGGTGGCCGTGCACTCGTCGGGGGAGCTGGGCATCCAGCTGGCGACCATGCTGCATCTGGGCGCGGTGCTGCCGAACCTCACCTACGCGGCCGACGCGCACTACCACCAGCTCAGGGACGACGTGATCGAGGGCGGCAAGCTGGCGTACTCGGAGGGCGCCATCGCCGTGCCGGAGGGCCCGGGGCTGGGGGTGCGCCTGGATCCGGACAAGGTCGCCCGCTACGCCGAGTTCTACCGGGAGACAGGGGGCTATCCGTATGACCGTGATCCCGGGCGGCCCGGGTGGTACGCGACGGTCCCGAACGAGCGATTCGCCGATCCGGATATGTCGGTGGAAATCAGACCATAATTGGCCAACATGTCTGAAGAGTCGAAGCCGGCAACCCCCGCTGACAACCTGGTCACCACCTCCCACGCCCTGCCTTCAGGGGAGTCCTACACCGCCACCACCGGCACCCTGGTGTTGCGCGAAGAGGTGACCACGGACGGCAAGTTCGAGGGTCTGCGCCCGAAGGCCGAGGTGTTCGTCACCGCGTACACGATGGCCGGGGCCGACCCGCTGACCAGGCCGGTCACGTTCGCGTTCAACGGCGGGCCCGGCTCGTCCAGCGTGTGGCTGCACCTCGGCGTGCTCGGGCCGCGCCGGGTCGTCATGGGCGACGCGGGGGCGCTGCTGCCGCCGCCGTACGGGCTGGCGGACAACGAGGAGAGCCTGCTGCGGGTGAGCGACCTGGTCTTCATCGACCCGGTCTCCACCGGCTACTCGCGGGTGGCGGAAGGGGAGAAGACCGAGCCGTACCACGGCTTCTCCGGCGACGTCGAGTCGATCGGGGAGGTCATCCGGCTGTGGACGAGCAGGAACGGGCGGTGGATGTCGCCGAAGTTCCTGGCCGGCGAGTCGTACGGGACGGTCAGGGCGTCCGCGCTGGCCGAGCACCTGCAGTCGCGGTACGGCATGTACCTCAACGGGGTGATGCTCATCTCCTCGGTGCTCGACTACATCACCGGCGAGTTCAACGAGGGCAACGACCTGGCCTACGCCCTGTACCTGCCGACGTACGCGGCGATCGCGCACTACCACGGGCTGCACGGGGACCGGCCGCTGGCCGAGGTGCTGCGCGAGGCCGAGGAGTACGCCGACCGCGACTACCTGTGGGCGCTGGCCCGCGGCAACCGCCTCCCGGCGGCGGAGCGCTCGGCCGCGGTCGCCAAGGTCGCGGCGCTGACCGGGCTCAGCGAGGACTACGTGGACCGGGTCAACCTGCGCATCGAGCACATCCGCTTCTTCACCGAGGTGCTGCGCCCGCGCCGCCGGACCGTCGGCCGGCTCGACGGCCGCTTCACCGGCTGGGACCCGGACGCCGGCCGCGAGCACTTCACCGCCGACCCCAGCATGGACGCCATCATGGGGCCCTACAGCGCGGCGCTCAACCACTATCTGCGCACCGAGCTGGGCTACGCCAACGACCTGCCGTACGAGATCCTCACCTCGCGCGTGTGGCCGTGGTCGTACAAGGAGTTCGAGAACGCGCACGTGCAGGTGGCCTCGCGCCTGTCCGCCGCCATGCGGGCCAACCCGCACCTGCGGGTGCACGTGGCCTGCGGCTACCACGACGGCGCGACCCCGTACTTCGCGGCCGAGCACACTTTCGCCCACCTGGCCGTGCCCGCCGAGCTGACGGGCAACGTCGAGTTCAAGTACTACGAGGCCGGCCACATGATGTACGTGCACGAGCCCAGCAGGCTCCAGCAGTCAGCCGACCTTGCGGCCTTCGTGCTCGGCGAGCAGGCGTGAGGCCCGCTCCAGGCGCTGCCTGAGGTTGACGCGCAGGGCGCCGAACCGCTCGGGGTTGTCGCGGATGACGGCCCGCTGCAGCTCGGTGTCCGCCGCGTACCAGGCGGCGACCAGGCCCGACGACCACTTGCACGCGGTGTCGGCCATCGCGGTCTGCTTCTCCTCCTCGGTCACGGCCGGCTTGTCGAGGTCCCAGCGGCTGTCGGCGATGGCCGCCTCGGGAGCCGGATAGGGGTGCCCGGCCCGGCTCATGCACGAGGACCAGCGCTTGACCGCCGCGGTGACCGACGGGTGCTTGGCGGCCTGCTCCAGCGTGAGCGAGTCCTGTAGGGCCAGCCACGGCCAGTCGGCCTTGCGCACGCCCCTGTCCAGGAAGAGCGTCGCGCGGTCCAGGCAGCCCCGGTCGGCCGCGGTGCCGTACAGGCGGTGGCGGGTGCGCTTGGGCAGCTTGCCCGCCCAGGTGCCGGTGGTGTCGGGTGAGGGCGGCCTGGCCAGGTGATAGCCGCTGCTCCTGGCGGCCTCGGGGTCGGTGACACCGTAGCGGCGGGAGTTGCCGGGGTCCACGGCGGCCAGCATGGCCGGGTCCTCGGCGGGCGGGGCGATGGAGATGCCCTGCTTGCGCATGCAGCGCACGACGAGACGGTTGTGGGCGTTGCCCAGGACGGCCCGCTGATGGGGAGTGGTCTTGTACGCGTCGAACGGCAGCGTCAGCTCCTTGACGGAGGTGACGCCCCGCACGGGCGCCGGCGGCGCGGGCTCGTCGGCGCCGCAGGCCGCGGCGGTCGTCATCAGCAGCAGCGTGCACGCGATAAATCCGCGGCAGCCGGTTTCCGGCGGCCAAGCCCGGAAACCGGCACTCCCCATAATGCTCAGTGGCACCAGATGTCGATCGCGCTGGTGCGGTTGTTCCCGACAGCGTTGTTCGCCAGGAAACCGTCGTTCGAGTTGTGCGTGAACGTGCTGTGCGCACCGGTGTAACCGGGGTGCTGCCAGAGGGTGGCGCTGCAGCCGACCCGGTTCCTGATCGAGCTGGTCTCGTTGTTCATGCTGTGCCAGGAGTTGCTGAAGTCCCAGTTCAGCCAGTTGTTGTCCTCGAAGTTCGAGTCGTCCTTGGTGAAGTCCCGCCAGTGGTCGACCTGACCGCGGTTGTAGTCGAATCCGGCGTACAGGCAGACGCGACCTCCGTAGCAGGTCGAGCGGGGGCTTGCCGCCGCGGTGGCAGCGGGCGCCACCACGGCGAGCATCGCGGCCGCGGCGACGAAGCCGGCGGCCTTCTTGAATAGCCTCACAGGTCTCTCCTCGATCGGTGAGTCATTTCGACCTCGTAACTTAGCGTGCGGAATCGAACACGAGTCGTTGTGACTCGCCGATTCCCTGAGGCTTCGCGCCCGGGTGAGGGTCGCGTGCCCGGCCCGCCAGACCCACTCGTATCAGTGGTGTGACCTGGGTGTTCGTCGCATTGACGCAACTGTTGCCAGCTCGGGTGGGCGAACGGAGGAACCCGTGGCCTCCGCTCGACCCATTCCAGGGACAGCTATCTCCTTTATTCAGGAAGGGCAGCCGGATTGCGTGCCAGGAGACCGCCGTCCACGCGGTGCTCGGCGCCGGTGATGAACGACGAGCGCGGCCCCGCCAGGAACGCCACCACCTCGGCCACCTCCTCCGGCCGCCCCACGCGGCCCAGCGGATGGGCCTTGCCCCACTGCGCGACCTGCTCGTCCTGCGACAGCTCGCCCCGCCAGAGGTCCGCCGCCCAGCGCAGCATGGGGGTGTCCACCGAGCCGGGGCAGACCGCGTTGACCCTGATCCCGTCGGCCGCGTGGTCGAGTGCCATGGCCCGCACCAGGCCGTTGAGCGCGGCCTTGCTCGTGCTGTAGGCCGCCACCTGCGCCTGCGAGGCGAACGCCTGCACCGACGAGACGACCACGACGGAGCCGCCGCCGCGCTCGCGCAACCTGGGGACGGCGGCCTTGCAGGTGAGGTAGACGCCCTTGAGGTTGATGTCCATCACCTCGTCCCAGACGTCCTCGGGGGTGTCCTCGACGGTGCCGTACCGCTGCACGCCCGCGCAGGTCACCACGACGTCGAGCCCGCCGTACCGGGTGACGGCCAGCTCCACCAGGTCGCGCAGCTCGCCGGCCCGGCGCACGTCGGCGATCCGGCCCGTGACGCGCTCGCCGTCCTGCTCGGCCTCCTTGTCCACGCCGCAGAACACCACGGACGCGCCGCCGGCCGCCAGCCGGTCCACCACCGCGCGCCCGATGCCCGTCGACCCGCCCGTGACCAGCGCCACCTTGCCGTCGAACTCCGTCATGCCAGCACCTCCGCGCGCAACCTCAGCACCTTCGTCTCCTGCGGGCCCAGGACGAGGGCCGTGCCGTTGGCCACGGCGGCGGCCAGCCCGTCGGTCGGCATGCCCGCGAACGGCTCCAGCCCGACCGTGTACGCCCGTCCCCACCACGGGTAGCCGGTGGACGCGCCCAGCTCCTGCCACATCCACAGGTACGGCAGCACCGTCGCGTCCCACGTCACCCGCATACCGATATCCCCAGAAATCTCGTACCAACCCTCGTCGCCGAAGCCGGTCAGATAGACGATGTCGCTCGGCGTCCCCGGCTCCGGCACGACGCTCAGATCCGTCTCGCCGCCCCCGTGGGCGGGCACGACGGGCCACGTGCCGCCCGCCCGCACCCTGCGCTGCGGGGGATTGATCGCGCTCTCGTGCGGGATCACGGTGATGCCGTCGGGCAGCCTGATCCGGGCCCCGGGGCGCAGGAACGGCGGGCCGTACACGAGGTGCTGGCCCCACATGGCGTGCAGCCGCAGGCCCGACTCGTTCGTGGCCCGCCCCTCGACCTCCAGCGCCGCCGTGCCGGACCGCAACCGGAAGACCTTCTCCATCCGGTACGGCAGCCGCCGCGTCCGCACGCTGAGCCGGACCGCGACCTCCTCGGGGGAGTCGGCCACGACCTCGCACTCCCACGGCAGCCCCGCCACCTCGCCGTGCTGCGCCAGCCGCGCGCCCCGGTATTCGCTGGGCGCGCCGCCGCTGGGGAAGATCTCCTGCCAGCCGCCCTCGTAGTGGTCGACGAACTGGGCGACGTCGTCGGCGGCGCCCTGGAGGTGGTCGCGGGGGTCGCGCAGGCCCTGCGGCGCCAGCCAGACGAAGTCCGTGTCGGTGGGCTTGTGCAGCAGCTCCACCACGTCTCCCCCCTTGCCGGGCAGCACGGTCACCCGCAGCCGCTCGTTCTCCAGCGTGACCGCCCGCAGCCCGTCGATCGTGCCGTGCCGCAGCCGGGCCGCCCAGTTGCGCCTCATCCGAAGGTCACGTCCAGGAACCGCGGTCGGTAGATGGTCACGTCGCGGTAGTGGTCGGTGTTGACGAAGCTGTTGACGTTGTACGACACCACGAGCCCCGGGCCGTCGACCTCGGGGTGGGCGTGGGCGTTGTAGGTGAAGATGTTCCCGCTCGTCTCGGGGGTCGTGTAGACGTGCTGCTTGCCGGTGAACGGCCCGAAGGGGGAGCACGCGGAGTAGGCCACGATGTTCGGGCTCAGCACCTCGGTCGTGTCGTGCGTGATGAGCACGTAACCGTCGCCGACCCGGCTGACGCTGTACTCGTTGGCCACGCCGCTCATCACCCGCGCGGAGTCGGCCTCGCTGACCGACCAGGTGCCGTCGGCCTTGAGGTACTCCCATCGGCCCAGCAGGCTCTGTCCCTCGACCCGGGCGATGTGCATGTACTTGGGCGAGCCGAGGTCCTCGACCCCGTAGACGTAGGTGTACCCGCCGTCCTTCAGGATCCCCGAGGCCCAGGTCACGCCGTGCCCGCTCGGCAGGTCGTGCACGCTGATCGGCCGGTTCAGCCGGCCAGGGGCGAACCTGGCCACCACGTTCCGGTGCCAGCGCCAGTCCCAGGCGCCGGTGCCGTACCGCTCGTACTCCTGGTAGGTGACCTCGACCACGCCGCCGGCGAGCGTCGCGTCACCCGCCCAGTACCAGTGCTTGCCGTCGCGCGGCGGCATCACGGCCGTCGGCTTGGCGGGGGTGCCGTCGTGGATCGTGGACAGCCGCCCGTTTCGTTCGACGGCGAAGGAGTTGTTCAGGAACACCGTCGTGCCGCCCTCCTCGACCACCGGCGGCCGGGACCCGTCCGGGTTCACCTGGCCGAGGAAGGTGTCGGAGAACACCCAGAGCTCCTTGCCGCCCGGGAGCTTGAGCGAGTAGGTGCCGTCCGCGCCGGTCCAGTCGTCCACGCGGCTGTTGTCGTTGCCGTAAGTGGTGAACAGGCTGGTCAGCCGGGTGTTGGTGGTCGTGCTCCGTACGGTCGGGGCACAGGCGGAGGCGGCCGCCGGGGCCTGCTGCTGTTGTACGGCGGGCACCGGCTTGGGCGGCGCGGCCCAGGCGGGCTGCGGCACGGCCGTGAAGCCGGCCAGCGCGATGGCGAGGGGTGCCAGGGCGGTGCGGAATCGCGTCATCACACGTCCTAGGGGAGGGGTTCCCTACAGTTCTAGTCATTAGATCACTTACTGTCTAGGGCCCCCGCGAGTCCGCGGAAATCAGGATGACCGCGTGGCGGCCCGCCCGTTAACCTGCCGGGATGGGCCACGTTGAAGTAGGACATCTGACGTACGTGCTGCCCGACGGGCGGCCCCTGCTCAACGACGTGTCCTTCAGGATCGGCGAGGGTGTGAAGGCGGCGCTGGTCGGGCCCAACGGCGCGGGCAAGACCACGCTCATGCGCGTGATCGCCGGTGACGCGCAGCCGGTCGAGGGCAGCGTGGCCAGCTCCGGCGGGCTGGGCGTGATGCGGCAGTTCATCGGCAGCGTGCGCGACGGCAGCAACGTGCGCGACCTGCTGCTGGGCGTGGCGCCGCCCGCCGTGCGGCAGGCGGCGGAGCGGCTCGACGCGGCCGAGCTGATGATGATGGAGCGCGACGACGAGAAGACGCAGCTGCGTTACGCGCAGGCCATCAGCGACTACACCGACGCCGGCGGCTACGACATCGAGGTGCTGTGGGACACCTGCACGGTGGCCGCCCTCGGCGTGCCCTTCGAGCGGGTGAAGTACCGCGACGTGTCGACGCTGTCGGGCGGCGAGCAGAAACGCCTGGTCCTGGAGGCGCTGCTGCGCGGCCCCGACCAGACCCTGCTGCTCGACGAGCCCGACAACTACCTCGACGTGCCCGGCAAGGAGTGGCTGGAGCAGCAGCTCAACGAGACGCCCAAGACCGTGCTGCTGGTCAGCCACGACCGCCAGCTCCTGGCCAACGCCGCCGACCGCATCATCACCGTCGAGTCCGGCAACATCTGGATCCACGGCGGCGGCTTCACCACCTACGCTGAGGCCCGCAAGGCCCGCAACGAGCGGCTCGACGAGCTGCGCAGGCGCTGGGACGAGGAGCACGCCAAGCTCAAGGCCCTGGTCAACATGCTGAAGAACAAGGCGCGCTACAACGACGGCATGGCCCCGGCCTACCACGCCGCCCAGACGCGGCTGCGCAGGTTCGAGGAGGCCGGGCCGCCCGAGGTGGCGCCGAGCGAGCAGAACATCAAGATGCGCCTGCGCGGCGGCCGCACCGGCAAGCGCGCGGTGATCTGCGAGGGGCTGGAGCTGTCCGGCCTGATGCGCCCGTTCGACCTGGAGGTCTGGTACGGCGAGCGCGTCGCGGTGCTCGGCTCCAACGGCTCGGGCAAGTCCCACTTCCTGCGCCTGCTGGCGGGCGAGCCGGTCGCCCACGAGGGCGTGGCCAGGCTGGGCGCCCGCGTGGTCCCCGGCCACTTCGCCCAGACGCACGCCCGCCCCGACCTGCTCGGCCGCACCCCGGTCGAGATCGTCATGACCGAGCACGCCAGGCTCAAGAACGAGGCGATGAAGATCCTGGCCCGCTACGAGCTGGCCGGGCTGATCGCCGAGCAGCGCTTCGACACGCTGTCGGGCGGGCAGCAGGCACGCCTGCAGATCCTGCTGCTGGAGCTGTCGGGGGCCACGCTGCTGCTGCTCGACGAGCCGACCGACAACCTCGACCTGGCCAGCGCGGAGGCGCTGCAGGTGGGGCTGGAGGCGTTCGACGGCACGGTGCTGGCGGTCACCCACGACCGGTGGTTCGCCGCCGACTTCGACCGCTACCTGGTCTTCGGCTCCGACGGCACGGTCTACGAGTCGCCCGAGCCGGTCTGGGACGAGTCGAGGGTCGTGCGTCCCCGTTAAAGATTGCGTAGGGCTGGCGCGTGTCCCGTGTCAGCCCTGCCAGGTTCGGGTTATCACGGCAAAGTGATCCCGCGCAGCCGAACCGTCAGCCTTCTCGCACTCGGGGCGTTCTGCCTCGTCTCCTGCTCCAGTGAGGAACAGCCCGTACAGCAGCTCAAGCCGCTGGCCCTCAAGGAGCAGGCCTCCAACATCGTCAAGTCCGCCGACGGGTACGCCGTCACCTGGGCGGGTGTGCTCAGCAACGCCAACCCGTGGCACTTCGGCGAGCACGTGGTGGCCACGGTCATCGGGCACGACGCCCGGGGCGCCGAGGTGGTCAGGATGGACCAGCCGCTCGACGCCGTGCCGCCGGGCGGGTCGCTGGCCTTCACCGGCCAGGCCAGCGCCACCCAGAAGCCGGCGAAGGTGACGATCCAGTACCGCCCCGCGCAGTGGCGCCAGGCTGCGCGGATCGCGTCGGCGTTCCAGCGCTTCCCGACCTCACGTGTCCAGACAATGCGTCAGAAAGACGGCACGTACCTGATTACGGGATACGTGGACAACCCTTATCGCATTCCGGCGAGCACCCTGGTCGTGAACGCGCTGCTGCGCGACAAGGCGGGCAAACTGCTCGGCGGCGGCAGCACGTTCGTGGACGAGGTGGAGGCGGGCAGCCCGCCGCGCTTCATCCTCACGGTGAGCGGCCTGCCGAAGGGCGCCGACGTGGCCAGGACCGAGATCACCGCCAGGACCTGGGGATCCACCGGCCGCCCCTACGAGGAGCTGGCGCTCAGCGGGGCCATGCCCGTGCACACGGTCAAGCCGACGAGCGAGCCGTTCGCGGTGGACCGCAGCACGCAGATCGTCTCCGAATATAAGCAGTAGCTCATTCATATTTCGCGCTATAAGCGCTTTTATCCGGACGACATCCGGCCGCTTCGCCAGACAAGCCATGCCATCGGCGTGAACAGGTAGAACTACTAGTTACCGATCCATTACCTTCAGTCACATGAATGACCGCGTCCTGGTCGAAGCACTCCGCGCCCGTGATCCAGGAGCACTGTCCGCGCTCTATGACGCCCACGCGGAGAGCGTCTACCGCTACTGCTGGTCCCTGCTGCTGAGTGCCGAGAGCGCCCAGGTGGCGCTCCGCGACACGCTGATCGCCGCCGAGGCGCACGCCGGCGCGCTCGCCGACCCGGAGCGGCTGCGCGTCTGGCTGTACGCGCTGGCCCGGGTCGAATGCCTGCGCCGCCGCGCCGCCGCCCCGCCGGGCGCCGCCGAAGCGCTGGCCGAGGCGCCACCGCTGGACGACCCGGCCGACGCCGACCTGCGCGTCATGGCCTGGAACGCCGTCCAGAGCCTGCCCGTGGCCGAGCGCGAGGTGCTGGAGCTGGTGCACCGGCACGGCCTGCCCGCCGCCGACCTGACCCAGGTGCTGGGCCTCGCGCCGCGCCGGCTGGAGCAGCTCCTGGAGGAGGCGGGGGAGCTGCTGCGCGACGCGGTCACGGCCGAGGTCCTGGCCAGGAAGGGCCCGTACGACTGCCCGCGCCGCGCCCGCATCCTGACGGGCTTCGCCGGCGAGCTGACCCAGGAGCTGCGCGAGCACCTGGTCAAGCACCTGGCGCGCTGCGAGACCTGCGCGCCGCACCGCGCCCGCGAGGTGTCGGCGGCCAAGGTCTACGGGCTGCTGCCCGGCGCCGTGCTGCCTGAGTCGCTGCGCATCCGGGTGATGAGCTGCTTCGCCGACCCCGAGCTGCTGCCCTACCGCCGTTACGTCGCCAGGCGTACGGGTGTGCTGGGAGCCGCCGGGTTTCCCGTTTCAGGCGAGCGGCACGTTCGGCGGTGGCCTCAGGCGCTGGCAGGCGCGCTGGCGGCGGTCGCGACCGTGGTGGCGATAGCGGTGATCTTCGATCGGATCGGGAGGGACAACGGTGGGGTCACAGGCATCGCGACGGCCGCGTTCCCGGCGACAGGCGAGCCGCCGGGCATTCGGTTGCCCTGGCAGGCCAACCCCCGGGATGAGCCGCTGACCGTGGTGCCCATCGTCGACAACGCCAGCACGCAGCCCCTCGGGGTGACCGGTTCGCCGACCCCCGCAACCCCGGGGCCGCCCCCCGTCGCCGTGCCGTCGCACGCGCAGTCCTCGCCCACCAGCGGCCCGCCGCCGCAGCCTCCGGACGAGCACGAGGAGCCCGAGCCCACGGAACCGCCGCGGCCCGGCCATCACTCGGAGCCGCCGCCCGAGACCCCGCCGGAGGAGCCGACGGCCGAGCCTGGCACCCGTACCCCGTGCCCGACCCCGTCCCCGACGCCCACTCCCACGCCGACCCCCAGCCAGACCCCGACCCCGACCGGCACGCCGACGGAGCCGGCCACCCCCACGCCCACGGAGGAGCCCTCGGGCACGCCCTCGCAGTCGGCCTCCTGAGGCTGCCGTACCTTTACGTTACGTACGCGAAAGGGCGGGAACTGTGTGCATAGAGTAACCATTGGTTTCAGGGGGACCTATGCGCGCATTTCGGGCGGGGCTCCTCGTGGGCTGCCTGCTGACGGGCCTGTGCCCGCCGGTGGCGGCCGATCGGGGGCCGTCCTCCCGTGACGTCCAGAAGGCGCGGCAGACCGTACGTGCGCGCTCCACGGAGCTGAGCAGGACCACCGCCGAGCTGGCGACGGCCCAGTCGCGCCTGGACACGCTGGCGGCGCAGGTGGAGCGGCTGGTGGAGGCGTACAACGGGGAGGTCGTCCGGCTGCGGCAGGCGGAGCTGGCCCACCAGCAGGCCGGGGTCCGGCTGGCGGCGGCCGACGCCGAGGTGGAGCGGGCCAGGCAGGCCGTGGCGCTGCTGGCGGCGGAGAGCTACGGCGGGCTCGGGCCGGTGCACCCGATCGTGGGCATGCTGTCCGACCGGGGCGGCACCGACGGGTTCCTGCACCGGGCGGGCGTCCTGGGGCACCTGAACGACGAGCGGGCGGCGATCCTGGGTCGGATGCGCGACGCCCAGGAGGTCGCGGCGATCCTGCGTACCCAGGCTGAGGGAGCCCGCGCGGCCCGGCAGGCGGCCGCAGAACGCGCGCGGCAGGCCAAGCTGGCCGCCGAGGAGGCGGTGCGGGGGCAGCGGCGCGAGACCAGGCAGCTCGCGGCGCGCAAGGAGAGCCTGCAACGGGCGGTGGACGCGGCCCGCAGCCGCGCGGAGCTGCTGGCCAGGCGGCGGCAGGCGGCGCTGTCCGGGCTGGTCGCCGGCGGGTCGGCGATGGGCGACGTGGCGGCGAACTGGGCGCTCACCCAGCTCGGCAAGCCGTACGTGTGGGCCGCCGACGGGCCGGAGACCTACGACTGCTCGGGCCTGTCGATGCGGGCCTGGGAACGGGCCGGCGTGCGGCTCGACCACTGGACGGGCACCCAGTGGACCTCGGGCCCGCACGTGCCGCTCGACCAGCTACGCCGGGGCGACCTGCTGTTCTTCGCGCACACCGGCGACCCGTCGACCATCCACCACGTCGGCATCTACGTCGGGCGCGACCTCATGGTGCACGCCCCGCAGACCGGCGACGTGGTGCGGGTCGCCTCGATCTGGCGCGGGGACCTGGTGGGCGCCACCAGGCCCCGCTGAGGGGGCGTCAGTGGTGGCCCTCCTCCTGGGCGCGGCGGAAGGAACGCTCGATCTCGGCCTCGGCCTCGATGCGGCCCACCCAGTTGGCGCCCTCGACGGACTTGCCGGGCTCGAGGTCCTTGTAGACCTCGAAGAAGTGCTGGATCTCCAGCCGGTCGAACTCCGACACGTGATGGATGTCCTGGATGTGGTGCATCCGGGGGTCGGTGGAGGGCACGCACAACACCTTGTCGTCGCCGCCCTTCTCGTCCGTCATCCGGAACATCCCCACCGCCCGGCACGTGATGTAGCACCCCGGGAACGTGGGCTCCTGCAACAACACCAGCGCGTCCAGCGGGTCGCCGTCCTCGCCGAGGGTGTTCTCGATGAAGCCGTAGTCGGCGGGATACTGCGTGGAGGTGAACAGGAGCCGGTCAAGCCTGATCTTCCCGGTCTCATGGTCCACTTCGTACTTGTTCCGTTGTCCCTTGGGAATCTCAACGACAACGTCGAACTCCACCGCGGTTCCTCCGCTCAGGCCCCCGGGCACCCCCGGCTGGGCGTTAATGTCTCGTAGGCGAACACAGAGAGAGGGCAGGCGACGTGGCGCGGCGCGACCGGTTGGTGATGCTGACCACTCTCGCCGTGCTCCAGGTCCTCACGATCGTCACCGGCGTTTACGCGATGACCACCGACTTCAGCCTGAGCGCGCTGACGAGCGGGGCTACACCGACCGAGCCGACGGCGTCACCGGCGGAAGGCACTCCCTCCGTCCCCGTCGTCACCGCGGGGCCTGTGCTGGCCCAGCTTCCGGTGAAGCCCGGAGACGGACCTCTCCCGACTAAGGGTACTTTGACGAAGCAGTTGGCCAGCGCGCTGGGTGACGATGCGCTCGGCGACCGGGTGGGCGTGGCGGTCATCGACACCGTCACCGGTGAGCAGCTCTTCGCCGCCGACCCCGACACCGCCGTCACCCCGGCCTCCACCACCAAGGTCATCACCTGCTCCGCCGCGCTGGCCGCGCTCGGCCCCGACACCCGCTTCTCCACCAGGGTCGTCCAGGGCTCCGCGCCGGGCACCGTCGTCCTCGTCGGCGGTGGCGACCCGCTCCTCGCCGGCCCCACGGCCAAGCAGGACGGCTATCCGAGGCAGGCCAGCCTGGCCACGCTCGCCGCCCGTACCGCCGCGACGCTCAAGTCCCAGGGCGTCCGCAAGGTCAGCCTCTCCTACGACACGTCGCTGTTCACCGGCACCGCCAAGGCGCCAGGCTGGAAGCCGAACTACATCCCCGACGGCGAGGTCGCCCCGGTCCACGCCCTGACCATGGACGTCGGCCGCCAGGACCCCCGCTTCCGCAGCCCCCGCGTCCCCAACCCGCCCCAGTACGCCGCCGACGCCTTCGCCAGGCTGCTCGCCAAGCAGGGCGTCAAGGTC
Source organism: Nonomuraea gerenzanensis (assembly GCF_020215645.1). Taxonomy (NCBI): domain Bacteria; kingdom Bacillati; phylum Actinomycetota; class Actinomycetes; order Streptosporangiales; family Streptosporangiaceae; genus Nonomuraea; species Nonomuraea gerenzanensis. The sequence goes on along the minus strand of NZ_CP084058.1, from coordinate 11,814,086 downwards.
ACCGGGTCCGTACGCCCATCCAAGGCCCCCGCCGGCGCGGCGGAGCTGGGCCGGGTCGACTCCGCCCCCCTCTACGCCCTCGTCGAGCACACCCTGACCCACAGCGACAACGACATGGCCGAGGCCCTGATGCGCCACGTCGCCATCAAGCAGGGCCAGGAGGCGTCCTTCGCGGGCGGTGCCAAGGCGGTGGCCGCCGTCATGCGCGGCCTCGGCATCACCCAGGGCGTCTCGCTCGACGACGGCAGCGGCCTGTCCATCCGCAACCGCATCAGCCCCAACGCCCTGGCCAAGGCCATCGCCCTGTCCGGCTCCGCCGCCCACCCCGGCCTGCACGCCATCGCCTCCGGCATGCCGATCGCCGGCTTCTCCGGCACCCTGGGCAACGGCCGCCGCTTCGTCGGCAGCGACAGCAAGGGGCAGGTCGGCCTCGTCCGGGCCAAGACCGGCACGCTGAACCACGTCAACACGCTGGCCGGGCTGGCCACGACGAAGGACGGGCGGCTGGTCACGTACGCGTTCATGGCCGACCGGGTGCCGGTCAACGCCGAGCCCGTACTGGACCGGCTCGCCGCCATCGTCGCCCGCTCCTGAAGGCACCTCCGGCCCTTCGCCGGCGCGCACCACGTCGATGCTCCAGCCCCTCATCGGAGAGAACCACGTTCGGGCTCCTTCGCAGGGGCGCCGAGAACCACGTACGGTGGACGGTATGCAGGTGATCGACTGGGATCTGGCCGTCACGACCGGCACGCGCCTCGTGCGCCCCGGCCCTCAGGTGAGCCGGGAGGAGGCCAGGCAGGCCGTCACCGAGCTCCGTACCCTGTCGCGCGAGGCCGAGGGCCACGTCCGGCAGTTCACCAAGATTCACACAGAGACCGCACCGCAACCCGCCACCGTCGTCGACAGGCCAGGCTGGATCAAGGCCAACGTCCAGGGCTTCCGCGTCGTCCTCGAGCCGCTCACGCAGCGGATGAGCGCCGGCGCCAACCAAGCCCCGGCCATCGTCACCGCCGTGGGCTCCCGCATCACGGGCGTCGAGGTCGGCGCCGTCCTGGCCTTCCTCGCCTCCCGCGTGCTCGGCCAGTACGAGCTCTTCCTCCCGCCCGACCCCACCGGCCAGGAGCCGGTCGGCCGCCTGACGCTCGTCGCGCCCAACATCGTGCACGCCGAGCGCGAGATGAACGTCAACCCCCACGACTTCCGCCTGTGGGTCTGCCTCCACGAGGAGACGCACCGGGTGCAGTTCACCGGGGTGACCTGGCTGCGCGAGTACGTCCGGTCGCAGATGACCGAGTTCCTGCTCGCCTCCGACCTCGACCTGCCCACCCTCCTCGAACGCCTCCGCAACGCCGCCGACACGGTGGCCGACGTGGTGCGCGGCGGCGAGGGCAACCTCATCGACGCCATCCAGTCGCCCGGTCAGAAGGAGATCCTCGACCGCCTCACCGCCGTCATGACCCTCGTCGAGGGCCACGGCGACTTCGTCATGGACGCGGTCGGCCCCTCGGTCGTGCCGTCGGTGGCCGAGATCCGCTCCAAGTTCGCCCAGCGCCGCGAGGGCGGCTCCCGCCTCGACCGCACGGTGCGGCGGCTGCTGGGGATCGAGGTCAAGATGAAGCAGTACGCGGAAGGGTCGGCCTTCGTGCGTACGGTGGTGGACCGGGTGGGGATGGACGGCTTCAACAAGGTCTGGACCTCACCGGAGACCCTCCCGACGACCCCGGAGATCGCCGACCCGAACGCCTGGATCAGCCGCGTCATCGGCACCCCGGCCCTGCCCGCCTGACGGATTCATCCGGCGGTTGCGCCGGTGGTGCTCGGCACGGGCGCGCTCCTGAGCTGCGTCGGCGATCGGCGGCGCGCACGGCACGGGCGCGTCGGACGCGGTGACGCACCGGACGCGTCAGGCGCGTTGGCACAACCATGACGCACCAGATGCGACGATGACACCCGTGGGCCCCCATCCAGCCGTAGCCGACACCCGCCGCGCAGTCCGCGAAGCCCTGTCAGACCTCCCCCCGCACGCCCTGATCCTGACAGCCTGCAGCGGCGGAGCCGACTCCCTGGCCCTGGCCGCCGCCCTGGCCTTCGAAGCCCCCCGAGCCGGCCTCCGCGCCGGCCTCCTCACCGTCGACCACCAGCTCCAGCCCGGCTCCCACACCAGAGCCACCACAGTCAAGGCCCTGGCAGAAAGCATGGGCCTGACCCCAGCGGAGATCCTCACCGTCCAGGTAGGCAAGGAGGGCGGCCCGGAAGCAGCAGCGAGGCAGGCCAGGTACACCGCACTGGACAAGGCCGCGGAAAGGCTGGGAGCATCGGCCGTCCTGCTCGGGCACACCAGGGACGACCAGGCGGAGACCGTCCTCCTGGGCCTGGCGCGAGGCAGCGGCCCCCGCTCCCTGTCCGGCATGGCGGCCAGGACGGGGCGTTACAGAAGGCCCCTGCTGCACCTGCCCCGCCAGACCACGGTGGCCGCCTGCCGGGCGCAGAACCTCACCCCCTGGGACGACCCCCACAACGACGACCCGAGGTACACCCGGGTCCGCGTCCGCCGCACCGTGCTGCCGGTCCTGGAGAGCGAGCTGGGCCCCGGGGTGGCGGAGGCGCTGGCGCGGACGGCGGCGCTGGCGCGGGAGGATGCGGACGCGCTGGACGAGTGGGCGGAGTCGGCGTTCCAGAATTGCGCTCTTAGCGATATCGGCGCGTCGGTGAAGCTGATGGTGGCCGAGCTGGAAAAGGTGCCCGCCGCTGTCCGAAAACGGGTGTTGCGGCGGGCGGCGATCGCCGCGGGATGCCCGTCCGGCGCCCTGTCGGCCACCCACGTGCTGGCCGTGGACCGGCTGATCACCCACTGGCGCGGGCAGAAAGCCGTTGACCTGCCCGGGGGTCTGTCGGCCGTCCGGCGGTATGGCACCCTGATAATCGCCATCAGTCCCATCGCGTAAGGAACCACAGGTGGACGCTGCCGACATGGGCAATGACCTGGAAAAGGTGCTCATTCCAGAGGACGAGCTCCAGGCCAAGATCAAAGAGCTTGCCGGCCGGATCGACGAGGATTATGCGGGCAAGGACGTCCTGCTCGTCGGGGTGTTGAAGGGCGCGGTCATGGTGATGGCCGACCTGGCCAGAGCGTTGCACGTGCCGGTGCAGATGGATTGGATGGCGGTGTCGTCGTACGGGGCGGGCACCAAGTCCTCCGGCGTCGTACGCGTGCTGAAAGACCTCGACACCGACATCCTGAACCGTCATGTGCTGATCGTCGAGGACATCATCGACTCCGGCCTCACCCTGCACTGGCTGCTGGAAAACCTGAAGTCGCGCAATCCGGCCTCGCTGGAGATCTGCACCGCGCTGCGCAAACCCGACGCGGTGAAGGTGCCGATCGACGTGAAATACGTCGGCTTCGACATTCCCAACGAGTTCGTCATCGGATATGGCCTCGACTACGCCGAGCGATACCGGAACCTTCCGTTCATCGGCACTCTCGCCCCACACGTTTACAAGTAGCAATCTCAGTCGTCGCCGGGAACATCGCCCAACGTGACGTACGTTGATAGGGCAAGACCGGTGTAGCGGGCGGTCCCTCCGTGCGCGTCTCCGGTGTACCTTCAGACTCCGGGAGGGTGACCACGCGTCCCCTTCGGGTAGTCAGAAGTCGCGGTGTCGGATGCCGCGGCCCCGGGCATGCCCGGGGTTCCAGGCCATGGTCAGGAAGGGACGGGCCCGCAAGGGGTTCCGCATCGGATGGATCTCAAGCGATTTACACGTGGGCCACTGCTGTGGATCCTGGGCATCGTCGTGCTGCTCCTCCTCGTCACCCAGCTCTGGAGTGGCGGCGGAAATTACAAGACGGCCGACACGTCCTTGGTCCTTGAGCAGATTCGCGCCGGAAACGTCAGCAACGCCAAGATTATCGACAAGGACAACCGGATCGAGGTGACCCTCAACAGCCCGATCTCGGTCAAGCAGGGCGACCCGCCGACCAAGTTGATCCAGTCGAGCTGGGTCACCGGCTACGGCAGCAAGCTGACCGACGAGCTGCAGGCCCAGGTCACCGCCAAGAAGACGAAGAGCTTCACCACCGAGGTGCCGCAGGAGAACATCCTGCTCAGCCTCCTGGTGAGCTTCCTGCCGATCGTCATCATCGTGCTGATCTTCCTGTTCATCATGAACCAGATGCAGGGCGGCGGCTCCCGGGTGATGAACTTCGGCAAGTCGAAGGCCAAGCTGATCACCAAGGACACTCCCAAGACCACGTTCGCCGACGTGGCAGGGGCCGACGAGGCCATCGAGGAGCTCCAGGAGATCAAGGAGTTCCTGCAGGCACCGGCCAAGTTCCAGGCGATCGGCGCGAAGATCCCCAAGGGTGTGCTGCTGTACGGCCCGCCCGGCACCGGCAAGACGCTGCTGGCCCGCGCGGTCGCCGGTGAGGCCGGGGTGCCGTTCTACTCGATCTCCGGTTCCGACTTCGTCGAGATGTTCGTCGGTGTCGGTGCCTCGCGTGTTCGTGACCTGTTCGAGCAGGCGAAGGCCAACGCTCCGGCGATCATCTTCATCGACGAGATCGACGCCGTCGGCCGCCACCGCGGCGCCGGCCTGGGCGGCGGTCACGACGAGCGCGAGCAGACGCTCAACCAGCTCCTGGTGGAGATGGACGGCTTCGACGTCAAGGGCGGCGTGATCCTCATCGCGGCCACCAACCGGCCCGACATCCTCGACCCGGCGCTGCTGCGTCCCGGCCGCTTCGACCGGCAGGTCACCGTCGACCGTCCCGACCTCGAGGGCCGCAAGGGCATCCTCAAGGTGCACGGCCGCGGCAAGCCGTTCGCGCCCGACGTCGACCTCGACGTCATCGCGCGCCGCACCCCCGGGTTCACCGGCGCCGACCTGGCCAACGTGATCAACGAGGCCGCCCTGCTCACCGCGCGGGCCGACCAGAAGCTGATCACGATGGACGTGCTCGAGGAGTCGATCGACCGTGTCATGGCAGGGCCCGAGCGCAAGACGCGGGTCATGTCCGACAAGGAGAAGAAGATGATCGCCTACCACGAGGGCGGTCACGCGCTCGTGGCGCACGCCCTGCCCAACTCCGACCCGGTCCACAAGATCACGATCCTGTCCCGCGGCCGCGCCCTCGGTTACACGATGACGCTGCCGATGGAGGACAAGTTCCTGGCGACCAGGTCCGAGATGATGGACCAGCTCGCGATGCTGCTCGGCGGCCGGGCCGCGGAGGAGCTCGTCTTCCACGAGCCCACCACCGGCGCCTCCAACGACATCGAGAAGGCCACGGCGGTCGCCCGCCGCATGGTGACCGAGTACGGCATGAGCGAGCAGCTCGGCGCCCGTAAGTTCGGCACCGGCCAGGCCGAGGTCTTCCTGGGCCGCGAGATGGGCCACGAGCGCGACTACTCCGAGAAGATCGCCTCCACGATCGACGAGGAGGTCCGCCGGATGATCGAGACGGCGCACGACCAGGCATGGGACATCCTGGTCGAGTACCGCGACGTGCTCGACAACCTGGTGCTGGAGCTCATGGAGAAGGAGACTCTCTCCCGCGAGCAGGTGCTGCAGATCTTCGCCCCGGTGGTCGTCAAGGAGCACCGCCCGTCGTACGCGGGTTACGGCAAGCGGCTCCCGTCCGACCGCCCGCCGATCCTGACCCCGAAGGAGCAGTCGGCCAACGGCTCGCTCACGACGGGCCACCAGGACGCCCTGCCCTCCGGGGACAGTGCGTGACCCAGCACGACGTCGACCTGGGGCGGATCGAGAAGGCCGTCCGCGAGATCCTGTACGCCATCGGCGAGGATCCCGACCGTGACGGCCTGGTCGAGACGCCCTCCCGGGTCGCCAGAGCCATGGCCGAGCAGTATTCCGGGCTCGGCCAGACGCCGGAAGACGTGCTGAACAAGGTCTTCGACGTCGACCACGACGAGATGGTGCTCGTGCGCGACATCGAGGTCTACTCGACCTGCGAGCACCACCTCGTCCCGTTCCACGGCCTGGCCCACGTGGGGTACATCCCCAACGACCGGGGCCAGGTCACCGGCCTGTCCAAGCTCGCCCGCCTGGTGGACGTCTACGCCCGCCGCCCCCAGGTGCAGGAGCGCATGACCTCCCAGATCGCCGACGCGCTGATGCGGGTGCTCGATCCGCGCGGGGTCATCGTGGTCGTCGAGTGCGAGCACCTGTGCATGACGATGCGCGGCGTACGCAAGCCGGGCGCCAAGACCGTCACCTCGGCCGTTCGCGGCGACTTCCGCACCAGCGACAAGACCCGATCCGAGGCCATGGCGCTGATCCTCGGCCGCTGAGCGGCGGCCGACGACCGAACGGGGTACCCACGATGTCAGCAGTAGTGGGGAAGCGCCTAGGCTTGGCCCATGACTAGCGTGCCCATCAACGTGCCGGGAGGTGCGGAGCGGTGCCTCGTCATGGGTGTGGTCAACGTGACGCCGGATTCGTTCTCCGACGGCGGCCTGTGGTTCGACGCGGCGACCGCCATCGAGCACGGCTTCGAGCTGGTGCGTGAGGGCGCCGACATCGTCGACGTGGGCGGCGAGTCCACCCGCCCGGGCGCGGCCAGGGTCTCCATGGAGGAAGAGCTGGCCAGGGTCGTCCCGGTGATCGAGGCGCTGTCCGCGGAGGGGGTCGTGGTCAGCGTCGACACGATGCGCGCCGAGGTGGCCAAGGCCGCGGTGGAGGCGGGCGCCGCGATCGTCAACGACGTGAGCGGCGGCCTGGCCGATCCGGAGATGCCGCGCGTGGTGGCCGCGACCGGCGTCAGGTATGTCGTGATGCACTGGCGGGGCCACAGCCATGACATGTACTCCCGCGCCGTCTACGCCGACGTGGTGACGGAGGTGCGCGAGGAGCTGAGCAAGCGGGTGGACCTGGTGCTGGCCGAGGGGGTCACGCAGGAGCAGATCGTGCTCGACCCCGGCCTCGGCTTCGCCAAGAACGCCGAGCACAACTGGGCCGTGCTGGCGGGCCTGCCGCGCCTGGCCGAGCTGGGCTTCCCGCTGCTCGTCGGGGCATCACGCAAACGTTTCCTGGGGCGGCTGCTGGCCGATCCCGACGGCACGCCACGGCCGTTCAGCCGCAGCGACGACGCCACGCTGGCCGTGACCGCGCTGGCGGCGCACGCCGGCGCCTGGTGCGTGCGCGTGCACGAGGTAGGTCCCAACGCCGATGCCGTGCGCGTGGCCGCCGCATGGAAGAGAGCCGGAGCAGGCACATGAGCGTCGACACCGCCGCGATCGAGACGGTCAACCAGGAGTTCTACACCGCCATCGAAAGTGCGGACCTGGACAAGATGACCGAGATCTGGGCCGAGGACACCACGGACGACCAGGTGAGCTGCGTGCACCCGGGGTGGACCCTGCTGACGGGCCGCCAGGAGGTGCTGCGCTCCTGGGCGCTGATCATGGCGAACACCACCTACATCCAGTTCGTGCTGACCGACGTCAACACGACGGTGCTGGGTGACGTGGCCGTCCTCACCTGCGTGGAGAACATCCTGACCGCCGGCGAGGAGGGCGAGGCCAGCTTCGCCGCGGGCAAGGTGGTGGCCAGCAACGTCTACATCCGCACCCCGCAGGGCTGGCGGCTGTGGATGCACCACGGCTCGCCGGTCCTCCAGGGCGACGACGACGAGGAGGAGGAAGGCGAGCTTGAGCCTTGATCGCATCGCGCTCAGGGGCCTGCGGGCCCGGGGCAGGCACGGCGTGCTCGCTGCCGAGCGGGAGCTCGGGCAGGAGTTCGTCGTGGACGCGACGCTGTTCCTCGACACCGCCCCGGCCGCGGCCGGCGACGACCTGACCAAGACCGTTCACTACGGGGAGCTGGCGCAGGCGCTGGCCGAGGTGGTGGAGGGTGAGCCGGTCGAGCTGATCGAGACCCTCGCGCAGCGGCTGGCCGACGTCTGCCTGGCCAGCGAGCAGGTGCACAAGGTCGAGGTGAGCGTGCACAAGCCGGCGGCGCCGATCCCGCTGCCCTTCGACGACGTGATCGTGACCATCGAGCGGAGCCGCGCATGAAGGTGGTGCTCTCTCTCGGCAGCAACCTGGGACGCCGGTTCCAGACGTTGCAGGGTGCCGTGGACACGCTGTTCGACGCACCGGGGCTGACGTTCGTCAGGGCGTCCCCGGTCTACGAGACCGACCCGGTCGGCGGGCCGGGCGGGCAGCGCCCGTACCTCAACGCGATCGTGGTCGCCGAGACCACGCTCGCGCCGCGCACGCTGCTGGAGCGGGCGCAGAGCGTCGAGAACGCCTTCGGCCGCGAGCGCGCGGAGCGCTGGGGGCCGCGCACGCTGGACATCGACCTGATCGTGGTGGGCGAGACCGTCTGCGACGACCCCGACCTGACGCTGCCGCATCCGCGGGCGCACGAGCGCGCGTTCGTGCTGGTGCCGTGGTCGAAGGCCGACCCTGAGGGCGAGGTGCCCGGCCGCGGCCGGGTGACGGAGCTCCTGCGGGGGCTCGACGAGCAGGGCGTACGCCTGCGCGAGGACCTGAAGCTGCAGAGGCCCGATTGAAGCCCACCCACCCCGGCCCCCTGGTCGGCATCGTCGTCGTCGTCGCCCTGCTCACCTGGCTCGTGATCAGGCCCGTCTACTCCGACCTCCCGCTGATGCCCTGGACGGCGATCCCCACGGTGCTGCTGCTGGCGATCGGCGAGGCCTACAGCGGCTGGGCGACCAGGGCCAGGATCGCCAGGAAGCCGGGCACCAAGCCGGTGGAGCCGCTGGCCGTGGCCAGGCTGGCGGCGCTGGCGAAGGCCTCGGCGTACGCGGGGGCGGTGTTCGGCGGGGTGTTCGCCGGGTTCGCCCTGCACACGGCGCAACTGCTCGACCGGGAGACGCCGCGCGGCGAGTTCTTCGTCGTGACGGGCTCGTTCGTGTCGTGCGTGGTGCTGATCTGCGCGGCGCTCTACCTGGAGCACTCCTGCCGCATCCCGAAGGAGCCGGAGGAGCGCACGCGCGACTAGTGCTCGTCCGGCAGGCCCTCGACGGGGCGCAGACCGGACAACAGCCGGTCGTCCCACATCTCGCGCTGCAGCAGGCGCAGCGCGCGGCGCAGGACGTCGCTCGGCCGCTCGCCTTCCCGCAGCGCGCGCCGGATGATGCGCTCGTCCTCGGCGTTGGCCCGGAAGGCGATGTCAGCCATGCTCAGAGCTTATGGACCCGCCGACACCCGTGTCCCGCGTTTGCGCGACGGGGGCGCGCCGCCGGCCGAAGAGGTAGATGACCGGAGCCGTGCAGATCAGCGGCCCGATGATGGCGATCGGCCGCTCCAGCCACCACACCGAGTCGGGCGGGATCCGGTCGCCCAGCGAGCCGAACAACCACCACGACAGCCCCAGGGAGATGGCCATCCCGGTGGTGTGGAACAGGAACAGCGGCAAGGAGTACCGGTTGATGAAGGCGTTGAGCCGCCCCCAGCGGGGCCGCTCCAGCACCCGCTCCATGGCCGGCCTGAGCACCTCGACCAGCCCGATCTGGAACAGCAGCAACGCCACGATCACGAACGTGGGCGGCGCCATGTTGGAGAACTTGTCACCCGGCACCCCGACCATGGAGCCCGGGTAGATGCCCGAGTAGACCAGCCCGAACAGGGCGAACAGCCCGGTCCACAACAACGCGATGTCGTAGCGCCGGGGCAGGGCCACGACCCGGTCGTAGAAGAAGCCCGCCTGGTGCGCCAGCCCCCAGACGATGATCATGTTGAGCCAGGCGGCCCACTCGATCCCGTACCGGAAGCGCAGCACGTCCACCACCAGCGCCGCGCCGCCGAGCCAGATGAGGGTCAGCACGTCGTACCGCTCGTGCAGCCACAGCGCGAGGGGCAGCAGCGCGATCAGCACGAGGTAGACCCCGAGGAACCACAGCGGGCTGAGCACCAGCAGCACCACCCGCCACATCCAGTCGACCTGGAACGTGTACGTCACCACCGCCCCGATGACGATCCACACACCCGACAGGAACAGCGCGGGTAACGCCAGCGCGCGGATGCGCCGCCAGACGAACGAGCCGATGCCGATGCCGCGCGCCCTGGCCCGGTGCCAGGACAGCAGGTGCACGTGGCCGCCCACGTAGAAGAACAGCGGCAGCACCTGCAGCAGCCAGGTGAGGATCCACAGGCCGCTGGTGAAGCCCAGCGGGCTGGTGGGCTCGGGGCCGTTCGGCTTCCAGTCGAGGATCGTGAAGGCCCAGTGCCACACCACCACGACGATCAGGCTGAGCGCCCGCAGCCAGTCGACGTACTTGTCGCGCTCCTGGGCCGTCACTTGTCGATGTCACCCACCACGAAGAACATCGAGCCGAGGATCGCCACCATGTCGGCCACGAGGTGCCCGGGCAGCATCTCGCGCAGCACCTGGATGTTGCTGTAGGAGGCCGAGCGCAGCTTGAGCCGCCACGGCGTCTTGTCTCCCTTGGAGACCAGGTAGTAGCCGTTGATGCCGAGCGGGTTCTCCGTCCACGCGTACGTGTGCCCCTCGGGCACCTTGAGCACCTTCGGCAGCCGCTGGTTGATCGGGCCGGGCGGCAGCGAGCGCAGCCGGTCGACGCAGGCGTCGGCCAGGTCGAGGGAGACCTTGAGCTGGTCGAGCAGCACCTCGAAGCGGGCGTGGCAGTCGCCGGCGCCGCGGGTGACGACCTTGACGGGCAGCTCGGGATAGGCCAGGTACGGATCGTCGCGGCGCAGGTCGAAGTCGACCCCGGAGGCGCGGGCGATGGGGCCGCTGACGCCGTACTGCATGATCTGCTCGCGCGTCAGCACGCCCACGCCCTTGGTGCGGGCGACGAAGATCTCGTTGTGCAGGATGAGGTTCTCGATGTCGGGGACGCGGCGGCGGGTCTCGGCGACGGTGGCGGAGACGCGGTCGAGCCACCCGTACGGCAGGTCCTCCTTGAGCCCGCCGACCCGGTTGAACATGTAGTGCATGCGCCCGCCGGAGATCTCCTCCATCACGGCCTGGATGCGCTCGCGCTCGTTGAAGGAGTAGAACAGCGGCGTCATCGCACCCAGCTCCAGCGGGTAGGAGCCGAGGAACATCAGGTGGTTGAGCGCCCGGTTGAGCTCGGCCAGCAGCGTACGCGCCCACACGGCCCGCACCGGCGGCTCCATGCCCAGCATGCGCTCGGCGGCGAGCACCACGCCCAGCTCGTTGGCGAAGCCCGACAGCCAGTCGTGCCGGTTGGCCAGCATGATGATCTGACGGTAGTCGCGCACCTCGAACAGCTTCTCCGCGCCCCGGTGCATGTAGCCGATGATCGGCTCGGCGGTGGCGATGCGCTCACCGTCGAGCGTCAGGCGCAGCCGCAGCACGCCGTGGGTGGACGGGTGCTGGGGGCCGATGTTGAGGATCATGTCCTCGGTGGCCAGCTCTTTCGCGCCCGCGCCGATTCCGACCACACGTTCCGTCATACGGGCCATGCTGCCACCGACCTCGGTGGTGATCCAGCGCGGGGGCGGGTCAAGAGATGGTATGGAAACGCATCGTGAAGCCGGACATGGGGAGGAATACCGGGAACGGGGGGAGAAAACACCATGAAGAGAGTTCTCTTTGATGTCGCGGCCCTGATCGCGCGGGTCGCGACCGGCGTGATCTTCGTGGCGCACGGCTGGCAGAAGTGGCAGAGCGGGCTCGGCGCCACGACACAGGGTTTCAGGGAGATGGGCATCCCGATGCCCGAGCTGGCCGCCGGGTACGCCACGGTCGTCGAGACGGTCGGCGGCATCTTCCTGATCCTGGGCCTGCTGGTACGCCCGGTGGCGCTGCTGTTGCTGATCAACATGCTCGGTGCCATCGCGTTCGTGCACGGTGGCAAGGGCGTGATGGTCGGCGAGGGCGGCTGGGAGCTCACCGGCGCGCTCGGCGCGCTCAGCCTGCTGTTCCTGGCGCTGGGCGGCGGCCGGATCGGCCTGGACGGCATCCTCGGCGCGATGTTCCGCAGGCGCTCCGAACGGCGTGCGGCCGAGGAGGAGCTCACCGCGTACCGGCCGGGCGGGACGACCAGCGGCACGGCGGGCGGCCTGGCCGGCACCACGCCCGCGGGCGGGCCCACGACCCCGGCCCACACGCCGGGCGAGGCGCCCGAGGTGCCCAGGCAGCCCAGCGCACCCAGCTCCGGCAGGCTCAACGACGAGGACATGCGGGACATCGACGCCCTCGTCTCCGACGAGCCCACGGAGCACCGCAAGCCGCCGAACCGGTGACGGCGCTCAGCGGCGCGCGACCAGGTCACGCACGGCCTCGATCAGCCGGTCCACGTGCTCCTGCGTGGTGCCGATCCCGATCGAGGCCCGCACGGCGGAGGCGGTGTCGTCGTCGCAGCCCCCGTCGGACGTCTCCAGCAGGTGCCGCACGAACGGGTGCGCGCAGAACTTGCCGTCACGCACCCCGATGCCGTACTCGCCGGACAGCGCCTCGGCCACCTCGCGGGCCGAGTACCCGGCCACGGTGAACGACACGATGCCGACCCGCGGGTGGTCGTCCCCCCACAGCGACAGCTCCCGTACGCCCGCGACCGAGGCCAGCCCGGCCCGCAGCCGCGCGATCAGCCGCTCCTCCTCGCGCACCAGCTCCGTCCACCCGGTGGCGCTCAGCGCGTCGCAGGCGGCGGCCAGGGCGATGGCGCCCAGCACGTTCGGGGTGCCCGCCTCGTGCCGCGGCTCCGGGTCGTCGTGCCACTCGACCTCCTCCGCGACCGAGCGCACCGCGCCCCCGCCCGCGAGGTACGGCTTGCCCTCTGCCAGCCAGTCCCGGCGCCCGATCAGCACCCCAGCGCCGAACGGCGCGTACAGCTTGTGCCCGGAGAAGGCCACGTAGTCCAGGTCGAGCGCCGTCAGGTTGAGCTTGCGATGCGGTACGAGCTGCGCCGCGTCCACCAGGATGCGGGCCCCGTGCCGGTGCGCGATGTGCGCCAGGGCGGCGATCGGCCACAGCTCGCCGGTCACGTTGGAGGCGGCGGTGACCACGAGCAGCTTCGGCCCGTCGATCCCGGCCAGCGCCTCGTCGGCGGCGCGCACGGCCTCGCCGGGGAAGGCGGGCGGCGCCAGCCGGACGGCCTTGGGCCAGGGCAGCAGGGAGGCGTGGTGCTCGGTGTCGAAGACCACGGTGGTGGTGCCCTCGGGCAGGCAGCCGGCCAGCAGGTTCGTGGCGTCGGTGGTGTTGCGGGTGAAGATCACGGCGTCGTCGGGGCGGGCGCCGGCGAAGGCCCTGACCGTGTGGCGGGCCTGCTCGTAGCGGGCGGTGGTGAGCTGCGAGGCGTAGCCGGCGCCGCGGTGGACGCTGGAGTAGGCCGGGAGCGCGGCGGCGACGGCGGCGCTGACCGGCTCCAGACAGGGCGCGCTGGCCGCGTAGTCCAGGTTGGCGTACCCGACCAGCCTGCCGCCCTTGACGGGCACCTCCAGGTCGGCGCCGAGCACGGCGGGGATGGGCCGGCTCGTCGAGGCGGCGGGAGCGGACTCGGCGGCGTCACGGGCGGAATCGAAGATCGTCAGCGTGGACACGGCATGCCTCCTGCAGGGTCATCGGACCCCTGGGAGCAGCCACGGAGCCCGCGCTTGCCCGCCACACCTCGTGACGGACCAGGTCTTCACCCGGGGCACCCCGCCGCGGACGCGAGGGTTGCCGGCCAGCTAGCCGGGGCTTGTCGCTGGCACTCATGACCTACAGCCGGAACTATAACCGACACCGGGGCGGAAAACGCAAGACCGCGAACTATTGCCGCCCATGACTCGTTGCTACCGGGAAACCCCCGTCAAGTCCCCCTGAGTCATGGAGGTGAGCAGATGTTGGACTGGGTGACCGACCCGAACATCTGGATCGGCTTCTTCACCCTTGTCGCCCTGGAGATCGTCCTCGGGATCGACAACATCATCTTCATCTCCATCCTGGCCGGCAAACTGCCCCCCGAACAGCGCGACCGGGCGCGGGTGCTCGGCCTGGCCGCGGCCCTGATCAGCCGGCTGCTCCTGCTGCTCGCGCTGTCGTGGGTGGTCCAGCTCACCGAGCCGCTGTTCACCGTCCTGGGGCAGGAGATCTCGGGACGAGATCTGATCCTGCTGCTCGGCGGCCTGTTCCTGCTGGGCAAGAGCGTCACGGAGATCCACCACAGCATGGAGGGGCCGGCCAAGGACGGCAAGCAGGCCGCCGCCGCCTCCTTCACCTCGGTGATCCTGCAGATCATGGTGCTGGACATCGTGTTCTCGCTGGACTCGGTGATCACCGCCGTCGGGATGGTGAACAACATCGGCGTGATGGTCGCGGCCGTCGTCGTGTCCGTGCTGGTGATGCTGGTGGCCTCCGGGCCGATCAGCCGGTTCGTGGAGAGCCACCCGAGCATCAAGATGCTGGCGCTGGCGTTCCTGGTGCTGATCGGCGTGGTGCTCGTCGCGGAGGGCCTGGAGCAGCACATCGAGAAGGGCTTCATCTACTTCGCGATGGCGTTCTCGGTCGTCGTGGAGCTGCTCAACATCAGGATGCGGAGCAGGCACGCCAAGCATGAGGGGGACGCTCCTAAGATGAAATAGTGGGCTTTGATCCTTGGAATCCGGATTTTGTGGCTTATCCCTACCGGGTCTACGACGAGCTGAGGCGCGAGGCGCCCGTCAGCTACTTCGAGCCGACGGGCCAGTGGCTCATCGCGCGGCACGCCGACGTGAACGCGCTGCTCAGAGACCGCCGGTTGGGCCGCTCCTACCTGCACGTGGCCACTCACGAGGAGTTCGGCAGGCCGCCGGAGCCGGAGTTCCAGGAGCCGTTCTGGCGGGTGATCAGAGCGGGCATGCTGGACGTGGAGCCGCCGGTGCACACCAGGTTGCGCCGGCTGGTCTCCAAGGCGTTCACCCCGCGCATGGTCGAGTCGCTGCGTCCCCGCGTCCGGGCCATCGCCGAGGGCCTCGTGGACGCGTACGTGGCCAAGGGCGGCGGCGACCTGATCGCCGAGGTGGCCGAGCCGCTCCCGGTCACCGTGATCGCGGAGATGCTCGGCATCCCCGACCAGGATCGCCACCTGCTGCGCCCCTGGTCCGCCGACATCTGCGGCATGTACGAGCTCAACCCGTCGCCCGAGGCCCAGCACACCGCGGTCCGCGCGGCCTCGGAGTTCTCCGGCTACCTCAGGAGCCTGGCCGCCCAGCGCCGCCGCGACCCCGGCGACGACCTGGTCAGCGCGCTCACCCAGATCGACGAGCTGACCGAGGACGAGCTGGTCGGCACCTGCGTGCTGCTGCTCAACGCCGGTCACGAGGCCACCGTGAACGTGACGGGCAACGGCTGGTGGTCCCTGTTCAGGAACCCCGGAGAGCTGGCCAGGCTGCGGGCCGACCGCTCGCTGCTGCCCACCGCGATCGAGGAGCTGATGCGGTGGGACACGCCGCTGCAGATGTTCGAGCGCTGGGTGCTGGAGGACATCGAGGTGCACGGCGTGCGGATCCCGCGCGGCTCGGAGGTGGCGCTGCTGTTCGGGTCCGCGAACCGGGACCCGGCGGTGTTCGCGGACCCGGACCGGCTGGACGTCGGCCGCGCCGACAACCCGCACATCTCCTTCGGCGCCGGGATCCACTTCTGCCTGGGCGCGCCGCTGGCCAGGATCGAGCTGCTGGAGTCGTTCGGCGCGCTGCTGGACCGGGCGGCCACGCTGGAGCTGCGCCAGGAGCCCTCGTGGAAGCCCGGCTACGTCATCCGCGGCCTGCACGCGCTGGAGCTCACCGCGACCGGCGCCTGACGGTGATCGGCTCGCATGACTGTGCTCATTTCGACTGGCTGAGCCAGCCGAAGCCGCCCAGCCCCGACGCGTCGATCAGCTCGCCCTCCTCCGAGGCCCTGGCGAGGGCCCGGAGGTAGCCGCGCGGATCGGAGCGGGCCAGCTCCAGCGGCGGCCGCTCCCCGGTGAGCCCCAGCTCGCGCAACGCCTCCCGCTGTGTGGACAAGGTTGTGGATATCGCACCGGCCCGCCGCCCCGCCTCTGCGCACGCGTCCAGTGCGACGTGAGCGGTGATGTCGCAGGTCCCGTCGGGTACGGGGGCGACGACCGCCCCGTCGCGGTAGCCGGTGAGCGTGCCATGCAGCGGCCGGTTGTCCACAGGGTGTGCATAATCGATGGCGATCGCTCGCCCCCTGGTGAGCCGTACCAGGACCGACGCCCACGCCTCGTCGCGGGGCCGCCCGATCTCGGCCCGCGAGCCCACGCGGCCGAGCGGCCACCACCGCTCCAGCCAGCTCCGGTCGGCCGGCCGCAGCGGGCCGCCGAGGCGTTCCTCGCCCGTGTGCGCGTCGACCAGGACCAGCCGGGGCCCCTCGGGGGTCTGCTCGACCACGTCGAGCGGCACGTTGTCGAGCCATTCGTTGGCGATGGCCAGCCCCGTGATCTCCGACGGCAGGCCCGGTGACCACTCGATCCGCTCCGGCAGCCCCGCCGGTCGGGGCGAGAGGTCCACGGCCGTGACGCGCAGCCGGTCGCGCAGCCGCGGCTCGGCCGCCTCCAGCACCTGCGTCACCAGCACCCCCTCGCCGGCGCCGATGTCGACCAGGTCGAGCACGTCTGGGCCGCCCAGGTCCGTGTCCACCTCCGCGAGCAGGGCCAGCACCGCCTCGGCGAAGGCCGCCGAGGCGCTGACCGAGGTGCGGAAGTGGCCTGACGGGCGTTCGCGGAGGTAGAAGCCCTCCTCGCCGTACAGCGCGCGCTCCGTTGCGACGCGCCAGGTGAGCCACATGCCCTGGACTATCTCATGACTTCCGACTGGCACGCACCGTCAGCGTATGACTACTCAAGGTCGCAACCTTGCGGTAACGTTTACCCATTGTCACCGAGCGGTAGCGTTCCGCCAACCCCCAATTGGCCGAAGCCGACCGCTCCCGAACATGCACCCGCGGCCCCAGTGCCGCGATACCCGAGAGGAGCCCTCGTGCTGAAGAAGGTCCTGGTCGTCACCGGAGCCGTCGCCATGCTGTCGCTGGCGGTCCCGGCGCACGCCGACATCATCACCGACGGCAGCGGTGGTGTGATCTCCGGCAACCAGGTGGTCGCCCCGATCACTGCCCCGATCAACATCTGTGGCAACGCCGTGGCCGTCATCGGCGTCGCGGTGGCCGGCTGCAAGGGCGGCGCCGGCGTGCACGCTCCCCACCACTACTGATGGGAAAGAGCCCGGGCCGACGCAGGTCGGCCCGGGCTCTTCCTCCGGTCGGTCAGTCGGCGGATGACCGATCGGCGCACCTCCAAGAGGTCGCATCGCGCGGGCGTCGGGCCTCGATCCGGGACCTGGCGCCCGCTGCCGTGCGATGAACCCCTCTCCTCATCTCTTCCGACAGGGGGTGCACGGTTTGTATGCCCTTGTCGCTTTTGCGAATAACTCAACGCGCGGCAAAACACCGGTCACGCCCACCACCCTGAGGGGCCGTTACGCTGGTCGGCAGTGCCATCACGGTCGACAGGGGTGAGACGTCATGGACGCAGGGGATCGCCCGGCACGGCTGACCGTCGGCGTGCTGGGGGCGGGCAAGGTCGGCTCCGCGCTCGGCGCCGCGTTGGCGCAGGCCGGGCACAGGGTGGTGGCTGCCAGCGGCGTGTCGGACAACTCGCGGCGATGGGCGGCCGACCGGCTCGGCGTCACGCTGTCGCGGCCCGACGAGGTGGTGGCGGCGGCCCAGCTCGTCCTGCTCACCGTGCCCGACGACCCGCTGCCCGACCTCGTCAGCGGGCTGGCCAGCACCGGTGCCGACCTCAAGGGCAAGATGCTGGTGCACACCAGCGGCGCGTACGGGCTGTCGGTGCTCGACCCGGCGGCCGAGGCGGGTGCGCTGCCGCTCGCCCTGCACCCGGTGATGACGTTCACGGGCAGGGACGACGACCTCAACAAGCTCACCGGCATCTCCTACGGCGTCACGGCCCCCGAGCTGCTGCGGCCCGTCGCCGAGGCGCTGGTGATCGAGATGGGCGGCGAGCCGGTGTGGATCGCCGACGCCGACCGCCCGCTCTACCACGCGGCCCTCGCCAACGCGGCCAACCACATGGTCACGCTCATCGCCGAGTCCTCCGACCTGCTGCGCGGCATCGGGGTCGAGCATCCGGGCCGCATGCTGGGCCCGCTGCTGGGCGCGGCGCTCGACAACGTGCTGCGGCTGGGCATCGCCGGCCTGACCGGCCCGGTCGTCCGCGGCGACGCGGGCACCGTGCGCAAGCACGTCGACGCGCTCATCCTGGCCGCTCCCGAGGCGGCCGACGCCTACGTCGCGCTGGCCCGGCTGACCGCGGACCGGGCGCTGGCTGCGGGGTTGCTCAAACCGGAGGAGGCGGAGCGGCTGCTCGACGCACTGGGGGGCAATATATGGACCTGACCGTCGCGTTGGGAGGGCTGTTATGGAGCTGATCGTCGCCAAGGGCCGGGAAGACCTGGTCAAGGCACGCCGTGCCGGCACGGTGGCGCTGGTGCCGACCATGGGGGCGCTCCACGAGGGCCACCGGTCGCTGATCAGGCAGGCCCGGGTGCGCGCCGATCAGGTGGTGGTCAGCATTTTCGTCAATCCCCTCCAATTCGGGCCTAACGAGGATTTTTCGCGTTATCCACGTACATTTGAGGCCGATCTTGATGTGTGCCGGGCCGAAGGCGTGGAGGTCGTCTTCCATCCCGCGCCCGAGGACATGTACGCCGCCGACCGCCAGGTGAGCGTCTCCGCCGGCGAGATGGGCCGGATCGTCGAGGGCGCCTTCCGGCCGGGGCACTTCGACGGCGTGCTCACGGTGGTGCTCAAGCTGTTCAACCTGGTGCAGCCCGACCTGGCGGTGTTCGGCCAGAAGGACGCCCAGCAGCTCGCCCTGATCCGCCGCATGGTCGCCGACCTCGACCTGCCGATCGAGATCCTGGGCGCGCCGACCGTCCGCGAGCCCGACGGCCTGGCCCTGTCCAGCCGCAACCGCTACCTGTCCGACGGCGACCGCCGGGTGGCGCTGGCACTCTCGCGGGCCCTGAGGGCGGGCGCGGCCCGGCTCACCCCGGACGAGATCCGGCGGACCGCGCGCGCGGTGCTCGACGAGGCCGGCCCCGAGCTCGATGTCGACTACCTGGCCCTGGTCGACCCGGCCACGTTCGCCGAGGTGAGCGACAGCTACGAGGGCCTGGCCGTGCTCGCGGTGGCGGCCAGGGTGGGCAGCACCCGGCTGATCGACAACGTCACCCTCACCTTGAATCCCGCCTGAGGCGGTTTACCGTCGGTGCATGACGGATGAGGAGCTGCGGGACGAACTGCTCCGGCGCATGGAGATGGACCAGGCCATGCGTGACCCGGCCAAGGGCTTCCCCGGCGACAAGAGGCTCGCGCGCCTGCAGCGCCTCGACGAGGGCAACACCGCCTGGCTCTACTCCGTCGTCGCCACCCGGGGCTGGCCGCTGATCTCCCAGGTGGGGGAGCGGGCGGCGCGCGCGGCCTGGCTGCTGGCGCAGCACGCGACCTCGCGGGCCGTGCAGCGCCTGTTCCACGAGCTGATGGCCGACGCGGTGGACTCGGACGAGGCCTCCCCGCACGACTTCGCCTACCTCGTGGACCGCGTCCGCGTGCGCTCCGGCCGGCCCCAGCTCTACGGCACCCAGTTCCACAACGGCGGCGACGGCCTGGAGCCCATGCCGATCGAGGATCCCGACCTGCTGGACGAGCGCCGCCGGGCCATGGGGCTGGAGCCGTTCGCCGATTACGAGGCGTTCATCAAGAAGACCGGGAGCCCCTGAGCACCCCCGGGGCATGTTCCTGTCACTCCAGGCGTTATCGTCATATTGACGAATATCGCCGCTCCGGGCGATTATCGTCATCTTGACGAGATCGCCTCAGTGAGGAGACCCCCATGAGCGCACCGGTGATCCCCCTGCGTCTGACCGCGCCGGAGCCCGGCTGGACCGTCGAGGCGGACGTGGTCGTCGTGGGCTCCGGCGTCGCGGGCCTGACCGTGGCCCTGCACTACGCCGAGCTGGAGCCCACGGCCAAGGTCCTGGTCGTCACCAAGGACGTGCTGGAGGCGGGCTCCACCCGCTGGGCCCAGGGCGGCATCGCGGCCGTGCTCGACCCCCGCGACACCCCCGAGGAGCATCTGAACGACACGCTGGTCGCCGGAGTGGGGCTGTGCGACGTGCGGGCGGTGCGCACGCTGGTGACCGAGGGCCCCGGCGCGGTCCGGCGGCTCATGGAGCGGGGCGCCCGCTTCGACCGCACCTCCGACGGGGAGCTCCAGCTCACCAGGGAGGGCGGGCACCGGCGGCACAGGATCGTGCACGCGGGCGGCGACGCCACCGGCGCGGAGGTGCAGCGGGCGCTCGTCGAGGCGGTCAGGGCCGGCCGGATCGAGGTGATCGAGCACGCGCTCGTGCTCGACCTGCTCAAGGACGCCAGGGGCCGGGCCAGGGGAGTGACGCTGCACGTCATGGGCGAGGGCGCGCGTGACGGCGTCGGCGCGGTGCGGGCCAGGGCGGTGGTGCTGGCCACCGGCGGCATGGGCCAGATCTACGCGGCCACCACCAACCCGGCCGTCTCCACCGGTGACGGAGTGGCACTCGCCCTGCGGGCCGGAGCCGTGGTGCGGGACATCGAGTTCGTGCAGTTCCACCCGACCGTGCTGTGGCTCGGTGAGTCCTCGACCGGCCAGCAGCCGCTGATCTCGGAGGCGGTCAGGGGCGAGGGCGCCTACCTGACCGACCATGAGGGCAACCGGTTCATGGCGGGCGTGCACGAGCTGGCCGACCTGGCGCCGCGCGACGTGGTGGCCAAGGCCATCATGCGCGTGATCCGCGAGACCGGGCGCGACCACGTCTACCTGGACGGCCGGCACTTCGGCCGCGACAAGTGGGAGTCGCGCTTCCCGACGATCTACGCGGTCTGCCGCGAGCACGGCATCGACCCGGCCACGCAGCCCATCCCGGTCTCGCCCGCCGCCCACTACGCCAGCGGCGGCGTCCGTACGGACCTGCGCGGCCGCACCTCCATCGACGGCCTGTACGCCTGCGGCGAGGTCGCCTGCACCGGCGTGCACGGCGCCAACCGGCTGGCCTCCAACTCCCTGCTCGAAGGACTGGTCTTCGCCGAGCGCATCGCCGAGGACATCCACGCCGTATGCCCCGCGCCGGGCGAGCCGGTGCCGAACACGGCCGTGGACGGGCTGGTGGACCCCCGGGTCAGGCCGCGGATCCAGGCTCACATGAGCACGGGGGCGAGCGTGCTGCGCAGCCGCGAGTCGCTGATGGCCACCGCCAGGGCGCTGCGCGACGCCCGCTGGACCCCGGTCCGGGTGCCGCCCCGCACCGAGTCCTGGGAGGCCACGAACCTGCTCACCGTGGCCACCGTCCTCACCGGCGCGGCGGCGGCCCGGCTGGAGACGCGCGGTTCACACTGGCGCGAGGACCACGAGACCCGCGACGACAACGAATGGCTGGGTCACCTCGACGTGACCCTGACCGAGGAGGGCACGCGCATGACCTACACGCCGCACGGCGACACGATGCCGTCGCGCCTGGCGCACGAGCTGACCGCCGCCGGGCTGGACCCGGCCGAGGTGGACGCGCTGATCGGCCGGGCGCTCGCCGAGGACCTGCAGGAGGCGGGCGACGTCACGAGCCTGGCCACCATCCCCGCCGGCCAGCGCTCGGTCGCCGACGTGGTGGCCCGCAAGGACGGCGTCGTGGCCGGGCTGGCGGTGGCGGAGGCGGTGTTCGTCCGGCTGGGCGCGGCCCGCGCCGAGCGCGTGGCCAAGGACGGCGAGCAGGTCAGGGCCGGCGACGTGCTGATGACCGTCGAGGGCCCGGTGCGCGCCCTGCTGACGGCCGAGCGCACCGCCCTCAACCTGCTCACCCACCTGTCCGGGGTGGCCACGCTGACCGCCCGCTGGGTCGAGGCGATCAGCGGCACCACCGCCCGCGTGCGCGACAGCCGCAAGACGCTGCCGGGGCTGCGGGCCCTGGAGAAGTACGCGGTACGCTGCGGCGGCGGCGTCAACCACCGGATGTCGCTGTCGGACGCCGCGCTGATCAAGGACAACCACGTGGTGGCCGCCGGGGGCGTGGCCGAGGCGTTCAGGGCGGTCAGGGAGCGCTACCCGGACCTGCCGATCGAGGTGGAGATCGACCGGCTCGACCAGCTCGACCCCGTGCTGGACGAGGGGGCCGAGCTGATCCTGCTGGACAACTTCACGGTCGAAGACACAGCTCGGGCCGTACATGTCGTGAAAAATCGGGCGAAAAACAGGGTTGCGCTTGAGGCGAGCGGGGGATTGACCTTGGAATCGGCCCATGATGTGGCGGAAACTGGCGTCGACTACCTTGCGGTGGGAGCGCTAACGCACTCAGCGCCGGCCCTTGACATCGCACTGGATCTGCGGGGGTAATTGATGCTGCTCACGATCGACGTCGGCAACACGCACACGGTGCTGGGGCTGTTCGAGGGCGAGGACGTCATCGAGCACTGGAGGCTGGCCACCGACGCCCGCCGCACCGCCGACGAGATCGCAGTCGTCCTGCAAGGCTTGCTGGCCCAGTCGCCGCTGCTGAAGGGGGCCGACGTCGACGGCATCGCCATCTGCTCCACCGTGCCCAGTGTGCTGAACGAGATGCGCGAGATGTGCCGCCGCTACTACGGCGACGTGAACGCGGTGATCGTGGAGCCGGGCATCCGCACCGGGGTGCCCGTGCGCATGGACAACCCCAAGGAGGTCGGCAGCGACCGCATCGTGAACGCGCTGGCCGCCATCGACCAGTACGGCGGTCCCTGCGTCATCGTCGACTTCGGCACCGCCACCTCCTTCGACGCGGTCTCGGCCAAGGGCGAGTACGTCGGCGCCGTCACCGCCCCCGGCATCGAGATCTCCGTGGACGCGCTCGCCGCCGCCGGCGCGCAGCTGCACAAGGTCGAGCTGGTCAGGCCGCGCTCGGTGATCGCCAAGAACACCGTCGAGGCGCTCCAGGCGGGCATCATCTACGGCTTCGCCGGCCAGGTGGACGGCATCGTCGAGCGCATGGCGGCCGAGCTGGCCGACGACCCCGACGACGTCACCGTGGTGGCCACCGGCGGGCACGCCGCCCTGGTGGTGGGCGAGTCCCGCTCGATCGACGTGCACGAGCCGTGGCTCACCCTCATCGGGCTCCGG
Organism: Nonomuraea gerenzanensis; assembly: GCF_020215645.1. Taxonomy (NCBI): domain Bacteria; kingdom Bacillati; phylum Actinomycetota; class Actinomycetes; order Streptosporangiales; family Streptosporangiaceae; genus Nonomuraea; species Nonomuraea gerenzanensis. Next base: position 11,790,952 of record NZ_CP084058.1, on the reverse strand, counting down.
CTGGTCTACCACCGCAACGCCTCATGACAGAAGGAACGGCCCCCGCGACACGCGGGGGCCGTTCCTTCTTCTAGGTCACTCGCTCTCGGCGGTGTAGAGGTACTCCCAGGGACCGCACTTCTTGGGGTAACCCCCGTGCGGGCCGACCTGGCAGACCTTCACGCGCAGGCTGAAGACGTCGTGCTCCTCGAAGCCGAACTTCTTGTAGCCGGGGTAGCCGCAGTACTTCTTGGCGTAGACGGGGGACCACTCGTGGTCGAAGTCGCTGGCCTCGAACTGGACGTACGCGCACTTGCCGCCCTCTTCATAGGTACGCGCGTCGCGGTCGAACAGCCTGCCCCTGACCTTGACCTCGTTCGACTCGCCGTGGTGGTCCCAGTCGACACCGATCCAGCCCTGCGCCTTGGCCAGGCCGTGCTTGGCGTAGACGGGGCCCCAGTCGTCGGCGTAGTCGTACGAGCTCGCCTGGGCCGAGGCCGGCATCGCCAGGGCAACGGCGGTGGTCGCGGCGACAGCGGCGAGACCGGTCGCGATCTTCTTGAACATCTTTCTCTCCTCGAGCTCCCTTTGGACCGGTTCCCTACCGGCTCCCCCCCGAGCTCGTAAGAAAGTTGTAAACCGGGGCTCTTGCAGCGTTCCTTCAGCGGCCCTGCAGCGTTCCTTCAGCGGGCCGACGAGCCCTTGCAGTTCGCCATATCCCCTACCCTTTGTTGTTGTGAGCGACGAACTTCCCGAGCAGATGCGCATCCGGAGGGAGAAGCTCGACCGCCTTCGCAGCGAGGGCGTCGACCCTTACCCGGTGAATTTCCCACGCACGGCGACCAACGCCGAGGTCAGGGAGAAATACCAGGGCCTGGAGCCCGACACCGCCACCGGCGACCAGGTCGCCGTGGTCGGGCGCGTCATGCTCAACCGCGTGGGCGGCAAGCTGTGCTTCGCCACGATCCGCGACGGCAGCGCCGACCTGCAGGTGATGATCTCGCTCGACAAGGTGGGCGAGGAGTCGCTGGCGAGCTGGAAGCGCGACGTCGACCTGGGCGACCACGTCGGGGTGGTGGGTGAGGTCATCACCTCCCGCCGCGGCGAGCTGTCGATCCTCGCCGACAGCTGGCAGATCACCGCCAAGTGCCTGCGCCCGCTGCCGGAGAAGCACATCGGGCTCACCGACCCCGAGGCGCGGGTCCGCCAGCGCTACGTCGACCTCATCGTCAACGACGAGGCAAGGAAGATGGCCCGCGTGCGCAGCGCCGCCGTGCGCGCGGTGCGCGACTTCTGGCACGAGGAGGGCTACCTCGAGGTCGAGACGCCGATGCTGCAGCCGATCCACGGCGGCGCCGCGGCCCGGCCGTTCAAGACCCACATCAACGCCTACGACATGGAGCTCTACCTTCGCATCGCGATCGAGCTCTACCTCAAGCGGCTCGTGGTGGGCGGCATCGAGAAGGTCTTCGAGATCAGCCGGACCTTCCGCAACGAGGGCGCGGACTCCACGCACAACCCCGAGTTCACCATGGTCGAGGCGTACGGCACCTACCTCGACTATCACGACATGGCCGACCTGACCCAGCGGATGATCCAGCGGGCCGCCCTGGCCTCGCTCGACAGCACGGTGGTCGTGCACGAGGGCACGGAGGTCGATCTCGGCGGCGCGCAGTGGCCCCGCATCCCGCTGCACCACCTGGTCTCGGAGGCCGTGGGCGAGGAGATCACCACCGCCACCAGCCTGGAGGAGCTGCGCAAGATCGCCGATCGGCGCGAGATCCACTGGGACCCGAAGTGGGGCGCGGGCAAGCTCGTCCAGGAGCTGTTCGAGGAGCTGGTGGAGCACACGCTGATCCAGCCCACGTTCGTGATGGACTACCCGCTGGAGACCTCGCCGCTGGCCCGCGTGCACCGCGACGACCCGCTGCTGACCGAGAAGTGGGACCTGATCGGGTTCGGCACCGAGCTGGGCACCGCCTTCTCCGAGCTGAACGACCCGATCGACCAGCGCCGCCGCCTGGTCGAGCAGTCGCTGCTGGCCGCCGGGGGCGACCCGGAGGCCATGCAGCTCGACGAGGACTTCCTGCAGGCGCTGGAGTACGCCATGCCGCCCACCGGTGGCATGGGCGCGGGCATCGACCGGATGATCATGGCGTTCACCGGGAGGAACATCCGCGAGACCATCCTGTTCCCGCTGGTCAAGCCCACCCAGTAAGGGTTCGCGACCCCGGCCGGCACACCGGCCGGGGTTCAGCGCAGCCGCACGGGCAGCGACGCCAGCCCGCGCAGCACCACGTTCTCCTTGTACGGCGGCTCCGGCTCGATCAGCTTCATCCCCGGCGCCGCCGAGGCCAGGGCCGACAGCGCGATCTCGCCCTCCATCCGCGCCAGCGTGGCGCCGAGGCAGAAGTGGATGCCGAGCCCGAAGGCGAGGTGCCGCTCCGGTGAGCGAGTCACGTCGAAATGGTCCGGATCGGGAAAGACCGTCGGGTCGCGATTGGCCGCGCCTATCACCGCCATCACCATCGTGCCCTTCGGCACCGGCGTCCCGCCCAGCGACACGTCCTCCAGGGCCACTCTGGAGGTGAGCTGCACCGGCGGGTCGTAGCGCAGCACCTCCTCCACCACGTGCTTGGGCCGTCGTGCCGCCTCCGGCAGCAGCCCGTGCCGCAGCAGGGCCGGCACGCCGTTGGCGATGAGGTTCACGGTCGTCTCGTGGCCGGCCACGAGCAGCAGCACGCAGGTGGCCAGCAGCTCGGCCTCGGTGAGCTCCTGGACGCGGGTCAGGGCGCTCAGCAGGTCGTCGCCGGGCCGCTCCCGCCTGAGCGCGGCCAGCTCACGGAAGTAGTCGCCGAACTCCTTTCTGGCCCGCCCGGTTTCCGATAAGAGGTCTGCTGTAAGCATCGGGTCAAGGCCGCGCGCCAGCTTCTCGCTCCAGCCGCGAAAGCGTTCGTGGTCCTCGGCGGGCACCCCGAGCATCTCGCTGATCACCATGACGGGCAGCGGGTAGGCCAGCCCGGACACCAGGTCGGCCTCCTCGGGTAGCGCGCGGATCAGCGAGGCGGCGATCGACTCCACGCGCGGGCGCAGCCGTTCGACCATGCGCGGGGTGAACGCCCTGCTCACCAGGGCGCGCAGCCTCGTGTGGTCGGGCGGGTCCAGCCACAGGAACGAGGCGGTGGGCTGACCTGGGTCTCCGCTGTCCTGGCCGCGCGGGCCGCGGCCGAAGCGCGGATCGCGCAGCAGGGTCGAGCAGAGCTCGTGGGTGGTGGCGACGAGCAGGCCCGCGCGCGTACGGAAGAGGGCGCCGCGCGTGCTCAGCTCGCGATAACGGGAGTAAGGATCACGCAGAAATGCCCGATCGAACGGATCAAAACCCAGGACGTCAGCCGGGCTCAAAACCGCTGGATCCGGAGGGCCGGAAGGCTCCATGAGATCGTTTATCCCGAGCTGATCGGTGCCGACATATCGCGAGTAGGTCACATATATCGGATCATGTCAATAGCGCTCGTCAAGAGCAGAGATTGTCATGCTTGACGACCTTTCCAGGATGCGTTTACGGTCTGCGAGGAGCGACTTCGGCCCGGTCCCGAGGCCCAAGTTCACCTGTTGGGGGGGAGGGCTCCCGATGGATGTGCTCACAGAAGGTGTTGAGCTGACCCATGCGGATCTTGCGTTACTGGCGGAGCTGGCCAAGGGGGTCACGGTCGACCGGGTGGGCAGACGGCTGGATATCAGCGGGCGCACCGTGCGCCGGAGATTACGCGGCATCTGTGACCGCATAGGCGTCGCCACGGCGATCGAGGCCGTGGCGTGGGCGGCGCGCCGCCAGCTGATCTAGCGGCGGGTGCCCAGGGGGAGGGGCGCCGGTGGGCGGTCAGCCGGCGATGCGGACCGCTCCGGTGGGCGGTCAGTCGGCGATGCGGACCGCTCCGGCGAACGGCCTGTTGGCGATCGAGGCGATCCGCACGACGTCTCCGGTCTGCGGCGCGTGCACCATCATCCCGCCGCCGAGGTAGATGCCCACGTGGTGCAGGTCGTTGTAGAAGAACACCAGGTCGCCCGGGCGCAGCTCCTCGCGCGAGATGTGCCTGCCCGCGGTCCACTGGCTGCCGGTGTAGTGCGGCAGTGAGATGCCGACCTTCTGGTAGGCCGCCATGACGAGGCCGGAGCAGTCGTAGGAGCTGGGCCCCTCGGCGCCCCAGACGTACGGCTTGAGCTGCTGCGTCAGCGCCCACCGCGCCGCCTGTGCCGCCTTGCCGCTGCCGACGATGGGCAGGTTGACGCGCTGCGCCCGCGTACCGGGCCGGCCGGCCTCGCCCAGCGCCCGCCTGAACAGGTTGCTCTCGACCTTGGTGACCAGCTTGGTGATCTTGTCGCGCTTGCCGTCGAGCTCGCCGACGATCTTCTGCACCTCGTCGATGCGTGACTTGGCGCCGGCCCTGGCCCGCTCGGCGGCCTCCCTGGCCGCCGTGACCTGGTTGACCTCGGCGCCCTGCTGCTGCTCCAGCACGTCCATGGTGGCGGCGCGGTCGAGGAAGGTGTCGGGGTCGCCGGAGGTGGCGAAGGCCAGCATCCGGTTCATGCCGCCGGTCATGTAGGCGTTCTGCGCCAGCAGCGCGGCCTTGGCGCGCTTGGCCTCCAGGTCGGCCTCACTGGTCGCCAGCGTCTTCTGTGCGGCGTCGGCGGCCTTCTTGGCGGTCTTGAGCTTCTCCCGCTGGCCGTTGTACTCCTCGGTCAGCGTCTCGATCTCGGTGTGCATCTTCTCGACCTGCTTGGCCAGGTCCTGGAGCGAGGGCTCTGGGTCCGCGGACGCCGGGGTGACGGGAATGGCTATCAGGAGCGCGGCCACTGTGAAACTCACCACACCGCCGAGGCGGCGTGATCGCCCGAGACGCCCCTGAGGGCGGGCCTGCCTGCCCGCCGCCTGCTCTCCGCCGTGACGCGTGCGCTTCACCAACCAAGCTCCCTTCCTCTACGCCGACCGGGTTAGCTGACGGGTTCGGGCCGGAGCAGCCCTACCGAACAACTCGGATTCACCCCGAATGGCGGGCGATGGGGGTCGCCGCCGGTGGGTCCCCGGCTCCCCTCGCGGGGATTGGGCGTGTCCCGCGCGCGCGACACGCGGGGAACATCGTCGCTGGACACTAATGCACTCCGAGTTCGTGCTCAACCGGAACTGCCGAGTTCATAGAGGTTTCACAACCGAAGGGTCACAAGGTGATCTCGTGCCTGACCGGGCAGAACGAGCTTTATGTCCCGTTCGTTGCTGCTTCTGCCAGATGGGGAGAGCGTGCTCGGCTGGCCACCGGATGTAACAGGATGGGGCGAGACATGGGAGTTAGGTCTGAGCCGTAATGACATCTGTACTCTGGAGAGCCATGGAGCAGGTGGCCGAACTGGCGACGTCCGAGACCCAGCCCGAGAGCGCGGTCGTGGTCCGGCGTGCCCGCACGCCCGATGTCCGGGTGATCAGGCGGCTGGTGGACACCTATGCGGGCGCGGGCCCGCGGCTTCTGGAGAAGGCCACGGTGACCCTGTACGAGGACGTGCAGGAGTTCTGGGTGGCCGAGAGGGGCGGGCAGGTTGTCGGCTGTGGCGCGCTCCACGTGTTGTGGGAGGACCTCGCGGAGGTCCGCACCGTGGCCGTGGATCCGGCGTGCCGCGGCATGGGCGTCGGCCATCGGATCGTCTCGGCGCTGATACAGCACGCGAAGGATCTGGGTCTGCGACGTGTATTCTGTCTGACTTTTGAGGTCGACTTCTTCGCGAGACACGGCTTTCGCTCGATTCAGGGCACACCGGTCTCACCAGAGGTGTACGCCGAACTCCTGGCCTCGTACGACGAGGGCGTGGCGGAGTTCCTCGACCTGGAACACGTCAAACCGAACACCCTGGGCAACACCCGCATGCTGCTCCATCTGACATCGGGTGACGCGGACCTTGACCAGATGGAAAGGTGATTGTTGATACCTATGTCGATACGTTGGGCAGCACAGGCATGTGTCCTGACACGTGCCACATGCGCACTCGAAGCGAGGTGACACGGTGAGCACCGGACAGCCGCCGTATCCACAGGACGAATCCGGCGAGAATCCCCCTTACGGGCAGCACAACGCGGGCCGCCACCCTGGCGAGCCCGACCCGGACGTGACTGTGGTCGGCTACCGGGCGGACGACGCCTACGGCCAGCAGCCCCCATACGGCCAGCAGCAGGGCCATGGGCAGCAGCAGGGCTACGGCCAGCAGCCCCAGTACGGCCAGCAGCAGCAAGGCTACGGCCAGCAGGGCTACGACCAGCAGCAGCAGTACGGTCAGCAGCAGGGTTACGGTCAGCAACAGCAGTCGCAGCCCGGCTACGGCCAGCAAGGACAGTACGGCCAGCAGCAGGGCTACGGTCAGCAGCAGCAGTCGCAGCCCGGCTACGGCCAGCAGCAATACAGCGACCAGCAGGGCTACGGCCAGCAGCAGGGCTACGGCGACCAGCAGCAGCAGTACGGCCAGCAGGGCTACGGCCAGCAACCGCAGTCCGGCCAGCAGTCCGCCTACGGCCAGCAGCCGCAGTCCCAGCCCGGATACGGCCAGCAGCAGGGTTACGGTCAGCAGCAGCAGTCGCAGCCGGATTACGGCCAGCAGGCCCAGTACGGTCAGCAGCCGCAGTCCCAGCCGGGCTACGGCCAGCAGGGCTACGACCAGCAGCAGCAGTACGGCCAGCAGGGTTACGGTCAGCAGCAGCAGTCGCAGCCGGATTACGGCCAGCAGGCCCAGTACGGTCAGCAGCCGCAGTCCCAGCCGGGCTACGGCCAGCAGGGCTACGACCAGCAGCAGCAGTACGGCCAGCAGGGTTACGGTCAGCAGCAGCAGTCGCAGCCGGATTACGGCCAGCAGGCCCAGTACGGTCAGCAGCCGCAGTCCCAGCCCGGCTACGCCCAGCCCGGTTACGGCCAGCCCGGTTACGGCCAGCAGGGCTACGAGCAGCAGCAGTTCGGCCAGCAGGGCTACGGCCAGCAGCCGCAGCAGTACGGGCAAGGCGGCTACGGCCAGCCCGGCTACGGGCAGGCCTACGGCCAGCCGGTCGGCGTGCAGCCCCCAGGGGCGCCGGCACCGCTCGCCGAGTGGTGGCAGCGCCTGGTGGCCAGGATCATCGACTTCGTCATCCTGTTCATCGTGAACATCGTCGTCGGTGTCGTGCTCGGCCTGTTCGCCGTGGCCAGCTACTCCACGCTGGATGGCAGCAGCGGCGGGTTCCTCTCGCTGACGCTGGTGACGATCATCTCGGCGGTCATCGTGACGGCGCTCTGGGTGGCCTTCGACTTCTTCCTGCTGAAGGCGAAGGGCCAGACCGTCGGCAAGATGGTGATGGGCATCAAGGTCGTGCACGTGGGCCAGGCCATGCCACCAGGCGGCCTGTCCTCCGACGCGGCGCTGAAGCGCGCCGCGGCCACCTGGGGCGGCTGGATCCTCAACGCCGTCCCGCTGACCGTCATCCCCAGCCTGCTGGCCTGGGCCGTGGTGGCGCTCAACGGCGCCTCCCAGCTCTGGGACAAGCCGCTGCAGCAGACGTTCGCGGACAAGTTCGCGAACACGGTGGTGGTCAAGATCAAGTAGTCTGCAGCGGACACGACATAGGGGCCGGCCTCGCCGGCCCCTATGTTTTGTGTGTGGACCTGTACCAGAATTAGTTAGCGACCCGAGCCCCGACGACACGAGGTGGCAGTTATGGCCGGGACGGCCCCGCGGACGGACGTGCTGCCCGCCGAATGGTGGGAACGTCTCGGTGCGCGGCTGATTGAAGCGCTGGTCTTCGGGGTCTTCTATTACATTCTGTTCATCGCGCTGTGGGGCTTCTTCCGGACTGTCGGCATGGCCGAGGTCATCGGCGGGCGGCTGCCGGGGGTCCTCGCGTGGCTGGTCGCCGGGCTGGCTTATGCCGGCTACGACTGGTGGGCGCATTCCCGGCACGGACGGACGTTCGGTAAGGCGATCATGAGGATTCGCCTGGTGCCGGACGGCCTGCCGCGCCGGGTTCTGCTCAAGCGGACCCTGGTCTATCCCGCGCCGGTGATGCTCATGGGCATTCCGGTGGTCAATCTGCTGGCCGGAATGCTGCTGTTCGGGGTGGGGTTGCTCATCCTGATCGACAAGCCGCTGGAGCGGGGCCCGCACGACAGGGCGGCCGGAACGCGGGTGGTAAAAGATCTTCGCTGAGCCTGCGGTACCAGGGGCGATGCCTTTTCGCAAAATTTTCGGTTGATCCGGTAAGGAGCCTGGAGAGACTGGCATTAGGCTATGGGGCGTCCGGGTTGCCGGATGTTGGCGCCCCTGCGACACGCAGGGCATGTGTGTGGCGCTATGGTCGGGTGCGGGCGGTTGCTGCCCTGGGCGTCATGAGGGGGCCGGGCTCCCTGTGGTCACGCTCCCAGCGCTTTATGCGCCCCCGAAACCCCGCTAGCCGTGGAGGCGAGGACGAATGGAAGCCCTTACAGACGTATTGTCAGCGCTCATCCCCCCGGTGGTGGTGGGTGGCGCCTTCATCTTTGGCGTAGTGAAGTTGGTCCGGTCCGAGGCCCTGGGGGGCCGGCGAAACCGCGAGGATCAGCCCGAGAGCCAGAACTGATCGGCTAGTCAGCCGAATCCCCGTAGCGCTGAATTGTCTCCACGCCTTTCCGGGTATATGTTTGGGCAGGCGAATGAAACAATGCTCCGCGAAAGGATTGCGTACATGGCCAAGCAGATCCAGGAGATTCTCATCGATGACCTCGATGGGGGCGAGGCCAATGAGACGGTCAGCTTCGCTATTGACGGCTCCACCTATGAGATTGACCTCAGCGACCTTAACGCGAAGAAGCTGAGGGACGCTCTGACGCCTTTCGTGCAGCATGCGCGCAGGGCGGGCGCCGTATCCACGCGCCGGCGCGGCCGGGGCGGCAACCGTGCGATGAGCCGCGAGAAGAGCTCCGAGATCCGGCAGTGGGCCAAGGCTCACGGCCTGCCGGTCAGCGAGCGCGGCCGCATCGCCTCCACCGTCGTGGAGAAGTACGAAGCCGCTCACTGAGGAGCCGGCTCTCGACCATGCGCTTATGATGCTCGCCTCGGACCCCGGCGGCCGCCATAAGCGCATGATCGTTTCCGTGGCGCCCTCGAATGGGGGACGTTCCGGAAGATGATCTCCCGAGCGCCCATATCCGGGCGTTTTGGACGCGTGTGTTCCCCGCTCTGCCCGTGGCGCCGTTTCACCGCCGGTGCCGGGATATGTGATGGCGGCGGAGGCGAATGCCGTGTGTGGCGGCCATGCCCCATTCAACGTACGTTCGCGCGTACGAACCGGGCGTCGGCCGCCCACATTGGCCTTGTGCGGCGGGCATTGCGGTTCGCGCGGAGCTTGTGGCCCGTCGCACGGAGCGGTTCGGATGCCGTACCCATGGAACGGGCCATGGGGAAAATCCCGCGGTCTCTTCACTCGCTGTAACGCTTAAGCCGGGCCCCGGCTGACCCGCCGCCGCCGAAAACCTCATCGCCGAACGGATGTGGCGGGCTCCCGATTACCCGCCCTCGGATGCAGTGAGCGGGGCATAAGCCGCAAGAGCCAGCATCCCACGCACAATGCCGGTTCTGGCGGTATCCACGCACAATGCCGTCACTCAGCACCGGTACGGCATTGCGATTCAGCCGCCCCTGCGAGTGCGCGGAGACCCGCGGAATGCCGTCGGCGCCGCCGCCGCGCCAGGGAAGAGCGTCTATCGTGCGGGCCACCGTCCGGTAACCCGGCTGACCAAATGGTGAGATTTCTGATTACCGTCTGTACGGGTACGCGCCCGCTGTACAGGACGCCCCCGTGCCGCCAGGCCAGGCGCACCGCCAAGATCGCGAATTGCCGCCCGATCACCGGGATGCGGAAGGATGGGGCGCATTGTCCGGCCCGATCGACTGCTACTGATTCGGCTGTTACTGAGGAGCGGCGAGTTGTTCGAGAAGTTCACCGACCGAGCCCGGCGCGTCGTCGTCCTGTCCCAGGAAGAGGCCAGGGCACTCGACCACCACCACATCGGCACCGAGCACCTGCTGCTCGGCCTGGTCCGCGAGGGTGAGGCCGTGGCCGCCCAGGTGCTGGAGGGCTTCGGCATCGGCCTCGACGACGCGCGCCGCCAGATCGTGGAGCTCGTCGGCCGGGGCGAGCAGCCCCCGACGGGGCACCTGCCGTTCACGGCACGGGCGCACCAGGCCCTGGAGCTGGCCAACCGCGAGTCCATGGACAAGGGGCTCGACTACATCGGCACGGAGCACCTGCTGCTCGGCCTGGTCCGCGAGGGCGCGGGCACCGGGGCCCAGGCCCTGGTCAAGCTGGGCGCCGATCCCGCCGGGGTCGCGCGGGCCGTGGAGGAACTGGTCGAGAAGTACCGGGCCGGCCGTCCCTAGCGGTGCGTATGCGGTTCGTATGCGCGTGGCGGGGGCGGCGGGCGATATGCGGTGTGTGCCGTGTTGTGCTCAGGGCGTAGCGTGCTCGCTTGGCCTTGCTCCGGACCGCGACATAAGATGATTACGCAACAGATACGGACGCGGCATCTCAGATGCAGGGGCGAAATCGGCATCCCCGCGCCGGCTCCGCGCCAGGCGTCCGATGGACGATCCGTGTGGGTCCGTACGCGCCGCGGGGGCAATTCACAGGCGCTTCCGTTAAGCGTCCTAAACATCGTTCGCTTGCGGCGTATCGGGAACACGTCACCCCCGAACAGTAGTTGGATGGAGGGTGAACGCCCTGCTCTCGGGGAACGTCTCTGCTATAGAGCGTGTCAGCGGCAGTGGGCACGGTTCGCCGAGCCAGGGCTAGCATGCGGGAGGACGGGACCGGATTTACCGGCCTGACTGACCGCTCTGTGAGGAGCGACGAGATGTTCGAGAGGTTCACCGACCGAGCGAGGCGTGTTGTCGTCTTGGCCCAGGAAGAGGCCAGGATGCTCAACCACAACTACATCGGCACTGAGCACATTCTTCTTGGTTTGATCCATGAAGGTGAGGGCGTGGCCGCCAAGGCTCTGGAGAGCCTCGGCATCAGCCTTGAGGGTGTGCGCCAGCAGGTCGAGGAGATCATCGGCCAGGGCCAGTCGGCTCCGTCGGGGCACATTCCGTTCACCCCGCGGGCCAAGAAGGTCCTCGAGCTGTCGCTCCGTGAGGCTTTGCAGCTGGGTCACAACTACATCGGCACCGAGCACATCCTGCTCGGGCTCATCCGCGAGGGTGAGGGTGTGGCGGCCCAGGTGCTGGTCAAGCTTGGAGCTGATCTCAACCGTGTCCGGCAGCAGGTCATCCAGTTGCTCCACGGTTACCAGGGCAAGGAGCCGGCCGCGGCGGGCGGTCCGCAGGAGTCGGCCCCGTCGACCTCCCTGGTGCTCGACCAGTTCGGCCGTAACCTGACCCAGGCCGCCCGTGAGGGCAAGCTGGATCCGGTCATCGGCCGTGAGAAGGAGATCGAGCGGGTCATGCAGGTCCTGTCCCGCAGGACCAAGAACAACCCCGTTCTCATCGGCGAGCCCGGCGTCGGCAAGACCGCCGTCGTCGAGGGCCTGTCGCAGAAGATCGTCAGGGGCGAGGTGCCCGAGACGCTGAAGGACAAGCAGCTCTACACGCTTGACCTCGGCGCCCTGGTCGCCGGCTCCCGCTACCGCGGTGACTTCGAGGAGCGCCTGAAGAAGGTGCTGAAGGAGATCCGCACGCGCGGCGACATCATCCTGTTCATCGACGAGCTGCACACGCTCGTGGGTGCGGGCGCCGCGGAGGGCGCGATCGACGCCGCCAGCATCCTCAAGCCCATGCTGGCCCGCGGCGAGCTGCAGACGATCGGCGCGACCACGCTCGACGAGTACCGCAAGTACCTGGAGAAGGACGCGGCGCTGGAGCGGCGCTTCCAGCCGATCCAGGTGGCCGAGCCCTCACTCAGCCACACGATCGAGATCCTCAAGGGTCTGCGCGACCGCTACGAGGCGCACCACCGCGTGTCCATCACCGACGACGCGCTGGTCGCCGCCGCGCAGCTGGCCGACCGCTACATCAGCGACCGCTACCTGCCCGACAAGGCGATCGACCTCATCGACGAGGCGGGCTCCCGGATGCGCATCCGCCGGATGACCGCTCCGCCGGACCTGCGCGAGTACGACGAGAAGATCGCCAACGTCCGCCGCGACAAGGAGTCCGCGATCGACGCGCAGGACTTCGAGAAGGCGGCTGCGCTCCGCGACCAGGAGAAGCAGCTCCAGCTCAAGCGCGAGCGGCGGGAGAAGGAGTGGAAGGCCGGCGACATGGACGTCGTGGCCGAGGTCACTCAGGAGCTCATCGCCGAGGTCCTGGCGACCGCCACCGGCATCCCGGTCTTCAAGCTGACCGAGGAGGAGTCGCAGCGCCTGCTCCGCATGGAGGACGAGCTCCACAAGCGGATCATCGGCCAGGACGACGCCATCAAGGGCCTGTCGCGCTCCATCCGGCGCACCCGCGCCGGCCTGAAGGACCCGCGCCGTCCCGGTGGCTCGTTCATCTTCGCCGGCCCCTCCGGCGTCGGTAAGACCGAGCTGTCCAAGGCTCTGGCGGAGTTCCTCTTCGGCGACGAAGACGCTCTGATCAGCCTGGACATGTCGGAGTTCATGGAGAAGCACACCGTCTCCAGGCTGTTCGGCTCGCCTCCCGGCTACGTCGGCTACGAGGAGGGCGGCCAGCTCACCGAGAAGGTGCGGCGCAAGCCGTTCTCCGTGGTCCTGTTCGACGAGATCGAGAAGGCCCACCCCGACATCTTCAACTCGCTGCTGCAGATCCTGGAGGACGGTCGCCTGACCGACGCCCAGGGCCGCGTGGTCGACTTCAAGAACACGGTCATCATCATGACCACCAACCTCGGCACCCGTGACATCTCCAAGGGCATCGGGGTCGGGTTCGCGAAGTCCAACGACACCGAGTCCAACTACGAGCGGATGAAGGCGAAGGTCCAGGAGGAGCTCAAGCAGCACTTCCGGCCCGAGTTCCTCAACCGTGTCGACGACATCGTGGTCTTCCACCAGCTCACGCCGAACGAGATCATCAAGATCGTGGATCTGATGCTCGCCCAGGTGGACGCCAGGCTGAAGGACCGCGACATGGGGCTCGACGTCTCGCCCGAGGCCAAGCAGCTGCTCGCCGACCGCGGCTACGACCCCGTCATGGGCGCCCGGCCGCTGCGCCGGACGATCCAGCGCGAGCTGGAGGACTCGCTGTCGGAGAAGATCCTGTACGGCGAGCTCCGTCCCGGTCAGGTCGTGAAGGTGACGATCGAGGGCGAAGGCGACAACGCCAAGTTCATCTTCAAGGGCGAGTCCGCCTCGAAGATCCCGGACTCGGCCGCCGCGATCGCCGCACCGATCCAGAACTGACCCTGGGTCCACCGGGAAGCCCCCGCGCGCTAGCCCGCGCGGGGGCTTCTCGCATGCCGGAAGGGTGACGGGGCCGGGCCGTGAGGGCAACCTTCCGTGACCGTCCATGACGGGACGTGACGGCTGGAGACGGGGATCACCGCAGGAGGAACATCGTCAACGTAAGGCACCCCATGCGCTGCTTGCTCCGTGGTCTCGCCGCCCTGCTCCTCGCCGCCGCCGTCGTCCTGCTTCTCCCCGCGCTCGTCCCTGCCGCGCAGGCTGGGGTGCAACCGCCCATCGAGGCGGTGAACGTCGGCCCGATGGACGTCAGCTCCACCACCAACCTCAACCTCCCGATCTGCGGCGGCGGTGCCGACCTCCAGCTGGTCCCCGTCGAGATCCTCAGCCCGCAGAGCCTGGGGGACTGCACCAAGAACGCGCTCTCCTGAGGTCGCCCGGCGGCCCGGCTCCCCTCCAGGGGCCGGGCCGTGTCACATTTCGGCGGGCTGTCCAGTCATAGCTGTGGACGGGGCGGCGCTGAGGCCGCCGTGGGAGCCCGCAGGAGGTGCCGGATGGGGCCGAGGTCACCAACTTGTCCGATTGGGCCCGGACGGGGCCATGGACGGCAGGTACGGCATCTTCGAAGATCCTCACATCCCACATGGGGAGAAGTGAGAAGGTTGCCGTCGTTGCGTAATTGTTTGATGAGCGGGTATGCCACCACCGCGAGTAGTACTACACTGCGTAGAGCTTCGCCAAGTCTCATCCAAGTGAGCCACAAGAGCGTGCTCCCAAGCTGGGGGCCTGCTCCCTGGGGAGTAGCAGGAAGTCAACTCAGGGCGGACGCGCATGCCGTGGCCCGGCAGGCATGCTCACATGGCTCGCACGTACGAGGCGGGCGACGGGAACACTAATGCAAGCCCTGGAGGAAACCGATGCGCCTGCGTCACGATGACGGAACGCTCGTTCACCTCGCCTACAACGCAGGCGTCCACCCCGCTGAGGACTTGGAGAACCTCATCGCGCACCTGACCCGCTACGCGGTGCCGGTGCGCAAGAAGCTGGGCGTCGAGCGGATGGGCATCGGGCTGTGGCTGTCGCCGACCGTGGCCGACCATCTCACCGCCGACCGGATCGAGCTCGTCCGGCTGCGCCGCTCCCTGGAGGAGCGCGGCCTGGAGGTCGTCAGCCTCAACGGCACCGGCGGCCGCAACCAGGACGTCCCCGGCCCCGACTGGGCCAAGCCCGAGCGCTACCGCTACACGATGGCGCTGGCCAAGATCCTGGCGTTCCTGCTGCCCGAGGACGTGCGGTTCGGCAGCATCTCGACGATCCCCATCGGCTGGCGCCGCGACTGGCCCGCCGACCTGCACTCCATCGCCACCCGCCGGCTGGAGCGGCTGGCCCGCGAGCTGCGCGGCATCTACAGCACGACCGGCAAGACGATCAGAGTCGGGTTCGAGCCGTGGCCCGGCTGCGTGCTGGAGACGACCGAGCAGGCGCTGGAGCGGGTGTGCGGCATCGACTCCGAGCACCTGGGCGTGTGCCTGGACGCCTGCCACCTCGCCTGCGACGCCGGTGAGCCGGGTGCGGCGCTGAAGGGCCTGGCCGAGGCCGGGGCGCCCGTGGTCAAGCTGGGCCACGTGCACAATCACACCGGCGAGACGCCGGGCACAGGAGGCGTGCTGCAGGACACGCTGACGGCCATGCTGTCGGGCGCTGTGAGCGGCAGCGCGCACATCGAGGTCGAGACGCACAACCTGCTCGTCCCCGGACGGGCCAAGGGCCCGGGGGCGCTGGTGTCGATGCTGGCCGAGGAGCTGGCGTGGGCGCGTACGAACCTGACCAGCCTGGGCCTCCAGCTCGCCGCGTAGGCCCGACCACCTCCAGCTCATCGCCTGAGCGGCCTTCACCTCATTGTGCCTGGAGGTTGCCGAGCCGGCCCGGCGGCCTTCATGCCATCGTGCCTAGAGGTTGCCGAACCAGCCGGGCATGTCCAGCCGCCACGGGTTGCCGGGCGTCATCCTGCGCAGGTCGGCTTCCAGCTCGCGCAGCCGCTCCTCGCCCAGCTCGGCTGCCCAGCGGGTGCGCAGCGCGTCGAAGATGCGGGCTGAGCGGTCGAGGGCGTCGATGCCGTACGGGGTGAGGCGCACGATCTTGCGCCTGGTGTCGTGCGGGTCGGTGGTGCGCTCGACGTAGCCGGCCCGCTCCAGTGTCTCGATGGTCTTGCCCGCCGCCTGCTTGGAGACGCCCAGCGTCCGGCCCAGCTCGACGGCCGTGGTGCCGTCGGGGCCGATGGCCTGCATGACGAACCCGTGCATGGGTCTGAGCTCGGGATGACCCTGCCTGCCCAGCTCGGAGTGCAGCTCGTCGATCAACAACCTGAACGCGAGCAGCAGGCGCAGCGGAAGCTCGAAGCCGGGGACGTAGCTTGACACGATAGACAACCTGGTTAACTATATGGACAACGTAGTTGCCTATCTTAGGGGTTGATGGTGTTGTCCGTCATACGTGAGGCCGAGGCGCGGCGCTCGCAGACACCAGGCGGGGTCATGACGACGTTCGCCTCGCCGACACAGGGAGGGGCCTCGCGGTCCCTGTGGAAGGTCGAGGCCCGCCCGGGCGCCGAGGGGCCCGTGCACGACTTCGACAGCGAGCAGGTGTGGAGCTGGGTGGCCGGTGCGGCGACCGTCGAGCTGGGCGGCCGTACGTACACCGTCACGGCCGGCGACACCGTGGTCATGCCCGCCCGCACCGTACGGCGGGTCCTGGCCGACCCCGGCCACGGCTACACCGCCGTCGTCACCGCACCGGCCGGCGCCAGAGCCTTCGGCCCCGACGGCGCCGAGTTCGGCGTGCCGCCGTGGATCGCGTGAGAGGAGATGTCGATGACCGTGGTCCTGGGAGCCGACTCCCGCAGGATCGAGACCCCGAACGGGGTCATGACCACCCTCGCCTCCCCGACGCAGGGCGCCGCCGAGCACGCCGCCGTCTGGCGGGTGGAGGCCAGGCCCGGCATGGTGGGGCCGGTGCACGCCTTCGACGCCGAGCTGGTGTGGACGTGGCTCGACGGGGCCGCCGTGGTCGAGCTGGGTGGTGAGCGGTACGAGGTGAGGGCGGGGGACACGATGGTGTTGCCCGCGGATGTGAGCAGGCAGTTGTTCGCCGACGGGGAGCGCGGGTTCGTCTCCGTCGTGGTCGCGCCGCCCGGGGCGCAGGTCTACAACCCGGACGGGGTGTCGGAGCCGGACGCCTGCGACCTGGCCCCGAAGGACGACGAGCGGCTCGTGCCGCCCTGGGTCCGTTAGCGGGCTCAGGGGATCTCGCATCGATCCGATGACCTGCCGCAGCGAGGGTGTCCACGTCGTCCGCGATAAGACGATCTTGGATACCCTCGTTCTCGTCTCCGCAGGCATCTCGTGGACCACACCACCAGGAGAACCGGTGTCATACCCGCAACCGCTCACCCCCGAGGAGGAACTCGCCGACGCGAAGAAGCGGCTGAGCCTCCCGCCTATCGTCGTGATCTGCGGCTCCACCCGCTTCATGGCCGAGATGACCGAGGCCGATCTGCGGGAGACCACAGCCGGAAAGATCGTCGTCAAGCCGGGTTGTGACATGAAGTCGCCGCACGAACTCTGGTCCGATCCTGCCGCGGCCAGGGCGCTGAAGGTCCGGCTCGACGATCTGCACCGAGCGAAGATCCGGCTCGCTGATGAGGTGCTCGTGGTCGGCGACCACATCGGAGACAGCACCCGAGCCGAGATCGCCTACGCCCGC
Source organism: Nonomuraea gerenzanensis (assembly GCF_020215645.1). Taxonomy (NCBI): domain Bacteria; kingdom Bacillati; phylum Actinomycetota; class Actinomycetes; order Streptosporangiales; family Streptosporangiaceae; genus Nonomuraea; species Nonomuraea gerenzanensis. Next base: position 11,773,817 of record NZ_CP084058.1, on the reverse strand, counting down.
TCGCTGGGCAAGCCCGTGCGGTTCACGCACCCCGAAGTCGACCCCGACGCCTGACCGCCCACCCTCCGCACGCGCACCAGTGGCGTAAGAGGCTCAGCCCTGGTCTGAGGAGTGGGGCAGGCGGTAGGTGCCGTCGTCGAGCGCCTCGGCCAGCCCATCGGCCACCAGCCCGTCCAGCGCGCGCTCACGCTGCACGGAGTCGTCCCACACCACGTCCAGCGCCGCCTTCGGCACCGGCCCGTGGGCCTCGCGCAGCACCGCCAGCAGCCGCCCCCGGCACTGCCGGTCGGTGCCCGCGTACGTCTGCCCCTTACGGGCGGGCCCGGCGTACGGCGGCTTGCCCGCCAGCCGCCACGCGCACACGTGCGTGATCGGGCAGTCGGCGCAGCGCGGCGCCCGCGCCGAGCACACCAGCGCCCCCAGCTCCATCACCGCCACCCCCCACCGGGCGGCGCCCAGCTCGGGCAGCAGGCTCTCCGCCAGCCGCCGCTCGGCCGCCGAGGTGGCGGTCGGCGGGTACTCCTCCGCGCTGATCGCCCGTGCGAACACCCTGCGCACGTTCGTGTCCAGCACCGCGTGCCGCCCGCCGAAGGCGAAACTGGCGACGGCCGCCGCCGTGTACTCGCCGATACCGGGCAGAGCCAGCAGGGTCGCGTGGTCCGACGGCACCTGGCCGCCGTGCTCCTCGGTGATGGCGCGGGCGCACGCGTGCAGGCGCAACGCCCGCCGCGGGTAACCGAGCCGCCCCCAGTGGCGTACGGCCTCGCCGGGCTGCTCGGCGGCCAGCGCCTTGGGGGTCGGCCACCGCTCCATCCACTCGTGCCAGATCGGCAGGACGCGGACGACCGGGGTCTGCTGGAGCATGATCTCGCTCACCAGCACCCCCCACGGGGTCGCGTCGGGCGCCCGCCACGGCAGATCCCGGGCGTTGTCCTCGTACCAGTCGAGAACGGCGGTGTGCAGGAGGTTCGGCTCGACCACGCCGTCAAGGGTATGGGGCGATGCCAACCCTTGGCGTGCCGACGTTCCAGGAGATGGCATCCACCGGCGTGTCGTCACTCCTTGTCGTTGCCCGCTCACCATTCTGTGCTGTATGGACCCGGATACGATGCGTGGCGACGGCGGTGACATCTACTGGCGGCGCCGGATGAGCGTGCTGGTGGCCGTGCTCGTCGTGGTGGCCGTTGTGGCGTGGGCGTGCTCCAGCGGCGGCAGCGGCCCCGAACGCAGCTCCAGCGCGCAGTCCTCACCGAGCGCGGGCGCCAGCGCCTCCGCCCAGGCCACGCCGAGCGTCGACCCGCTCCTGGCCGGGCTGCGCACGCTCGCCCTGGGCACCGCCAGCCCGTCCCCGACGACCAGCGCCAAGGCCACCCCCTCCGAACGCCCCAAGCGGCCCGGGGAGCCGTGCGAGGAGAAGGACCTGGTGCTCAGCCTCCAGGGTGGCAAGGAGCAGATCTACGCCGGCGCCTCCCGCCCCACCTTCCTCGTCACCCTGGTCAACACCGGCTCGGTGATGTGCAAGGCCGACGTGGGGCCACGGGCCATGGAGATCCGCATCACCTCGGGCGCCGACCGCATCTGGTCCACGGCCGACTGCGTGAGCGGTGAGGGCACCGACGTTCAGGAACTGCAGCGGGGGGTGCCGTACGTGCGGTCGCTGGAGTGGGACCGGCGGCGCTCCAGCTCCGACTGCCGCTCGCCGTCCGCCAACGCGTTGCCGGGGACTTATGTGGCGGTGGCGCGGATGGGCAGGATGCGGACCGAGAAGGGTGTTTTCCATCTGCGTTGAGGTGTTCTGCTCGGCTGTCGCGGCAGCTGGTCGGCGCGGTGTAAGAGATCGTCGGTGGCGGCGAGAGAGCTGGTGAGAAAGGCCGCGAGCTGCGGGGGCTGCAGCGCGATGGCAACGACGCCCGCCTCGGTGAGCGGAATGTGTTCGGGAACGTATTTTGCCATTGCCAGGCTCGGCGACCTCGGGTCCGCTCCTTGAGCGATGCCCCGTGAGGCGTGCTCCGTATCTGGGACCGAAGATCGTGGTGCTGCGTCCGGGGAGCGCGAGGGGCTGGCAAGCCCTTCGCACCGGGTCTCGTGGCGCAGCCACGAGACCCGGATGAACACAGCCCGAGCCGAAGGCGAGGCCCCCTAGATTCGGGGCGGGCTTCCAACGGCCAAGCCGGTAACTGGGGTTGGGGCGGGCTGGGTTTCGAAAGAACGCCCGAGCGATCAGCGAGACCTTGCTTTTAGACGTAGCGCTCGAGGATGGAGGATTCGGCCAGGCGGGAGAGGCCCTCGCGGACGCTGCGGGCCCGGGATTCGCCGACGCCGCCCACCGCCTGCAGGTCGTCGATGCTGGCCGCCAGGAGTTTTTGCAGGCCGCCGAAGTGGTTGACCAGTCGGTCCACGACCGTGGCAGGGAGGCGGGGGACTTTGGCCAGGAGGCGGAAGCCGCGCGGGGAGACGGGGGTTTCGAGCTGGTCGGTGCCGTTGTGGCCGAGGACGTGGGCGACGGCTGAGAGGTCGAGGAGGTCGGCGCCGGAGAGCTGGTCCAGCTCGTGCAGGGCCTCCATGAGGCGCTTCTGGCGGCGGCCGGAGGGGGCGGGGAGGTAGTCGCGGATGACCAGCTCGCGTTCGGAGTCCACGCCGGCGACCAGCTCGTCGAGTTGCAACGACAGGAGGCGGCCGTCCGTGCCCAGCTCGACGACGTAGCCCTTGATCTCGTCGGAGATGCGGCGGACCATCTCCAGGCGCTGCGCCACGGCGGCGACGTCTCTGACCGTGACCAGGTCTTCGATCTCCAGGGCCGACAGGGTGCCGGAGACCTCGTCGAGGCGGTGCTTGTAGCGCTCAAGCGTGGCCAGGGCCTGGTTGGCCTTGGACAGGATGGCGGCCGACTCCTCCAGGACGTAGCGGATGCCGTCGAGGTAGAGGGCGATGATGCGCATCGACTTGCTGATCGCGATGATCGGCAGGCCGGTCTGCCTGGCGACGCGCTGGGCGGTGCGATGGCGGGTGCCGGACTCGTCGGTGGGGATGGCGGGGTCGGGGACGAGGTGCACGGCGGCACGGACGATCTTGTGGTCGTCGCTCAGCACGATGGCGCCGTCCATCTTGGCCAGCTCGCGCAGCCGGGTGGCGGAGAAGTCGACGTCGAGCTCGAAGCCGCCGCTGCAGACCTCTTCGACGACCCTGTTGTAGCCCAGCACGATCAGCCCGCCGGTCTGCCCGCGCAGGATCCGCTCCAGGCCGTCGCGCAGAGGTGTGCCCGGCGCTACCGCGGCCAGGGCTTCGCGACGGCGGTCGTCCAGACTCCTATCCACCTGACCCCCGTGTCGATCGGTCACCTCAGCTTAGCCGCGCTATGTGACGTGTGTGAGAGCGTCCCAGACGTTCTCCGCCTGGACCACCTCGAAGCCCGGCGCGAACGCCACCGGCCCGACCGGCACCAGGGAGCGCTGGCCGCCGCGCCTGCCCGTGCCCTCCTCCAGCGAGCCGGCCGGCACGAGGGCGCGCTTGAAGCCCAGGCGGGCCGCCTCCGTGAGGCGCCTGCGCACGTCCTTCACCGGGCGCAGCTCGCCCGCCAGGCCCACCTCGCCCAGCGCGACCAGCCCGGCGGGCAGCGGCTTGTCGCCGGCGGCGCTGGCGACGGCGAGCATGACCGACAGGTCCACGGCGGGGTCGGCCAGCTTGATGCCGCCGACGGTGGCGGTGAACACGTCGCAGCCGCCGAGGCGGGCGTTGAGCCGGCGCTCCAGGACGGCGAGGACCATCTGGACGCGGTAGGTGTCGAGCCCCGACGAGGTGCGCCGGGGCTGCTGCGCCTCGGTGCGCGCCACCAGGGCCTGGACCTCGGCGGGCAGCGGGCGGGTGCCCTCGACCGTGACGGTGACGCAGGTGCCGGGGACCGGCTCGCTGCGCCGGGAGACGAACAGGCCGCTGGGGTCGGTGATGCCCTCGATGCCCCGCTCGTGCAGGTCGAAGCAGCCGATCTCGTCGGTGGGGCCGAACCGGTTCTTGATCGCGCGGACCATGCGCAGCCGGGAGTGTCGGTCGCCCTCGAAGTTGAGCACGACGTCGACCAGGTGCTCCAGCGTGCGGGGGCCGGCGATGGAGCCCTCCTTGGTGACGTGGCCGACGAGGACGGTGGCCATGTTGCGCTCCTTGGCCAGCCGGACGAGGTTGGCCGCCACCTCGCGCACCTGCGTCACCCCGCCGGGCACGCCGGTGGCCTGCGCGGAGCCGATCGTCTGGACGGAGTCGACGACCAGCAGCCTCGGCTGGACCTTCTCCACGTGCGTCACCAGCGCCGACAGCTCGGTCTCCGCCGCCAGGTAGAGCTGGTCCTGGATCGCGCCGATGCGGTCGGCCCGCAGGCGCACCTGGGCCGCGGACTCCTCGCCCGTCACGTACAGGACGGTCGCGCGCTCGGCGATGCGCGCGGCGGCCTCCAGCAGGAGCGTGGACTTGCCGATGCCGGGCTCGCCCGCCAGCAGCACCACCGCGCCGGGCACCAGCCCGCCGCCCAGCACCCGGTCGAGCTCGGCCACGCCGGTGGTGCGGGCGGTCGCCACCTCGGCCCTGACCTGCCCGATGGGCAGGGCGGGAGCGGTGGTGGCCCCGGCCTGGACGACGTTGACGCCCGCCCTGGCGCCTTCCTCGTCGACCGTGCCCCAAGCCTGGCACTCCCCGCACCTGCCGACCCACTTGGTGGTGCGCCACCCGCATTCGGCGCAGCGGTATCCGGGCTTCGGGGCAGTCTTGGCCATGTGGTGCAGGTTAGCGGGCGCCACCGACAATCTTCGAGCCGTGCGTGACGGGAGCGGGATGTGCGTCTTGTCCTGCGCCCGTGCTGCCAGGACCGCTGCTGTCGTCAGGCCAGGACCGCTGCTGTCGCCAAGCCAGGACCACTGCGCCCCGCCGCCGCGCGGAAGGCGCGGACGGCGCGGACGGCGGGCGCGGAGGTGGGGGTGGGTGCGGGGAGTGGGGGCGCGGGGTAGGTGCGCATGAGGTGGGCGCGCACAGGTGGGCGTGCGGGGCGGGCGCGCGGGGTGGGCGCGCGGGGCGCCGTTATGCGAGGCCGAGCTCGGAGACCAGCATGCGCTTGGGCTTGGCGCCGACGACTTGCTTGGCCGGCTCGCCGTTCTCGAACAGGATCAGCGTCGGGATGCCCATCACCCCGTAACGGGCCATGATCTCGGGATTCTCGTCGGTGTTCAGCTTGCCGATCGTCAGGCCGTGCTCGGCCTCGATCTGCTCCAGTACGGGCGCCACCATCCGGCACGGCCCGCACCACTCGGCCCAGAAGTCCACCAGGATCGGCTTGTCGCTCCTGAGCACCTGCTCCTCGAAGTTGTCCGTGGTCAACGTGATCATCTTCATCCCCTCACAAAGCAACCTGGGCAGGACTGGGCGAGCTGGGCGGCCACCTCGGCGCGGCGGGCGAGCAGCACGCGGATCTCCTGGTCGATCTCGCTGAGCTTGCGCTCGTAGACCTCGACCGACTCGGCGCAGGAACCGCCCGTGCTGTGCCCCTGGCGCAGGCAGTCGACGAACGGGCGGGTCTCCTCCAGCGTGAAGCCGATCTGGAGCAGGGCCCGGATCTCGGAGACCAGCCTGACGTCGTCCTCGCTGTAGCTGCGGTAGCCGTTCGAGGCGCGTCGCGCCCGGAGCAGCCCGTGCTGCTCGTAGTAGCGGAGCGAGCGGGTGCTCACCCCGGTGCGTTCAGCCAGCTCACCGATGCGCATGCCACCAAGGTAAACGTTGACGTCAGTGTCAAGGTCAAGGGCTCAGAAGTAGCGCCAGCGCAGCACGTTCGGATAGGCCAGCTCCAGGCCGGGCGTCTCGGCGATGGCCTGCTCGGCCACCTGGGGCGTGAACTCGATGCGCAGCACGGCTTCAAGGTCGGCGCGCCGCTGGAAGACCATGCGCAGGTCGAGCTCGCGGCGCTGCCAGCCGTGCCGGTGCCAGAAGGACTCGACCTCTCTGGACGAGTACGTCGGCACGGTCCGGGAGAACCATCGCCCGAACGACCCCCGGGTGGCGTCCAGATCGAGGACGAAGGCCGCGCCGCCACGCCGTACGACCCGGGTCAGCTCGCGCAGCCCCGGCTCGCAGCCGGGCCCGAAGAAGTACGCCCAGCGCGCCATCGCCACGTCCACCCCCGCGTCGGGCAGCGGCAGCTCCTGGGCCGTCGCGGCGTGCACGGTCACGTTCGGCAGGCCCGCGCAGCGGCGGCGGGCCAGCCCGGCCAGGTCGCCGTGCGGCTCGACGCCGATCACCTGGGACGCCTCGGCGGCCAGGACAGGCAGGTGGTAGCCGGTGCCGCAGCCGATGTCGAGCACGGTGGCGCCGTCCCAGGGGCGCAGGGCGCGCATCGCCGCGTCGGCCGCGCCATCGGGATCGACGGCACGGTTCTCCAGCTCGTAGATCTGGGGCGTATTCCAGATATTCGGGCTCGGGATCGCACCTTTCGCTATCCGGGTCATGCCCTAACGCTAGGGGCTGACGCGCCAGATCGGCTTCTCCGGCTTAGGCTGGCAACGTGGCTGATGTCATCCGCGTGCCCAATGCGAAGATCGCATTGTCCACCGCCTCGGTATATCCGGAACGCACTCCTGACGCGTTCGAGCTGGCCGCGCGCCTGGGTTATGACGGCGTGGAGATCATGGTCGGCGCCGACCCGGTGAGCCAGGACATCGACGTGATCGAGCGGCTGTCCGAGCACTACGAGGTGCCCGTCCTGGCCATTCACGCGCCCTGTCTGCTGGTCACCCAGCGGGTCTGGGGCCGCGACCCGTGGGCGAAGCTGGTCAAGGCCCAGAAGGCGGCAGAACGCCTGGGCGCCTCGACGGTCGTGGTCCATCCGCCGTTCCGCTGGCAGCGCGAGTACGCCCGTGACTTCGAGCACGGGCTCGCGCGGATGCGGGACGAGACGGACGTCACGTTCGCGGTGGAGAACATGTTCCCGCTGCGTGCCAGGGGCAACGACGTGGTGCCCTACTCACCCGACTGGAACCCGATCGACTACGACTTCCCGCACGTCACGCTGGACCTGTCGCACACCGCCGTGTCCGGCTCCGACGCCATGGAGATGGCCGTCAAGCTCGGCGACAGGCTCGCCCACCTGCACCTGGCCGACGGCCTCGGGGTGACCAACAAGGACGAGCACCTGGTGCCGGGCAGGGGCAACCAGCCGTGCGCGCAGATGCTGGAGCGGCTGGCCAACACGGGTTACGCGGGCCTGGTCGTCCTGGAGATCAACACCCGCAAGGCGGCGAGCAGGACCGAGCGCATCGACGATCTGGCGGAGGGGCTGGCCTTCGCGAGGCTGCACCTGGCGGCATCCACATGAACACGGGGCCGATCAAGGATCTGGGCAGGACGTTCGACCTGGTGGCCGACGCCTACGACGCGGGCAGGCCGGGCTATCCCGACGAGGTCTACCGGGCGCTGACGGAGGTGTCCGGTGTCGAGCTCGACGGCGCCACGACCGTGGACGTCGGGGCGGGCACCGGCATCATGACGCACGCGCTCAGGGCGCGCGGCTCCCACGTGATCGCGGTGGATCCGGGGGAGGCGATGCTGGCCCGCCTGGTTTCCAAAAGCGACCGCGCCACCAAAAGCGACCGCGCCACCAAAAGCGACCGCGCCACCAAAAGCGACCGCGCCACCAAAAGCGACCGCGCCACCAAAAGCGACCGCGCGACCGGAAGCGACCGCGCAGCCGGCAGCGTCTCCACAAGCGAGGGCGCGAACGGCACGCGGGTGAGCGCCGTGCTCGCCGACGGCAACGCGCTCCCCCTGGCCGACGAGGTGGCCGACCTGGTCATGTACGCCCAGTCCTGGCACTGGCTCGACCCCGTGGCCTCGATCACCGAGGCCAGGCGGGTGCTGCGCCCCCGTGGCGCCATCGTCGGCTGCTGGAACCTCAACCACGCCGCCCAGGCCGACTGGCTGGCCGCCTATGAGGCCAGGCTGGCCGAGGAGGTGCCCACCTACTGGGGGCCGGCCGTCGAGCAGTGGTCGGTGCCGCCGATCGCCGCGGCGTTCGAGGTGATCGAGGAGCGCTGGATCCCCTGGACCAGGCTGATCGGCATCGAGGACTTCCTGCTCGACCTGCGCTCGCACTCCTACATGGCAGCGCTGTCCGCGGAGCGTGCGGACGAGGTCGTGGAGCGGCAGCGGGCGGCGTTGCGGGAGGAGTTCCCCGAGGGTGTGCTGTCGGTGCCGATGCGGGTCTACCTGGCGGTGGGTAGGTGACGGACAAGCGCAGGCCGGGGCGCAGGCCCGGGTCGGCCGACACGCGCGGTGAGATCCTCACCGCCGCCAGGCGGGTGTTCGCGGAGAAGGGCTTCGACAAGGCGACCGTGCGCGGCATCGCGCGGGAGGCCCAGGTCGATCCGGCGCTCGTGCACCACTACTTCGACACCAAGGAGGGCATGTTCGCGGCGGCCATGGAGCTGCCGATCAATCCTCAGCAGATCATCCCGGTGCTGCTCGACGGCCCGCGCGAGGAGATCGGGGAGCGGCTGGTCCGCACGATACTGCGGCTGACCGCCGACGAGAAGACGCGGGCGCCGGTGCTGGCGCTGCTGCGCTCGGCCATGAGCAACGAGCAGGCGGTCGGGATGGTCAGGGAGTTCTTCACCTCCGCCCTGCTCTACCAGGTGGCCGACCGGCTGGGGGTGCCGCACTTGCGGGTGGAGGCGGCCTTCGCGCAGATGCTCGGGATCGTCCTGGCCCGGTACGTGCTCAAGCTGCAGCCGCTGGCGAGCGCCGATCATGACGAACTGGTGGAAATCCTGGCGCCGACCATCCAGCGGTACTTCACGGGATAGAGCATTGTTCTGGAGACGGCGATGACCTTAGGGTATGTCGCGTAACCCAGTAAAGTTACTCGTGGGTAGGATTGCTGCTACATGCCTGCGCAGCGGGTGACCGTACGCTGACAGTCAAGTCGTCTGTGGGAGGACCCCGTGCTCTGGGTAGCCGTCATCGGGTTGGTCATGACCGTCGCGGCGGTGGTCGTGGCCGGCCGCAGGGTCATGTTCCTGTTCAAGCTCGCCACCGTCGGCCCGCCCGCCCCCGAGCGGACCGAGTACGCCAGGACACATGTCGGCGATGAGATCAAGGCTCAGCTCGTCGAGGTGTTCGGGCAGAAGAAGCTGCTCAAGTGGACGCCGTCGGGCGTGGCGCACTTCTTCGTCATGTGGGCGTTCTTCATCTTGCTGACCGTCTACATCGAGGCCTACGGCGCGATCATCCAGGGGGCGATCACCGGCACGCCCGACTTCCACATCCCGCTCATCGGGACGTGGGGCGTGCTCGGCTTCCTTCAGGACTTCATCGCGGTGGCGTGTCTGCTCGGCCTGGTCGCCTTCGCGATCATCCGGGTCAAGAACTCGCCCAAGACGCTGGGCCGCGGCTCCCGCTTCTCCGGCTCGCACCTCGGCGGCGCGTGGCTCGTCCTGTTCATGATCTTCAACATCATCTGGACGCTCTTCCTGGCCAGGGGCGCGGCGGCGGCCAACGGCAACTTCCCGTACTCCTCCGGCGCCTTCGTCTCGCTGGCGCTGGGCGACGCGCTGCCGCAGAGCGCGCTGCTGGAGGAGATCGCGTTGCTCCTGCACATCGGCTTCATGCTGGTGTTCCTGGTCATCGTGGTGAACTCCAAGCACCTGCACATCTTCACCGCCCCGCTCAACGTGCTCTTCTCGCGCCGCCCCGACGGCCTCGGCGGCGCGCCCGAGATGCGGGTGGACGGCAAGCCGGTGGACTTCGAGGACGAGGACCTCGACCCCGAGCGGCTCGGCCGCGGCAAGATCGGCGACACCACGTGGAAGGGCTTCCTGGACTTCTACTCCTGTACGGAGTGCGGCCGCTGCCAGTCGCAGTGCCCGGCGTGGAACACCGACAAGCCCCTGTCGCCGAAGATGCTCATCCTCGACCAGCGTGACCACGCCTTCAAGGTGGCCCCGTACCTGCTGGCGGCCTCGGCGGGCGTCGAGCACAAGGACACCGACGTGCTGGCGCTGCTGGACAAGCCCCTCGTCGGCGAGGAAGGTGTGATCCACCCCGACGTGCTGTGGTCGTGCACCAACTGCGGCGCCTGCGTCGAGCAGTGCCCGGTGGACATCGAGCACATCGACCACATCCTCGACATGCGCCGCTACCAGGTGATGGTGGAGTCGTCGTTCCCGTCCGAGGCGGGCGTGATGGTGAAGAACCTGGAGAACAAGGGCAACCCGTGGGGCATGTCCGAGATGAAGCGGGCCGAGTGGATCGAGGAGCTCGACTTCGAGGTCCCGATGGTCGAGGACAAGATGCCCGAGGACACCGAGTACCTGTTCTGGGTCGGGTGCGCGGGCGCGCTGGAGGACCGGGCCAAGAAGACCACGAAGGCCGTCGCGGAGCTGCTGCACATCGCGGGCGTGAAGTTCGCGGTGCTCGGCCACATGGAGGCGTGCACCGGCGACCCGGCCCGCCGCCTGGGCATGGAGTACCTGTTCAACATGCTGGCCCAGCAGAACATCGAGACGCTCAACGAGGCCGGCGTCAAGAAGATCGTGGCCACCTGCCCGCACTGCTTCAACACGCTGGCCAACGAGTACCCGCAGCTCGGCGGCACGTACGAGGTCGTGCACCACACGCAGCTGCTGTCGAAGCTGGTGGACGAGGGGCTGCTCACCCCGATCACGCCGATCGAGGAGAAGATCACCTACCACGACCCGTGCTTCCTCGGCCGCCACAACAAGGTGTACTCCCAGCCACGCGACATCATGTCCAAGGTGCCCGGCGTGCAGACGCAGGAGATGCACCGCCACAAGGACCGCGGCTTCTGCTGCGGCGCCGGCGGCGCCCGCATGTGGATGGAGGAGCGCATCGGCAAGCGCATCAACACCGAGCGCGTGGACGAGGCGCTGACCACCAACCCCGACACGGTCTCGACCGCCTGCCCGTTCTGCATGGTGATGCTGGGTGACGCCATCAACGAGAAGAAGAACAACGGCGAGGCCAAGGAGACGCTCGAAGTCGTGGACGTGGCGCAGCTTCTGATCAAGTCGGTCAAGGGCGCGTCCTGACGGTGAAAGTCGGACTCCTCCACACCAGTTGTGGAGGAGTTTCGCCTGTCTACGGGTGGGGTTGGAAGAAATCCGGCATCCACATAACGGGAAAATCACGGTAACCTCAACGTCGCATGGCCTTATTCGACGGGGAGGGGGCTCGTGATGGGCGTCGTCGTCACGGACGCCGAAGTCACCCTGGCCGACGTGCTCTCCCTGCGACTCGCCATCGAGGAACCACTGGAAGACGGCACCGAACTCGTTCTCCGGCATCGCACCACGGGGGTGGAACGCGACGTGCTGCTCGGCAGCCCAGGCGCGCGGGCGCGTGAGGCGACGCTGGCGGTGTCGCTGGCGCCGCTGGAGCTCAGCACCGGCCGGTGGGACGCCTACCTGCGGCGCGAGGGCAGGCGCAGCAGGCTGCGCAGCGTCGATCCGGGGTTCTCGCTCGACCATCTCGACGCGTATGCATTGTGCAGGCGCACGCTCGCCTACCGCTCGTACCGGACCCGCAACGGCTTTCTGGCGCTGAAGATCTCCGACGCCGAGCCGGTGGCGGAGGTTCGCTCCATCTGGTTCAGGGAGGGCCGCTTCGAGGTGATGGGCCTGCTGGCCTACACCGGCCTGGAGGACGACGACTCCCGCCACGAGGCCGTGATGACCCTGGAGCGCCGGCAGACGGGCGCCCATCTGAAGAGCACGGCCACGGTGCAGGGCGTGCGCTTCCACGCGGCGGTCTCGCTCGTGGACGTGCTGGCCGCCGAGCCCGACGGGGCCGGCATGTGGGAGCCGGCGCTGCAGGTGGAGGGTGTGCCCACGGCGCTGCGGCTCGGCTCGCGGCTCGACGACGTGGACGGCAAGCGGCGCCGCCTGCACTACCCGTCGGCCCGCGTCGACGGCGTGCTGATCAAACCCTGCTACACCGCCGACGACGAGCTGCGGATCGAGGTCGGGGGATGAAGGTCAGCCTGGTGCTCGCCTCCGCGTACGCCATGCGGGGTGACGTGCGCGCCACGCTCAACCTGGCCACCGCGCTGGCCGAGCGGCACGACGTCGAGGTGATCAGCGTCAGGCGGCAGAAGGAGAAGCCGTTCTTCCCCGTCGGCCCCAAGGTGAGCATGCGCAGCGTGGTCGACGTCCGGCCGGGGGTCAGGCACCTGCTCCCGCGCGGGCAGGTGCGCACCGAGGTGGCGCTCTGGCGGATGCTGCGCAACCTCAGGTCCGACGTGCTCATCACCACCAGGCCGGGGATCGGCGTGCAGGCGGCCAGGCACGCGCCGCGCGACACCATCAAGATCGCCCGCGAGTGGGGCAGGCCGGCCGTGCCGGGCCCCGTCAAGCGCTTCTACCCGCGCCTGAGCGCCGTCGTGACGGCCACGGAGTCGGCCCAGGAGGAGTGGAGCAGGCTCCTCGGTGACACGCCCGCCGTGCACAGCGTGCTGGACGCGCTGCCTGGCGGCCCGTGGCCGCGCTCGCGCATGGACAACAGGATCGTGGCCGCCGGTGGCCGGTGGGTGCCGGTGAAGGCCTACGACCGGTTGATCAGGTCGTTCGCGATCGTGGCCGACAAGCGGCCCGACTGGCGGCTGAGGCTGTACGGCGGCGGCCCGGAGGAGCGGCGGCTGCGCTCGCTCGTGCGCGAGCTGAACCTGCACAACCACGTGTACTTCATGGGCACCACGCCCGATTTGGCGGGCGAGTTCGCCAAGGCCTCGATCGTGGCCACCACCTCGCGCAGCGAGGACCTGGGCATGACCGTGCTGGAGGCCATGGGGTGCGGGGTGCCCGTGGTGGCCTTCGAGGGGGCCAAGGGGCCCAGGGAGTTCGTGGCGACCGGCTACAACGGGGTGCTGGTGCCCGAGTCGGAGGGAGACCTGCAGCTGTTCGCGTCGGCGCTGCTGGCGCTGATCGACGACGAGCGCAGGCGGCGCTCCCTGGCGGCCGGCGCGCTCGACACCGCGGTGCGGCACTCGGCCGACGAGGTGGCAGAGCAGTGGGAGAAGCTCATCACCGATCTCCGCTAGCGCATACTCCTTACGGGTACCGTAGAAGCATGCATGGGTACAGCGGAGACAAGCAGGCATATCTGACGCGCCTGCGGCGAATCGAGGGCCAGATCCGGGGTCTGCAGCGCATGGTCGACGACGATGCCTACTGCATCGACGTGCTCACCCAGGTCTCCGCCGCCACACGGGCCCTGCAGGCGGTCGCGCTGGGGCTGCTGGAGGAGCACATCTCGCACTGCGTGGCCGACGCGATCAACACGGGCGGCCCCGAGGCCGAGGCGAAGGTGAAGGAGGCGTCGGCGGCGATCGCGCGCCTCGTCCGCTCCTAGAAGGGTCTAGCCCTCTTACCTGAGGGCCTCATCCGTAAGTCGGATGATCCAGCCGTGGATTGACTAGTTATGTGAAACCCCGGGAACTAGGTCCCCGGGGTCTTGGTAATCGAGTTGGTTCTTCAGCGACTCGCCGAAGTCCGCAATCCGAGCGCGTCGTCGAGTTCGTCCAAGGTCAGCCGCCGCTCACTGACTGCCACGGCGGTGAGCACCTCGGCGTAGAGCGCAATCTCGTCCAACGCGACACGGTCATGGACCCGAGAGTCCAGGTCGTCGTGCCCCACCGCGTCGTCCTTCCTTCCGCAGCCCACACCCTCTACGAGGTTACGGTGAGGGCCCTTCCTGCGACATGGCCCATCGGAGTCATTCCTTTCTGCGCCGCGGGGGCCCCGTCAGGATCATTTCCCGAATCCGAGATCACAATTCAGCGAAATTGCTGTTATCTGGGGCGTTAGAACGATATAGGAGGAGTAAGGGGGAAATAGCGGCATTAGTGGTTTACATGTGACCCGTGTGATGGTCGTCTCGTTCGTGGACGATCCGCCGGACGAGCGCCGACTGCCCGGCCAGCCCGCGCTCCGGGAGCTTGGCCCCCGTCAGCCGGCCCCACGCCAGCCCCATCGCGTACGCGGCCCCCAGCACCGCCGCCGCGCTGCCCCGGTCAGGCGGCTCCACCTCCGACACGGGGGCGGCCTCGCCCGTACGGACGGGGAAGCCCTCGGGTTGCGTCGTCTCGGCCGCTGAGGTGCCCGTGAGGCCCGCCTGGCGCAGTTCCTCGTACGCCATCCGCAGCCGGTGGTCCAGCCGGCCCGGCAACGCCCCCCTGGAGTCGGACAGGTCGGCCAGGAACGTGGCCGCGGCCACCCGGGGCTCCGGCGTGAACGACAGGGCGTCCACGAGGTCGTAGAGCGTGTGGGAGAAGTGCGCCTCCGGGTCGTTCTCCACGAGCAGGGCCCGGCACAGCCGCGCCGGGCAGCGCTCCAGCCACTCCCCGCGCATCGCCGCGTCGTCGTCGTACGGGTCGCCGAAGCGGGGGCGGCGCAGCAGCGGCTCCACCATCGTGAGCAGCGCCAGCGCGCGCGGCCTGAACCGGGTGTCGAGCAGCAGGATCTGCGCCGTGTCCGCCATCACGGCGGCGAGCCTGAGCGCCGCGCGCGCCCGCCCGGCCCGCATCCGCTCGGCCACCAGCGTGACCAGGTCCATCAGGGGCGGCGCGGGCAGCCAGCGCACCCACTCGTCGCCGGGCAGCGAGCGGCGCAGGTACTCGCCGAAGACCGTGATCAGCCGCTCGTTGCCGTCGAAGGCGGGCGCGTACGCGCACCACATGATCGTGCCCCAGACGGCGGCCACCGTGCTCGGCACGTCTGTGGCGAAGATCTCATCGAAGGCCGTCAGCGGGTAGTCCAGCTCGGACTTGCGCCCGCAGGCGCGCACCAGGACCCTGAGCTGCTCGGTGAGGCGCTCGGGCACGTCGGGGCCGATGAACGACTGGGTGGAGCCCGGCTCGGCGTGGAAGTCGTGGCCGGTCGGCACCACGGCGTCCGGCAGGACCGCCGCGGCGTGCGTCACCCGGCGCACCCGCGTGCCGCGCGGCGGCGGGGCGGGGTGCCAGCGGCCGTCGGCGGGGTCGTGCAGGTGCCAGCGCGCGTGCGCGCCGTACAGCCACCGGTCGCCAGCTGGGGTCACAAGAATTCTGGCCGCCAGGACGTGGGCGCGATCGGGTACGGGAAGACCCTGCCAGCGCGGGTCCGCGACCATCGCGCGGACCTCCGCCTCTGTGGCGGTGAACGCATCCCAGGGTGGCACGGCGGTCATCGTACTGGGCGTACTCGGATCATCCATCGGCATTTCACGGCAGAATGTCCGACATGAGGGTGAAGGTAGCAGGGACGTTGGCGGTCGTGAGCGTGCTCTCCGGTTGCGGTACGACGACTGCGGCACAGCCGACACCCACAGGCCCGGGCATTCTCACGCTACAGAACGCCGCCCCGCCCGCGCCCGGCGGGGAGGTGGGCGAGGCCTCCACCGAGTTCGACGACGCGGCCGACCTGAAGATGTGGACCAAGCTCAGCGAGACCGAGAAGGACGTCGACCGGCTCACCAAGTACGACGTCAACAAGACGGTGAACGGCGCGATGTACCTGGAGCCCAACGTCTCGGCGTGGTTCGACGGCTTCCGCGGGCCCTTCGTGTACCAGGAGCTCGCCGGGGACATCGTCATGCACGCCCGGGTCAAGGTCGAGGGCAGGAGCGGCGGGCAGCCCAAGCGGAAGTTCTCGCTCGGCGGCCTCATGGCCCGCCAGCCCGGCTCCTACGCCAAGCCCAACTGGGTCTCCGTCACCACCGGCACCGCGGAGAAGAGCGGCCAGGTGGAGGCGAAGCTCACCCAGGACGGCAGCTCCAAGCCCAAGGAGGTCGCCGTCAAGAGCGGCTGGGTGGACCTCGCGCTGGCCCGGGTCGGCCGGGTCTTCGTCGCGCTCTACAAGGAGGACAAGGGCACGTGGAAGGTGGCCCAGCGCTGGCCCTCCAGCCTGCCCGACGTGCTCCAGTGGGGCGTGACGGCCTACACCGACTGGGACAGCTACAGCACGCTCAAGAAGGACGCCACCAAGGGCAACGCCAAGCAGGTCAAGGGCACCCCCGACCTCAAGCTCACGGTCGACTTCGTCCGCTTCCTGAGGCCGGAGCTGCCCGACTACGCCGACCCGCTCAACCCGGCGTCGGTGTCGGACGAGGTTCTGATCAAAGCGATGACGCCTGCCGGTGCCTGAGTGCCTTGGCCACGTAGTTGTCCGGCGTGCGGGCGAAGGAGTCGCGGTCGTCGTCGGTGAGCTCACGCACGATTTTGCCGGGCACGCCCGCGACGAGCACGCCCGCCGGGATCTTCTTGCCGGGGCCCACGAGGGCTCCGGCGGCCACCAGTGTGCCCGCGCCGATGCGGGCGCCGCCCAGCACGATCGCGCCGATGCCGATCAGCGCGCCGGTCTCCACGTGGGCGCCGTGGACCATGGCCTTGTGGCCCAGGCTGACGCGGTCCTCCAGGATCGCCGGCTCACCCGGGTCGGCGTGCAGGCACGACAGGTCCTGCACGTTGCACTCCGCGCCGATCTCGATCCGTTCGTCGTCCCCGCGCAGGACGGAGCCGTACCAGATGCTGGACGCCCGGCCCACGCGTACGTCGCCGACCACGACCGCACCAGGGGCTATGTACGCTTCAGGATGTATGTCCGGGACTGCTCCGTTGTCCAACGCTGCTATGTACATTCGAGACATCGTAATTCCAGCTCGGGGTATGGCGTTCGGGTTGCGGACGTGGGCAGATGGCAGGAAAGTCGTTTCCTGACGTCCCGTTGCCAGACCCTCACAACCCGCTAGTTTTCCCCCGCCTCACGCAGACCATAGGTAACCCCCATGATGAACCAGCACGAGAGCATTCCCGACCTGATGCAAGAGGACACCTTCGAAGTCGTGATGCGCGGCTACAACCGCCGCCAGGTTCATGACTACATCATCCGCACCCGGAACCAGATAAGGGATCTGGAGGAGCGGCTGGCACGGGCCATCGAGCAGGCGGAGCAGGGCCGCATCGAGCTGGCCGAGGCCAGACGCCGCATGGTCGAGACGCCGCAGAGCTACGAGGATCTCAGCCCCAGGCTCGCGCAGATCCTCCGGCTCGGGGAGGAGGAGGCCGCCGCCAAGCGCGAGGACGCGGAGGCCGAGGCCGCCAGCGTGCGTGACGCCGCCAAGTCGGAGGCGGAGCGCCTCGTGACCACCTCCCGCGAGACCGCCGACAAGATCCTCACCTCCGCGCAGGCCGAGGCCGAGCGTCGGGTGAGCGAGGCCACCCAGGCCGCCGAGCGCATGCTGGCGCAGGCGGGCGGCGACGCGGAGGAGCAGCTCACCTCCGCCCGCGCCGAGGCCGAGGAGACGCTGCGGGAGGCCAGGGCGGAGGCGGAGCGGACGATCACCATGGCCAGGACCGACTCCGAGCAGGTGATGCAGTCGGCCAACGCCCAGGCCGAGCAGCTGCTGGCCGGCGCGCACCAGGAGGCCGAGAGCCTGCTGGCCACCGCCCACCAGCGGGCGACGGCGCTGGACGAGCAGGCGGGCCGCCGGGTGGAGTACCTGAGCAACACGCACACGGAGGTCGTGCGGCGGCTGACGGAGATCAGCTCGGTGCTGGGCGACCTCATGCGGGCCGAGTCGAACGCGGGGCCGCTGGTGCCCGAGGCCATCGCGCCGCCGGCCCCCGCACAGCCCGCCCAGCTCCCGCAGGCCGGCCCGGCCGGCCCGCCCGCCCAGCCCGAGGCCCACGGTGAGCCCGAGCCGCCCGCTCAGCCGGTGCCGCCGCAGGACGACGCCGAGGACCCGGAGCGGACGGTGCGGGTCATCGTCAAGGACGAGGCCGCCGAGCCGCGCGAGGGCGTCGTCTCCGAGGACACCGACGTCAACATCGGCCGGATGTCGGACTCGCGCAAGTAGCCGGTAGGGGAGCGGAAGCCCCCGCCCCCGATCGGGTCGGGGACTTCCGCGTTCGTGGCCCCTCCTGATCTTGGGGGCCCGGTGCCGGGGCCGCCGAGACGCTGGACCCGGCACCGGGCTGCTCGTGGACGCGGGCTCGCGGCACGTGCCGCGACCCGCGTCAGGGTGGTGCGGGGCCGGCTCGCCACGTGTGCTGCTCGCCGGCCCACCTTTCCTGGTCCCGGAGTCGGTCGCGCAGGCCGTCCGGGTCGTCCGCGTCGATGGTCATCGCACATCCGGCATCGCGCTGCGCCGCGCTCAGCGGATGGTGTCTCGTGGCCCACCAGCGGCCCGCGTCGCTCCGCCAGATGGTCCACTGGGGGTACTCCCGGGCGATCTCGGCGAGATGCCGATCAAAGGACATCTCAAAGGACATCGCTGTCCGCCTTTCCCGGGCCCCCAGGCGAGGTTCCATCTCCTTAGAAGATGCGGCACTTCTCTAGAGAATTCAATGATCGTGATGGACAGGTCAACCTATCGCTTGACAGATCGGCTTGAATCACGCGTCGAAGTCGTACTGGAGTACGTAAGCCGCGGAGTCCAGCACCATCTCGTTCAGCTCGATCGGCAGCCCGCCCGACGTGTACGCCGTGCGGGCGATGACGATGACCGGCGTGCCGGCGGGCAGGTCGAGCAGCCTGCTCTCGCGCGGGCCCGGCATGCGGGCCCTGACCTCCTCGGTGAAGTGGGCGGGGGGCAGGCCCAGGTCGCTGAGCCTGGCGTAGACGCCGCCGGGGCCGGTGTCGGCGAGGGTGATCGCGCTGCCCTCGACCAGGCGGGCGGGGAAGAAGGAGGTGGCCAGTTGCACCGGTCTGGCGTCCACGGAGTAGCGGCGCCGGCGTACCCAGACCTCGCCGCTCTCCAGCACGGCGGCCACATCCTCGGTGGCTCGCTCCAACGCCACCTCTAAGGCGTCGACGGTGAAGGGGCGGCCACGCGTGTCGGCGTCCCAGATGGCGCGTCCCTGACCCCACTGCTCTCGTGACAGGCGGCGTGAGCCGTGCCTGCGGATCGGTTTGAAGAGCCGCACGTAAACCCCCGAACCTCGTCTGGGCACCGCCAGCCCTTCGTTGATCAGTACGGCAAGCGCCTGCCTGGCGGTGGCTCGTGCGATTGCGTATTCGGCCATAAGCGCGTTCTCGCCCGGTAGTCGGTCCCCGTCGCGCAGTTCGCCGGACAGAATCCGGGCGCGGAGACCGTCGGCGATGCGTCGATAGATAGGGGGCTCGTGGGGTACCGGGGATTCAGACAACTTTGATCACCCTCTGTCACCAACCGCGTAGTGGCGTCTCCAGAGAACTTGCCCCGTCTTGTCCACGATCGCACAGAAGCAGCCCTTGGTCGCGGGCTGATTTTGAGAGGATCGTGCCCGAGTGGTGAATTCGACGATGTTTTAGCGGGCCGTAACCGTGGAACGGTCCCGGCCGGTATCGGTCCGGGCCCACCAGCGGCGAGTAACCAAAGCGAAGATCACCGCGCCGGTCGCATTGAGGATGACGTCGTCCACGGAGGACAGACGCCCCAGACGGCACACGTACTGCAGGGTCTCGACCAGGACCGAAAAGGCCGCCGCGACCGCCGCAACACGGGCGGGCGAGGACATCGCGCGGCTGCGTACGGGCAGCAGCGCGCCCAGCGCCGCGAACACCAGGAGGTTGCCCCCGACCTGCACCGACACCGCCTCCCACGGCGCCCCGATCAGGTCCGCCAGGTCGGTGAACGGCACCGGGTTCACTCCTGACGGGCCGTCCGACGGCGTCAGGATCATCCAGATCCACGGCGCCGTCCCGACCACGATGCCGACGTCGGCGAGCGAGGCGCGCAGGGGCGCGGGATGACCGGCGCGAGCGCGGTGGCGGGAGAGGAGCATGATTGCCAGCAAGGCCAGGGGGAGCGCAAAGGTACCAGCAATAATGACGTTTCCCCACAATTCCCACGTGCGCGCCATCCGCTCATGATGACGGTTGATCTAGGGGTACCGGAAGCTGTCTCCTTGGACAGGTCTCACCGGGCGGGCAGGTGCCGCTCCAGGAACGCCATCGCCACCTCCCAGGCGCGCGCCGCCGGCTCCGGCTGGTGGAACATCGGCGACTCGCTGTTGTGGAAGGCGTGCCCGGCCTCCTCCTCGACGTGCATGACCACGTTCGGCCGGCCCTCGGCGGCCTTCTCGACGGCGGCCACGCTCTCGCGCGGGATGTAGGGGTCGCTGCCCCCGAACACCAGCAGCAGCGGCGCCTGGATGCGCTCCATCAGCCCGGTCGCGTCCGGCACGGCGGAGCCGTAGAAGGACAGCACCGCGGCCAGCTCGATCTGGGTGGCGAGCATGTAGTCCACCGAGCCGCCCAGGCAGAAGCCGAGCGCCCCCACCCCGCCGCGCACCTCGGGCAGCGAGCGCAGGTGGGAGACCGTCAGCGCGCAGTCGGCCACGCCCTGCGCCAGGTCGAAGCCCTGGGCCAGCTTGAGCGCGGCCTGCGTGCCCTCGGGCGTGTGCTCGCCGACCCAGTGCGGCCGCAGCCGCCAGAACAGGTCGGGCGCGGCCACCACGTAGCCGCGCGCGGCGAGGTCGGCGGCGACCTTCTCGATGTACGGGCCGACCCCGTAGATCTCCTGCACCAGGAGGAGGCCGGGGCCGGAGCCCGAGTCGGGCAGCCACACGTGGACGTCGAAGGAGCCGTCGTGGGCGGTGATGCGATCTGTACGGGTCTGCATGTCCACCAGCATCGCGCATGGCGCGCGCCGCGTTCGGGCGAGACGATGCGATCGACAGGTTCCGTGTCCCGGAACTTCCTGTTGTCCACGAGCAGCACCGCGATCTATACCGGGAGGCGAGGGAGAGATGAGGAGACCGTTGTGCTGACCCACTACGTCGGTGGCCAGCCGGTGGCCGCGGGCAAGGCGTTCCCCGTGCACGACCCTGTCACGGGCGCGGTGATCAGGCAGGTCCACGAGGCCGACCCGGAGGTGGTCGACCGGGCCGTGCGCGCGGCGAGGGAGGCGGCCCGCGACTGGGCGGCGATGCCCGTCGGCGAGCGCGCCGGCTGGATGCGGCGCCTGTCCGAGGGCATCGAGGCGCGCTTCGACGACCTGGTGGCGGCCGAGATCGCCGACACCGGCAAGCCGCTCGACCAGACCCGCACCCTGGACATCCCGCGCGGCATCGCCAACTTCCGCGCCTTCGCCGAGATCGCCGCGCAGCGGCCCGAGGACGCCTTCCACCTGTCGGGCCTGCTCAGCTACACCGTGCGCAGGCCGCTCGGCGTGGTCGCGGTGATCGTCCCGTGGAACCTGCCGTTTCTGCTGATGACCTGGAAGCTGGCGCCCGCCCTGGTCTCGGGCAACACGGTCGTGGTCAAGCCGTCGGAGCAGACGCCGGGCTCGGCCGCCGTGTTCGCCGAGATCTGCACCGAGGCCGGGCTGCCGCCCGGCGTGGTCAACATCATCTACGGGTACGGCTCCGCCGGCCAGCTCCTGGTCGAGCACCCGGGGGTGGACGCCGTGACGTTCACCGGCTCCACCCGCACCGGCACGGCGATCATGAAGTCGGTGGCCGACCGGGTCAAGCCGATCTCGTTCGAGCTGGGCGGCAAGAACGCGGGGCTGATCTTCGAGGACTGCGACCTCGACAAGGCGGTGGAGGGCACGGTGAAGTCGGTCTTCACCAACGGCGGCCAGGTCTGCCTGTGCACCGAGCGCATGTACGTGCACCGCTCGGTCTTCGAGGACTTCTGCGCCCGGCTGGCCGCCCGCGCCCAGGAGGCGCAGCTCCAGCCCATGATCTCGGCGGAGCACCGGGAGAAGGTGCTCTCCTACTACGCCTTGGCCCGCTCGGAGGGAGCCAAGATGCTCGCAGGCGGCAGTGTCCCCGTGTTCGGCGATCATCGCGATTCCGGTTATTTCGTGGAGCCGACGGTGGTGACAGGCTTGTCTGAATGGTCGAGGTTCAACAGAGAAGAGATCTTCGGTCCCGTGTGCCATGTCACGCCCTTCGACAGCGAGGCCGAGGCCGTCGACCTGGCCAACGGCAGCGAGTACGGCCTGGCCGCCACGCTGTGGACCACGAACCTCGACCGGGCCCATCGGGTGGCCCAGCGCCTGGAGGCCGGGCTCGTCTGGGTCAACACGTGGTACCTGCGCGACCTGCGCACCCCGTTCGGCGGCGTGAAGCTGTCGGGGATCGGCAGGGAGGGCGGCACCCGGTCGCTGGACTTCTACTCCGAACCCACCACGATCACCATCAAACTGGAGCAATCCGATGCATGACGAATGGTCCCAGGCAGTGGACGCGCACGCGCAGGCGGCCGACCGGCTGGCGGAGGCGGCGCGCACCGGCCGGCCCTGCGCGCCGATCAGGGACCTGGTGGGCACGGCCGCCGACGCGTACGCCGTGCAGGAGCTGGGCACCAGGCAGGCGCTCGGCGCGGGGCGGCGGCTGGTCGGCAGGAAGATCGGCCTGACGAACACGACACTGCAGCAGCAGCTCGGCATCGACCAGCCGGACTTCGGCATGCTCTTCGCCGACACGTGTTACTGCGACGGCCAGCCCGTCCCGCCGCAGCGGTTCCTGCAGCCGCGGGCCGAGGCCGAGGTCGCGCTGGTGCTCGGCGCGGACCTGAAAGGCGGCCCGTTCACGGTGGCCGACGTGATCAGGGCGGTGGACTTCGTGCTGCCGGCGATCGAGATCGCCGACTCGCGGATCGAGGGCTGGGACATCAGGCTGGTCGACACGATCGCCGACAACGCCTCGTCGGGCGCGTTCGTGCTCGGCTGCACGCCCGTGCCGTTGCGCGGGCTGGACCTGCGGGCGGCGCGGATGACGATGACCCGGGGCGACCAGGAGGTCTCGGCCGGCTCGGGCGAGGCGTGCCTGGGGCACCCGCTCAACGCCGCCGTCTGGGCGGCCACCCGTCTGGGCCGCGGCGAGTTCTTCCTGCGGGCCGGTGACGTGGTGCTGACGGGCGCGCTCGGGCCGGTGGTGCCGGTCGAGCCGGGCGACGTGTTCGAGGCGCGGATCGAGGGCCTCGGCTCGGTACGGGCGGTGTTCGGCAAGTGAGCCCGCATGTCAGGCCGAGGGCCATGCGCGTGCCCGGCAAGGCCACTCCGCGTGGCAGGTTCCCGCACGTCAAGCGGGCGGGCGACTTCCTGTACGTCTCGGGCACGAGCTGCCGGCGCCCCGACGACACGTTCGTGGGCGTCGAGGTGGACAAGCACGGCGCCACCAGCCTGGACATCCGGGCCCAGACCAGGGCGGTCATCGAGAACATCGGCGACATACTCAAGGCCGCGGGCGGCTCGCTGGCCGACCTGGTGCAGATCACCACGTACCTGGTGAACATGAACGACTTCAAGGGCTACAACGAGGTGTACGCGGAGTTCTTCGACGAGGAGGGGCCCACCCGGACCACGGTCGCGGTGCACCAGCTCCCGCATCCGCACCTCCTCATCGAGATGCAAGCAGTCGCCTACCATCCTCAGGAGCTGTCATGATCGCCCCCATCGACTTCACCAAGTGGATCGACGAGCACGCCCACCTGCTCAAGCCGCCGGTCGGCAACAAGGTGGTCTTCGAAGGGGCGAACGACTTCATCGTGATGGTGGTCGGCGGGCCCAACTCCAGGACGGACTTCCACGTGG
This sequence comes from Nonomuraea gerenzanensis, assembly GCF_020215645.1. Lineage (NCBI taxonomy): Bacteria > Bacillati > Actinomycetota > Actinomycetes > Streptosporangiales > Streptosporangiaceae > Nonomuraea > Nonomuraea gerenzanensis. Next base: position 11,750,273 of record NZ_CP084058.1, on the reverse strand, counting down.
ACCCGTACGAGGAGCTGTTCTACCAGGTGCGCGGCAACATGCACGTGAACGTCGTCACCGCGAACGGCCCCGAGACCGTGCACATCCGTGAGGGTCAGATGTGGCTGCTGCCGCCGCGCGTGCCGCACTCGCCGCAGCGGCCGGAGGCCGGGTCCGTGGGGCTGGTGGTGGAGCGGATCAGGCCGGAGGGCGAGCTGGAGAAGTTCCAGTGGTACTGCATGGAGTGCGGCGCCCTGGTCCACGAGGTCGAGCTGCAGGTCCGCGACATCGTCAAGGACCTGCCGCCGGTCTTCGAGGCGTTCTACGGCGACGAGAAGGCCCGTACCTGCGGTGGATGCGGCGCGCTACATCCTGGCAAGGGCTAGATGGCCATCGACGTCCACCCGCACCACGTGCCCAGGGGCCGGCCCGAGCTGGGCCGGCCCGGGGCGCCCAGGCTGAGGGCCGATTCGGAGCGCGAAGCGACGATCCTCGTGGTCTCGCCCGCCCCGGTCTTGACCCTCGGCGGCGTCCGCGATCGGCCGCCGTCCCACTACCTCGGCAGGTTCAGCGTCGACTCTGCCGTCTTCGACGAGCGCGTGCTGCGGCTGCTCGTCGACACTCTCGGGGAGGACCATGTGATGCTCGGCAGCGACTATCCCCATCCGCTGGGCGAGTCACCCGCGGGTGACCTGATCCGGCGCGCCGGCTTCCTGCCCGGTACGGCCCGCGCGGAGCTGCTCGCAGCCGACGCCGAGGCGTTCCTGGGCTGAAGGGAGCTCCCCCATGCGCGCACCCGTGCTGGGGCTGCCCGTGGTTGGACTGGCGGTGCTGATGGCCGCCGGTTGCGGCGGCACGGTGCCGCCGCCCGACGAGGACACGCTCCCGGTCAAGATCGGCGCGATCATCTCTCAGACAGGCGTGTACGCCATGCTCGGCGACGACATGGAGACCGCCATGCGCCTCTACCTGGACGACCACGGCGGCCGGCTGGGCGGCAGGCGGGCCGAGCTGCTGGTGGCCGACGACGCGGGCGTCCCCGAGCAGGCCAGGAAGGAGGCCAGGCGGCTCATCGACGCCGAGGAGGTGGACGTGCTCACCGGCCTGATCGCCTCGCCCGTCGCGGTGTCGGTCGTCGAGGAGGCGGGCCGGACGCCGGTGGTGGTCGCCAACGCCGGCGCCGACGAGCTGGACGGCCCCAACGTCTTCCGCGTCTCCTACACCAACCACGCCCACGGCCACGCCGCCGGCCGCTACGCCGCCGAGCGGTACGGGCGCAGCGGCGCGGTGCTGATGGCCTCCGACTACTCGGCCGGCGTCGAGACGCTCGCCGGCTTCACCGAGGGGTACGGGGCCGAGCCGCTCAAGCGCATCCTGACCCCGTACGGCCGCGTCACGGACCTGCGGCCGTACTTCGAGCAGATCCCGCGCCAGGCCCGGCTGCTGTTCGCGTTCTACGCGGGCGGCGAGGCGGTCGCCTTCACCAGGGCGTTCAAGCAGCTCGGCTACGACTCCAGGCTCGACCTGCTGGCCTGCATGAACCTCACGGACGAGGACGTGCTGCGAGCCGTCGGGCCGGACGCGGAGGGCGTCACGAGCGTCGGCATGTACTCGCCCGCGCTGGACAACCCGGACAACGCCGCCTTCGTGGCCAGATGGCGGGCCAGGACGGGCCGGAACCCGTCCGCCGTGGCCCTGCAGAGCTGGGACGCCGTCCGCCTCATCGACGCGGCGCTGGCCAGGGGCGGCGAGCTGACCCGCGCCCTGGGCGAGGTGGGCGAGCTGGCGGGCCCGCGCGGCAGGTTCCGGCTGGACGGGACGCACAACCCGGTGCAGAACTGGTACGCCCGTCAGTACGAGAATGGTGTGAACAGGGTGATATCCACCATCCCTCCATGACGGGAGTGACCTTGGATCGCGACCAGTGCCTCGCGCTCGACGCCGCGGACCCGCTGCGGGCGTTCAAGGACGAGTTCGTGCTGCCGGAAGGGGTGATCTACCTCGTCGGCAACTCGCTCGGCGCCCTGCCCCGCCGTACCGCCGAGCGGGTGCGCAGGACGGTCGAGGACGAGTGGGGCGGGCAGCTCGTCGGCGGCTGGAACCACGCCGGCTGGTACGAGCAGCCGCTCACGCTGGGCGACCGGCTCGCCCCGCTGATCGGCGCGGGCCCCGGCCAGGTCGTCGTGGGCAACTCCACCTCGATCGCGGTCTTCCAGGCCGTGGCGGCGGCGCTGCGGCTGCGGCCGGAGCGGCGGGTGATCGTCTCCGACACGCGCAACTTCCCCACCGACCACTACATGGTGCAGGGCCTGGCCGCGCTGCTGGGCGACTACGAGCTGCGCGACCTGAGCGAGGGGCGCTTCGACGACGCGGCCGTGGTGCTGCTGTCGGAGGTGGACTACCGCACCGGCGCCCGCCAGGACGTGCCCGCGGTCACCGCCGAGGCGCACGCCGCCGGGGCGCTCATCGTGTGGGACGTGTGCCACAGCGTGGGCGCCATGGAGGTGGACGTCTCCGGGGCGGACTTCGCCGTGGGATGCACCTACAAGTACCTCAACGCCGGCCCCGGCGCGCCCGCCTTCCTCTACGTCAACCCGCGCCACCACGCCGACGCCGAGAACGTGCTGCCCGGCTGGCACGGCCACGCCGAGCCGTTCGCGTTCGAGACCGGCTACCGGCCGGCCGAGGGGGTGCGGCGGTTCGCGGTGAGCACCCCGCACGTGTTGTCGTTCGCGGCGCTGGCCGCGGCGCTCGACGTGTGGGAGCGGGTGCCGATGGCGCAGGTCAGGGCCAAGAGCATGGCGCTGGGCGAGCTGTTCGTGCAGCTCGTCGGCGACCGGCTGGAGCTGGTCTCGCCCGCCGACCCGGCCGCGCGGGGCAGCCAGGTGTCGCTGCGCCACCCCGACGGCTACCCGGTGATGCGGGCGCTGATCGACCGGGGCGTGCACGGCGACTTCCGCGCGCCCGACGTGCTCAGGTTCGGCTTCGCGCCGCTCTACATCGGCTACGCGGACGTCTACGACGCCGCCACCACGCTGCTGGAGGTGCTCGACAAGGAGCTGTGGCGGGACGACAGGTACGCGACCCGGCTGGCCGTCACCTGAGGTCGAGCTCCTTGACCGCCCGCTTGGGGGCGATCACCCGGTAGCTCTCCTCCACCCAGTCGAGCAGCACCTCGGTCTCCGGCAGCGCCGAGAGGAACGGCACGGTCACCCAGCCGGCCTTGCCCAGGCCGTAGCCGCTCGGCTGGGCGCCCTCGACGGTCAGCGCGTGGCCGTGCGCCTCCGACAGGAGCTTCACGCCGAACGTGGGGTCCCACTTCTCGGTCTGCTCGTCGATGCCGAGGAAGAGGAACACCTTCTTGTTGACCTTGATGACGGTCTCGCCCCAGGGGTGGTCCTCGTGCGTCTCCGGCAGGCCGAGCGCGAACGCGCGCAGTTCTTCCCTGACGTCGTGCCAGTCGTCGCTCATGCCTGTGACCCTAGCCCGGCCGGCGGAACTCTTCGAGCTTGCGTTCGATGACAGTCCGGATCCGGTCGCGGGCCTCCATCCGGGGCACGCCCGCCATGAGCAGGCTGTCGTAGTCGGTGTCGAGGTGGCGGATGGAGGCGATCACGGCGAGCGTGATGGCGTTCTCGTCCAGCGCCCTGGCCGCAGCCGACCGGCCCACCCGGCCGCTGCCGCGCTGGCCGGCGTGCTCGGCGATCCGCCGCGCCCGCTCGCCGGGGCAGCCGGGGAACAGCCGGGCGATCTCGGCGGCCATCGCGGCCTGGTACTCGACGTCCATCTCCGCCCGGCGCACGCGGTCGCGCTCGCGGCGGCGCAGCCGCAACTCCTCGTCGGCCAGGCAGCGCTCCTCGGCCGCCGCCAGCGCGGCCTGCTCCACCAGCAGGCCCACGCGCTGGTAGACCTTGCGCCGCCGGTTGTACCGGACGACCACCGCCGACAGGCCGCTCTCCTGCTTGGCGCGGCGGCTGAGCGCCGCGTTGCCCGACGGCAGGAACTCCAGGTGGTCCAGGTCCGCGCAGGTCAGGCAGTGCGGCCGGTCGTCCTCCATGATCAGGTAGGGGCCCGTGTCCCCGCAGGACGCGCACGTCCACGCCTCCAGCGGGGCGACCGCCACCAGGTCGGGCGCCTTGCTCTGCGCCTCGGTGAGCCGGCGCACCCTGGCCTCGCTGAGGTCGGGCGAGAGCCAGTGCACCCGGAACGGCGCCTGCTCGGGCCCGGCGGTGAAGCGCAGCTCGCGGCGGTCGCGGGTGCCGGCCACGTACGGGGTGTCCACCGGCCGCAGCCCCTTGGCCCGCGCCCAGTCGCGCAGCAGGCCGGCCGCGGTGAGCAGGCGCTCCTCGTCCACGGCCGCCAGCTCCGCCAGCGTGGCCGCGCGGCCCTGCCGCCAGGTGTCCACGTGCCTGGAGTGCAGCCAGCGCAGGCCGGTCACCACGTCGATGAACGTCACGTACTTGCGGGTGGTCAGCGCGATCTCGGCCGCCTCCGCGACCCGCCTGGCCAGATTCGGCTTGCTCACCTTCCAAGTTTGTCGTGAGATGGCGAGCCCCGAAGCGTGCCTTGGCCCACTTACGGCAAGTACCTCCTCTGGACCTGGCCCTGGAGGAAATCGTGCGTCTGTTCTGGCCTGCGCTGCTCATGCTCACCGCCTCGTGCGGGGTGGCCGAGGAGGGCTCGCAACCCGTCGTGACGGGAAGGTTCGGCAGCAAGCCGATCGTCGACATCCCCAAGGGCCAGCCGGGCCGCACGCCGCGCATCACGGTGCTGTCGGTCGGGAGCGGGCGGCGCACCGTGCCGGGTGACGTGGTGCTCACCGACGTGGACATCCGGGGCTGGTCGGGCAACCGGCCGTACCTGAGCACCCACGACGGCCACCAGCCCACCAAGGTCGTCTTCGACGGCAGGCAGGTGGCCGAGACGTGGCGGCAGTCGCTCATCGGGCGGCCGGCCGGCAGCCGCGTCATGCTGGTCAGCCCGGCGGGCGAGGCCATGGGGCCGGACGTGCCGCTGACCGGCGTCTCGCCCGCAGACACGCTGGTGCTCGTCTTCGACATCCTGGGCGGCTACCCGGCGGACGCCCGGCTCGTGGGCCGCACGCTGCCGGTCGTCCCCGCCGGCCTCACCCCCGCCGACCCGCCGCGCACCCTGATCGACGGGTCAGGGCCGGAGGTCGTGGCGGGGTCCAAGGTCGTCATCCAGTACGTGGCCGCGGCGTGGCCGTCGCGGGCCGTCGTCGACTCCTCCTACCGGCGGGGCGGGCCCAGCGCGTTCACGCTGGTGGCCGGGTCGGTGCCGGAGGCCTGGGTCGGCGCGCTGGCCGGGCGCCGGGTCGGCAGCCGGGTGGCGGTGCCGTCGCCGGGCGCCGAGCCCGTGCTGTACGTGATCGACATCCTCGACACGATCACGCCTGCGTAGGCCGGGCGGCACCTCTCGCTGCCCGGCCTGCCCTCAGCCGGGGCCCGGCCGGATCTTCGGCGCCCCGCTGCTCCGCCACGTCGGTGATCTCGGTGGCGGCCGCCACGCTGGGACACGGCCGAACGGTCATGGCCGGGACACTATGCGACGGACGAACCGCCTGAGGCGCGAGCCCTGCACGGGGGTGCCGCGCAGCGTCTCCAGCGCCTCGGCCGCCGACGGGCGCTTGGCGGGGGAGTGGTCGAGCATGCGGCGCACCACCTCGGGCACGTCGGGCCCGTGGGCGTCGCCGCTGGTCGGGAGCTGGCCGGTGAGGAGCTGGAAGGCGATGACGCCGGCCGCGTACACGTCGGAGGCGGTCGTCATCAGGTCGGGCCGCTCCTGGCACTCCGGCGCCACGTAGGCGGCGTCGAGCACGTTGCCCAGCTCGTGGGCCACGGTGTAGTTGCGCGGGCCCGGCTTGGCGTAGTCGAACCCGGTCAGCACCGCGTGCCCGTCGTCGGTGACGAGCACGGCGGCCGGGGTGAGCGCCCGGTGCACCACGCCGTGGGCGTGGGCGTGGGCCAGCCCGCGCAGCAGGTCCTGGATGACGCCGAGCGGCGCGCCCTTGCCCAGCGCCAGGTGCAGCGCCTCGCCGTGGACGTCGTCGAGCACCAGCACGAAGCGGCTCTCGTCGTCGATGGCGAAGAAGTCGCGCGAGCGCACCACGCACGGGTGCGGCGGGATGCGGGCCAGCGTCTGGTAGGCGTTGGCGATGCGCTGCCGCTCGGCCGCCCGCGCCTGCTGGTCGGCCAGCGGATCGGCCTGGTAGACGCGCAGCAGCACGGTCTCGCTGCCGGGCAGCGTGGAGTTGAACGCGCGGTACTCGGTGACCTTGGCGTCGCCGCCGAGCTGCTCCTCCACCTCCCAGTTGCCGTAGCGGGGCGGGGCCGTGCTGCGGCGCACGGTCTGGTTGAGCGCGTCGAGGATCGCCGTGAGGTACGGCCTGGCGTCGGGGCTGCACCCGCGCCTGACCCGGGTGGTGTCGCTCAGCGTGGCCAGCAGGCCGGGCAGGTCGGTGACGTTGACCGCGTCGCGCCCGGCGGGGTCGACGAGCTGGGCGTCGGGGGAGGTGAGCACGACCAGGCTGTCGACGTAGACGCGCTCGAGCTGGGTGGCCCTGGAGACCAGCAGGCCCTTGAGCGCCTTGGCGGTGCCCCGCAGCTTGGTCACCGGCGAGCCGAACGCCTCCCTGCGCGGCGGGAACCAGCGGGTGCCCGACACCTCGATGCGCCCCCGCGTGCCCTTGACGTCGACCACGACGAGGGAGTGGCCGGTCAGCACGAGCAGGTCCACCTCGAAGACGTCGTGGCCGCGTGGCACCTCGACGTTGTGCAGCAGCAGCCAGTCGGCGGGCGCGTGGTCGCGGAGATATGCGATCACGCGCCGCTCGGCGTCGTTGACCGGACGTCCTCCGCCGACGATCTGTGCCATGCGGCCTATCCTTCCACGGGATTCGATTGACAACATGTTGTCGAAATGACAGTATGTTGTCATGAAGCGAATCGTTCACCACGCCGTCTACGACACCCTCGCCGACTGGGAGACCGGTCACCTCACCGCCCACCTGCGCAACGGCAACTACCACCGCGAGCCAGGGGGCTATGAGATCGTCACCGTCGGCCTGACCACCGGCCCGGTCGTCACCATGGGCGGCCTGCGCATCACCCCCGATCTCGCGCTGGCAGAGCTGTCTCCTGCCGACAGCGCGCTGCTCATCCTGCCGGGGGCCGACCTGTGGGACACGGGAGACACGCTGGCGCCGTTCGCCCGCAAGGCGCGCGAGTTCCTCGACGCGGGCGTGCCGGTGGCCGCCATCTGCGGCGCCACGGCCGGGCTGGCCAGGGAAGGGCTGCTGGACGAGCGCGACCACACCGGCGCCGTGGCGCAGTACCTGGCGGCCCAGGAGGGATACGCCGGGGGCGAGCACTACCTCGACCGCGACGCGGTGCTCGACGGCGACCTCGTCACGGCGGGCCCCACCGAGCCGGTGGCCTTCGCCAGGGAGGTCTTCCGCCGGCTCGACGTCTTCCGGCCCGAGGTGCTCGACGCCTGGTTCCGGCTGTTCGCCAGGAGCGACGCCACGGCGTTCGAGGTGTTGATGGCGGCGTGAGCGAGAGCGGCGAGCTGTTGTCCGGGATGGCGCTCGGGGCCTTCCGGCTCAACGGCCAGTTTCTCCAGGTGGCCGAGGGCCTGGCGCGGCCGGCGGGGATGACGGCCGCGTGGTGGCAGGTGCTCGGCGCTGTCCTGCGCGAGCCGCTGCCCGTCGCGGGCATCGCCAGGGTGATGGGCATGACCAGGCAGGGGGTGCAGCGGATCGCCGACCTGCTCGTGGAGCGGGGGCTGGCCGAGTACCGGCCCAACCCCGCGCACCGCCGGGCCAAGCTGCTGAGCCCCACGGCCGCCGGGCTGGAGGCGATCGCCAGGATCGACCCCGGCCACCAGGAGTTCGCCGACCGGCTGGTGGGAGAGCTGGGGGCGGATGACGCGCGGCGGTGCCTGGAGGCGCTCCAGCGGCTCTCGGCCGCGCTCGACCGCCTGGCCGGGGATTCGTAACGCGACTCCGGCGGCAAACACGCCGGCGCAGGAAGAGTCGTCAAAGAGCCGGTCGATCTTTGTCCAAAGAGCGGTGAACGAATTCCCCGTGGCGGTCTTACCGGGGCGGAACACCGGTTGAATGCAGATCGCCGAAGTCCTGTGCAGGACGGTGCCGCGGCGGGCCGGGAAAACCCGACGCCAAAAAATGGAGGCGGCACTTTGACCTAGCCGAGGCCTTTCCGAGTTGCGGTTTTCGTCGCTTCCCGTGAGGGTTATTCGCGGCACCTCTACAGCCCTGCACGAACGACTATGGCGCCGGAATTCCGCGCCGATCCACGGAGGAAAGCAACCATGATCCGTCGTATTCTGGCCGGTGCCGCTATCGCGGCCGCCGCCTTCGGGTTCTCCGCGACCGCCGCGTCCGCCGACGTCGGCCCCAACGTGCGCAACGAGGGCGCGAACATCATCAGCCAGTTCCAGATCATCGACGATGCGCTGAACCACGTGCTGAACCACTCGGCCAACGACATCGAGGTCCAGATCATCAACATCCTGGACGAGGTCAACGTCCCGCTGCTGAACAACAACCAGCCCACGGTCGGCAACCACAACAAGGACACCGAGATCGAGAACGGCCTGGCCAGCGCCGAGTAGGTCCGGGAGCGTCCACGGACGGAGGAGGGCGGCCGGGCCCCGAGGCCCGGCCCCCTCCTGCCCGCGTATGCGAAAGAGCCGGCGGTGCGATCCGCGAGGCCATGGAAAGACTTAAGCACCGTCACCAAAAAATCGAGGTGTCTTCTTGACCTCCATGAGGCCTTTCTGGGTTGCGGGCTCCGCCGCCCGCCGCAATTGTTATTGGCGGCACCTCACAGCCCTGCACGAACGACTATGGCGCCGGAATTCCGCGCCGATCCATGGAGGAAAGCAATCATGATCCGTCGTATTCTGGCCGGTGCCGCTATCGCGGCCGCCGCATTCGGGTTCTCCGCGACCGCCGCGTCCGCCGACGTCGGCCCCAACCCGTACAACGGCGGCCAGGCCATCCTGAGCCAGTTCCAGATCATCGACGACATCCTGAACGACGTTGCCAACCACTCGCTGAACGACCTCGAGGTCGAGATCATCAACATCCTCGACGAGGTCAACGTCCAGGCGCTGAACAACAACCAGCCCTCGGTCGGCGACGCCAACAAGGACACCGAGATCGAGAACGGTTTCGCCAAGTCCGAGTAGGTCTCGGGCTCGAGACGGGGGAGGCGCGGCGGCACCGCACCGAAGCGGGCCGCGTGGCCAACCGCCCTCCTCTCTCTCCCCAGGTGCACGAAAGAAACTTGATCGTGGAGACTCGCGAGGCCACGGAGCGGCTTTCGGGGCACTGAAGCGTTCGGGGGCCGTACGTCCTCAGCGTGACCGGGTGAAGGTCCGTCTGAGGACGTACGGCAGACGCTTCCAGCCTTGCGCCGGGCCGGCCGGGAAATTCGTGAGTGACACGGACGCCGATATCCACGGACACCGATACTCAACGACGACTTCTCCGGTCGCCGAAATCCAGTGCCAAAGAATCCAAGCGCCTCCTTGACCTCCATGAGGGCATTTCGAGTTTGCCATCTCCGATGTCCGCCACGATCGTTGACAGCGGCACCTCACAGCTCTGCACGTATGAACACGGCGCCGGTACTCCAGCGCCGATCCATGGAGGAAAGCAAACAATGATCCGTCGTATTCTGGCCGGTGCCGCTGTCGCGGCCGCCGCTTTCGGGTTCTCCGCCTCCGCCGCGTCCGCCGACGTCGGCCCCAACCCGAGCAACAAGGGCCAGGCCCTGCTGTCCCAGTTCCAAATCATCGACGACGCGCTGAACAACGTGCTGAACCACTCGGTCAACGACCTCGAGGTCGAGATCATCAACATCCTCGACGAGGTCGACGTCCAGCTGCTGAACAACAACCAGCCTTCCGTCGGCGACCACAACAAGGACACCGAGATCGAGAACGGCCAGGCCAAGGCCGAGTAGCTCGCATCCGGTTCACGGGATGAGCGGCCGTGGTGACTCGCGAGACCACGGCGCGCGGTTCCCGGACACCGGAGCGTTCGGCCGGCCGTGCGCCCCTCGGGCGGGCAACGCCCGAGGGGCGCACGGCAGACAGCACGGCAGACAGCACTCACCCCTGCGCATCGCCGCGGCCGAGGTCCTGGCGCACCACACCCAGCAGGTCCGGCCTGTCCAGCGGGTCGATGCGCACCAGCGCGCCGGTGTAGGGCGCGTGCACCATCCGCTCGCCGTCCAGTGCCAGCCCCACGTGCTCCGGCCCCGGCCGCTTGCGGTCGCTGTCGAAGAAGACCAGATCCCCCGGCTCCAGCAGCTCCTCCGGCACCCGGACGCCCGTGCGCCACTGCTCCGTCGTGGTCGAGCCGATGAGGATCCCGGCCCGCGCGTAGGCGTACTCGGCCAGGCCGGAGCAGTCGAATCCCCTGGTCCTGGCGCCCCGCCCGATGCCGTAGCCGGGCCCGTGCACCCCGCCTCCGCCCCACGAGTAGGGCACCCCGATCATCTCCAGCGCGGCCCTGAGAGCGATGCTCCCCGAGGCGGACGCCCTGGCAGGCGCCCCATAAGCCCCTGATCCCAGGCACGCGATGACGCACACCGCCACTGTCGCCTGGCGGATGGCTTTCCGTTTCATGACACATCAGCGCTCCCGTTTCGCGCGGCGTCCGGGGGCATGACCGCCGACCTGTACGCAGTTGTCTTATCTGCGTCCTTTTCTCGCTTCTATTGCGACAAAACGCCATTGGGCGGCTCGCACAATAAGCGGATATTTCGTCCTTTTTGGCGGCGAGTGATGGCATGCGAATGGGGTCGGCCGGATCTCGGGAGATCCACGGTAAGCCCGCCTCCGCCACGCGCTCTCCGGGCTTACCGGCGCCCGGCCGCGGCAGGCTGAGCGAGATGTTCAGGATTGTCCGAAAAATCGGTCATTTTCCTACGAAAATAACCTCGTCAAACCTGTGTCGTGTAGCCTGGATTCGGGTCAAACCGCCGGCGCGTGCCGGCGGTCATCCCGTTCGGCAAGACGACCCCCAGAGCGCGTGTTGGGGGGTGCGAGGAGCGTGAACGTCCAGGACCGGCTGCTCTACCAGGACGAGCAGCTGACCATCTTGACGTCGGCGGCGCCGCCGGAGCAGGCGATCCTGCTCATCGGCGAGATCGACGCCACCAACAGCGCCGCGCTGGCCAGCACGCTGGCCGGCTGCCGGAGCCCGGGCGGCTACCTCGTGGTCGACACCGGCGAGCTGCGTTTCATCGACGTCTCGGGGCTGCGCGTGCTCGTCATGCCCACCGTGCCCGCCTCACAACGCTGGATCCGGCTGCACAACGTCACGCCGTACCAGCGGAGACTGCTGCGCATGATGGGCTGGTTCTACCAGCCCAGGTGCCGGCACGCACCCCTGTAGCGCCGATCAGGGCGGCCGAGGTGCCCAGGCCGCTGGGCCCGCCCAGCCGCCACCGGGCCGGGGCGTGGTGCCGCAGCAGCGTCGGCTCGTCGTAGCGCGAGCAGCCGCGGTGCCAGTTGAGTATCCCGGCCAGCCAGTCGCGCAGCTCGGTCACGTACGCGTCCACGTCGCGCCGCGCCGCCGCGTCGAGGGCGAAGTCGTCGCAGACGACCGGCAGCTCGTGCTCGACGAGGTGCTGGAACTGCCGCACCCGCGACTCCTGCAGATCCCTGACGATGCCGAGCGCCGCCGGGTAGTCGCAGCCGAAGAAGGTCTGCACCACCAGCACGCAGTTGTGCACCTCGCCGTCGAACTCGATCTCCTTCTGGTAGGAGAACACGTCGTTGACCAGCGCCCCGGCGTCCATCATCGCGTTCTCCAGCGCCACCACGGGCCCGCTGGCGTAGAACTCCTCCGGGGTGCCCTTGGAGTGCCGCAGCCGGCACAGGCTCATCGTGAGCTGGGAGCCGAAGGTGGCCCGGCGCATCTCCATGTAGTCGACCGGGTCGGGGACGTGATGCGCGATCTCGCCGGCCAGCTCCCACAGCCAGCTCGCGCACATCTCCTCGACCGCCGCGCGCAGCCTGGCCCGGGCCTCGGGCGGCATCGGCGCGGCGGTCCGCGCCCACACGTCCGCCAGCCCCCGCTCCAGCGCGGTCGCGGGAGGCGGCGGGGGAGTGCCGTCGAGCGGCATGAACAGCCCGAACCTGTCCACCGTCACCTTGGCCGCCGACAGGTTCCCCGACCGGCCGAACACGACGGGGAAGTAGTCGTCGCCGTACGTCCCCCAGGCCAGCCAGCGGGAGGCCAGGTTCAGCTCCTCCGGTGAGGCGTCGGGATGCAGGCCGGCCGCGCACAGCGGCAGGTCGATGTCGATCAGCTTGGCCTCGTCCCACACGGCCGAGCCGGCCACCCCGTTCTGCGGCTCCAGCATGCCCATCGCCGCGCACCAGGCCACGACGTCGCGCCGGGCCGCGTCCAGGTGCGGGGAGAGCCGCAGCTCGAACGGCACGCACAGCTCGGGGATCACCGACGGCCCCACCCGCTGGTACGGCACGTGCGCGACGTTCCGCAGCCGCTTGGCCCCCACCACGTTCACCAGCGCCGACATGCCGAGCGGCCGGGTGGCCCTGGCCCGCTCGTTCATGTAGCGGCTGGAGCGCAGGTGCCACTCGTGCCCGCCCGACTGCCAGTCCTGCAGCCCCTTGACGTAGGCCAGCACGTCGGCGGCGCTCAGCGGATCGACGGCGTGCTCGGCGAACAGCGGGCCCAGCTCGAAGACCGCCGTGTGCTCGAACTGCTGCAGCCGCGAGGTCAGCAGGTCGTTGACCGCGTCGGCCGCCTCCTGCGTGGTGCAGCCGAGGAACTTCTCCAGCACCAGCACCCCGTTGCTCAGCTCGCCCTCGTCGCGCACCTCCCGCTGGTAGGAGAACAGGTCGTTGCGCAGGTGCACCGCGTCGGAGAAGGAGTCGCGCAGCACCCGCAGCGGCCGGGTGGCCGTCAGCACGGCCGGCACCTCGGCACGCACCGCGTGCTCCACCAGCCCGGCCGACCAGGGGGCGCCGCCGACCTTGCGGCGCATCTCGATGTACTCGACCGGGTTCGCCACCCGGCCGCTGTTGATGTTGGCCAGCTCCCAGAGAGATTCGTTCAGCAGGTTGCGCGTGCTCTGCGCGAAGCGGCTCCGCCAGTCCAGGGACATGCCGGGCACCGTGCGCGGCCACAGGTCGGCCAGGCCGGCCTCGACCGGGTTGACGGGCTCCGGCACGGTCAGGTCGGCGCCCATCGGCATGAAGCGGGCCAGCCGGCCCAGGTACTCCTTCCCGCCCCGCAGATCGCCGGTGCGTTTGAACACTTCGAGAAAGTGGTCGTCGAAGAAGAAGACCCAGACGTACCAGTCGGTGATCAGGCCGAGCTCCACCGCGTCGCAGTCAGGATGGGTGTAGGCGCACATCAGCGGGTAGTCGTGGGCGTCGAGGTCGGCCTCCTCCCAGACGCCGGAGCCTTCGAGCATGCCCATGTCGCGCGCCCACTGCCTGGAGTGCGCGCGAGCCTGCTCCAGATGGGGGTTGAGCCGGGCGGGGTACGGAACATAGAAGTCCGGCAGTTCGAACGGCTGGGACATCTGCCCTCCCTTACCTGTGTACCTCGACGTTGCCCAGGAGACGGCGCCCGCCGTCCGGCCCGCACGTTCGGGTCGCCGGGTGGGGCCGGACGGACGTGAGGGGGCGTCAGGTCAGCCGTTCCGGCCGAGCTCGACGTCCTCCAGCACCCCGAGCGCGTCCGGCACCAGCACGGCGGCCGAGTAGTAGGCGCTGACCAGGTAGGAGATGACGGCCCGCTCGTTGATGTTCATGAACCGGACCGACAGGCCGGGCTGGTACTCGTCGGGGATGCCGGTCTGGTGCAGGCCGACGACGCCCTGGTTCTCCTGTCCGGTCCGCATCAGCATGAACGACGTGGTGCGCGTGCCGGAGACCGGGATCTTGTTGCAGGGGAAGATCGGCACGCCGCGCCAGGCCGGCACCCGGTGCCCGCCGACCTCGGTGGACTGCGGGTAGATGCCGCGCTTGCTGCACTCGCGGCCGAACGCGGCGATGCCCTGCGGGTGCGCCAGGAAGAACGTGGGCTCCTTCCACACGGTGGACAGCAGGTCGTCCAGGTCGTCGGGGGTGGGCGGGCCGGAGCGGGTGCGGATGCGCTGGCTGAAGTCGGCGTTGTGCAGGAGGCCGAACTCCTTGTTGTTGATCAGCTCGTGCTCCTGGCGCTCGCGCAGGGCCTCGACCGTGAGGCGGAGCTGCTGGTCGAGCTGGCTCATCGGCTGGTTGTACAGGTCGGAGACCCGGCTGTGCACGCGCAGCACGGTCTGGGCGACGCTCAGCTCGTACTCGCGCGGGGCCTGCTCGTAGTCCACGAACGTGCCGGGCAGCACGGCCTCGCCGACGTGGCCGGACGACATGTTGATGGCCGCCTCGCCGTAGTCGTTCTGGTCGCGGTCGCCGCTGGTGCGCCAGGACTCGATGTGCTCGCGCAGCGCGGGCGCCTGCTCGGCGATCTGCTCGAAGTCCTGGCGGGAGAGCGTGAGCACGGTGGTCACGGTCTTGGCCCGCGCGCTGTACTCGAACCGGCCGCCCTGCACCAGCGTCTGCTCTCCCAGGTAGTCGCCGTCGGCCAGCACGCCCAGGCTCTGCTCGTCGCCGTACGCGCCGCGCCCCACCTTGGCCACGCGGCCGTGGGCGATGAGCACGAGCTGGTCCACCTGGCCGCCCTCGGCGACGATCTCCTCATCCGGCTCCACCTCCCGCTGGGTGAAACGGTCGGCCAGGGCTTCGAGCACCTCCATGTCGTCGAAGCCGCGCAACATCGGCAGCTCCGTCAGCTCGGCGGGGATGACCCGCACCTCCGCGCCCGTGGTGGTGAAGGTGATCCGGCCATCACCAAGGGTGTACGTCAGCCGCCGGTTCACCCGGAACACACCGCCGGAGCACTGCACCCACGGCAGCAGCTTCAGCAGCCAGCGGGTGGTGATCTCCTGCATCTGCGGCGGAGTCTTGGTGGTCGTCGCGAGCTGCTTGGCGGCATCGGTACTGAGGCTGAGCTGCCCGTTGCCATGGCCGTTTCCGTTTTCGGGCGCGGTCGAGTGGGTCGTTTCGGTCATCGTGCTGCACCACCAATCTCGGTGTGGGCGTTAGCCCGTCTTGCGGTTGGATCGGAGTTCGAGCGGGAGGGAGAAGGTGAGGGTCTCCTCCGTCAGGGTCACGGGCTCCACGTCGGCGAACCCGCGGGCGGCCAGCCAGTCGAGTAACTCGGCGACCAGCCCCTCCGGCACGGAGGCGCCGGAGCTCACGCCGACCGTGCGCACGCCGTCGAGCCAGCGCTCGTCGGCGTGCGAGGCCCGGTCGACGAGGTAGGCCGCGCCCGCGCCCGCGGCCAGCGCGACGTCCACCAGCCGCTGGGAGTTGGAGGAGTTGGCGGAGCCGACGACGATGACCAGCTCGCATCGCGGCGCGATGCTGGTGATTGCCTCCTGGCGGTTCTGGCTGGCGTAGCAGATGTCGTCGCTGGGCGGGTCGATCAGGCCGGGGAAGCGCTCGCGCAGCCGCTCGACGGCCTGGAGGGTCTCGTCCACGGCCAGCGTGGTCTGCGACAGCCAGCTCATCGGCTGCGCGCCGCCGGCCTTCAGCTCGTCCGGCCTGGCGGGGTCCACGACGTGGATGCGGTCGGGGGCCTCGCCGAGCGTGCCCTCGACCTCCTCGTGCTCGGCGTGGCCGATGAGCACGATCTCGTAGCCCGACTCGGCCATCCGCACGGCCTCCTTGTGCACCTTCGTCACCAGCGGGCAGGTGGCGTCGATGGTGCGCAGCCCGCGCCTGGCCGCCTCCTGCTTGACCGCCGGCGAGACGCCGTGGGCGGAGAAGACGACGAGCGCGCCGTCGGGGACCTCGTCGAGCTCCTCGACGAAGACCGCGCCGCGCCGGCTCAGGTCGTCGACCACGAACGTGTTGTGGACGATCTGCTTGCGCACGTAGACAGGGGAGCCGAAGCGCCTGAGCGCCTCCTCCACCGTGATGATCGCGCGTTCGACGCCCGCGCAGTAGCCGCGCGGAGCCGCGAGTAGTACCTGTCCCATGGTGGAAGACGCCTCTCACTTGGTGCGGTGCGCGAGCTGGTCGGCCATGGTGGCCAGGACGGCGGCGGCCTCGGGCTTCAGCTCGGCCGCGGCCAGGGCGGACATGGCCTCGCGCACGCGTTCATCGATCATTTCCTCGACCCGTGCCAGCGCTCCGGTGTCGGTGAGGATCTGCCGCACCTCGGCGGCGCGCTCCTCGGTCAGCTCCGGATTGCCGTGCCAGGCCCTGAGGTGCTGGAGCTGCGCGGGTGCGGCGTGCTGCACGGCGTAGGCGTACATCACGGTCTGCTTGCCCTCGCGCAGGTCGTCCAGGGCCGACTTGCCGGTCTCCGCCGACGAGCCGAACGTGCCCAGCACGTCGTCACGGAGCTGGAACGCCTCACCCAGCGGCACCCCGAACCTGGAGTACGCGTCGAGCAGCTCCAGCGGGGCGCCGGCCAGGGCGCCACCGATCTGCAGCGGCCGCTCGACGGTGTACTTGGCACTCTTGTAACGGATCACCGTCAGCGCCTCGGCCTCGGTCGCGCCCGCACGGAGCTGGGCCAGGACGTCGAGGTACTGGCCACTGATCACCTCCGTGCGCATGGCGTCGAACAGGTGGTGGGCGGCGCGCAGCCGCGGCGCCTCCACCCCGCACGACGACAGCAGCGCGTCGGACCAGGCCAGGCTGAGCGTGCCGAGCAGGATGCCGCCCGCCCGCCCGAACGCCTCCGCGCCCGGCCCCTGGTGCAGGTCCGTCAGACTCCGGTGGACGGTGGCCTGCCCGCGGCGCAGGAGGCTGCCGTCCATGATGTCGTCGTGGATGAGCAGGCCGGCGTGACACAGCTCCAGGGCTGCGGCGGCGCTGATGATCTCCTCACAGTCGTCGCCGCCGGCGCCGCGCCAGCCCCAGTAGCACAACTGCGGGCGCACCCGTTTGCCGCCGCCGAGGATGAACTCGGCCAGCAAGTCGTACGCGGCTTCCACGCCCGGGTCGGAGACGGGATTCCGCCACGAGTCGAGGAACCCGCTCAGCCGCCGGTCAATCCGTGAACCAAGGGAGTGCTGAGTGAAGCCCACCGGCATACGCACGGCTCCTTCTGTCAGTCCGTCACTACCCCTAGTTACTCATTGAATACGGAGCGTGTAAAGTGTCTTTTGCGGCTCAAGCTTTCTTTTGCCACAGCAGTCCCACTGTCTGGGGATGTCATGAAGACTCTGCTGCCCTCTGTCTCCAACCCCGATGACCTGCGGTCCCTGCCCGCCGAGCTGCTTCCCGGGCTGGCCCGCGAGATCCGTGACTTCTTGATCGACAAGGTGAGCGCCACGGGCGGGCACCTGGGCTCCAACCTCGGCATCGTGGAGATCACGATCGCGCTGCACCGGGTGTTCGACTCGCCCGACGACGTGATCGTGTTCGACACCGGCCACCAGGCGTACGTGCACAAGATCCTCACCGGCCGCCGCGACGGCTTCGACACGCTGCGCTGCCGTGGCGGATTGAGCGGCTATCCCAGCAGGGAGGAGTCGCCTCACGACCACCTGGCCAGCTCGCACGCCTCCACCGCGCTGTCCTACGCCGACGGCATGGCCAAGGCCCGCAGGCTCGCCGGCGGCGACGTGCGGGCGGTGGTCGCCGTGGTCGGCGACGGCGCGCTGACCGGCGGCGTCGCCTGGGAGGCGCTCAACAACCTGGGCGCCGCCCGTGACCGGCCGGTCGTCGTGGTGCTCAACGACAACGGCCGCTCCTACGCGCCGACGATCGGCGGCTGCGCCGACCACCTCGGGCGGCTGCGCGCCGGCCCGGGCGTCTCCGTCTTCGAGAGCCTCGGGCTGCGCTACCTCGGCCCCGTGGACGGGCACGACATCGAGGCGCTGGAGCAGGCCATGCACGCGGCCCGCGAGCTGCGCGCGCCGGTGGTGGTGCACTGCCTGACCCGCAAGGGGCACGGCTACGAGCCCGCCGAGCGCGACCTCGACGAGCACCTGCACGCCATCCCGGTGACCGACCCGGCCACCGGGCGGCCGGTGTCGCCGCGCACGAGCACCTGGACGCACGCCTTCGCCCGCCACCTGTGCGCGCTCGGCGAGCGGCGCCGCGACGTGGTCGCCATCACCGCCGCCATGCCGGGGCCGACGGGGCTGGCCGAGTTCGGTAGGCGCTTCCCCGAGCGCGTGTTCGACGTGGGCATCGCCGAGCAGCACGCCCTGGCCTCGGCCGCCGGCCTGGCCATGAGCGGGCTGCACCCCGTGGTCGCCGTCTACGCCACGTTCCTCAACCGCGCCGTCGACCAGGTGCTGATGGACGTGGCGCTGCACCGGCTGCCGGTCACCCTGGTGCTCGACCGGGCCGGCATCACCGGCCCCGACGGGCCCAGCCACCACGGCATGTGGGACCTGGCGACGCTGGCCATCGTGCCCGGCATGCGGGTGGCCGCGCCGCGTGACGCGGTGCGGCTGTCGGAGCTGCTGGAGGAGGCCGTCGAGTACGCCGGGCCCACCGCCCTGCGCTTCCCCAAGGCGGCGTCCGGCGCGGAGATCCCGCCCGCGGGCAGCATCGGCGACGTCGACGTGCTCTCCTCCAGCGGGCAGGACGTGCTGCTCGTGGCCATCGGGCCGATGGCCGAGCCGTGCCTGAGCGCCGCCGCCATGTTGTCGGCCGCGGGCCTCGGCGTGACCGTGGTCGATCCGCGCTGGGTCATCCCGGTCACCGCCGATCTGCGCAAGGCCGTCTGCGGCAGCCGGCTGGTGGTCACGGTCGAGGACGGCATCGCCGCCTCGGGGGCCGGCGCTCTGCTGCGGCAGGTCTGCGCGCCGGGCCAGCACGTGCTCAACCTGGGGCTGCCCTGCGCGTTCATCGGCCAGGGCAGCCGCTCGGAGCTGCTCGCCGAGGCCGGGCTGACCGGCCAGGGCATCGCGTACGCCATCAGGAAGGAGCTGAACAGATGGCCGCTGTAGAGCTGGGCCTGCCGTCCGTCCGCCGTCGCCGCCGGGCCTGCCGTCAGGTCATGGTCGGCGGCGTGCCGGTGGGCGGCGACGCCCCCGTGTCGGTGCAGTCGATGACCACCACGGTCACGGCCGACGTCAACGCCACGTTGCAGCAGATCGCCGAGCTGACGGCGGCCGGCTGCCAGATCGTCAGGGTGGCGGTGCCGTCGCAGGACGACGCCGACGCGCTGCCCGGCATCGCGCGGCGGTCGCAGATCCCGGTCGTCGCCGACATCCACTTCCAGCCCAAGTACGTCTTCGCCGCGATCGAGGCCGGGTGCGCGGCGGTGCGGGTCAACCCGGGCAACATCAAGAGGTTCGACGACAAGGTGGGCGAGATCGCCAGGGCGGCGGCCGGCGCCGGCGTGCCGATCCGCATCGGCGTCAACGCCGGCTCGCTCGACCCGCGCCTGCTTCAGAAGCACGGCAGGGCCACGCCGGAGGCGCTGGTGGAGTCGGCGCTGTGGGAGTGCTCGCTGTTCGAGGAGCACGGCTTCCGAGACATCAAGATCTCGGTCAAGCACCACGACCCGCAGGTGATGGTGGCCGCCTACCGGCTGCTGGCCACGCGCTGCGACTACCCGCTGCACCTGGGCGTGACCGAGGCGGGGCCGCTCATGCAGGGCACGGTCAAGTCGGCGGTGGCCTTCGGGGTGCTGCTCGACGAGGGGATCGGCGACACGATCAGGGTGTCGCTGTCCGCGCCTCCCGTGGAGGAGGTCAAGGTCGGCATCGGCATCCTGGAGTCGCTCGGGCTGCGCGAGCGGCGGCTGGAGATCGTCTCCTGCCCGTCGTGCGGGCGGGCCCAGGTGGACGTCTACACGCTGACCGACCGGGTGACGGCGGCTCTCGACGGGTTCCCGCATCCGCTGCGGGTGGCCGTCATGGGCTGCGTGGTCAACGGGCCGGGCGAGGCCCGCGAGGCGGATCTGGGCGTGGCCTCGGGCAACGGCAAGGGCCAGATCTTCGTCAAGGGCGAGGTGGTCAAGACCGTGCCCGAGTCGCGGATCGTGGAGACGCTGGTCGAGGAGGCCATGCGGCTGGCGGAGGAGCGGGAGTCCCGGGCCGGGGAGGGGGCTCTCCGGCCCGGGGGTTCCGGTTAGACCCGCTGCCAGAGCGCGGGCACGTTCGGCGGCTCCCAGCCGGTCTGCGAGGTGTGACCCTGCAGGCATCGGTAGGTCGCCCCGCCGTAGGTGACGGTGGCGCCGGTGGCGTACGCCGTGTTCGGCGCCCAGGTGCCGCCCGGGTTCGTCGGCGTGACGGTGGGCGAGGGCCCGCCGCCCTGGGTGGCCAGGGTCAGCCCGTACGTCGAGAGGATCTCGTTGACCGGCTGGAAGTACGTCGTCCCGCCGGAGCTGCAGTTGCCCGAGCCGCCCGACGTGACACCCTGGGCCTGGTCACCGGAGATGAACGAGCCGCCCGAGTCGCCGGGCTCGGCGCACACGCTGGTCCTGGTGACGCCGCTGACCGTGCCCTGCGGGTAGGTGACGCTGGTGTTGAGCTGCTGCACCGACCCGCAGCGCCACTGCGTGGTGGAGCCCGAGCGGCAGATCGACGAGCCGGGCTGGGCCACGGTCGAGCCGCGCACGGGCAGGATGCCGGCGCTGTAGCCGTTCACCACGCCGACGGGGGTCCACTGCGTGTTGACCTCCACCCAGGCGTAGTCGTTGCCGGGGAAGGACGAGCCGTGGAACGTGCCCTGCGCCACCCGGTTGGAGCCCGTGGTGGTGGCGCCGGTGCTGCCGCAGTGCCCGGCGGTCACGAAGCCGCCCTGGGAGCCTGCCCGCGTCACCGAGAAGCCGACCGAGCAGCGTGAGCCGGAGCCGATGTAGTAGGCGTCGCCGCCGCGCACGTCGTAGTACGGCCGCGGCTGCTCGGCCGAGCGCACCACCCGCACGGCGGAGGCGTCGGCGCCGCTGGCGCGCACCCAGGCGGCGGCCTTGGCGGGGGTGGAGGTCAGCACGACCACGGTGTTCTCCACGACGTCCACGTACCAGACGGGCGCGGTGCGCGGAGCCTCGGCGGCGGCCCGGTCGAGGGCGGCCTTGGCCCCGTCGAGCTGGTCGAGGGAGCGGGTGACCACGCGGGCCTGGACGCCGGCGGCCGTGATGCCGGCCGCCTTCGACGGGTCGGTGGTGGCGGCGACCGGGGTGGCGGTGGGGCCGGTCACCCAGGTGCCGGCGTACGCCGGGCCCAGCATTGCCCGCAGCGCGGGCTCGGCCTCGGCCGCGGCGGCCTCGTTCAGCAGCCGCTGCTCGGCCTGCTCGCCGGTGACGCCGAGGTCGCGGGCGAGCGCGTCCACGAGACCGGGAGGGGGATCGGCCGCGACGGACGCGCTTGCCCGCGCCGCCTCGAAGAGCGAGTCGTCCTGCCGCGCGGCGTAGGCCACGGCGGGGACGGTGATCAGGGCGACGGCCGCCAAGGCGATGCCGGCCGTCAGGGTCTTCCTGGGGAGCATGGTGACTCTCCTCGTACTTGGGGGGTGCCGTCACCGTACGGGACCCGATACGAGGAGTGGTCGTGTCAAAAAACACCTATCACGGTGTTATGGGGGATCGCTCCTGGTCAGGCAGTTGTTCGTCGGCGAACTCGAACGTCATCCCGTGGCTGCTGGTCACGGTGATCACCCGCCGGCCGAGCAGCGTGCTCACCCGGCCGGCGACCTCCTGGAAGTTGCGCTGGCTGCCGGCGGTGTCGAGGGCGGCCAGGCGTACGGAGCCTTTTTCGAGCAGTTCCCTGGCCAGCCAGTCGGTCATGGCCGGAAGGAATCTGGCCATCTC
Source organism: Nonomuraea gerenzanensis (assembly GCF_020215645.1). Classification (NCBI taxonomy): domain Bacteria; kingdom Bacillati; phylum Actinomycetota; class Actinomycetes; order Streptosporangiales; family Streptosporangiaceae; genus Nonomuraea; species Nonomuraea gerenzanensis. Next base: position 11,728,429 of record NZ_CP084058.1, on the reverse strand, counting down.
GTCAGGTGTGAGCGGCGTGGGCTCTGTGCGTGCCATGCGCGCAGTTTAGGGCGGTGTGCTCGGGTATGCGGCAGTCATGAGAGCAGTCACCTGGCACGGCAAACGCGACGTACGGGTCGAGGAGGTTCCCGACCCGGTCATCAAGGAGGCCAACGATGCCATCATCAGGGTGACCAGCACCGGGATCTGCGGCTCCGACCTGCACCTGTACGAGGTGCTCGGGCCGTTCATGGCCGAGGGCGACATCCTCGGGCACGAGCCCATGGGCGTCGTGGAGGAGGTCGGAGCGGGCGTCCCGAACCTCAAGCGCGGCGACCGCGTGGTCATCCCGTTCAACATCGCGTGCGGCCACTGCCACATGTGCGGCATGGAGCTGTACGCGCAGTGCGAGACCACCCAGGTCCGCGAGCAGGGCATGGGCGCCGCCCTGTTCGGCTACACCAGGCTCTACGGCCGGGTGCCCGGCGGGCAGGCCGAGTACCTGCGGGTGCCCGAGGCCCAGTTCGGCCCGATCAGGGTCCCCGACGGGCCGCCGGACGAGCGGTTCCTGTACCTGTCGGACGTGCTGCCCACCTCCTGGCAGGCCGTCGCGTACGCGGAGATCCCCGACGGCGGCAGCGTGACCGTCTTCGGGCTCGGCCCCATCGGCCAGATGTGCGCCCGCATCGCGCGCCACCTCGGCCACCGCGTGATCGGCGTGGACGGCATCAGCACCCGCCTGGAGCTGGCCCGCCGCCACGGCATCGAGGTCATCGACGCCAGCGACGTGCACAACGTGCCCGACGAGATCAGGGAGCGCACCTCCGGGCGCGGCACCGACTCCGTCATCGACGCCGTCGGCATGGAGGCCCACGGCTCGCCCGCGGCCAAGCTCGCCCAGACGCTGACCGGGCTGCTGCCCGACGCGATCTCCGCGCCGCTCATGTCGAACGCGGGCGTGGACCGGCTGGCGGCGCTGAACCAGGCCATCGACTCCGTCCGGCGCGGCGGTGTCATCTCGATCATCGGCGTGTACGGCGGTATGACCGACCCGCTGCCGATGTTGCGCATGTTCGACAAGGGCATCTCGCTGCGCATGGGCCAGGCCCACGTCAAGCGGTGGATCCCGGCGCTCATGCCGCTGGTGACCGACGACGCCGACCCGCTCGGCGTCATGGACCTGACGACCCATCGGCTGCCGCTGGAGCAGGCGCCGCAGGCGTACGAGATGTTCCAGAAGAAGGCGGACGGCGCCGTGAAGGTGCTGCTCCAGCCCTGAATTCCGCAGCTCACAGGGTTTCGCCGGCCACCGGGAGGGCAGCGGTGCACAGCATGAGAGTCGTTGTGGTGGGAGCTACCGGGAATGTCGGCACCAGCGTGGTACGCGCACTGGCCGCGGACGACCAGGTGTCCTCGATCGTCGGGCTCGCCCGCCGGTTGCCCGGGTGGCGGATCGACCGCACCGACTGGCGGCAGGCCGACGTCGCGACCGCCGACCTGACGCGGATCTTCGACGGCGCGGACGCGGTGGTGCACCTGGCGTGGCTGTTCCAGCCCACCAGGGACCCCGCCGTGACCTGGCGGGCCAACGTGCTCGGCAGCATGCGGGTCTTCCGCGCCGCCGCCGAGGCCGGGGTGCCCGCGCTGGTGCACGCCTCCTCCGTGGGGGCGTACTCCCCGGGGCCCAAGGACCGGCCGGTGGACGAGAGCTGGCCCACGCACGGCTGGCCGGGCGCCGCGTACGGGCGGGAGAAGGCGTACGTGGAGCGGGTGCTCGACGTCTTCGAGCACGACCACCCGAACATCCGCGTGGTCCGCATGCGGCCCGGCTTCATCTTCCAGCGCGCGGCGGCCACCGAGCAGCGCAGGCTGTTCGCCGGGCCGCTGCTGCCGCGGCGACTGGTCAAGGCGGGCCGGATCCCGTTCGTGCCGGACATCCCCGGGCTGCGGCTGCAGGCGCTGCACGCCGAGGACGCGGCGCAGGCGTACCGGCTGGCCGTCACCAGACCCGTCAGCGGCGCCTTCAACATCGCCGCCGAGCCGGTGCTCGACCCCCACGACCTGGCCAGGATGCTGGACACGCGCACGGTGCGGATCCCGCGCGGCCTGGCCACCGCGGCCGTGGCGGCGGGCTGGCACCTGCGGCTCATCCCGGCGGCGCCGGGGCTGCTGGAGCTGGCGTTGCGCGTTCCGGTCATGAAGACGGACCGGGCGCGTGAAGTGCTGGGCTGGAAACCGCGGCACTCCTCCGAGGAGGCCATGCGGGAGCTGTTCGACGGGTTGCACGACGGTGCGGGGATGGAGACCGCGCCGCTGGCGCCCGACGCCGGACCGGTCGCGCGCGTTCGCGAGCTCGCGACGGGGATTGGCGGACGTCCGTAATGAGATGACCGTGTGTAAGTTCCGCGAGCCGGGGAAGAGGAATGACCACGCGAGGTCCTGAAGCGCGGCCTGCGTGTCGATCGAACGACACGGAGGAGCGCATGCGTACCTTGATCGCACAGACTTTCACCCTCCAAGACGTGAGCAAGCTGCGCCACGTCGTCGCCGAGCACGCCGAGACCTGCGGGTTGCAGGGCCCCCGGCTGGACGACTTCGTCCTGGCCGTCCACGAGAGCGTGGTCAACGCGGTCGAGCACGCGGGCGGGTGGGGGCGCTTCAAGCTCTACACGGTCGACGGCATCATCTGCTCCGAGACGAGCGACCGGGGGGCGGGCATCCCGGAGGCGTACGTCAACGGGGGCAAGCGTCCATCCGACTCCTCCTACACGGGGCGGGGCATCTACCTCATCCGGCGCCTGTGCGACGCGGCCGACTTCCGCACCGGCCCCAGCGGCACCACCGTCCTGCTCACCATGCGGTTACCGCGCCGGTCCGGCCTGAACTCCCGCGGCCACATGAGGCGGATCAGGGTCACCGCGCCCGGCGGCCGCCCGTTCGGCGGCTTCACCGCCTGACCTGCGGCTGCACCACCGGCTCCGCGCCGGCTCCGGGTCGGCTTCGGGCCGGGCCCGCGTCCGCGCCGCCGGGTAGGCTCGATCTGTGAGCGGCGAGCAGCTTTCCCCGGGGATCATCTCTCCTGTCCGGCGCATCGGACGGCGCGAGTTCGACTTCGAGCGCCAGGTCGCCGTCATGGCCATCGTCAACAGGACACCCAACTCCTTCCACGACCAGGGCCGCACCTTCGAGCTCGACAGTGCGGTGACGGCGGCCACGAAGGCCGTGGCCGAGGGGGCCGACTGGGTCGACATCGGCGGCTTCGCCTTCAGCGCCGCGCAGGCGCGGATCGGGGTGGCCGAGGAGATCGACCGGGTGGTCCCGGTCATCGCCAGGGTCAGGGCCGCCACCGACGCGGTGATCTCCGTCGACACCCACCGGCCCGAGGTGGCCGCGGCGGCCGTCGAGGCCGGCGCCGACGTCATCAACGACACCAACGGGCTGCGCGAGCCCGGCATGGCCGAGGTCGCGGCAGGCACGGGCGCCTGCGTCGTCGTCACCCACAGCCTCGGCGGGCCCGGGCGGCGGGTCTTCCGGCCCAGCTACGCCGACGTGGTCGGCGAGGTGGCCGGCTTCCTGCGCGAGCGGGTCGCGGCCGCGCTCGACGCCGGAATAGCCGCCGACCGGATCATCATCGACCCCGGGCACGACCTGAACAAGAACACCTTTCACTCCCTGGAGCTGACGCGGCGGCTGGAGGAGATCACCGCCATCGGCTATCCGACGCTGGTGGCGCTGTCCAACAAGGACTTCATCGGGGAGACGCTCGACCGCCCCCAGGGTGAGCGGAAGGAGGGCACGATCGCCGCGAACGTGGTCTCCATCCTCAAGGGGGCCCGCATCCTGCGGGTGCACGACGTGGCCGCGACGGTCGCGTCCGTGCGGATGACCGAGGCCGTGCTGGGGTGGCGCGGCCCCGTGGCGCCCAGTCACAACCTGGCGTGAGGAGGAGTGCGCAGGTGACCGAACGCAAGCCGGTCGGGATGCCGTTCGAGAGCTGGATCGACCGGCAGATCAGGGAGGCCGAGGAGCGCGGGGCGTTCGAGGATCTGCCCGGCAAGGGCAAGCCGCTGCCCGGGGAGGGGCGGCCCCTCGACGAGATGTGGTGGATCAAGCAGAAGGTCGAGAGCGAGGGGCTCTCCATGCCGCTGCCGCCCACGCTGGCGTTGCGCAAGGACGCCGAGGAGGCGCTGGCCCAGGCGCGCGGGGCGCGCTCGGAGACCGAGGCGCGGCGGATCGTCGAGGAGATCAACGAGCGGATCAGGAAGGCGATCCGCACGGGGCTGCCCGGCCCGCCGCTCAACCTGGTGCCCTTCGACGTGGAGCGGATCGTCTCGGAGTGGCGCCAGGCGCGCCGGTGAGCACGGGAAGGGGGCCCGGGCACGCTGCCCGGACCCCCTCCGGTAGCTGAGGGACCCGGGTCAGGCGGGTCCCTCCAGCCGGTCGGGGGCCCGGGTCAGGCGGGTCCCCGATCGGCCGGGTCCAATCAGTTGATGGGCGGGTAGGCGTTGGCCAGGAGCTCCCTGAACTGCGCGGAGAACCACTGGCCCGACAGCGGCGCGTCGGCCTTGGCGCCCGACATGTTGTTGCCGTTGAGGCTGTTGCCGGTGTACGTCGGGTCGCACATCCGGTCGAACTTCTTGCCCTCGTCGTTCGGGATGTCGCGGCTGGCGCCGTCGGACTCGCCCGGAGGCTTGATCCAGACGTAGGCGTCCAAGCCGGCGGCCGGGCTGGCGGTCGGGCGGGTGCCCATGCCGGCGCCGCTCTGGTTGCACCAGTTGCCGGCGTGGATGCGCCGGTCGACGCGCGACTGGTTGACGAACTCGTCCACGTTGGTCGAGGTGCTCGGCCCGCTCGGGCGGGCGCTGCCGCCCCAGCCGTTGCGCGAGGTGTCGATCAGCATGCCCAGCCCGGAGCGGAAGCCCTTGGCGATGAGCGCGTTGCGCAGGGCGATGGCGAAGCTCTGCTCGTCCACGTACCAGTTCCAGTCCACCCACTTGGACTGACGGATCGAGGTGTTGTTCGGCGGGACGGTGGTGTTGATGGTGAAGTGCGGCTCGGTCGTGGCCGAGTAGTTGGCGGTGTTGACGATGAAGCCGTCCACGCTGTCCACCCCGGCGGTGGCGCCGGCGACGGTCTCGTAGAAGAGGTTCACCGACGGCTGGAAGTTCGAGTCCCAGCCCAGCCAGGCGTGGTGGGCGGCGTCGATGTAGGTGTAGACGTTCGGGATGGCGTGCAGCTGGTTGAGCGCGTACCGGACGCCGTCGCGGTAGCCGCCGGCGCCGTTGGCCTCACGGCACTTCTCGAAGGAGTTGATGTTGGTGACGAGGTTCGGCAGCGAGTCCGGCTCGATGATCGTGACGATGCGCAGGTTGGCGTACGCGGAGTCGCGCATGATGGCCGCGATCGGGTCGATGTACTCGCTCTTGTAGCGGTTGAACCCGTCCTGCGCGATGAGCAGCTCGCCGTTGGAGGCCAGGGCCGAGCAGTCGCGGTTGGGCAGGTTGTAGATGACGATCTGGATGGTCAGCGGCGCGGAGCCGTTGGCGGCGTCCTGCCTGACGGCCTCGTCGAGGTGGGCGCGCAGGCTCATCGCGGAGGAGGAGCCGGCGATGGCGGCGATGCGGTCCAGCCATACGGCGGTGGAGGTGTTGGCGACCGCCGAGCCGCCGGGCTCGGCCGCGGCCTTGGCGCTCCAGTTCGGGTTCACGTAGCCGGTCGCGCCGGCGTACGGGTTCTCGACGTGGGTGGGGTTGGGGCCGCCGTCGTCGTCGGCCTCGGTGGCGGTGACCGTACGCGAGGTCAGGCCGGTGGAGGCGACGGTGAAGGTGCGGCTGCCGTTCGTCGTGTCGGTGTCCTGCGCGGCGGCCAGGGTGACCGTCTGCGGGGTGTTCCAGTTCGACGTGGTGAAGGTCAGCGAGGCGCCGGAGCTGACGGTGAGGTTGCTGTCACCGCTGCCCGCCGTCGTGGTGACGGTCACGCTGGAGCTGGGCTGGGCGGCCAGGCGCGCGGTGAACGTGCCGGTCGAGCCCTCGGGGACGGTGACCGAGGTCGGCGTCACCACGATCGACTGCTCGACGGTGGCGTCGTCGTCCACCTCGGTGGCGTTGACCGTGACTCCGGTGACGCCGGTGCCGCCGACGCTGAAGGCGGCGGTGCCCGCGGTGGTGTCGGCGTCCTGGGCGGCGGCCAGGGTGACGGTCTGCGGGGTGCTCCAGTTGCTCGGGGTGAAGGTGAGCGAGGCGCCGGAGCCGACGGTCAGGTCCGTGTCACCGCTGGTACGGGCGGTGGTGACGGTGACGTTCGAGGTGGGCGCGGAGGAGAGGCGGGCGGTGAAGGTGGCGGTGCCGCCCTCGTTGACCGCGACAGCGCTGGAGGAGGTGACCACCGAGGGGGTGGTCGGGCCGGTGCCGCCACAGGTGGTGTTGTTGACGGAGAACGACTCCGGGTTCGGGTTGGTGCCGGACCAGGTGCCGTTGAAGCCGATGGAGACGGACGCGCCGGTGGCCAGGTTGCCGTTGTAGGGCATGTTGGTGCCGGTCACGCGGGTGCCGGACTGGCTCCAGTTGGCGCCCCAGCCGGTCGGGGTGTACTTCTGGGTGGTCGTGGGATAGTCGAAGGCCAGCGACCACGAGGTCAGCGGGTCACCGGTGTTCTTCAACGTGATGCTCGCGGTGAATCCGCCCTGACCAGGGCTGCTCGTCCACGAGTTGGCTGTGTAGGTCACGTCGCAGGCGACGGCGGCGTTCGCGGCCGAGGTCTGGCCGACGACGAGCCCTAAGGCCGCGACACTCGCGGCGGTCATGGTCACGGCCCATTTGCGAAGGCCGCGGTGGAGTCTCACGAGCGATCATCTCCAGTGCTAGATGGCTGGGAGCGCTCCCATGGTGTGTCGCCATCGGAGCCGTGTACAGAGGCCCCCCGCCGGGAAGGTGTCCACCGCCCCGCATGCTCGTTGAATGCCCCGGAACGAGGATGAAACTTTCATCCCGGGCAGCCTGGTGAGAGGAAACACGAGGGTTACCGCGACGCCATTCCGTTGACATACGCCGGAGGGCACCCACAATCCACTTTGGGAGCGCTCCCACACCCCTACTCCCATGGAGACCTCGTGAAGTACAGACCTCCCCTTCTGTTGACCCGCTTATCGAAACGCCTCGCTGTGGCCACGACCCTTGTCCTCGTGGCGGGTGTGACCTCGGCCGTCACGGCCGCGCCCGCCCAGGCGGCCGTGGCGTGCGACGTGACGTACGCGGCCAACCAGTGGACGAGCAGCCCGGGCCAGGGCGGCTTCACCGCGAACATCACGCTGAAGAACACCGGCGACCCGATCACGTCCTGGACGCTGGCCTTCGACTACCCGACGACCGGGCAGAAGTACACCCCGAACGGGTGGGGCGCGAACTGGAGCCAGTCGGGCACCCGCGTGACCGGCACCAACATGCCGTGGAACGGCAACCTGGCCACCGGCGCCTCCACCAACATCGGCTTCAACGGCACCTGGACGGGCAGCAACCCCAACCCGACCTCGTTCAGCGTCAACGGCGTCACCTGCGGCGGCACCGGCACGGCGCCCACCGTGTCGCTGACCTCGCCGACCGCCGGCCAGACCTACACCGCTCCGGCCACCGTGGCCATCGCGGCGAACGCGGCCGACGCCGACGGCACCGTCGCCAAGGTCGACTTCTACCAGGGCTCCACGCTGCTGGGCACCGACACCTCCTCGCCGTACAGCTACAACTGGCAGAACGTGGCGGCGGGCAGCTACTCCATCACCGCCAGGGCGACCGACAACGCCGGCCTGGTCACCACCTCCTCACCGGTCGGGATCACGGTCTCGCCGGACACGGGCCCGGCGCTCGTGGTGAGCCCGACGACCGTGTCGGTGCCCGAGACGGGGACCGCCACCGTCGGCGTCAAGCTGTCGCAGGCGCCGTCGTCGAACGTGACCGTCTCCGCCGCCCGCGTCAGCGGTGACGCGGACCTGACGGTCGCCACGCCCACCAGCAGGACGTTCACGCCGTCCAACTGGAACACCGAGCAGAGCTTCACGATCGGCGCGGCCGACGACGCCGACACGACCGCCGGCTCGGCCGTCATCCGGATCAGCGCCACCGGCTACACCGCCGTGGACGTCACCGCCAACGAGGCGGACGACGACGTCGGCGGCGACAACGTCTACGTGCAGCGCTTCGTCGAGCTCTACAACGAGATCCACGACCCGGCCAACGGCTACTTCTCGCCCGAGGGCGTGCCGTACCACTCGATCGAGACCTTCATGGTCGAGGCGCCGGACCACGGGCACGAGACCACGTCCGAGGCCTACAGCTACTACCTGTGGCTGGAGGCGGCCTACGGGCGCGTGACCGGTGACTGGTCGAAGTTCAACGCCGCGTGGGCCTCGATGGAGAAGTACATCATCCCGGCCACCGCCGACCAGCCGACGAACTCGTTCTACAACGCCTCGAAGCCGGCGACGTACGCGCCCGAGCACAACACGATCAGCAACTACCCCTCGCAGCTCGACAGCGGCGTCTCGGTCGGCACCGACCCGATCGCGAGTGAGTTGCAGAGCGCGTACGGCACCCGCGACATCTACGGCATGCACTGGCTGCTGGACGTCGACAACACCTACGGCTTCGGCCGCTGCGGCGACGGCACGACCAGGCCCGCCTACATCAACACCTACCAGCGCGGCCCGGAGGAGTCGGTCTTCGAGACGATCCCGCAGCCGTCCTGCGACACCTTCGCGCACGGTGGTACCAACGGCTACCTGGACCTGTTCACCAAGGACGCCTCGTACGCCAAGCAGTGGAAGTACACCAACGCCCCCGACGCCGACGCCCGCGCCGTCCAGGCCGCCTACTGGGCGCTGACCTGGGCCAAGGAGCAGAACAAGGCCGCGGACATCTCCGCCACCGTGGCCAAGGCCGCCAAGATGGGCGACTACCTGCGCTACGCGATGTACGACAAGTACTTCAAGCAGCCCGGGTGCACCAGCCCGTCGTGCCCGGCCGGCACCGGCAAGAACGCCTCGAACTACCTGCTGAGCTGGTACTACGCCTGGGGCGGCGCGACCGACACCAGCGCCGGTTGGGCCTGGCGCATCGGCTCCAGCCACAACCACTCCGGCTACCAGAACCCGTTCGCGGCCTGGGCGCTGTCGAACGTGACCGAGCTCCGGCCGAGGAGCTCCACCGGCGCGGCCGACTGGAGCACCAGCCTGACCCGCCAGCTGCAGTTCTACACCTGGCTGCAGTCGGCCGAGGGCGCCATCGCCGGTGGCGCCACCAACAGCTGGAACGGCAACTACAGCGCGCCGCCGGCCAGCCTGCCCAAGTTCCACGGCATGGCCTACGACTGGCAGCCGGTCTACCACGACCCGCCGTCCAACCAGTGGTTCGGCTTCCAGGCGTGGACCATGGACCGCGTGGCGCAGCTCTACTACGCCACCGGCAACACCGACGCCAAGGCGCTGCTGGACAAGTGGGTGGCGTGGGCGCTGGACAACACCACGATCAACGCCGACGGCAGCTACCAGATCCCCTCCACCCTGCGGTGGACGGGCCAGCCCGCGGGCAACTTCAGCGCCGCCACGGGCATGCCGCCGGCCAACCCCGGCCTGCACGTGACCGTCGTGGACCACACGCAGGACGTGGGCGTCGCCGGCGCGTACGCCAAGGTGCTGATGTACTACGCGGCCAAGGCCAACCACGCCGAGGCGCGCGACACGGCCAAGGCGCTGCTCGACGGCATCTGGGACAACCGTGACGCCGAGGGCGTCTCGGTGCCGGAGACCAAGACCGACTACCAGCGCGTGGACGACCCCGTCTACGTGCCGCCGGGCTGGACCGGTGAGATGCCCAACGGCGACCCGATCAACTCGAACTCCACGTTCCTGTCGATCAGGTCGTTCTACGAGGACGACCCGGACTGGCCGAAGGTCCAGGCGTTCCTGAACGGCACCGGCTCCGCGCCGGTCTTCAACTACCACCGGTTCTGGGCGCAGGTGGACGTCGCCGTCGCCCTGGCCGAGTACGGGCGGCTCTTCCCGTGATCCGAAAGGCAGCTCTGATCGCTGCGGCGTCGCTGGTCCTGCCCCTCTCCGTAGGGGCGGGGCCGGCGGCCTCGGCCGCCGCGCCCGCCTTCGCCTACGGCGAGGCGTTGCAGAAGTCGCTGTGGTTCTACGAGGCCCAGCAGTCGGGGGCGCTGCCCGACTGGAACCGCGTCTCCTGGCGCGGCGACTCGGGCCTGAACGACGGCAAGGACGTGGGGGTGGACCTCACGGGCGGCTGGTACGACGCGGGCGACCACGTCAAGTTCGGCTTCCCGATGGCGTTCTCCGCCACCATGCTGGCCTGGGGCGCGGTGGAGTACCGCGACGCGTACGCGGGCTCCGGCCAGCTCACCCACCTGCTCGACAACCTCAAGTTCGTCAACGACTACTTCATCAAGGCCCATCCGTCGCCGAACGTGCTCTACGGGCAGGTCGGCAACGGCGGCACGGACCACGCCTGGTGGGGCCCTGCCGAGGCGATGGCGATGAACCGGCCCGCGTACAAGATCGACGCCTCGTGCGGCGGGTCGGACCTGGCGGGCGAGACGGCGGCGGCGATGGCGGCCTCCTCGATCGTCTTCCGCCCGACAAATCCGTCATATGCCGACACCCTGGTGACGCACGCCAAGCAGCTCTACTCCTTCGCCGACACGGTCAGGAAGAAGTACAGCGAGTGCATCACCGACGCCTCCAGCTTCTACAACTCCTGGAGCGGCTTCAACGACGAGCTGGTGTGGGGCGCGATCTGGCTCTACCGGGCCACGAACGACGCCTCCTACCTGACCAAGGCCGAGAGCGGCTACGCCAACCTGGGCACCGAGCCGCAGAGCACCACCAAGTCGTACAAGTGGACGATCGCCTGGGACGACAAGTCGTATGGAGCGTACGTGCTGCTGCACAAGCTGACCGGCAAGCAGCAGTACCTGGACGACGCCAACCGCTGGCTCGACTTCTGGACGGTCGGCGTGAACGGCCAGAAGGTGGCCTACTCGCCGGGCGGCCAGGCCGTCCTGGACCGGTGGGGCTCGCTGCGCTACGCGGCCAACACCGCGTTCGCGGCGCTCGTGCACAGCGACACGATCACCGACGCCACGCGCAAGACCCGCTACCACGACTTCGCGGTGCGGCAGATCAACTACGCGCTCGGCGACAACCCGCGCAACTCCTCCTACGTGGTCGGCTTCGGCACCAACCCGCCGAAGAACCCGCACCACCGCACGGCGCACGGCTCGTGGACCGACCAGATCACCAACCCCGAGCAGACCCGCCACACCCTCTACGGCGCACTGGTCGGCGGCCCGCCGAGCCCCGACGACGCCTACACCGACAAGCGCGACGACTACGTCATGAACGAGGTCGCCACCGACTACAACGCGGGCTTCACCAGCGCGCTGGCCAGGCTCTACAAGGAGTACGGCGGCGCGCCGGCGGCGGGCTTCCCCGTCCAGGAGACCCCCGACGGCCCGGAGATCTTCGTCGAGGCGGGCGTGAACGCCTCGGGCACGGGCTTCACCGAGATCAAGGCGCTGGTCCGCAACCAGTCGGCGTGGCCCGCCAGGGTCCTGTCCGACGGCTCGTTCCGCTACTACTTCACCCTCGACGGCTCGACGACCGCCTCGCAGATCAGCGTGTCGTCGGCCTACACGCAGTGCAAGGCGCCGACGCTGCACCAGGCGAGCGGCAGCACGTACTACGTGGCGGTCGACTGCTCGGGCCAGGCCATCGCGCCCGCCGGGCAGTCGCAGCACCGCAGGGAGGTGCAGTTCAGGATCAGCAGCTCGGGCACCTGGGACCCGGCCAACGACTGGTCCTACCAGGGCATCCCGACCACGCCCGGCACGACGCCGGTGCGTACCGACCACATCACCCTGCACAGCGGCGCCACCAAGATCTGGGGTGAGCCGCCAGGGCCGGTGGAGGAGGACACGACCGCGCCCAGCAAGCCGGGCAAGCCCGCCGTCTCGGCGATCACGGGCACCTCGGCGAGGCTGAGCTGGACGGCCTCCACCGACAACGTCGGCGTGACCGGCTACGACGTCTACCTGGGGTCCACCAAGGCAGGCACGGCCACGGCCACGTCGTTCGACCTGAGCGGTCTCACCCCTGCCACGGCCTACACCGCTCACGTGGTGGCCAGGGACGCGGCAGGCAACACCTCGGCGCAGTCCGACGGCACGGCGTTCACCACCTCGGACACGGTGGACGGGACGCCGCCCAGCAAGCCCGGCAAGCCCTCGGTGTCCGGGATCACCGCCACGGGCGCGCGGGTGAGCTGGGCGGCGTCCACGGACAACGTCGGCGTGACCGGCTACGACGTCTACCTGGGGTCCACCAGGGCAGGCACGGCCACGACGACGTCGTTCGACCTGAGCGGGCTGACGCCCGGCACCGCTTACACGGTGAGCGTGGTGGCCAGGGACGCGGCGGGCAACAGCTCGGCCGCCTCCGACGGCACCGCGTTCACCACCACCGACGCGCCGGCCGGCGGGTGCACGGCCACCTACAAGGTGGTCAACTCGTGGGGCGGCGCCTATCAGGCAGAGGTGACGGTGAAGAACGCCGGCACGTCCGCGACCAGCGCGTGGACGGTCACCTGGAGCTCGCAGAACACGATCACGCAGCTCTGGGGCGGCAAGCACACCGTCTCCGGCGGCACGGTCACGGTGAGGAACGAGACGTGGAACGGCGCGCTCGCGCCGAACGCGACCACCACCTTCGGCTTCATCGCCAACGGGGCGTCCACCGCTCCCGACCCGATCACCTGCACCCCGGCCTGACCCACGATCCCGCCCCCGCCGCAATCGCGGCGGGGGCGGTGCCAACTGAACCGCCCGATCACCAGGTGCGTATGAGGAGGTGAGGCACTAACCCATCGAATCCCTGCCCGAAACCATCCCCGCCCGGATGGGACGGACGCGGCCGAAACCTCCACTTCGGCCGCGTCCGTTTTTCTCTTGTGGGGGCTATTTCGCTGTCGAGGAGACCAGCGCGAACCGCTCGCGCGCGGCCTCGATCGCCGCGTCGTCCGAGAACTCCTCGAACGCCAGCGTGTGGTACCGCTCGGGGATGAGCTGCCTGACCCGGTCCGGATAGCCTGCCCCGGCCTTGGGCACCCGCACCTCCGGCGGGATGTCGATCTTCACGGCGATCGGCCCCGAGGCCCGTACGGAGGCCGCCCAGTCGGGGCTCTCCCCGGTGATCGCGCACAGGTGGCGGGCGTAGACCCAGCGCACCTCGACCAGCGCGGTGGCGTTCGGGGGCTCGGTGCCGAAGGGCTCCACGGCGCACACGACGCGGGACTCGAAGCCGCTGTGCCCGTGGGCGTGGTGCTCGCCTGGCGAGGCCTGCTCCAGAATCAGGGTCACCTGGGCGGCGAGCTCGTCGTTCAGCGTCGATGACGGCTGCCTGGCAACGAAGAACGTCACCCCGGCCAGCACGACGCCGGCCAGGGTGACGATCGCCGCGATGAGCCCGCGACGGCTTTTGGTCACGGGCTGGTGCAGGTCAGGGTCGGGGCGGTGGCCGGGACCGAGCCTGTCGCGTTGAACCCGAACGCGGTGGAGGCGTTCGGCGCGAGCTGCCCGTTGTAGGTGGCGTTCTTGACCGTGACGTTGGGCGCCTGGGTGGTCAGCACGCCGTTCCACGGTGAGCCGTCGAAGCCCTCACCGTTGTTGTAGGTCCACTTGACCGTCCAGCCGTTGATCGAGCTGGTGCTGGTGTTCTTCACGGTCACCTCGCCCTGGAAGTGGCCGGCCCAGCCGGTGTTGGTGGCCTTCCACGTGGCCGTGCAGGAGCCCGTGGGGACCGGGTCGGTGGGCGTGACGGTCGGGGACGGGCCGGGGGTGCTGCCGCCGGGGCCGACCCCGGTGACCTGGCCGTTGCCGCCGTCGAAGGTGACGTCGGAGCAGCTGTAGAAGTTCTCGTTGCTGTCCGAGCGGATCCAGTGCGTGAAGATGATGTGCCGGCCGCTCTTGCCGGACGGCAGCTGCGCGTTCCAGTAGTAGTAGTTGAGCCCACCGGCGCCGCCGGACTTGGGCGGGTTGGTGACGCTGCCGAACGGCTCCAGGTCCGACCACTTCAGCGGCGCGTTCGGGTTCCAGCCGTTCTTGGTGACGTAGTAGTTGAAGGAGCCGGGGTGCTCGGCCCAGTTGCTGTGCCGCATCTGGATGGTCGCCCCGGAGGTCAAGTGGGTCAGCGGCCAGTCGGAGCGGACCGCGTTGTAGGCCGAGAAGTCATAGGGCCCGCCGGTGCCGCCGCTGCAGATCTGACCGTCGGGGATGAATCCGGTGGTCCGGCCCGCGCCGTCGGAGCGCAGCACCGCGAACCAGTTGTACAGGGGGGTCGCGCCGCTCTGGTTGACCGCAGCGGCGCACGCGGGGTTGTAGGGGAGGATCTGCCCGTTGTCCCGCAGACCGTCCTGCCAGCACAGGAACGTACGGCTGCCGGGGAACATCGACACGCCGTGAGCCTGCGCCTGCGTGGGGACCATCAGGACACTGGTGATCAGGACCAACGCGGCGGTGATCGCCGCCGACTTGAAGAACTTCATGGGGATTCCCTTGCGCTGCCGACAGAGGAAACCTGCCCACGACCTGCCCGCCCGGCCAGCGCATTGAATCACGGGCGGCGCGGATCCGACAACGTCGAGTGAAACTTTCAGCCGATCTTGGTCACGGTTTCCGCTGGTGGCCTGGCCCGCTCCAGATCATTTGCGGTCGGGCGTGCTTGCCCTGTTCGTGACCCCAAAGGAGGCTGATTGCTGGGAGCGCTCCCACTACACTCCCCTGTCAGAGAGGCGGGAGCAACACGCCATGAGGCACGCGCACATCTTCCTGATCATCGGGGCGTTACTCGCCCTCGGCCTGTTCGCCGTGCCGGCCCAGGCCGCGCCGGTGATCTGCGAGAAGTACGGCTCCACCAGCATCCAGAGCAACCGCTACATCGTGCAGAACAACGTCTGGGGCGCGAGCACCGCTCAGTGCATCGACGTCAACCAGAGCGGCGGCTTCACCGTCACCCAGGCCGCGCACAACAACTCCACCAGCGGCGCCCCCGCCGGCTACCCGTCGATCTACGCCGGCTGCCACTACGCCAACTGCACCACCGGCAGCAACCTGCCCATGCAGGCCAGCGCCTCCGGCTTCGGCGCGCTGCGCAGCAGCGTGAGCATGACGTACCCGGGCTCGGGCACCTACAACGCCTCCTACGACCTGTGGTTCGACCCCACGCCCCGCACCGACGGCCAGAACACCGGCGCCGAGCTGATGATCTGGCTCAACAGGCAGGGCTCCATCCAGCCCATCGGCTCCCAGGTCGGCACCGTCAACCTGGCCGGGGCGACGTGGCAGGTCTGGTTCGGCAACATCGGCTGGAACGTGATCTCGTACGTGCGCAGCTCTCCCGCCACCTCGCTGGACTTCACCATCAACACCTTCTACTCGGACGTGGTCAGCCGCGGTTACGGCCAGCGCTCGTGGTACCTGACCAGCGTGCAGGCCGGGTTCGAGCCCTGGATCGGCGGCACCGGCCTGGCCGTCAACTCCTTCTCGTTCGGCTCGGGCGGCGACCCCACCGACCCGACCCCGCCGAGCACCCCAGGCACGCCGTCGGCCTCGAACGTCACCTCCTCCAGCGCCACCCTCACCTGGGCCGCCTCCACCGACAACGTGGGCGTGACCGGGTATGACGTCATGCGCGCGACCGGCGACACCTTCACCAGGGTCGGCGGAGGCAGCGCCACCTCCTACACCGACACCGGCCTCAACCCGTCCACCACCTACCGCTACCGGATCAGGGCCAGGGACGCCGCCGGCAACGTCTCGCCCGACTCGGCCACCGTCACGGTGACCACCCAGCCGGGCACCGGGGGCGGGAGCTGCGCCGTCACGCCCACCACCCAGACGTCCTGGAACAACGGGTACGTCATCCAGCCGGTCACCGTCACCAACCGGGGCACCTCGGCGATGAACGGCTGGACCGTCACCTTCCCGCTGCCGTCCGGCCACACGATCACCGGCATCTGGAACGCCACCCACACCGTCAGCGGCGGCACGGTGACGGTCAGGAGCCTGGCGCACAACGGGAGCCTGGCGCCCGGTGCCAGTACCTCGTTCGGCTACCAGGCCTCGCGGCCCGCCGGGAACACGCAGGTGCCCAGCGGATACACCTGCTCATGAGGACTCGCGCGGGCACGCTTTGCGAGGGGCCCCGCCCGCGCGATCGGGGGGTACGGCTGGTGCTGCCGTACCCCTCATCAATCGTGGCGCAGCGCGTTGTCGAGATCGTCCAGCCGCGCCTCCAGCTCGCTCAGGCAGGCGGGGGTGAGCCTGCCCTCCCTGAGACGGTCGGAGAGCTTCTGACGCAGGCCGCTGGTCCCCGACCGCACCGAAGGCCCGTGCCGGGGGGTGACGGCGTCCTGGAGCACCTGGGTGAGGTCGAGCACGACGTCGTCGTCGGTGGCGCCGCACGGGGTGCGCGCCTTCAGCACGGTGGTGAAGCCGGCCGCGGCCTGCTCGACGGTGATCACCGCGCTCGGCGTGCTCTCGATCAGCTTGGCCGTGGGCGACGGCGTGGGCTGGGCGAGCTTCGGCAGCGGCTCGGGCGCCGGCGTCTGCTGGAACCACAGCAGCGCCGACAGCGCCAGGGCGGCCGAGCTCGCCACCGTGAGCCCGCGCCGCACGTGGCGGCCCAGCGTCGCGGTGCCGAGCGTGGAGGTCAGCCCCGAGACGATCTGCGCCGCCGTCGGGCGGTCCTCCGGCTCGTGCGCCAGACAGCGCTGGCAGAGCGTGGCCAGCGCGTACGGCACGCCGGGCACCCGGGGTGGCGGCTCGGTCCGGTGCGCCGCCTCGATCTCCTCCCACGTCGTGCCCGGGTACGGCGTGCGCCCGGTGAGCATGGTGTGCAGCAGCACGCCGAGGGCGTACACGTCGACGGCCGGATGGGTCGGCGCGCCGAGCAGGCGCTCGGGGGCCACGTAGGGCGGGGTGCCGCGGTCGTCGTCGGGGTCGCCGGCCCACGCCGCGATGCCGAAGTCGAGCAGCTTGGGGCCGTCGGCGGTGAGCAGCACGTTCTCCGCCGTGACGTCCCTGTGCACCAGGCCGCGGGCGTGCCCGGCCATCAGCACGCGGGCCAGCCGCAGCGCGATGGCCGCCGCCTCGTGCCAGGGCAGCGGCCCCTTCTCGATGCGCTCGGCCAGCGGGGTGCCGTCGAGCAGCGGCATCACGACGTAGGCCGCGACGCCACCGCCCGTGGTGACGGTCTCCCCGTAGTCGTAGATCTCGATGGAGTCGGGGTGGATGAACCTGGCGGCGGCGCGGGCCTCGCTGCGCACGCTGACCCGCTCTCCCGGGTCGGTGTGCAGCGAGGCCGTGAGCACCTTGACCGCGATCATCCGGTGCAGGGACTGGTCGAAGGCGCGCCAGATGACCGACATGCCGCCGCGGGCCAGCGGGTCCAGCAACAGATACCTGCGGGCCAGTATGTCCCCAGGCTCAAGCCGACTCACGGATGACCAGTTCCGTGGGGAGTACGGGGTCGATCCCCGCGGCCCCCGTGAGGAGCAGCCGGGTGGCGACCGTGGCGAGCTCCTCGACGGGCTGGCGGATCGTGGTCAGGGCCGGGACGGTGTGCCTGGCGACCGGGGCGTCGTCGAACCCGATCACCGCCACGTCCGCCGGCACCTTGCGTCCCGCTCTGCGCAGGGCCTGGATCGCGCCCGCCGCCATCAGGTCGGAGGCGACGAAGACGGCGTCCAGTCCCGGGGCATGGCGTAACAACCACTGCATGGCGTGGGTGCCGGAAGCCGCGGTGAAGTCGCCGTAGGCCACCGGCACGTCCGGCGCGCCGGCCGCCTGCAGGGTGCGTACCAGGCCCTCCAGCCGGTCGCGGGCGCCGGGCAATGACGGCGGGCCGCCGATGGCGGCCACGTTACGGCGACCCGTTAGCAGGAAGTGCTCGGCCGCCTGCCTGCCGCCGTCGAGGTTGTCGACGTCGGCGAACGGGAGCTTGAGGTCGTGGGGCGGACGCCCGATGTTGCGGACGGGGACGCCCGAGGTGGATAACTTGATCGCCAGGGGGTGACGCTCTCTCGCCCCCACGATGAGCACCGCGCCGGATAAGGCGGGCAGCGTGGAGGAGGTGGGGGTGACGGTGGTCACCATGAGGTGGGTGCCGTGCTCGGCTATCACGGCGCCCGCTGCGGACAGGAGCCTGGCGTAGTAGGGCTCGGAGAAGAGCCGGGGTAAATGATCACAGACGACTGCTGTGACCCCGTCGGCCATGGTCTTGGCCGCCGTTCCCCGGGGCGCGCGTTGTCGGACGTATCCCATTCGGGACACGGCGTCGTAGACTTGGCGGCGGGTCGAGGTACTGACCCGCACCGAGCCCGTGAGGACTCGAGATGCGGTCGCGGGGGAAACCCCTGCAGCGGCCGCCACCTGTGCCAGTGTGGGCTGCTCGGTCATGGAGCACCTCGCGGAAAGATCCTGGGAGCGCTCCCACGTTACCAATGTTTCGCCGCTGTTAATAGGGTCTTTGCAAGGAGTGCGTCCCGCAGTACGGACGCACTCCGAATTTGCTCAGCTAGGGGCACTGGTAACCGACAGAGGTTTCTGTGCCGGATGTGGATCACGGCATATTATCCGTGCCCGATTTGTCTAATCCGGCGATCAGGAAACCCTTCCTACCCGTGATCAGCCGAAATCGGCGATGTCCACGTCCTCCAGCTGGCCGTCCACGTCCCCGTCGCCTCGCGGCTCCGTCCGCTCCACGGGCGCGCAGCCGGAGCCGCAGCCGCCGAAGCGGGAGGTGTTGATCGGGGTGAAGTTCGTCGCCGGGGTGCCCTTCAGGGCGGCGATCATCGTGTCCTTCCAGATCGGCCCGGGGATCGAGGCGCCGAAGACCGAGCCGTAGTAACGGCCGCCGATGGTGATGTTGTTCAGCTTGTGGTCCTGCGCGCCGCGCGGGTCACCGATGCTGACCGCGCCGGCCAGGTCCGGGGTGAACCCGGCGAACCAGGCCGTGGCCTGCGCGTCGGTGGTGCCCGTCTTGCCCGCGGCGGGCCGGCCGATGCCGCCCACGCTGCGCATCGTGCCCTGGGTGAACACGCCGGACAGCACGCTGGCGGCGGCGTCGGCGACCTCGGGGTCCAGGGCCTGGTTGCAGTCGGGCTTGTAGTTCGTCACCTTGCCGTTGCGGTCGGTCATCTTCGTGATGGCCATCGGCTTGCAGTACTTGCCGCGCGCGCCGATCGCCGCGTACGCGGTGGCCACGGTCACCGGGTCCATCTCGTTGGTGCCCAGCGTGAACGTCTCGTACTCGGTCAGCGGCAGGCCGTCGGAGCGCTTGATGCCCAGCGACTTGGCCGTCTTGACCGTGTCGCAGAGGCCGACGTGCTCCTCCAGCTTCATGAAGAAGGTGTTCACCGAGCCCCAGGTGCCGGTCTTCAGCGACTTGAAGCCGCCGCCGCCCTCGTCGTTGGTGACGGTGTGGCTGGGGTCGCCGATGTTCTGGCCCTTGCAGTTCTTGAAGGTCGAGTAGTACGGCGCGCGGTAGCCGCTGCCCACCGAGAACCCGTCGTTGACCTGCATGCCCTCCTTGAGGGCGGTGATCAGGGTGAACGTCTTGAACGTCGAGCCCGCCTGGAAGCCGACGCCGCCGCCGTGCACGTGGTCCGCCACGACGTTGTACGACATCTCCTTCTTGCGCTTGTTGGTGCCGAACTTGCGGCTGGCGGCCATGGCCTTGATCTGGCCCGTGCCCGGCTGCACCAGCGCCTCGGAGGCGACCGGGTTGTCGGAGGCGAACACGTGCTTCTTGATCGCGTTCTCGGCGGCCTTCTGCATCTTCGGGTCCAGCGTGGTCTGGATCGTCAGGCCGCCCCGGTTGAGGAACTGGCTCCTGGCCTTGGCGCTCTTGCCGAACGTCTTGTTGGTGAGCACCTCGTTGCGGACGTACATGCAGAAGTACGGGTACGGGCTGGCCTCGCAGCCACCCGGCAGGGGAGTGCCCTTGTAGCCGAGCGGCTTCTTCTTGGCCTCGGCCGCCTCCTCGGCGGTGATCTTCTTCAGCTCGGCCATCCGGTCGAGCACCACGTTGCGCCGGTCGAGCAGCCGCTTGCGCTGCGCCTTGCCGAGGTTGGGGTCCGTGGCGTTGGGGTCCTGCACGGCGCCGGCCAGGGTCGCCGCCTGCACGAGGTTCAGCTCGGAGGCCTGCACGCCGAAGAAGCGCTTGGCCGCCGCCTCGATGCCGTTGGCGTGCGCGCCGAAGTAGGCGATGTTGAGGTACTTCTCCAGGATCTCGTCCTTGGTGTACTTCTCCTCGACCGCCATCGCGTAGCGCAGCTCCCTGAGCTTGCGCGCGTAGCTCGCCTCCAGGGCGGCGTTCCGCTCCTCGTCGGTGGTCGCCGAGTTGAGCAGCACCTGCTTGACGTACTGCTGGGTGATGGACGAGCCGCCCTGGGCGATGCCGCCGGAGGTGAAGTTCTTGGCCAGGGCGCGGATGGTGCCCTCGATGTCGATCGCGCCGTGCTCGTAGAAGCGGAAGTCCTCGATGGAGATGATCGCCGTCTTCATGATCGGAGCGACCTGGTCGAGCGAGATGGTCTCGCGGTACTCCTCGTAGAACTGCGCGATCTGGTTACCTTCGGCGTCCAGGACCGTCGTCTTCTCCGCGAGCGGCGGCTCCTTGAGGTCCTCGGGCTTGATGCCTAGATCCTCGGATGCCGAGACGAACATCGCTCCGGTACCCCCGACCGCAGGCAGCGCGATTGCTGCGGCGACCACACCGGCCGCGGCAGCCGCCGCCGTCAGGCGTGCGACACTCGACAAACGGGAACCCATGCTGGTAAAACCTCCCCATCCTGGCATTACGGTGCATCCTAAACCCCGGCATGACATGCTCCAGGTAAAGACTTGGACGTTCGGCATCGCCGGATTGTTCGGGGTTTTTCGCCGGAATCGGGGTCATCGGCTGGTTCGTGCAGCGTGGGGCTCCTGAGGTCTCTGCGACTGTCGGTGATTCCCCCACGCTGAGGCAAAGAACCGTGTCGCCCGCGCGGCAGGCCCGAGCCGGGCTGGCAACGTTCACCTGGGCATTTCTTGCTGCCTTGGTGGAGGGGCTTATGCGTCGTCGCGTCGGCGGTGACGGCGGGCACGTCGATCGGTTGCTCGCCGCCGCCAGGACCTGCTGGGGAGACACCCCCGGCGGTGCCGGGTGCGTCGTGGCGGAGACCTACGACGAGGATCTGCGCGTCGTGGTGCGGACGCTGACGGTCGCCAGGGCGGTCTGCGGGCTGCTCTCGGCGCGGCTGGCCGTGCTGACCACGCCGGACTGGATGCCGCTGGCCCGGGCGTACGGCGCCGTGCAGGACCTGCGGCCGGAGGAGTCGCCCGTCGCGCTGGTCACCAGCCGGGCCGACCGGGCCGTGCCCCGTGAGCTGCCCGTCGTGCACGTGCACGGGACGGGGACGCTGAAGGCGTACGCGATCTTCCCCGACCAGGGGACCTGCTCCTTCCAGGACGAGCTGCCCGCCAGGGTCGGCGCCTTCTTCGAGCGGCACGTCTGGCCGCACAGGGAGCTGATCAGGCCCAGCGCCGAGCGGGTGGCCTGGCGGGCGAAGAGCGGCTACCAGGTCCGTACGGACACCGAACGCCGCCAGCTGCGCCACCACGGCTGCGCCCGGCTCGGCCTCGACGCCGACCGGCCCACGATCGCGGTGTTCGGCCACGCGCCGGGGCGGGACACCGAGCTGTTCGACGCAACGGCCGAGTTCGCCGCCGCCGACGAGTCCGCCAACTGGCTCTTCCTCGACCCCGTGCCCGACCCCGTGCCCGCCGCGGGCCGGCCCCGCGTCCGGTGCGTGCGCGGCTCGTTGTCGACCACCATGTTGTGGAGCATGACGGACGTCGGCGTCGCGTTCGGCGACAGCGACCTGCCCGGTTTCGGCATTCCCGTCATCCAGGCCGGCTGGTCCGAGGGCGGCGCCTGCGGGGCCACGCACGTGCCCGCCTCGCCGTCCGAGCACCGCGGGCTGCTCCGAGAGGCCATCGCCAGGCACGCCAAGGGAGAGACCGTGCTCGGGCCCGAGCAGCGCGAGCGCGCCCGGCTGTGGTCGTGGCTGCGCCGCTGCGGGGCCGACGTGCCCAGCCAGCTCCTGCCGCACTGGGAGCAGGGGGACGACTACGCCCGGGCGCTCGCCGTCAACCTGCGGCACGTGGAGCCGGGAGGCGACCCCCTGTACGGGGCGGTGCGGCGGCTGTGGGAGCGGCGCGAGCCGATGCTCACCCGCCTCGACCTCCACGACCCGGCCGCGCTGGCCGCGCTGGCCGCAGTGGGGAGCGTGCGATGACCAGCTCGTGTGACCCGGCGGGGTCGAAGCCCGCCCACCGCGTCCGATGACCAGCTCGTGTGACCCGGCGGGGTCCAATCCCGCCCACCGCATCCGATGAGCGGCCGCCACCACGCGGCCGCTCCCCTTCCCTCCAGGAGCATCCGATGACCAGCTCAGGATCCACCACCGACCTGGACCAGGTGATCCTTCCCGCCATCCCGCCCGTACACCTGACCAGCGGCCGGCTCGCCCCCCTCCAGGTCACCGACCGGCTGCATCGCGGCAGCCAGATCGTGGGCAGGTTCGAGACGTCGGGGCTGGCCGGCTTCAAGGTCTCGGCGCAGGGCCGCCCGCTGCGGGTGCTGGTGTCGCTGTCGGCGGACGAGCGATCGGTGAGCGGCTGGCACACCGGGACCACCTCGGCCCCCACGCTGCCGCGCCTCGTCCAGGTCCGCTCCCAGGGACGGCTGCGCCAGTGCGTGCTGCTGCGCGGCAAGAAGGCGCACGCCCGGGTGGCCTTCGACCTCACCCCCGAGGAGATCCCCGACGACGGCCTCATCTGCGTCGAGGTGCTGGACGTCACCGAGGGCGACGGCGTCTGCGAGGAGGTCCGCCAGGCCGTGTCCGGGCGCGTCGCCGCCGACGGGGTGGCCGGGGTGCGGCTGGACAAGGTCGTCTTCGAGGAGCCGCCGCCGGTGGACTACGACCCGGACACCCTCGACGGCTCCCGCTGCGAGCTGTACTCGCTGATCAGCGCCGGCGGCCTGGCCAACGTCAACCGGCAGGGCGTGCGGGCGCTGCGGTCGGGCATGTTCGTGGTCAACCCGGTGCTCAAGGACCGGTTCGGGTCGAGCGGACACATCACGCTCCGGCTCGGGACACGGGCGGAGGCGGTCAGCATGATCCCCGCGACGTGGCGGCGGGTCAACAGCGAGCTGCGCTGGCTCCGGCACGCCACCAGGAAGCTCCTGCACGCCGCGGCGCCGTCCGTGGAGCGGATCATCAGCTTCCGGGACGGGGACCTGGGCGCGCCCGCGCAGACCGTGCGCGGGAACATCACCGAGCTGGAGCTGACCGGGCCTGCCGGGGCGCCGCTGCTGGTGATCCTCGCGCCGTGCCCGGACGCGGTCCCCACGCTGGAATCGGGCACCGCGCGCTAGACGTACTCAGCCCGGCGGGGCGGTGGCGCGCGGTCACGGCGGCCAGGACGGGATCCTGGAGCAGTGGCGGCGTGAGCGGCCCGATCTCGACCTGTCGGACGTGCTGACGTCGAGACGCTCGCCGGGCTCATGCGCAAGCTGGTCAACGGTCCTCTTGGTGACCGCGGGGACGGCGATGCCCGATGGACCGGGGAAAAATAGCGATCACCTGTGATAACGCCGCTCACCGGGCAGTGGATCCAGGTGGGCGGTTTGCGTATCGAGACGACCAGACATCTGCACTGCACGGTCATGCGCGCCAGCGGCGTGCTCGACCATGCGGGACGGGCCCGGTTCAGCGCCCGCATCAACGCCGTGTGGGACTGGTCACCCGGGCCCACCCTCGTCTTCGATCTGGCCGACCTCGACTTCTACGACTCGTCGGTCATCGGGGTGCTGGCGATGGCCATGCAGCGGATGGCCGAGGAGGGCAGCGGCCGGATCTTCGTGGTCCGTCCCTCCGATCATCTGCTGTCGGTGTTGCGGCTGACGGACCTGCTGTCACACGTGGAGGTGCGCGACAGCGTGGAGGAGACGGTGGCGGAGTTGATGCTGCGCTCGGGAGATCACGGCGTGCCGGAGCACGCCGCCATCCCACCGCCGTCGCTGATCTCCCGCCTGAACGTACGGCGGGACCACTGCTGACCCGCGCTCACGCCGGCACCGCCGTCCCAGCGCTCACAGCCCGTAAGCCTCCAGCAGCCGGAGCCAGACCTCGCTCACCGTCGGGAACGACGGCACCGCGTGCCACAACCGGTCGAGCGGCACCTCGGCGGTCACCGCGATCGTGGCCGCGTGCAGCAGCTCGGCCACCCCCGGACCCACGAACGTGACGCCGAGCAGCACCTTCCTGTCCTCGTCCACGACGGCCCTGGCCTTGCCCCGGTAACCGTCACCCAGCAGGTAAGCCCCGGTGACCGCCCCCATGTCGTAGTCGACGACCCGCACCCGGAACCCGTCGGCGCGGGCCACCTCCTCGGTACGGCCGACGGCGCAGATCTGCGGGTCGGTGAAGACCACCTGGGGCGCACCGTAGCCGCCCGCGAGATCCCGCATCGCCGGCAGCTCGTCGCCCCGCGCCCGCGCGGCGATCACGTCGCCGCAGATCCTGGCCTGGTACTTGCCCATGTGCGTCAGCAGCACCTGCCCGTTGACGTCGCCCACGGCGTACAGCCAGCCGCCCTCGACCCCGGTGGCCCGCATGCTGTCGTCCACCTCGACCGGCTTGTCGTCGGGCAGGCCCACCGAGGCGAGCCCGAGGTTGCGGGTCGCGGGGTGGCGGCCGGTGGCCACCAGCAGCTCGTCGGCCTCCAGCGGCGGCCCCTCCGGCAGGTGGACGGTGACCTTGCCGCCGGGCTCGGGACGCTCGACCCTGACCACGTCGGTGTGGGTGCG
The DNA here is from genome assembly GCF_020215645.1 of Nonomuraea gerenzanensis. NCBI lineage: Bacteria > Bacillati > Actinomycetota > Actinomycetes > Streptosporangiales > Streptosporangiaceae > Nonomuraea > Nonomuraea gerenzanensis. The sequence goes on along the minus strand of NZ_CP084058.1, from coordinate 11,703,474 downwards.
TACCTCGATGCCCGCCTCGGCGAACGACTCGGCCAGCAGCTCGCCCGCGAACGGCTCCATGCGGTTGAGCAGGCCGCCGCCGCGCACCAGCACCGTGGTCTGCCGCGCGCCCAGCCCGTGCATGGCCTGCGCCATCTCGCAGGCGACCACGCCGCCGCCGATCACGACCAGCCGCTCGGGGATCTGGGTCGCCGCCGTCACCTCGTGGCTGGTCCACGGGGACGCCTCGGCCAGGCCGGGGGTGCGGGGGATGGCGGCGGTGCTGCCCGTCGCCAGCACCACCGCGTGGCGGGCGGTCAGGACGCGGTCCTCGCCGGTGCCGGTCGTCACGCGTACGCGCTTGGGGCCGTCGAGGCGGCCGCGGCCGCGTACGAACTCGGCGGGCACGCTCTCGATCCAGCGGATCTGCCCGGCGTCGTCGTAGCCGGACACGGCCTCGTCACGCCTGGCCAGCACCTTGGCCACGTCGATCGGGCCCAGCGAGAGGCCGGGCACCCGCGCCACCTCACCGGCCAGGTCGATCGGCCGCAGCAGCGCCTTGCTGGGCACGCACGCCCAGTAGGAGCACTCGCCACCGGCCAGCCGCTCCTCCACGATCGCCGCCGTCAGGCCACCCCGCACGGCCCGGTCCACGACGTTCTCACCGGCGGGCCCCGCCCCGATCACGATGACATCGAACTCGTCAGCCACCCCTGCCTCCACAAGACTCGTTCGGCTATCAGGGAAATGCTTTCACGCGCGGTCGGCGGTCCCTGCACACGCCCCCGCCACTGCGTCGTCCCTCGACGGCGGGTGAGCGCCGTGAGACGACCGGCCCCGCTCCTGGGGCCCAGCTCCGGCTGATCACCTGCGGCGGCACGTTCGACCACGCCCGCCGCAGCTACCGCGACAACATCATCGTGTTCGCCCGTTGACGTGGCATCGCGAGGCGCGCCGCCGAGGAGCCACCTCCCCGGCGGCGCGGCCACGCCGGCGCATGGTCCAGGCCCGCGCTCCCGATCCCCGCCCGCCGCCTACCGCATCGCCTGCCTCTTCGCCGTCACGTACGGCCCACGTCGAAGTCCGTTAACCCGCGCGTCGTAGCGTGCCCGGCATGGCGGATGACTACCCCACCTCGGTCCCGTTCCGGCAGTCGACCGACGGCTATCACACCTATCGGATCCCCGCGGTCGTGGTGACGGGGGCAGGGACGGTGCTGGCGTTCGCGGAGGGGCGGCGGGGGTCGGCGTCCGATTCCGGGCACATCGACCTGGTGCTCAGGCGTTCGACCGACGGCGGACGGACGTGGGGCGCGCTGCAGGTGGTGGCCACGGAGCCGCGGCGGGGGACTGCCGGGAACCCGGCGCCGGTGGTGCTGGACGACGGCCGGATCGTGCTGGTGTTCGTGCGGCAGGGGCCGTCGGCCACTGAGGAGAAGATCAGGCGGGGGCAGGTTTCGGCCGCTGACGGGCGGCGGGTGTTCGTGCAGGTCAGTGAGGATGACGGGGTCACCTGGTCGGCGGCCAGGGAGATCACGCAGGGGGCGAAGCGGCCGGAGTGGCGCTGGTATGCGACCACGCCGGGGCACGCGCTCGTGGTGCGGCAGGGCGAGCAGGCCGGGCGCATCGTCGTGCCCGCCAACCACTCGTTGCCGCCCGGCGGGCAGGACAACGGCACCGAGGGCAAGTACAACGGCGGTCACTCGCTGCTGAGTGACGACGGCGGGCAGACCTGGCGGATCGGGTACGTGGACGACACCCCCGACGGCTACGTCAACGTGAACGAGACCACCGCCACCGAGCTGCCCGACGGACGGATCTACGTCAACACCCGCACCGACTCCACCGCCCCCGGCACCCGGGCCGACGCCTACTCCGCGGACGGCGGGCAGACGCTGGAGCTGCCGTTCCGGCCGCAGGCCGGGCTGGTGGGGCCGGTGGTGGAAGGCAGCGTGTTGTGGTGCGACTCGCCGGACGTGCTGCTGTTCTCGGGTCCGGCGGCTCCGGACGCGCGGGCACTGATGACCGTACGGGCGAGTCGCGATCATGGTGTCACGTGGCGGGCGGTGCACACGGTGTCCGGGTTGCCCGCCGCGTACTCCGATCTGGTGCGGGTGGACGGTGAGACGGTGGGGTTGCTGTTCGAGACGGGGAACTTCGGCCCGTACGAGAGCATCGCCTTCCGCCGGATTCCCGTCGCCGAGCTGGCCGGTTAGGGCCAATGCCGGGAAGTTAAGGACTTGCGGCGGCCGTCAACTGGGGTTGGGTGAGGATCTCAGTGGTGATGGCCGCCCGGTGGTTGGTGCGGTCGACTTGCCCTTTCGCCCGGTGTTTGGAGATCGCGCGTTTGACGATGCGCGGGCTGATGCGGGCGCGGCGTGCGGGCAGTGGGGCGGCGAGTACGGCGCGTCCGATGCGTCCGAGCAGGTCGATGGTGGTGCCGGCGAGGATACCGGCGGCACGGATGATCTGATCGCGGGCGGTGTGCAGGGCGATGGAGAAGCTGGCTCGGTCATCGGTGATGGCGGGGCAGGCGGCGGTGGCATCGGCCATGGCCAGCCGCAGAACCTGGTAGGCGGTGAGCAGGGCATAGATTTCCTGGTCGACGCCTTGCGGGGTGCGGGCGCGCAGGACCCGGCCGCCGAGGATGGTCGACTTCAGCTCGAGGTAGACCGTTTCGATCTCCCAGCGCTGGTGGTAGAGGACGACGAGGTCGCGGGCGGGGTAACGGCGCTGGTCGAGCAGGCTGGTGATCAGCCGGTAGTGCACGGTGCGCCGGCTGCTGCCCGACAGCGTGATGGTGAGGTGAGCGTCGATGACGCGGATCGGTACGCCGCCCAGCACGCTGGCCCATGACCCATCGGGCAGGGTGGCCAGCCGGGGCAGGGCCCGGCCGGCCTTGCAGCGGATCAGCAGGTCCGCGCCGGTGCCGGCGATCGCCGTGATGAGGCTCTTGACCGCGAAGTTGCGGTCGGCCAGCAGGATCATCCCTGGGTGCAGGCAGCTGAACAGGGCGGGCGCGTAGCTGGTCTCGCCGGTCTTGAACGGGCCGAAGGTCGCGGCCAGCAGGGTACGGGTGCCGCAGACGACCACGGCCAGCAGCCGCACCAAGGGGTAGCCGGACCCGCCGTGCGAGCCGCTTTGATGCCCGTACCGGGTCAGGTTCGCCGGGCTGTCGGGCACCGACATCGTGGTGCCGTCCATCGCGCAGACCAGCAGCCCCCGCCACCGCAGCGCACCCGCCGACGGCCCGGCCAGCAGCTCGAACAGCGCTTTCAACGGCGCCACCCCGACCCGGCGCCGTGCCTGGGCCAGCGCCGAGGATGACGGCGCCACACCCGGCACCGCCAGTCCGGACACCAGCCGCGCCCACACCTGCCGATAGCCCAGCCCCGCGAACAGCCCGGCCGCCAGCAGCAGATACACCACCACCCGCGACGGCAGGTCCCGCAGCCGCCGCTCCACCGTCCCGGCCTCGGCCAGCACCTCATCAACCATCTCGAACGGAATGATCTGGGTCAGCTCGCCCAGATGACCCGGCGCGAACACTCCCGCAGCAGTCCGGGTGGTCGATGTGACCGTGCTGATGGCGCGGGCCAGGGCGGACCTGGCAGACTGTCGGCTCAACGGAGATCCAGTCTGTTGACGGATGGTTGTGGAAGATCACCCGTTCTACTGGATCTCCGTTCTCATGTCCCGGCTTCCCGGCACACCCCTTGCGCAACCACCAACGACCCTAACTTCCCGGCATTGCGGTTAGGGCTCGACGACGATCACCTCGTACGTGGGGGAGGTCGGCGGGATCGTGGTGAGGTGCGCGTTGACCACGGCGAGCCGGTGACGGTCGATGAGCGCGGCCGTGGTGGGGAAGTCGAAGAGCGGGCTGGTGATCGTCTTCTCCAGGACGCCGCTGGTCAGGCCGGGGTCCAGCCGGAAACGGGAGACCTGGCTGAGTGAGTTCACCGCCCACAGGCGGTTGCCGGACAGCACGATGCCGTCGGCGTTCGGCACGTCCACGCCGGCGATGGGCGTGCTGGCGCCCGTGGCGGGATCGACGGTGTAGAGCTTGCCGTGCCCGGTGTGGGCGACGACGAGGGTGCGGCCCGCCGACTGGATGCCGTTGAGGTTGAAGTCGGCGCTGGTGTCGGCGGCCGGTCCTGTGAGGTCGAGCGTACGGGCCGGGCCGAGCGCACCCTTGCGGCCGATCGGTACGAAGTACAGCTTGGCCTGGAGCGAGTCGGTGAACCAGACGCCGTCGCGGGCCAGGGCCGTGTCGTTGACGACGCCCGCCTCCGGGCTCGCGAGCTGGTACGTGGCCACCGTCGCGCCGGACCGCAGGTCGTAGACGTAGGCCTGGCCGGTGAAGCCTCCCGCGACGAACAGCAGGTCGTGGCGCAGGTCGGCGACCATGCCCACCGCCATGCGGCCGTCCGGCACGTCGATGAAGCGCTCGGCGGTGCCGCGCCGGGCGTCGCCGCGGTAGATGTCGCCGTTGAAGAGGTCACCGGCGTAGAAGGTGGTGCCGGGGCCGGCGGCGATGCCCTCGGCGGAGGTGGCGCCGGGCAGGATGATGACCTGGTTCGAAGTGGGGGTGGCAGGGGTCTGGCCCGCGGTGGTGGTGGCCAGGGCCGGGTGCGCCCAGGTGGTGATCAGGAGTGCCAGCGCGAGGGGTAGGCGCAGGAGTCTGGGGAGGGAGGAGTGGCGGCGGAGGTTCTCATGCATGGCATCTCCTGGACGGGGAGTTGCTCGGCGCCCCTGCTGTCGCGCAGGGCGTACGGGATGAGCTCTGGCCTCGAACGCCCATCCCTTATCTCACCGAACGGAGATCCGCACAAGTCGGGGACAGGGTGGCGGTGGGGCTGACAAGATCCGGATCGGCGATCACCCCGATCGCCCCATCGCGCGAGATTTCCGGAAATAAGGGGATGGTGTGGGTAATACCCGAAGGCTTCCTTCCATGACGGGGGCCAAGGCCGCGACCAAGGCGGGCGTCGTGGTGATGGCGGCGACGGCGCTGGTGACCGCGTCCAGCCAACCGGGCGCGAGCGCGGCCACGGCGGCGAGTACGGCCTCGGTGGCGACGGCGACCACGGCGGGGAGCGCGGCGGGGAGCGCGGCCGTGGCGGGGAGCGCGGTGGCGAGCGCCGCGATCTGGCGCCCGCCGCTCCAGAGCCGCTGGCAATACCAGCTGGAGGGCAATCCCACATACAGGTCCACCGGCGGCATCAACGTAGACATCTGCACCACCCCCCAAACCGGCGGCCCCTGCGTCAAGCCCACCGTCTTCGACATCGACCTCTACGTGGACGGCGACGTGGCGGGCAACAACACCACGATCAACACCGCCGCCGTCAAGGCCATCCACGCCCGCGGCGCCAAAGCCGTCTGCTACGTGGACGCCGGCTCGATCGAGGACTACCGCCCGGACTACAAGCAGTTCGCCGACTGGCACAAGGCCCACGGCGACTCCCTGCTCGGCAAGCCGTTCAGCGAGGACTTCCCGAACGAGCGCTGGGCCAACATCAACAACGACCAGGGCCAGCGGGACTTCCTGCTGAAGATGATGGCGGCCCGCGTCGACAAGTGCGCGCAGGCCGGGTTCGACGGGGTCGAGTTCGACGTGGTCAACGCCCACGAGGAGGGCAAGGCGGTCACCGGCTGGACCGTCAGCGCCGCCACCCAGCTCGCCTACAACAGGGCCCTGGCCGCCATGGCGCACGCCAAGGGCCTCTCGGTGGCGCTCAAGAACGACCTCAGCCAGGCCGCCGAGCTGGTCTCCAGCTTCGACTACGCGGTCAACGAGGAGTGCTTCCAGTACGACGAGTGCGCGGAGCTGAACGTGTTCGTCAAGGCCGGCAAGCCGGTCTTCCAGGTCGAGTACGAGACCGCCCCCGCGAGCTTCTGCACCAGGGCGAACAAGCTGGGCTTCAACTCGATCAAGAAGGCGGCCGACTACTCGCTGAAGGACCAGCCGTACAAGCCGTGCAGATGATCACCCGTCCGAGTTCACGACGTTCATCACCATGATCAGACCGTGCACGGTGTCGTCCTCCGTCCGCAGGTGCGACAGCTGCACGGTGAGCGGCGCCGGCCTGCCGCGGCGGTTGACCGCGTCGAGCACCAGCCCTTCCACGGTCTGCAGCGGGTTGGACCCGTCGGAGAGGGCGGCGCGCAGGCGCGGCAGGAGCAGCTCCAGCGGCAGGCCGATGTCGAGCCCGGCGAGCGTCTCGCCCACGGCCTCGTCGGCGCGCACCCCCCACAGCTCCTCGGCTCCCGGGCTCCAGACCACCACCCGCAGGTCGTCGTCGAGCACCACCACGGCGTCGCCCAGGCTGCGTACCACCGAGGAGACGAACCGGTTGACCTCGTCGAGCTCGATGGTGCGGGCCGTCAGGGCGTCGTTGATGTGCTGGAGCTCGTCGTTGGTGGACTGGAGCTCCTCGTTCATCGTCTCCAGCTCTTCGTTGGTGGACTGGAGCTCCTCGTTGGTGGTCTCCAGCTCTTCGTTGGTGGACTGGAGCTCTTCGTTGGTGGTCTCCAGCTCCTCGTTGAGCGACTGCAGCTCCTCGTAGGCCTGTTCGAGCTGCCTGTTGGCCTGTTCGAGCTCGTCCCTGAGCTTGCGGTAGCGGGTGACATCGTAGAAATGGATGCCCATGCCGACCAGATTGCCCGAGGCGAGCAGGGGAACGACCGAGACATCGAAAACGCTGCTCTCCGGAGATCCGACGCGGTGCCAGACCACCTCCTGCAGCTCGACCGGGCGCAGGTCGTGGCGGGCCTGCTCGATGACCGAGCGCAGCTCGACCGGGCGGTAGGAGACCTCCAGGTCCTGGAAGGGACGGCCGACGTCGCGCGGGTTGAGGTTGAACAGGGCCTCGGCCTTGGAGTTGGCCAGCGCCAGGTTGCCCGAGACGTCCACGACGAGCTGGGCCACGGGGCCGGAGGCCAGCGCCACGGACGCCAGCGTCGGCAGCCGGGAGGCCAGGTCGGCGGCGGCGCCGGTGACCGACCACGGCGGGCGGTTGCCCTGGCCGGCCGGCCTGATCTTCCTGAACAGGCGCATGCGCAGATCGACCGGCTCGAACTTGTCGCTGTGGTTGAGCAGCATCTCCGCCTTGCCCAGGAACAGGAACCCGGGGTCGGACAGCGCGAAGTGGAAGCGCCGGATGATGTTGAGCTGCATCTCCGTGTTGAAGTACATCAGCGTGTTGCGGGCCAGCAGCAGGTCGACGCGGGAGATCGGGGCGTCGTGGGTGAGGTCGTTGCGGCCGAAGATGAGCTGGCGGCGCAGGTCGCGGCGGAAGGTGTAGCCGTTCTCGACCCGCTCGAAGTAGGTCTCGCGCAGGTCGATCGGCACGTCGGCGAGTGAGCGGTCGTTGTAGACGCCCGCGCGGGCGACGTGCAGCGCCTTCTCGTCGAGGTCGGTGCCGTAGATCTTCACCCGGTTGCGGAACTCGTCCAGGCCGAGCTCCTCGGCCAGCACCATGGCGATGGTGTAGGGCTCCTCGCCGGTGGCGCAGCCGGCGCTCCAGACCCTGATCGGCTGGCCCGCAGACTTGTGGTCGAGCAGCGCGGGGACGACGAGCTCACGCATCCGCTGCCAGGCGGCGGCGTCCCTGAAGAAGCTGGTGACGTTGATCAGCAGGCTGTCGAAGAGCCGCGTGAACTCCTCGGGCTCCAGCTCCAGGAGATCGCGGTATTCGCCGTAGTCGTGCAGCTTCAGGGCCTCGAGCCGGCGGGCGATCCGCCGGATCAAGGTGTTGCGCTTGTAGCCCGTGAAGTCGAAGCCGCGCGTCTCCTTGAGGAGAAGGAGGAGGTCGTCGAACTCACGCTCTTCCTCTGTGGTCACCACTGAAGCCTACGCCGATCCGCGCTGCTCAATCCGCCAGCAGCGTGTCACTGTTGCCGCCGATACGGGATTGCAGCATGCGAATGGTGTTCAGGGCCTCGCTGGTGCGCTCCTCCTCCTCGCCGAAGTAGCGCAGCGACAGCTCCTGACCTCGCTCCGCAGCGCTCCGGCGCATGCGTTCCAGCACCCGCAGCCGCTCCTCCAGCCGCTGGATGGCCACCCACAGGGCCCGTTCGACGGCGTCCGACTGTGCGTTCATCATGCTGTCCCGCGACCACGCGTGGCCCACCCGGCACACGTACCGGGCGGTCGTGGTGCTCCTCTGCTCGTAGATGGGCCCGTTGCACTCCGGGCAACTGAAGGCGATCAGCTCCCCCTCCGGCTCCCCCAGGGCCGGCGCTTCGCGCAGGAACTGCTCGATCTCACGCTCCATCTCGTTGTCGTCCACCTGATCCTCCGTACTCAAAGGGGTACGGCTCTGCTCCAGGATCCACCGCGCGAGCTGGCGTACGGGCAGTGCCCGCGCGGTCGGCACCGCCGACATCGCCGCCTCCGGCATGCCGGGAAAGGCGCATTCCGTCGGATCCTGTACCGCGACCGCGCCCCCGTGCCTGTCGATCGCCTCGCAACCCCTCGCCCCGTCGTCGAGCGTGCCGCTCAGCACCACGGCCGACACCCGTGCCCCGGCGTCCAGGGCCGCGCTCATGAACAGCGGATCGGCCGCCGGGCGGTGCCCGTTGTGCCGCGGGCCGCGCGACAGGCGGACCAGGCCCTTGTCGAGGAGCAGGTGGAAGTCGGGACGCGCGACGTACACCCGGCCCGGTCGCATCGCCTCCCTGTCCTCGGCGGGGGCCGCCTTGAGCGGCCCCGCCCGGTCCAGGATGCTGGCCAGCACGCTGCTGCCCTGCGGCGACACGTGCAGCACGACCAGCACCGCGGCAGGCAGGTCCGGTGGCAGCTCGCTCAGCAGGAGGCGCAGAGGTTCCACGCCGCCCGCCGACGCTGCGACCACGACCACGTCTCGCCCTGCAGCCTCCATGTCCTCCCCCCTATCCGGGGAGAGGAACCTCATGCACGCGGTGCCCTTATCCGTGCCCCCGCGGGGGCACGGATCACGAAAAGGGGGGAGACGCCGAGCCCGTCTCGGCCATGATCAGGATCGAGCGAGCCTCCGAGAGGCTGCTGCGCATGGCCACCAGGCTGTCGTCGCAGCGCCGGCGGGCCATGAGCAGCTGCTGGCGGGCCTGCTCCGTGGCGGTGAGCCGGTTGTGCAGGGCCTGCTGCTGGTGGAGGGCCTCGTCACGCAGCGAGCGCGCCTCGAAGATGATCGTCGGCAACCGGCTCGCGTCGAGCTCGACGGGGGGCGAGGCCGCCGGGCGGGCCGGCTCCTCGCGCGTCCTGGAGTGCGCGCGCGCCGGGGGCTGGGTGCGCGTGGCGGGCTGGGTGCGCGTGGCTGATTGGGTGCGCGTGGCGGGCTTGGCGCGGGGGACGGTACGCAGGCGCGGCAGGTGACGGCGCTGCACGCGCGGCTCGGGGGTCCGGTACTCCTCCACCCCGGCCGCGGCCAGGGCCTCGGGCATGCTGGCGAACACCGGCAGCGCTGTCAGTGACTGCTCGGTCATCAGCGCGATCAGGCGGCGCAGCGGTGGCTGCACCTCCGCCAGCGCCAGATGACCGCCCTTGTCCTGCAGCGCGCGGTGCGTGCTCGCGAGCAGCTCCAGCCCGTTCAGGTCGCAGAACCAGAGGTCGCCCGCCGCCACGACGACGTGCTTGACGGGCGTCTGCGGCAGGGGATCGAGGAAGGCGGCCAGCACCGGTTTCGTCGTCGAATCGAGCTCTCCCGTCAGCGCGATCACCAGGGTGGTGTCATCAACGGGGACAAGACGTACTGACAGCTGCATCATGGCGAGCCCCCTCTCTTCTGGGCGGCGCGCCTTCGGGGATGGTCGCGCGCGGCAGATTCCGGCTCGTACCCATAATCTCGCCCCATCGCGCAAAGGGCCAGGCGATTCGTCATCAAGTGCCCTCCGGATCGCTGAGGAAATTGGGCAGGGCAGTCCAGCTGTCCCCCGCCGGGGCGCCCTCCAGCCGCGCGACCAGGTGCGCCTTGACCGCGATGCGCTCGCGGAAGAGGGCTTCCCGATCCGCGCGCACGTCCCGGGTGTCCGGCAGCGCCTCGAACGCCTCGCGGGCCGCGGCGGCCACGACCGCCCACAGCCGCCCCTCGGCGGCCCTGTCGCCCTGCCCGAAGAGGGCGACCAGGCTGCCGAACGTGGTGCCGGCCAGCGAGCCGAAGAGCTTGGCGTGCAGGACCGCCGGATCGTCGCTGAGCAGCCTGGCGCTGACCGGCGGCGGCTCGATCCCGTGGCGGGCCAGCCTCGCGGGGCTGATCCGCACGTCGGCCAGGTCGCGGTAGATCAGCCGGTACGGCAGGCCGTCCCAGTCCAGCGCGACCAGCAGGTTCTGCCCATGTGCCTCCAGGGCCACGCCGAGCGACAGCAGCCCCAGCGCGCAACGCAGGGCCAGACGGGCGAAGGCGGCCAGCCAGGCGGCCGGATCGGGCGCCATCGACCGGGTGATCGCGGCGACGGGCAGCACGGGGCCGCGCTCGCGGGTGGGCTCGCGGGTGGGCTCGCGGGTGGGCTCGCGGGTGGGCTCGCGCAGCATGCAGGACAGGTCGGCGCTGTGCTCGCCGTCCACCGGGCCGGCGGCCCCCGCCAGGTAGCGGGCGATGCGCAGGTCGCCGCCGCACCGGGCGGACAGCGTGGTGAGCAGGCTCGACAGGGGGACGCAGTCGCGTACCGAGCCGGGCGAGATGTCCCTGACGCCGGAGGTCATCCGGGTGGTGAACGCCGTCTTCAGATGCGGGCCGCCGTCGAGCGGGGCGAGCGTGCGCACCGACATCAGCGGCCGGGCCCTGATCGCCCCGACGGCGTGCGGGCGCAGGCCGAGCGCGGGCAGCACGTGCCGGGCCTGCCACGGGTGCACGGGCAGCAGCAACCGGTCGCCGTCCACCAGCGAGGCCGGCCACGGCCCGGAGACGAGACACTCGCGCAGCGGCAGGGCCAGCAGGTCGAGGGCGACGATGGGGCGGTGCTCGGGCATGTACGCGAGCTGCTCCGCCACCGACACGCCCGGCCGGTTGCGGCACCCGGGGTGGTAGGGGTGGCCGTCCACCACGCTCTGCTCGTGATCTTCCAGCGTGGCGGCGGGCGGCGGCGTGGCCCCGGCGCGCGACAGCGCCATGGAGGCCACGCTGTGGTCGAGATCCTCGATCAGGCGGCCCGTGCAGGGCAGGCCGAGGGCGGCCAGCAGTTCGGCCGGATGGTGGTGCGGCCGACCGTCCAGCCGGAGCGCCGGCACCTCGCCGAGGTCGTACGGCCGCCGCTCCGGCCCCGTCAGCACGCGCCCGTCGGCCAGCAGCACGCGGGCGGGCCCGGCGGCCGTCAGCCCGGGGAGCGGTTCGTACAGCAGCCCCCGCCACAACCGCCCGAGGACGGCGGCCCGCGCGCCGGGAAGCGCCGCGGCGTAACGGGCGGACAGGTCAGGCCGGACGAGGGCCAGTTCGGCGGCGAACTCGCCCTCTAAACGCCTCATAACCCCCATCTTTCCCAGAAACCATCCTCATAGCTACTCTGTGGGCATCAATGGGGACAAAGGGTAGGAGTAGGGTCGCCATGGCTTTTACTGACGGCCTCCTGCCTGCCCTGGGGCCGGGGCTCGAAGCCGAGTCCCTCGCCGTGACGGCGTTGCTCAACTGCCTCATCCGCGAGGTGGCCAGGCCCGCCGAACCCGGAGCCCTCCTGCTGCCCGAGACCGGTCGCCTGCTGCGTGTCGGCGGCACCCGGTTCCCCGCCTCCCCGGCGCTGCGCACCGCCGACGGCTGGCGCCCGCTCACGCTGCCGGAGCTGGTCGACCTGACGGCCGCCGAGCTGCGCGCGGCCACCGGGGTCGCCAACGACACGCTGCCCGCCGAGATCCTCGACAGCCGGGACGTCACGGCCGCGCTGCTGGCCGCCAGGCGGGCCACCGTGCCGCCCGCCGACGCCTACCTGCGCTCCGAGCAGGCCCTGCTCGCGGGGCACCGCTACCACCCCGCGCCCAAGGCGCGCGGGGGCGGCGGCCCGGCGGCCTGGCTGCGCTACTCGCCCGAGGCGCGGGCCAGCTTCGCCCTGCCGCTGCTCGGCGTGCCCGCCGACGACTTGGTACAGGACGGCGACACCGGCGCGCTGGACGGGCTCGGCCTGCTCAAAAACGGGGACACCGGCGCGCTGGACCGGCTCGGCCCGCTCAAGAGCGGGGGCGCGAGCGCGCCGGACCCGCTGGAAGGGCCGCCGGGTGGTGGGCTGACCCTGCTGCCGGCCCATCCCTGGCAGCTCGAACTCCTGCCCGGCACCGGCCTGCCACAGCTGGGCGTCACGGCCGCCACCGCCGTGGCCACCGCGTCCGTCCGCACGGTGTACCTGCCCGAGGCGGACCTGTTCTGCAAGTTCAGCCTCGACGTGCGGATCACCAACGACATCCGCCGCCTGTGGCTGCACGACCTGCGCCGCCTGTCGATGGTGGCGGCCCTGGTGGACGTGGCGTTCGACGACCTGCCCTGCCACCTGCCGCGCCCGGCCGTGCTGCGCGACCGCGGCTGGCGCAGCGCCCGGCTGGGCGGGGACGGCGGCGAGGCGCTGGCCGTGATCGTCCGCGACGGGCTGGGCGAGCACCTCCTGCCCGGGCTGACCGCGCTGCTGGCGGCGGGGATCAGCGAGGGCTTCCCCGGCAACCCGCTCGACGCCCTGGACGAGGACGGGGCGCTCCTGTGGTGGCAGCGGTACCTGGAGCACGTGGTGCCGCCGGTGCTGCACGCGTACCTGCGGCACGGGATCGTGCTCGAATGTCACCTGCAGAACGTGCTGATCGCGGTGGACGAGCACGGCATGCCGGGGCAGGCGCTGTTCCGCGACCACGAGGGCGTCAAGCTCGTCGCCGAGCGTTACCCGGACCTCAGCGCGCCCGTGCTGGGCGGCGTGCGGGCGTGGGAGCGGCTGGTGTACTGCCTGCTCACCAACAACCTCTGCGAGATCGCCGGCGCGGTGACGGCCCGGCACCCCCGGCTGCGTGACGAGCTGTGGACGCGGGCCAGGGCCGCGTTCGGCGCCGCCGCCAAGGAGTACGGCGATCCGCCCGAGCTGGCCGACCTGCTGGCCGCCACGCACATCCCTGCCAAGGCGAACCTGCTGCTGCGCTGGCTGGACGCCGACGGCGCCGCCATGCGCTGGGTGCCGATCCCGAACCCGCTGCTGCCCTTCGGCCCCTGAGTCAGGGACGTTCCCGGGCCCAGGGCGGTGCGGGGAGGTCCTCCTGGTGGCTCTCCTGCTCCGGCTGGTCCTTGTGCGGCCAGGGCGAGGCGGCCACCACGACGCCGTACAGCACGTGGTCGGCCAGCAGCGCCAGCCGCTCGCCCCGGCCGTGGCGGCGCCGCAGGCCCAGCGCGGGCGCGATCGCGACCTCGAAGGCGGCCCAGGCCAGCACCCCGTATACCGGGCCTGCCCACCGCCGGCGGCGCACCGCCCTGGGCAGCATGCCGAAGATCGCACCGCCGGTCGCCCCGTACGTCCAGTGCACCAGCTCCACGACGGCCGGCCGCCGCTCGGCGGGGACGTTGTGGAAGGCCCGGGGCGCGGTCCGCTCCAGCACGGACTCGGGCGGGGTGCTGGCCACCATGCCGAGCGAGGTGGTGAGCCGCCGCAGGCCCGACATCGCCATGGAGGCGATCGCGCCCCTGGCGGCGGCGCGCACGATCGGCTTGGGCTCCCGCTCGGCGGGCGCGTCCTCGCGCGGGCGGGTAGGGGTCCGTATGGTCGTCTGTGTCATGGCATGCCGCCTACCGAACGGTGTGAGCGCTAAACCCCGCTACGGCAGCGAGCGCATGCGGCCGATGATGGCGGTCGTCGAGCGGTCGGGCAGGTAGCCGAGCACCCGTACCTCGCCGCCGAGCGCGCGCACCAGCGGGGCCTCGGGCAACATCTCCGCCGTGTAGTCGCCGCCTTTGACGTACAGCTCGGGCCGCATCATCCTGATGAGCCGCTCCGGCGTGTCCTCGTCGAAGGCGGTCACGTAGTCCACGTCGTTGAGCGCGGCCAGCACGGACATCCTGTCCTCGCACGGGTTGACCGGCCTGCCAGGCCCCTTCAGCCGGGCCACGCTGGCGTCGCTGTTGACCGCCACCACCAGCACGTCGCCGAGCTGCCCCGCCTGCTCCAGGTAGGTCACGTGCCCCCGGTGCAGCACGTCGAAGCAGCCGTTGGTGAACACCACCCGCTCGCCCCTGCGCCGGTGCTCGTCCAGGAGCTGGGCCAGCCGCTCGGCCGTCTGCACCGTGCCCTCCTGGCGGCGCAGCGCGCGCAGCAGGTCGTAGCGGGTGCACACGGCGGTGCCCTGGCGGCGCACGACCACGCCGGCCGCCGCCTGACCCGCCTCCGACGCCTCCTCCGGCGAGGCGCCGCTGGCCAGCCAGAGCGCGAACGCGGCCGTGTAGGTGTCACCCGCGCCCGTGGCCATGTGCTGGGGCGCGGGCTGGGCGTAGGTGCGGTACGGCGGGTACCCCTTCCTGTGCAGCAGCGTGCCCTCCCCGTCGAGCGTGGTGACCACGATCCCGGCGCCGGTCAGCTCCAGCAGCCGGTCCGAGCAGCCCATCAGGTACGCGGGCCGGTCCACCGCGCCGCCGTCGTTGCCGAGCAGGTGCACGACCTCGGAGTAGTTCGGCAGCACCGCGGCCGGCGCGCACTCGCGCCACGGCGCCACCCCGTGCGCGTCCACCACCAGCAGCGGCAGCCCCGCCAGCGCCCGCCGCACGGCCGGGGTGAACACCCCGCCGCCGTAGTCGCACGCCACGACCACGTCGGCCTCCGCCACCGCCTCGACCACCCGGCCCAGCAGCTCGCGCTCGGCCTCCTCCGGGATGAGCGAGAGATCCTCGTCGTCGTAGCGGGCGGTGAGCTGACCGCTGGTGACCAGCCGCCGCTTGTGCGCGGTGCGCCGGCCCGGCACGGCCAGCAGGTCGGCGGCGACGCCGAGCAGCCGCAGCGCGCGCTCCAGCTTCTCCCCGCAGGTGTCGTCGCCCACCACGCCGATGAGCCGGACGCGGGCGCCGAGCGCCACGAGGTTCGCGGCGGTGTTGGCGGCGCCGCCCGGGGCGTCCTCGGTCGCCTCCAGTCTCATCACGGGCACCGGCGCCTCCTGCGCGAGGCGCTTGGCCGAGCCGTGCAGCCACGAGTCGAGCATGACGTCGCCGACGACCACGGCCCTGATGATCTCATCTGTGCCCATGAGGAGCGTGTACCTGCAAAAGACCAGCTCAAACCAGATATAGCGGAAGTTACGCCCGTCCGGCGGGGGGTAGCCGGGCCGCTATGCACGGCCCTTCTGACCTCGATGTGCTCGTCCCGACCAGGGACCGGCCGGCCGCGCTCGCGGTCACGCTGGCCGGGCTGGCGGCCCAGGGCGCCCGGGGGTTCCGGGTGGTGATCTCCGACCAGTCGGAGGTGCCGGTGACCGGGAGCCCGCTGGTGGCTAGCGCGATCCGGATCCTGGAGCACCTCGGCAACCGGGTGGAGCTGCTGCGGCACGTGCCCGCGCGCGGGCTGGCCGAGCAGCGCCAGTTCCTGCTGGAGCAGGCCGGGCGGCGGCTGTGCCTGTACCTGGACGACGACGTGTGGCTGGAGCCGGACGCCGTGGAGGTGCTGCTCGCGGCGATGGCGGAGCTGGAGTGCGGGTTCGTCGGGTACGGGCTGCACGGGCTGTCCTACCGGGACGACCGGCGGCCCGAGGAGCTGGCGCCGTACGAGGAGTGGGCCAGGGAGGTCCTGCCCGAGCGGGTGCGCAGGGGCAGCGCGGCCTGGGAACGGCACACGCTGCACAACGCGGCCAACCCGCTGCACCTGGCAGAGCGGGTCGGAGCAAAGCTGTCGTGGCGGGCGTACAAGGTGGCCTGGATCGGCGGTTGCGTGCTCTACGACCGGGAGCGGCTGGCTGAGTGCGGCGGGTTCGCGTTCTGGCGCTCGGTGCCGCCCGCGCACGCCGGCGAGGACGTCGTGGCGCAGCTGCGCGTCATGGAGCGGTACGGCGGCGCGGGGCTGCTGCCCAGCCGCGCCTACCACCTGGAGCTGCCGACCACCGTCGTGGACCGCCGCGCGGAATGTTACGACTACGTGCTGGAGCCGTCATGACGGGGCTGGTCGGGGACGTCCACCGGATCGCGGTGCTGCGCGCCAACGCCATCGGCGACTACCTCATGGCGGTGCCGGCGCTGGAGGCGCTCAAGCGGGCCTATCCCGGCGCGCGCCTGACCCTGCTGGGCACCGCCTGGCACGCCGGCTTCCTCACCGGGCGGCCGGGACCCGTGGACGACGTGGTGGCGCTGCCGCCGATCTCCGGCGTGTCCACCAGGGAGCCCGGGCACCCGGTGCCCGAGGAGCTGTGCGCGCGGCTGCGGCAGCGGGAGTTCGACCTGGCGGTGCAGATCCACGGCGGCGGGCGGTTCTCCAACCCGTTCGTCAGCGGGCTCGGCGCCCGGGTGACGGCGGGGCTGCGCGCGCCGGGGGCCGAGCCGCTGGACCGCTGGGTGCCGTACACCGACTACCACCACGAGACCCTGCGGTTCCTGCAGGTCGCGGCGCTGGTCGGTGCGGTGGACGGCGGGCTGGAGCCGCGGGTGACGGTCACCGGGGCCGACCGCGCCGAGCTGGCACGCGTGTTCGGGCAGCCGCCGCCGGGGCTGGTGGCCGTGCACCCTGGCGCGACCGACCCGAGGCGGCGCTGGCCCGTGGAACGCTTCGCCGAGGTGGCCGACCTCACCGGCCGCCCCGTCGCCGTCACCGGCACGCGGGCGGAGCGGGACCTGGTGCTGGGCGTGGTCGAGGCCATGCGGCGGCCGGCGATCCCCGTCGTGGGCGCGCTCGGTCTCGGCGCCCTGGCCGCCCTGTACGAGCGCTGCGCCCTGGTGATCGCCAACGACACGGGCCCCCGCCACCTGGCGGCGGCCGTCGGCACCCCGACCGTGGCCGTCTACTGGTGCGGCAACCTCATCCAGGCCGGCCCGCTCAGCAGGACCGCGCACCGGCCGCTGATCTCGTGGACCACGTCCTGCCCGCGCTGCGGCGCCGACGGCGTGGACCCGGCCGCCGAGCGCTGCCCGCACGACGACTCGTGGGTGTGCGACGTGCCGGTGGACATGGTGACCGAGCAGGTGGAGGACCTGCTGGCGAAGGAGGAGCGATGACCGACCACGCCGCGCTCGACGAGCTGCGACAGGCCATAGACGAGGCGTTCCAGGAGCGCGAGCGGGTGTCGATGCGGGACGTCTACGCCCAGGCCTCCCGCCACGTGGGCCTGTCCGCCGACCTGCTGACGCACCTCAACGAGCTGCCCGAGGGCCCCTACGACAAGCGGGAGCTGACCGAGGCGATCAACGGGGTGATCACGCGCAGGGGCGAGCAGGACACGCTGGGGCTGCTGGAGCCGCCCGGGAAGTAGGGCGGCCCGCCACGCATAGCCAGGGGGGACGGCGGGCGTCTGAGAGGGTGATGTCGATCCCCTGGAGGTGACCGTGGACGCCGCGGACGAGCAACGGTTCCGCGAGTTCGTCGACGCGCGTTCTCCCGGCCTCATGCGGCTCGGGTACCTGCTCACCGGTGGTGACCAGCACGCGGCGGAGGACCTGGTGCAGACCGCGCTGGCGAGGCTGGCGGCCAGATGGCGGCGGGTCGCCGCGCCGGAGGCGTACGCCAAGCAGATCATGTACCGGCAGCAGATCAGCTGGTGGCGGGCGAGCACGCGGCGGGGCGAGGTCTTACAGGCCGGCCCGCCCGAGCGGGAGGCGCGCGACGCGCACCACCAGAGCGAGCTGCGCCTGGTGCTGCGCTCCGCGCTGGCCAGGCTGACCGCCCGCCAGCGCGCGGTGCTGGTGCTGCGCTACTACGAGGACCTGCCCGAGCAGGAGGTCGCCCGGGTGCTGGGCTGCTCCGTAGGCACGGTCAGGAGCACCGCGCACCGCTCGCTGGCGCGGCTGCGCGAGATCGCCCCCGAGCTTGCCCACGACCTGGAGGTGACCACGTGACCCGGCTGCTGCGCGACACGATGGAGGACTGGGCCGGCGAGGCCAGGGTGCCGCCGGGCCTGGCCGACCGGGCGCTACGGAGGCGCGCCTGGAAGCCGTACGGAGTGGCGGTGCTGGTCGCAGTCATGATCGCGGCGGTCGCCGTGTTCGTCACCGGGCAGCGCGGGCCGGAGCCCGTCGTGCTCAACGGCATCCCGCTGCCGCCCCGGCCGTCGCCCGCGCCGACGGACGTGCGCACGGACACCGAGCACAGCCCGCCCGTCAAGCTCATCGCCGCGGGCCGGATGGCCGTGTCGGCCTACTTCCAGACCAGGGTGGAGCCGAACGGCGACGGCAAGCAGCGCCTGCGGTACGAGTGGTCCCTGTACGACCCGCGCACCGACGGCTACGAGCGGACGCCGTACGCGTGGGTGGACGTGGCCCCGGGGCTCCAGGTCGCGGCGGTCGTCGAAGGCGACCTGCTCGGCAACCGGGTGGGCGTGCTCGACCTGAACACCCGGCAGGTGCTGGGCTGGTTCGACCTGGAGCACTCCGTGGGCTCCGTCGAGTGGTCCCCGGACGGCACCAGGATCCTGGCCACCACCTACTCCAGGTACCCGGACCTCATGCAGGGCGAAGGCGATCAGATGGGGCCGGTCATGGGCGTCACCAGCCCGCGTACCGGCTACTACCTCATCGACACGCGGACGGGGGAGGCCGAGCACCACGAGCTGGCTCCGCTGGGCGACAGCCTGCCCGGCGACGAGGAGGGCAAGCCGTTCAACATGAGCCAGCGTCAGGACCTCGGCTGGAACGCGGACGGCACGCTCCTCTGGGCACCCACCTCCACCACTCCCGACCGGCTCTTCTACACCCTGGACGGCGAGCCGAGGGACGCCCCCGCCGGGGAGCGGTACCGGCGCGGGACGAGCCTGTCCGCCATCTCCCCCGACGGCCGCCTGGTGCTGGGCAGGGACGGCCTGCCCACGGCGATCACGGAGGTCGCGACGGGCGAGGTCGCCGGACGGCAGCAGGTGATGCAACTGCACGCCTGGGCCGACGACGAGAACGTCATCGCGCTGGGCTGCGCCGGCAGGTGCGAGAACGAGTTCAACGGCGCCCTGGTGCTGGTCAGCGTGGACGGCTCCAGGAAGACGCAGCTCGGTGCCACCTACGACAGCCGGGGCGAGGGCGCCTGGTGGTGGGTGCTCACCCCGAGGTGACGGACCGGCCGCTCGCTCAGGCGAGGCCCGCGTCGTGGGCGAGGAGCGCGATCTGGGTGCGGTTGTCCAGGGAGAGCTTGGTCAGGATGCTGGAGACGTGCGCCTTCACGGTCGTCACGCCCATGGCGAGGTCGGCGGCGATGTCGGCGTTCGACCTGCCCTGGGCGATGGCCACGGCCACCTCGTGCTCGCGCGGGGTGAGGCGGGCCAGCGCGGCGCGGGCGCGCTCGTAGGCGCCCGCCTGGGCGACCGTGCGCTCCATCAGCCGCCGGGTGATGCGGGGAGAGAGGATGGGCTCGCCCGCGGCGACGCGGGTGACCGCCTCCACGATCTGCGGCGGCGAGGTGTCCTTCAGCAGGAACCCGGCGGCGCCCGCGCGCAGCGCGTGCAGGACGTTCTCGTCGGTGTCGAACGTGGTCAGCACGATCACCTCCGGCGGCCTGGCCCGGGCGCGCAGCCGGCGGGTGGCGGTGATGCCGTCCACCCGGGGCATCCGCAGGTCCATCAGGACGACGTCGGGGGCGTGGGCATCTGTGGCCGTGATGGCCTCCTGACCGTCGGCCGCCTCGGCGACGACGGTGATGCCGGCGGCGCCGTCGAGCATCATGGACAGCCCGGCGCGGACCAGGGCGTCGTCGTCGACCAGGAGCACGCGGATCACGCCGGCCATGGTAACCGAGCCCACAGCCGGAACTCCCGGCCGTCGCCGTGGTGGTCGAGGTGCCCGCCGGCCAGGCGTACCCGCTCGGTGAGCCCCACCAGGCCGAGCCCGCCACCGGGCGCGATGGCCGCGGTGCCCGCCGGTGGCAGCGGGTTGCGGACCTCGATCAGCAGGGACGTGCCGGGAGCACCGCTCAGCAGCACCTCGACCGGCTGCTCGGGAGCGTGCTTGCGGGCGTTGGTGAGCCCCTCCTGCACGACCCGGTAGGCGGTCCTGGACACGGCCGGGGGCAGGGCGGCGGTGTCGGTGACCTCGTCCGTGAGCAGCACGGGCTGGCCCGCCTGCCGCGCGTCGGCGATCAGGCCGGGCAGGCCGGCCAGGCCGGGCCAGGGCTCCAGCTCGTCGTGCTCGTCGTCCGGCTCGCGGAGCAGGCCGATCACCTGGCGCAGCTCCTCCAGCGCCTGGTGGACGCCGGCGCGCACCACCCCGGCGGCCCTGGCGAGCTGCTCGGGGGAGGAGTCGGGGCGGTACTCCAGCGCCCCCGCGTGGGTGGCCACCAGGGACAGGCGGTGGGCCAGCACGTCGTGCATCTCCCTGGCGAGCCGGTGGCGCTCGGCCATGCGGGCCTCGGCGACCCGCCTGCCCTGCTCGGTCTCGGCGCGGTGGGCGCGTTCGCGCAGGGAGATGAGCAGGGCGCGGCGGGAGCGGGCCAGCGCGCCCCAGCCGAGCAGCGCGCCGTAGGCGGCGCAGATCAGCAGCAGCCACCAGGACAGGGAGATGCCGGAGTTGGGCCGCCACCACCCCTGCACCAGGTGGGCCGCCATGCCCGCGGCGGCCACCGCCGCCGCGACGGGGAAGCTGCTGCGCTGGGCGACCTGCAGCGCGCCCATCGTCGCCGCGGGCGTGGCCACCGGCGAGAGCGTGGCCAGCACGGTCGCGGCCAGCGCCCCGTGGACCGGCCACCACAGCTGGGCGAGCGCGCCGGCCAGGCCGGCCACCGCGACCGCCACGTCCAGCCACCAGGTGCGCGAGCCGGCCTGGCCCCACAGCGACACGGCGGTCAGCGCGCCCATCCCGAGCAGCACACCGGCCACCACGTACGGGTGGTGCGGGGAGCGAATCCGACTCATCGGGCCAGGCTATGCGCCGGTACGGCGGACCCGTCACCTACTGAAGAAGGACCCGCACCCCACCGGCGGAGGACGAGGCGCGACCGCGCGCCCGATGCGGCGGGCCGGGCCGGCGGGCGAGGCTGACCGGCATGCACACCTCCTTCAGAACGCGGCCGCTCGCCCTGCCCAGGCCGGCGTCCACCAGAGCACGGAGGGCCTGACATGACGGTCCTCGCCAGGGCGATCGACGTCACCCGCCGCTACGGCGACGTGCTCGCGCTCGACCACGTCTCGCTCGACATCAGGGCGGGCGAGCTGGTCGGCCTGCTCGGCCCGAACGGCGCCGGCAAGTCCACCCTCATCAACCTGCTCGTCGGGCTGCGCAGGCCCACGTCGGGCACGGCGGAGCTGTTCGGCGGCTCGCCGCTGGACGCGGCCCTGCGGCGCGGCATCGGCGTGACGCCGCAGGAGACCGGGCTGCCCGAGTCCCTGCGCGTGGGCGAGATCGTCGACTTCGTCGGCGCGCACTTCCCCGAGCGGGTCCCGGCGGCGGAGCTGCTGGGCAGGTTCGGCCTGTCCGGCCTGGCCGGGCGGCAGGTGGGCGGGCTGTCCGGCGGGCAGCGGCGGCGGCTCGGCGTGGCGCTGGCCTTCGCGGGCCGGCCCAGGCTGGTCTTCCTCGACGAGCCCACGACCGGGCTGGACGTCGAGGCCAGGCGGGCGCTGTGGGACGGCGT
Organism: Nonomuraea gerenzanensis; assembly: GCF_020215645.1. Taxonomy (NCBI): domain Bacteria; kingdom Bacillati; phylum Actinomycetota; class Actinomycetes; order Streptosporangiales; family Streptosporangiaceae; genus Nonomuraea; species Nonomuraea gerenzanensis. Next base: position 11,681,830 of record NZ_CP084058.1, on the reverse strand, counting down.
CAGAGCCTTCCACGCGGACGGCGGCACCGTGCTGCTGACCAGCCACTACCTGGAGGAGATCGAGGCCCTGGCCGAGCGGGTCCTCGTGCTCGGCGGCGGCCGCGTGCTGGCCGACGACACCATGCGGGCGGTGCGCGGCATGGTGGGCACCCGGCGCGTCTCCCTCGTCGCCGAGACCCTGCCCGAGCTGCCGGGCGTGCTGAGCGCCGAGCGTACGGACGGCCGGATCGACCTGGTCGTCAACGACCCCGACCGGCTGGTGGTGGAGCTGGTGCGCAGCGGGGTGCCGTTCTCCGGCCTGGAGATCAGGCCGGCCACCCTGGAAGAGGCCTTCCTGGCCCTGACCTCGAAGGAGCCCGCACGTGTCTAGCCTGGTCCTCGCGCACACCCGCTATCTGCTGATCGAGCAGATCAGGGTGCCGATCGGCATCCTGGCCGGCGCGTTCTTCCCGGCGGTCGCGATGCTGGCGTTCGTGGTGCCGTTCGCGGGCCAGGACCCGGTGGCCGCGACGACGGCGACGGGCTCGCTGATGCTCTTCGGCGCCATGTCGGCCGCGCTGACCGGGCTCGGCGTGGCGGTCTCGCAGGAGCGCGAGCTGCCGTGGAACCCGTACCTGCGTACGCTGCCCGCGGGTCCGTTCCCGCGCTTCGCCGGGCGGATTCTGGCGACGCTGGCCGCCATGCTGCTCTCGGTGATCCCCGTCCTGGTGATGGGGGCGCTGTTCACGGAGGCGACGATCACGCCGGCCCGGCTGCTGCTGGGGCTCGGGGCGCTGGTCGTGGCGGTCGTGCCGTTCATGCTGATGGGGTTGTTCGTCGGGTTCGTGCTGGTGTCGAAGGCCGCGATGGCGGTGTCGCAGCTGCTGTTCTTCCCGATGGCCATCCTCGGCGGGCTGCTGCTGCCGCCGGCGGTGATGCCGGAGTTCGTGCAGGCCCTGTCGAGGTACGTGCCGACCAGGGGTGCGGCCGAGCTGATCTGGTGGGCGATCGCCGGGATGCGCCCCGACGCGGTGTCGCTGGTCATGCTGGCCTGCTGGACCGGGGCCATGGCGGTGGCCGCCGCATGGGCCTTCCGCCGTGACGAGGGCAGGCGCTTCTCCTAGATCTGGACCGATCGTTCTCGATAGTGGTAGCTTGTGCGGCGTGGCAAGGAGCAAGGAGTTCGACCCCGAGGTCGCGTTGCAGCAGGCGCTGGAGCTGTTCTGGGAGCGCGGTTACGCGGCGACCTCGATGGCCGACCTGGTGGAGCACCTCGGCGTGGCCCGGGCGAGCATCTACGCGACGTTCGGCGGCAAGCGGGAGCTCTACCTGAAGGCGCTGGAGCGCTACCTGGCGCAGAGCGAGGTGATCGGGCGGCTGTCCCAGCCGGGGCCCGCGCTGCCCGCCGTCCGCGCCCTCTTCGACTCCTACGTCGCGGAGATCCTCGCCGACGAGCTGCGGCGGGGCTGCATGGTGGTCAACACCGCCGTGGAGTTCGCCTCCCGCGACGCGGTCGTGCTGGCCAAGGTGGCGACGAGCTGGGCCGAGCTGGAGACGGCGCTGGCCGGCACCCTGGTCAGGGCGCGGGCCCAGGGGGAGATCCCGGCGGGCAAGGACCCGTACGCGCTGGCCAGGTTCCTGCTCGTGCTGCTGCAGGGGCTCAGGGTGCTCGGCCGGGCCGACCCGGATCCGCGCAGGCTGCGCGACGCGGTCGAACAAGCCATGACGGCTGTCCAAATATGAGAATGGTTGGTCTTGAATGAGGGTACGTTTTGCAGGCAAGGTGGCGCTGGTCACCGGGGCCAGTGGCGTCGTGGGGCGGGCGGCGGCGCTGGCGTACGCGCGGGAGGGCGCGGCGGTCCTGGCCGCCGGGCGCGACGCCGCGCGGCTGGACGAGGTCGTGAAGCTGGTGGCGGAGAGCGGTGGCCGGGCCGCCGCGTGCACCGTGGACCTCACCCGCTCCACCGAGGTCGCCGCCATGGTGGAGGCCGCCGTCTCCCGCTTCGGCGGGCTCGACGTGGCGCTCAACGCGGCCGGCGTCTTCGGCACGCTGGCGCCGCTGGCCGACTACGACGAGGACATCTGGGACGACGTCCTGGCCGTCAACCTCAAGGGCGTCTTCCTGTCGATGAAGCACGAGATCGCCCACATGCGGGCCCATGGGGGCGGCGTCATCGTCAACGTCTCCTCCAACCTGGGGGCGCACTGGCGGCTGGCGGGGGCGAGCGCGTACGCCGCCTCGAAGGCCGCCGTCAGCCACCTGACCCGGGCGGCGGCCCGCGACCACATCGCCGACGGCGTCCGCATCAACGCCCTGAGCCCCGGGCCGATCGACTCGCCGATGTCGGCGCGGCCGGGGGAGACGCGCGAGGAGCGGGACGAGCGGATGAGGAACGCGCTGCCCATCGGCCGCGTGGCCGCCCCCGAGGAGATCGCGGCGGCGGCGCTGTGGTTGTCGTCGCCGGAGTCGAGCTTCGTGGTGGGGGCCGACCACGTGATCGACGGTGGCGCGACGGCGTGACGGCGCCGTCGCCTACGTGATCGCGGCCAGGTCGAGCACGTACATCTCGTTCTTGATCGGGTAGGCCATCAGCCGGTCGAGGCCGCCGTCGGGGATCGGGTCCCGCCGGAGACCGAGGTCGGCGGATCGGCCGGTGTCGGCGTCCCAGAGCGTCAGGACGGGCTCGCCCCCAGGTCCGTTCAGCGTGACCTTGAAGAAGCGCTCCAGGCCGGCGTCGTCTCCGATCTGGAAGTCGCGCGGCAGCTCGCGCTCCGCCGAGCCGTCGCGGTCGCGGACGAACCTGCGGGTGATGGTCTGGGTGCGTGCCGTCTCCGGGCACCGTCGGTCGCCGCACCTGATCTCCTTGCCCGAGGCGTCGCGGCGGCGCTCGACCTTGACGGTCCTGTACTCGACCGCCACGCCCGCGCACCGCTCGACGCCGCACCTGACCTGCTCGCCGGCCTTGACCACGGCGTCGCGCCGCTCGCCGGTCTCGACGTTGAGCAGGTCGCGGAAGACCGCCTGGCCGCGGTGCACGCCCACCCACGGCCACTGCAGGACGTGGTGCCGCTCGGCGCCCTTGACCGGCCGCGGTGTCCCCCCGCTCAGCGGCACCCGGTGGACGCCGCCCTTCTCGTAGGCGAAGACCACGTCGGAGCCGACGACTGTCAGGCCGTTGATGTGGCCCTGCTTCATCACGTTCCCGAGGGGGACGTCGGTCACCGGCCGGGGCCGGCCGCCGGTGGCCGGGACCGTCCAGATGCGGGCTACCCGCGGGCCGCCCGCCTCCTTGTAGGACGCCCACCAGACGATGTCGCCGCCACCGGCGGTGACGCCGTCGGCGAAGATGGCCGACCCCTTGGTCGGCGGGATCTCGGCGATCCGCGTGGGCCGGCCGTCGCGCAGGTCGTAGCTCCACAGGAACTGGCGGTCGCCGTCCTGGACGCCCGTCATGACCAGCAGCGTGTGCTCGTCGAGGAGCAGCTGCGGGTAGTAGGCGCGGCCGTCGGGCAGCTTGGCCGGAATCTTGTGCACGGCTTGCGGCCACACCTGCTCGACGGGCGGCGGGATCCGGTCCGCCGGGGGCTCGGGCTCGCGGGTCGGGCCGACCGCGGGCTGCGGGGCCGCCGAGGTGCCCAGGGCGTTGACCGCCACGCCCGCCCCGCCCACCACCAGGACGACGGCCGCGACCGCGTAGGCGGCGGCGGCCCGCGTCCGCCGGCGGCGATGGCGGGTCTTGACCGTCGCGGCCAGGCCGGGCGACGCCTGCGGCGCGTGGTGCGCCGCCCCGGACAGGACGCGGCTGAGCTGCTCTTCCAGGTCGGTCATCGCATGCTCCTGTGGGACGCCGGTGCGGAGGAGAGGGCGGAACGCAGCTTGTCCAGGCCGCGCGAGGCCTGGCTGCGCACGGTTCCGGTGGAGATGCCGAGCACCTTGGCGATCTCGGCGTCGCTGAGCTGCTCGTAGTAGCGCAGCACCAGCACGGCGCGCTGCCTGCGGGGCAGCGCGGCCAGCTCCTGCCAGAGCCCCTGGTCCAGGTCGGCGGGGAAGATCGCGTGGTGGGCCCGTTCAGGCGGCTCCCCGGTGAGGTGCTCACGCCTGCGCCGCCGCCAGACGCTGATGTGCAGCCGGGCCATCGTGGTCCGGGTGTAGCTGTGCGGGTTGTCCTTGCGGCGCACCCTCGGCCAGGCGCCGCACAGCCGTACCAGCGCCTCCTGCACCAGGTCGGCGGCGTCATGAGGGTTTCCGGTCAGGACGTACCCGTAGCGGAGCAGCGCGTCCGTGTGCTGCGCCACGAAGTCGTCGAAGCCGGGTTCGTCGTCCACGCGCGGTCCCTTCGGTAGTCACGTCCCAGACGGCCGAAGGGGTCAGGATGTTGCATCGTCCGGCGATCGGTTCGGCCGCGCGGCCGTTCCTGTGGTCGGGTGGACCGGGTCCTGCCGTAGCTCCGGCGTTCCCTCCTGAGCCGGTCCGAGGGGCGCGGGTGGTCTAAAGCGGCTACAGCGGCTGGAGGGAGACGCGGCGTGACGGCCCGCGCCCGGGAGGGGTCTCGGGCGCGGGCCGTCACTCGGAAGGGGGCGCTACCTGCTGATGCGCACCGCGTCCGCGATCACGAGGCCGGTACCTGAGGTCCACCGGCTCACGCCGACCACGTTGTAGGTGCCCGCGTTCAGCGAGAACGTCCCGATGCTGCGCCAGGCCCCGCCGCCGGAGCGCTGGTCGACGTACACGGTCTGGTTGCCGCTGGACGTCGCCACGATGTACGGCGCCGAGCTGTTGTACCCGGCGTCCGCCGGATACCAGACCTCGATCCGGTACGTGCCCGCACTCGGGATCGTGGCCGAGTACCACGCCGGGTCGCTGGCGGCGACAGGGTCGGCGAAGCGGTAGTCGGCGCCGTGGCGCTGGCTGGAGTAGGTGGAGGTGCCCCAGTTGGCGCTGGCGGTGAACTGGCCGGCGGTGGCGTTGTCCACCGTGGTGGTCCACGTCGGGGTGCCGCCGTCACCGGTCACGTAGTTCATGTACGTGGTCCAGTTCCAGTGCGAGCCCGGGTCGGTGTGGGTCGCGCCAGGGACCTCGTTGTGACCGATGATGCCGGTCCTGGTCTTCGGGATGCCGTACTTGTCGCAGAGGTAGCGCGTCAGTGCGGCCGAGGCCCGGTACATGGCGTCGGTGAACCACGAGGGGTCGCTGACCCAGCCCTCGTGCTCGATGCCGATGGAGCGGTTGTTGTAGGTGGAGTTGCCGGCGTGCCAGGCGACGTCCTTGTCACGGACCATCTGGGTGATGGCGCCGTTGGAGGACTTGACCACGTAGTGGGCCGAGACCTGCGCGCTGGGGTTCTGGAACCAGGAGATGGTCCCGGCGTAGGAGCCCTGGGTGACGTGGATGACCACCCGGTCGATGTTGTAGCTGGTCTCGCGGCTGGAGACGCGGTAGTTGCTGGTGCTGGCCGGGACCCACGCGGCCGGCGGGTAGTCGGCGCTGGCCACGGCGACCGGCCCGTCGGCCGGCTCCCCCGCCTGCTTGCCGGCGCGTGCGTTCAGGTCGCGGGCGTCGGCGTACTCGCCGCGGTCGGCCGTGATCTCCTGCGGCCTGACCTGGACACCGCGCGCGTCGATGCCGAGGCCGAGCTGCTCGTAGACGGCGTCGGCGTACAGGCGGGCCAGCTCGGGCGAGGAGGCGTTGCCGTACTGGGCGACGGCGGGGTACCAGCGGCCGGCGTCCTTCCTGGCGGCCTCGTCGAGGCCGAGCTTGTCGGCGAGGGCACGCAGCACGGCGGCGCCGCCGAGCACGTTGGCCTCGTCGTCGGTCTTCAGCTTGTCGGCGGAGAGCCCGGTGAGCTCGGCCGCCTTCTCCAGCGAGTGGTGGGTCGGGTTGCTGACCAGGTGCATCACGCCGTAGCCGTTGCTGGCGCTGGGCTCGCCCTGGTGGCCGTCGAGGTGGGTCTCGGCGTAGGCGAGCGCGACGAGCAGGTCACGCGGTACGTCGTGGGCGGCGGACGCCTTGGCGAAGGCGGCGGCGAGCGGCGATTCCTTGACCGTCACCGCCTGGGACTGCGACCAGGCGGGCTGGGCTGCCGCGGTGAGGGGGAGGATGGCGAGGATCGAGGTGGCGAGGCCTGCTACTAATCGCGTGCGGGCGAGAGTCATGGGGGCTCCTCGTTCACAGGTGACGGGAGCACCGTACGGCAAGATCCTTACAGATGTCGATAATTGACATTACTAACGAGTTAAGTGAAACTTCTCTCCTTTGCCGGGGCGCAGGGTGTCCTCCGATGTTTGTGAAGACTATTGCGCTTTCTGGCGGATGCGCTGAAACTTCCCTTCGTGACCGCGCTCCTGCGTACCGTCGTCCTCGCGGTGCTCATCGCCGCCGCGCTCGTCAGCCCCCACCACTCCCAGCCCGCAGCGGCAGCCGCCTGCGCCACCGACCCGGCCACCCCCAAGCGGCAGCTCAGAGCCATGTGGATCTCCTCGGTCGCCAACATCGACTGGCCCAGCCGCACGGGGCTGAGCGTGGCGGCGCAGCAGGCGGAGTTCCGCGCCTGGCTCGACCTGGCCGTCTCCAAGCGCATGAACGCCGTGGTCGTGCAGGTCAGGCCGACGGCCGACGCGTTCTGGCCCTCGCCGTACGAGCCGTGGTCGCAGTGGCTCACCGGCACCCAGGGCGGCAACCCCGGCTACGACCCCCTCGCCTTCATGGTGAACGAGGCACACGCCCGCAACCTGGAGTTCCACGCCTGGTTCAACCCGTACAGGGTCGCCAACCACGACGATCCGGCGCGGCTGATCGCCACGCATCCGGCGCGGCAGCACCCCGGCTGGCGCTTCGCCTACGGCGGCAAGCTGTACTACAACCCGGGCATCCCGGAGGTCCGCGACTTCATCGAGGACGCGATCATGGACGCCGTCTCCCGGTACGACGTGGACGGCGTGCACCTCGACGACTACTTCTACCCCTATCCGGTGAGCGGCCAGAGCATCCCGGACGCGGCCACGTTCGACCGGTACGGCGGCTCGTTCACCGACGTCGGCGACTGGCGGCGCAACAACGTGAACCTGCTGGTACGCGAGCTGGACCAGCGCATCCACGCCGCCAAGCCGCACGTCTCCTTCGGCATCAGCCCGTTCGGGATCTGGCGCAACGCGGCCACCGACCCGCTGGGCTCGCGCACCTCGGGGCTGCAGTCGTACGACGCGATCTACGCCGACAGCCGGCAGTGGGTCAAGCAGGGCTGGGTGGACTACCTGGCGCCGCAGATCTACTGGCACCTCGGCTTCACCACGGCGGCCTACGAGGTGCTCACCGCCTGGTGGTCGGAGCAGGTCAGGGGCACCGGCGTGCAGCTCGTGATCGGGCAGGCGGCCTACCGGGCGGGCGCGTCGGGGCAGGAGGCCGCGTGGCAGGATCCCGCCGAGCTGAGCGACCACCTCTACGACAACCGGCAACATCCCGAGGTGGCCGGTGACATCTTCTTCAGCGCCAAGGACGTCAAGGCCGACCGGATCGGCGCGTTCACCAGGGTCGTCAACGCGCACTACGGCAGGCCCGCGCTGCTGCCCGCCCGCGGCTCCGCCGCCGCGCCGGCCGCGCCGGCGATCACCTCGGCGACCCGGGGCTCCAACGGCGTGCAGTTGTCCTGGTCGGGCTCGGCCGCCTCGTACGCCGTCTACCGGGTGGACGGCACGCCGGCGGCCGCCGATCCGTGCTTCTTCGCCGACGCCCGCAACCTGATCAGGACCACCCGGCAGACCACGTTCACGGACACGACGGCCACCGGCTCCGCCTACACCTACTACGTGACCGCGCTCAACCGCACCCACCAGGAGAGCGGGCCCAGCGCGGGCCGGGCCGTCACGTCGTCGTCGCCCGGCGGGTTCAGCGTGGTGATCGACAACGCGGACGCCGGCTTCGCCGCGAGCTCGGGCTGGGGCACCTCGACGTACTCGGCCCAGCTCCACGGGAGCGACTACCGTTTCGCCGAGCCGGTCGCGGCCAGCGATCCCGCGTGGTTCCGCGCCGCCGTCCCGAGCGCGGGAAGTTACCGGGTGGAGGTGTGGTATCCGGCCAACGCGGGTTACAACAGCGCGACGCCGTACGTCGTGGCGGCTTCGGGCGGGAACCGGACGATCACCGTGGACCAGCGCACGGGCGGCGGGGCCTGGCGTGATCTCGGGACGTTCACCCTCGACGCGGGCACCTACAACGTGGTCGGCGTGAGCCGCTGGACCTCCACGGCCGGGTACGTCATCGCCGACGCCGTGCGCCTCACGAGGCTCTGATCGGCTACTCGTTCAGGGGTGGGCAGGCACGGCGGGTGATCGTACGATGAGGCGGTGGACGGTGCCCGCGCGCGACCGATCGACGCCGTCGCGGTCCTGGTCGCGGCAGGTCTGACACCCGCTACAGGCTACGCGGGCCCAGCTCTGGTGATCATGATGGCGGGGGCGCTGCCGCTGCTGTGGATGCGCCGGGCACCCCTGGCCGTCGCCTGGATCTGCGCGGGCACGGCGCTCGCCGTGCCGGTGCTGGCCCTGGTCGTGCCGGCCGTCGTGCCGCTGCCGGCCGCCGGCGCGCCGCTCTGGCCGCCGGCGGCGCCGTTCGCCGCGTACGGCGCGATGGCGTTCGCGGCCGACCGGCGCGCGCTGTCCCGCTGGATGCCGGTGCTGGTGATCGGCTTCGCCGTCCTGACCCTGCCTGACCGGCTCGCGCTGATCGCCAGGAGCGAGGCGGTGCTCGCGCTCGCGGTCATGTACGGCCTGTACGTCGCCGTCAGGGAACGGCTGCGCGCCGAGCTGGCCGAGCGCTCCGAGCGGATCGAGCGCGAACGCCTGGCCGGCGAGATGCACGACGTCGTCACCCACCGCGTCAGCCGGATCGTGCTCCAGGCCGGCGTGTTGTCCCTGGCCGCGGGCGACGACCGGGCCAGAGCGGCGGCCGAGGACATCCGCGCGACGGGCTGCGACGCGCTCGACGAGCTGCGGCACATGGTGGCGCTGCTGCGGCGCGGCACCGGCGAGGGTTTCGACCTGGGGTTACCGCTGCCGGACCTGCGGCCGCTGGTGATCGACTCGGCCCGCGACGGCGTGCCGGTGGAGCTGTCGGTGGACGGGCCGCCCGCGCCCGTCGCCGGCCTGGTGGGGCGGACCGCGTACCTGGTGGCCGAGGCGGCCCTGGCCAACGTGCGCAAGCACGCGCCCGGCGCGGACGTACGGATCGGGGTGCGGTACGCGCCCGGCCACGTGCGCATCGCCGTACGCAGCACCGGCGGCCTGCCGGACGCCTGGGTCGCCGTCGCCGGCCCCGGGATGAGCCTGCCCGACCTGCGCGAACGGGTGGAGCTGGCCGGTGGCACGCTGGCGTGCGGCCCGACGGAGGACGGCGGGTACCGGGTCGAGGCCACCTTCCCCACCTCGTGAGGGCGCGACCGTGGTCCGGCAGGCGGGTCATCCCAGGGATGTAGGCGAAGCGTCCCGAGGAAGGATGCCCGCAGGGCCGTCCGCGGGCGAGTGTGGAGTCATGAAGCGATTCGCCCGGACGGCCGCCGCGCTCCTCGCGGCCGTCCTGCTCGCCTCCTGCGGCGCGTCCGCCTCTCCGGAGCAGCCACGATCGGCTCCTGGACAGACTGGTTCCGCCCCCGGACATTCCGGGCACGCCTCCCGGCCCGCTCCCGTGGCGTCCCCGCTGCGGCCGGGTGAGCGGTTCGTCAACCTGGCCATGGCGGAGCCGTACACGCCGGGGCCGCCCAACGGCGGCACCGACGACTACCGCTGCTTCCTCGTCGATCCCGGACTGACCGGCCGGGTGTCGCTGACCGGCGCCCAGTTCGAGCCCCAGAACACCGCCATCGTGCACCATGCGATCTTCTTCAGGCTCGCCCCCGAGCAGGCCCGGCGGGCGCGCGAGCTGGACCGCAGCACCCCGGGCCAGGGCTGGTCCTGCTTCGGCGACGCGGGCATCGGCGACGCCGGCTGGGTGGCGCACTGGGCGCCGGGCAGCAACGAGGTGCTCCTCGACCCGAAGTACGGCTACGACCTGGCGCCGGGCAGCCAGCTGATCATGCAGGTGCACTACAACCTGCTGGGCGTCCGGGGCGACCCGGGCACCGACCGCTCCGGCATCCGCCTGCGCGTCACCGACCGGCGGCTGGAGCCGCTGGAGACCGGGCTGTTCTACGCGCCCGTCGAGCTGCCCTGCACGGCGAGCGAGTCCGGCCCGCTGTGCGACAGGGAGGCCGCCGTACGGGACGTCGGGAAGCGGTTCGGCGAGGGCAGCCTGACCCAGGTGCGGCTGCTGGAGCGGTACTGCGGCCCGGTCAGGGCGGGGCCGACCCAGCACTGTGACGTGCCCGTCGAGGCCCCGTTCACGGTGCACGCGCTGGCCGGGCACATGCACCTGCTCGGCCGGTCCATCAAGGTCGAGCTCAACCCGGGCACCGCGAAGGCCAGGACGCTGCTCGACGTGCCCGCGTACAACTTCGACGATCAGTCGCTGCGGCCGCTGCCCGAGCCGGTCGAGGTGCGCGCGGGCGACGTCGTGCGGGTCACCTGCACCCACGACGCCGGCCTGCGCGCCCTGCTGCCGGAGCTGGCCGGCACCGCGCCCCGGTACGTCGTCTGGGGCGAGGGCACCAGCGACGAGATGTGCCTGGGCATCGCCATCACCTCGGCCGCCTGAGCCGGCTCAGCGGCCGTAGAGCACCGACAGGAAGCGCACCAGCACCGCCTCCCTGGCAGGGGCGGGCAGCGCGTCGAGGACGGCGTTGACCGTCGCCATCTCCGGCTGCCCCGCCCCCGGCCGCAGGTCCACCCCGACCGAGGCGCTCAGCTCCGCGAACGCCGCGTCGTCGATCGCCTCCAGGTCCAGCTCCGCCACCAGCTCGACCAGCCCGTCCGGCAGCACCACGGGCCCGCGCTCGCGGGCCGCCGCGGCCGACTCCTCGATCACCTTCAGCATGGCCTCGACCCCGGCCAGCGTGACCCCGGTGACCGTGATGTGCAGGTTGGCGGGGATGCCCGCGTACGAGAGCTGCGGCTGCAGGAACCAGCCGCGCGCCCGCGCCTCGTCGGCCAGCACGAACACGTCCACGTCGGCCCCGGTGAAGGCCACCAGCGACGACTCGGGCTCCCCGAGCACCCGCAGCCCGGGGATCGCGGCCAGGCCGGCGCGCAGCCGGCGCGTCGCCTCCAGCGTGGCCCGGCCCAGCTCGGCGTACCCGTCGTGGCCCAGCGCCTGGAGGGTGGCCCAGGCGCCGCCGAGCGGGCCCGCCGACCGGGAGCTCTGCACGGTCGCGTTGATGATCGTGTACCCGGGCCAGGCCGCCGACGCGAAGTACGCCTTGCGCCGCGCCGCCGGATCGGCGAACAGCAGCACCGAGGCGCCCTTGGGCGCGTAGCCGAACTTGTGCAGGTCGCAGGAGATCGACGTCACCCCCGGCACCGACAGGTCGAACGGCGGCACCGCCGCGCCCGCCTCCCGCAGCCAGGGCAGCAGCCAGCCGCCCACGCACGCGTCCACGTGACACGGCACGCCCGCCGCCGCGGCCACGGCCGCGACCTCCTCGACGGGGTCGATCACGCCTTGCGGGTAGGACGGCGCGGAGACCACGACCAGGATCGTGTCCGCGTCCATGGCCGCCTCGACGTCGCGGGCCCGCACCCTGTACGTCTCCAGGTCCACCGGCACGGAGACGACCTCGACGCCCAGGTAGTGGGCCGCCTTGTGGAAGGCGGGGTGCGCGGTGACGGGCAGCACCAGGTTCGGGCGGGAGCGAGGCCCGCCCCCGGCCCGCGCCTGCTCCGCTGCGGAGGCCAGGTCGCGGGCGGCCTTCACGGCCAGCATGATCGACTCGGTGCCGCCGCTGGTGAAGATGCCGTGCCCGCCGCCGAGCAGGTCCGCCACCGCGCCGACGACCTGCCGCTCCATCTCCACCACGCTGGGGAACGCGGTCGGGTCGAGGCAGTTGACCTCCAGCATCTCCAGGTACGCCGCGGTCGCGGCCTCGTTCACCTCGGCCCGGCCGGTGTCGTAGACGTAGGCGGTGACCTGGCCGCCGCGCACCGGCAGGTCGTGCTGCTTGATCCGGGTCACCTCGGCCAGCAGGTCCGCTACGGGCCTTCCCGTCGGCGGCAGGTTCACACGGTCTCCTTCGTCGTGAGCCGCCCGTACCAGGCGACGAACGGCAGGCTGATCAGCATGAGCAGGGCGGGCAGCGCGGTGAACCCGAGCAGCAGCCCGGTCAGCGCCCCCGCCGGTTGCGCGACCGGTGACTCGACCGGCGCGGAGACGAACCCCGACCCGGTCAGCACCAGCGCGAACAGCCCCGGCCCGAGCGCCAGCCCCGCGGTCTCGCCGGCCGTCCACAGCCCCGTGAACGCGCCGGCCTGGGCGTGCCCGGTGCGGGCGGTGTCGGCGTGCACGGTGTCGGGCAGCAGCGACAGCGGCAGCAGTTGCAGCGCCGCGTAGCAGACCCCGGCCAGCGCGGTCAGCGCCAGCGTCGCCGCCGTCCCGCCCGCCGCGACGGCCGGGACCAGCGCGACCGCGACGCCGCAGAAGCCGGCGGACGCCGCCAGGTAGCAGCGCACCGGCCCGTGGACGCGGGCCAGCCGGGCCCAGCCGGGCACGGCCAGCATGCTCGGCCCGACCAGGCAGACGAACATCACCGAGGTCAGGCCGTAGTCGCCCAGCCGGTAGGAGGCCACGTACGGCGCCCCGGCCAGCATCACGGCCACGGCCAGCGCCTGCGTCACGAACGCCGCCAGCAGCACGAAGAACGGCACGTTCCCCCTGGCCAGGCGGAAGGCGGCCACCGGGCCGAGCGGGCGGGGGCCGGGCCTGGACGGCACCCAGCGGGTGGCCAGCGTCGCCCAGACCAGCGCCGCCGCCATGACGGCGCCGACCGTCACGCCCATCACGGCGTACCCGGCCCGGCCGCCGCCCGCCAGGTCCACCACGGCCGGGGCCAGCCCGCCCGCCACCAGGATCCCGGCCGTCAGGCACACCACCCGCCAGGACATGATCCTGGTCCGCTCGCCCTGGTCGGGCGACATCTCGGCGGGCAGGGCCACGTACGGCACCTGGAAGCAGGCGAACGCGCTGGCCGCCAGCAGGAACGCCACCCCGGCCCAGAGCGCGCCGGGCGTGTCGCCCGGCACCGCGAACATCAGCGCGAACGTCACCGGCAGCGCGGCCGAGCCGATCGCCAGCAGGCGGGTCCTGCGGCCGGTCCGCACGGCCTCGCGGTCGCTGGCGGCGCCGACGAGCGGGTTCAGCAGCACATCCCAGATCTTGGGGGCCACCAGCACGAGGCCCGCCACGGCCGCCGGCACCCCGAGCACGTCGGTCAGGTAGTACAGGAGAAGCAGGCCGGGCACCGCCGAGAACACGCCGGTGCCCACGGAGCCGACCCCGTAGCCCAGCAGCCGGTCCCTGCCGAGCCGGCTCACCGGGGATCGCCGGGCAGGCCGAGCGTGCGGTGCAGGCTCTGGTGCAGGTGGGCGCGGAAGCGGCGGAGCGCGGCCCGGTCTCCGGCGGCCCTGCGGCGGCCCTCCGCGTCGAGCACGCCGCCCTTGGCGAAGCCGTGCACGGTCCAGGCGACGCTCCACACCGTGTAGTCGAGATCCGTCTCGGCGGCGATCAGCCCCGCCTCCACGGCGGGCCGCAACGCGGCGGCCACCGCGCCGAGCAGCGGCTGCACGTACTGGCGCTCCAGCTCGGTGATGTCGCCGGCGTCGGAGAGCCAGCGGTGCATCCACAGGGCGGGCACCTCGGGGTGGTCCACACAGAAGTCGAGGTAGTCGTCGGCCAGCCGGTGGATGGCGGCCACGGGGTCGTCGCCGGGCAGCCTGGCCAGCGCCCGCTCCAGCGCCGCCTTCTCCGCCCGGTGCGCGGCCTCCATGACGGCGAGGTAGAGCTCGCGCTTGCCGCCCACGTGGTAGTTGACGGTGGCGATGTTCAGCCCGGCGGCGTCGGCGATCTGGCGGGTGGAGGTGCCGTCGTAGCCGAGCGCCGCGAAGAGCTGCGTGGCGACCTTGAGTATCGCGTCGGCCTGGCCGGAGGTCATGCGACCGAAGGTAGTTCGGTCGCCCCCTCCCGGTCAATCACTTGATGGAGAACGGTCAGTACGGCCCGCCGTCCAGCAGGGACTCCAGCTCGGCGCGGGCCGCGACCGGGTCGTACCCGGGCAGCGCCGCGCGCATGAGGTCGTGGGTCTGCCGCTCGGCGTCCGCGCTCGCCGCGCGCACCGCCTCCAGCGTCTCCTCGGCCAGCCGCACGCTGCCCAGCCGCAGCGCGCGCTCGCCGTAGGCGACGTCGAGCACCCGGCCGCCCGCGTCGACGGTGGCCCTGACCTCGCCGGACGGTGCCGTGCCCGTGCCGATGACCTGGTCCAGCTCCTCCCGCGCGCTCTCCAGCCAGGCCAGCATGCCCTCGCCCATGCGCGCCGCCTCGTCGAGATCCTCGTCCCTGATGTCGGCGGGATCGATGTCGCGGCCGTACACGTGGTTCCTCCTAGAAGAGATCGTGGGCGACCTGCTCCACCCGCGCCCGCACGAACGTCTCGTCGAGCGGCGCGGGCAGCGCGGCACTCCTGCTCGCGGCCTTGTCGGCGATCTCCTGCGCCTGCCGCGCCGCTTCCTCCTGCGCCGCCCTGAGCACCTCGGTCACCTTGCGGCCGAGCTCCGCCTCGCCGAGCCGCAGCGCCCGCGGGTCGATCCGCAGCCGGGTGAGGCCGCCCTGCCCGTCGGACGTGGCCGCCACCAGCCTGTCGTCGCTCTCCGCCGCGGCCTCCACCTGCTGGATGGCCCGGCGGGCCGCCTGGAGGTCGCGCAGGATCTGACGGCTCTGGGCGACGTACTGGGCCAGGTATTCGGCGTCGCCTTCCGGCGCTGGTGGCCGCATGTCAGCCTCCGACGGTCAAGGGGCAGGTCAGGCCGCCCAGTGTAGACACTCCCTGCCACGATCTTGACGGTGAGATGTTCGTCTCATGAACATCAAGAACTGTAAAGATCATGTCATGTGTCGATATGGTGACGCGGCATGACGGGATTCGAAATCGCGTCGAGTGCGGTGACTCGCGAGGGAACGCAGGTCAGCACGCACGGGGCGGATTACCAGGCAGCGCTCAAGCACCTCTGGGAGCGGGGGAACGGCGTGTCCTCATGGGGCGACGACGGGTTGTTCGGCACCTTCGCCGCCGCCTACGCCGAATGCACCAAGGTCTCGCTCATGGCGCTCACCGGGGTGTCTGAGGAGCTCGACGGCACAGGCGAGGGGCTGCGCGGGGTGGCGGCGAACATCCAGGCGGCGGAAGAGGCCGGGGTCGAGAACATGGGCCGCACCACATGGGCCTGATGCTCTCGCCCGAGCTGAACGGGTTCCTGAGCATGCTCGGCATCCCGTGGCCGAACATCGACGAGGACGAGATCAAGAAGGACGCCAACGCCTGGCGTACCGTGCAGGCCGGCGCGGAACCCGCGGGCGCGCAGGCCGACGGGGGGATCCGCAGGGCGCAGCAGGCCCACCGCGGCGACTCCGCCGAGGCGCTGGCGCGGCACTGGAACCGGGTCGGCGGCAACGAGGGCCACCTCGCCCAGGCGGCGGCCGCGACGCGGATGGCACCGGTGGCGCTCGACGGCACCGCCGCCATCGTGAGCGCGGTGAAGGTGGCCGTCGGCACGCAGGCGGTGGCCGGGCTGACCTCCGTGGTCCAGGCGCTGGCGTTCACCGGCGGGGTGGGCGTCGCGGCGGCCACCGCGCGCATGTACCTGGCGCGCAACGCCATGGCCAGGGTGCTGCGGGAGGGTGCGGAAGGCACGGGCAAGGTGGTGGCGCCGAGGCTGGTCAGCAAGGTGACCACTCCGCTGTACAAGATCCTGGACGACCTGCGCCGCCCGATGGGAGGCACCCCGGCGCTGGCCGGAGCCGGTGCCCGGGTGCCCGTCCGTACCTCCGGGCTGCGGAACCCGACCGGCCCGCGTTCCGTCCGGGACGGCATGGCCCAGATGGTCCGCCGGAACAACCGGGACAACTCAGGGGGCCGCGGCAGGGGCCGCGGGCGCGGCGGAGGCAGCAGCGGAGGCAGCAGCGGAGGCAACTGGTTCAGGAGAGACTCGACGGGAAAGGTGCACGGCGAGCTTCCCAACGGCACGAGAGGCATGTCCGAGGAGCAGGGCAAGGCGGCCAGGGACGCGCTCCGGGGCAGCATCAGGAAGAGGCGGCAGGAACAGGACCGGCTCGGCCAGGAGGTCGGGCACGAGGAGAGAATTCGCAGAGAGCAGGAGGCTCTTCGCAAGATCGAGGAAGAAGGCAAGCGGAAGAAATGGTGGTGACGGCCGATGCAGACCCGAACAGGTGACGACCTGATCCAGCTTCTCCTGACGCGCTCTGCCGACGACGACGTCGTGGGCCCGGCCGCCAACGACCTGCTGGACGAGTTCTGGGCCGGTTACCCCGTCACCAACCTCACCAGGCTGCTGCACAGCGGCGACGACAAGCTCGTCCGCACCGGCGCCTGGCTGCTCTCCGAGCTGGGGGAGCTCGGCGGCTCGCTGATCGGCGAGGTGCCCGCGCTGCTGTCCCACCCTCTGCGTCAGGTACGCTTCTTCGCGATCGAGGCCGTGCTGCTCAACGGACAGACGTGGCACGGTCCGCTCATCGCCCAGGTCATGAACCTGAGCACGGACGGCGACAGCGCCGTCCGCTGGAAGGTGCTCGGGTTCCTGGCCGAGGCCTCGACCGACCAGCTCAGAGCGGGTGCCGTGAGCCTGGGGCCGGGCCGCGTCAAGGAGCCGGCCGAGTGGCTGGTCCGGCACGACGACGAGCAGCCCGACCCCCGTGACGTCGTGGCGCGGCTCGAAGGGCCCGACCAGGTGGCCAGGCTGTTCGCCGCCGCGGCCGCCGCGCGGTGGGCCGAGGAGGACCCGAACCTGCTCATGCACGCCGCGACCGCGGAGGACGAGGAGATCCGCTCCTTCGCCCAGGAGTGGCTGGAGGACGAGGAGTCCTGACGGCCCGGGGTTCTCAGTCGGGCGCCCAGTACTTCTCCATGATCTTGTCCAGGTGCCGGACCACCGGCTGCCAGGTCGAGGGCAGGTCGTACACGCTGGCTCGCCGCTTGTCGTAGGCCAGCGTGTACGTGATGAAGTCCGCCCCCTGCGGTGCCCGCTGCGAGTGGCCGATCCTCAGGTGCCTGAGGTGGCCGCGCAGCTTGCGCTCCTCCTTGGCGGTCAGGCACTTGTCGATGGTCGGCCCCGTACGGCGGCTGAGCCGTACGCAGCCGTTGCCGTAGACCAGCACGCGGTCGTTCAGCCCCACGAAGCCGCCCTGCTTGCGCAGCTCCACGAGCACCCGCTTCGGGGCGACCTCCGCCTGCGCCGGGGCCATGGACGTGCTCAGCGCCAGAAGGAGCACGGGCAGGAGCACGATTCGCCAGATCCTCATGTCTGTAGGACGTGCGCCGGGCCGGATCGGCTCACCCGGGCGTTGTCCGTCGGCCCCGATCGGCTCACCTCAGTGCGTCCACCGGCTCCATCCTGGCCGCGCGCAGTGCCGGGTAGAGCCCGGCCAGCAGCCCCACCAGGGCTCCCGCGATCGGCGCGGCGATCGCCAGCCGCACGTCCAGCAGCGGCGTCCACTGCTTGACGGCCGAGACCGCGACGACCGCGACCACGCCCAGGCTGGCCCCGATCACGCCGCCGGTCAGGCCGACCAGCGTGGACTCCAGCAGGAACTGCGCGGCGATGTGCCTTCTCGCCGCGCCCAGCGAGCGGCGCAGGCCGATCTCCGGGACGCGCTCCATCACGGTGACCAGCGTGACGTTGGCGATGCCGACGGCGCCGACGACCAGCGAGACCAGGCCGAGGATCAGGAAGAGCGCGTTCACGTCGTCCTGGGCGCCGTCGCGCGCCCTGGTGGGGCTCGGCGGGGAGATCACCTGCAGCAGGTCGCCGTTGCCGGGGCTGAGCGCGGCCGGGGCCTGGCCGGCGATCAGGCCGGCGGCGCCCAGGCTGGTGTTGACCAGCACCCTGGTCACCTCGCGCAGCCCGAACTGGCGGCCCACGGTGGGCGGCACGACCACGGCGGTGCTCAGGTTCCGCTCGCGGCGCAGCTCGCCGAGGATGCCGATCACCGTGTACGCGTGCTTGCCGATGAAGATCGCCGGTGCCCGGTCGAGCCGGGTGACGCCGAGCATCCTGGCCGCCTCGTCGCCGATCACCGCCACCCGGTCGCCACGCGCGATGTGCCCGGCGTCGTAGAAGCGGCCCTGCGTCATCCGGCCGCGCGCGGCCTCGGGCAGCCCCGTCGTGGCCGCCAGGACGGTCAGGGATTGCGTGGTGACCTTGGTGGGGTCCACGAGGTCGTTGGAGCGCACGAACAGGTCGGCGCCCTCCTTCGCGTCGGCGACCGCGGCGGCCGACTCCACGCCGCGCAGCCTGGTCAGCCGCTCGACCGCGTCCCAGCCGACCAGCGGCGGGCCCGTCGTGGACCCGGGCACCTCCACGGTGATGGCCGTGGCGACCAGCTCGTCGAAGCGGCCGACGATCTGGTTGCCCGCGGTGGCGGCGACGCCGAGGGTGATGACCAGCGTGGTGATGCCGAGCACGGTGCCGAGGGTGGTGAGCGCCGAGCGGACCGGCCTGGCCAGCACGCCGGCGACGGCCTCGGAGATCAGGTCGCGCACGTGCATCGTCAGACCCCCACGACCTCGGTGAGCACGCCGTCGGCGATCCGTACCCGGCGCCTGGCCCGCTCGCTGACCTCCTGCTCGTGCGTGATGACCACGATCGTCAGCCCTTGCTCCCGCAGCTCGTCGAACAGGTCGAGCACCGCGCCGGTGTTGCGGCTGTCGAGGTTGCCGGTGGGCTCGTCGCACAGCAGCAGCGACGGGCCGCCCAGGAGGGCCCTGGCGATGGCCGCGCGCTGGCGTTCGCCGCCGGACAGCCGGCCCGGCGTGAACGCCGCCCGGTGTCCGAGGCCCACCCGCTCCAGCGCCGCCAGGGCCCGCTCCCGCCTGCCCCTGCGCTTCCGCGCGCCGTACAGCTCGGCGAGCATCACGTTCTCCACCACGCTGCGGTGGGGGAGCAGGTGGAAGGACTGGAAGACGAAGCCGATCCGGTCGCCGCGCAACCGGGTCCTGGCTCCGTCCCGCAGCGTAGTGGTCTCCGTGCCGTCCAGGACGTAGCTACCGGAAGTGGGGCGATCCAGGAGCCCCAGGACGTTCAGCAGCGTGGACTTGCCGGAGCCCGACGGGCCGACGATCGCCAGGTGGTCGCCGCGGTCCACGCGCAGGCAGACCTCGTGGAGCGCGCGGACCGGTGGCTGTGCGGGGAACCGCTTGCAGACGCCGGTCAGCTCGATGACCGGCGGCTGCTCCTGATCGCCTCCCGGCCGCGCGCCCGGCTCGCCGTCCGGTCGTTCACGCATCGCCGACCACCACCCGGTCGCCCTCCTTAAGCGCCCCGCTGACCTCGACGTTCCCGTCGGCGGTCAGGCCCGTGCGGACCTCCACGTCCTTGGTCCTGTCCGTGGCGTACTCGACCCGCACCCGCGCCTTCCCGTCCGCCGAGGTGATCACCGCGGCCACCGGCACCACCAGCACCGGCTCCCGCGTGGCCCCGACGGTCACCCGCGCGGTCACCGCGGCGCCGGCCCGTAGCCCCTTGCCGCCCGACGGCGTGAGCAGGACGGGAACGGAGCCCTCGGGCGCCTCCTCCCCGCCGGGCAGCCTGGCGGACTCGCCGATCGCGGTGAGCCGGGCCGGGGACGTCCGGCCCGGATCCACCTCGACGGCCGCCTCCATGCCCGGCCGCAGCAGCTCCGACTCCGCGGCCTCCACGAACCCGGTCACCGCGAACGTCGAGCTGGTCACCGTGGCCACCTCGGCCTCGACGCGCTGCCCCGCCTTCACCGACACCTTCTGCACCCGGGCGGGCAGCTTCGGCAGGAACACCACCTCGCCCGGCGGGATGGACACGCCGTACGTGCGGGCGTACTCGGCCAGCAGTTCCTTGGCCGCGGCCACGTCCTTGCCCGCGTTGGCCACCTTGAGCCGGGCCGGCGAGAGCTGCCTGGCCTGGCGCAGCGCCTGCTCGGCGGTGACCACCGCGTCCCTGGCCGTCCGCACGGCCTTGCGCAGCTCCTCCAGCCTGGCTTCCCCGGCCTCGCCGGCCTCCTGCCGCGCGAGGTCGAGAGCGTCCTGGGCCGCTGCCAGGTCCGCCCTGGCGTTGGCGACCCTGAGCTCCAGCAGGCTCGTGTCGGGTTCGGGCACCGCAGCCGGCACCGCAGCCGGCACCGCAGCCGGGGCCGGGGTGTCCGTGCTCGTGCCCGTCGGGGTGGCGGAGGGGGTGCTGGACGGCGGCGTCCTGGCCGCCGCGAGCGCCTGCTCGGCCTCCAGCAGCCGCTCCTGCGCCGCGCGCACGGCCGACTCGGCCGCCGCCAGCTTCGCCTCGTCGGCGGGCGTGAGCTCGCGGGACTCCGCCTCGGCCAGCGCGGCCCGCGCCGACTTCAGGTCCTGCCGGGCGTTGTCCAGCCTGACCTTAAGCGGCAGCACGTCACGGCCCCGGTCCAGGGCCTGCTTCTCGGCCGCGAGCGTTTCCTCGGCAGTCCGTACGGCCTTGCGCAGCGTGTCGTAGGTCTGCCGGTCGGCCAGGGCCGGCTGCTGCGCCTCGTAGCCCTTCCCGGCGTACCACCTGGTCACCGCGGCGATCGTGGCCCGGTCGAACACGCCCGTGGCGGGCGCGCCGTGGCCGAGCCGACGCAGCGCCCGCTGCAACTGCTTCACGTCGTCCCCCTCGGTGCCGGGTGCGATCGTGCGGTGCATCGGCACGGAGCCGCGCAGGGCGAACACGGGGCGGCCGTTGACCTCCATCAGCACGGCGCCCTCCTTGATGCGGCCCTTGCGCGGTGCCCGGGTGGCCCGCTGCAGCTCGGCCGTGCCGCCGACCACGCCGGCCAGGCTGATCGGCAGCGGGGAGCCGTACTCCAGAGTGCCGCTGAGCACCACGGTGCTGACGAGCTTGCGGCGCTCGACGGCGGCGGTGACCAGCGAGGCCGCGGGCGCGGCCCGGCGGGCCGCCTCGTCGGCGGGGGAGCGCAGCCGGGAGCCGACCGCCCAGCCCGCGCCCGCGACGGCCACGACCGCGGCGATGACCCCGGCGAGCATCTTCCTCATGGCGGGGTCGTCAGAACGCGAACTGGTCGTTGACCCGACGCTGGAGCGCGGCCGCCTTGGGCGCGTAGGCCGCGTAGAAGTCCTTGCCGCACTCCAGGTCGTCGAGCGCCGCCTTGATCTCCTTGTCCAGGTGCGGCCTGGCCTGCTGGGGGGTGAGCGTCGGCATGACGAGCTGCCGGGTGTTCTTGGTGACCTTCTCGCCCGCGTCCATGTCGGGATGCTGCTTGCGGCCGATGGCGCTCTGCCGCTCCATGAAGTCGATCTCGCCGCGGCGGGCGATGGCCGTCGGCTTGGTGTCGGAGACCGGGTAGCCCTTGCCCTTGAGGCAGGTGCCCATGGTGCCGGCCAGCTCGACCAGGCCGGCGTCGCCGTCGAGCTCGGCCGTCTTGGCCCGCCTGTGCGCCAGGGCCATGTGGTTGAAGTAGTCGATGTTCGACTTCAGGGTCAGGCCGAGCACCTGCTTGCCGACGGTGACCATGCAGGCGTTCTTGGCCTTGTTGTAGGCGTCGAGCTGGGCCGGGGACAGGGAGCTCTGGACCTCGGAGTTGGGGTCGGCGATGGGGATCTCCGAGCCCGGCCCCTCGATCTCCTTGGGGTAGACGTGCACGGCGAACACCCCGAACCCGTACTTCTCGCGATATTTCAGCATTGCCTGGTAGTCGCCGGAGTCGCGCTTGCGCTCCTCCTCCGTCGCGGCCTCCGTCGGGCGCACGTACGGCACGTACTTGAAGCCCTGCTGCTTCATACAGTCGGCCTTGGCCGCCTCGAACTGGTGCCGCTTGTCCTTGACGGCGGCGCTCGTCGTCGGGGCGGGCTGGGCGGCGCTCTCGGCGGCGCCCCCGCAGCCGCAGAGGGCGGCCGCCGAGAAGGACAAGGCAAGGGCCAGGTGGGATCGCTTGGACATGGCAGGAGACCATACTCCGTTCAACGAAGTATGGTCAATCCAGGCAGTGCCGCCGCTGGCGGAGCGGGGCGAACGTGGTGGCCAGGACCAGGAGGCCGAGGATCCCCGCGTACGCGAGGTGCTGCCTGCCGAGGTCCTCGGCGTGGAAGGCCAGGTCGCAGGAGACCGCCAGGAGGTAGATGCCCGACGCCAGCGCCCACCGGTGGTCGCGCGTCAGGTAGCCGGCCGCCACCGCGAGCCCGAACGCCGCCGCCTCCACGCACATCCGGCTCAGGCTGATCAGGTAGCGCGTGTCCTCCAGCATCCACGCGGGCCCCGCCCACGCGGCCGGTACGACCGCCGCCCACCACCACCATGACCTGACCCGTACCGGCCGCCGGGGCCAGGCCAGCACCGCCAGGCCGATCAGCACGATCGCGTAGCCGGCGGCCACCGGGAGCGGGTCGCTGTCCTGGAACAGGGCCAGGCTCGAGAGCGGGTTCGGCGGCACCGGCAGCACGGTCACGTCGAACGCCTGCTCCCCGGCGGCCACCCCCACCGCCTTCACGCCGGTGAGCAGCGTGAGCGGGAAGGCCGTACGCAACCAGCCGCGCAGGATCGCCAGCAGCGCCAGTGCCGACATCAGCGTCCACAGCGGCAGCGCCTGCGCGTACGGCAGCAGCTCGGCCAGGTTCACCGCCGCGACGGCCGTGACGCCCAGGTGCAGGCCGTCCACCCAGGCGTTGCCTGTCGCCTGGTGCGCGACGCGGCTGCGCAGGCCACCCGTCAGCAGGCCCCACGCCTCCCTGGGTACGGGGATCCGCCGGCCGGGCGCGGCCTCCTCCAGCAGCACGTCGAGCAGCTCGTCGCCGTGCGCCCGCCGGTACGAGCGCGGATAGGCCAGCAGTAACCTGCGATAACGCCGTTCGAGAGGGCCGCAGGGCGCCGTCATGCGCCGGACGGGCGCAGGACCAGGGCGGCCGCCTCCTGCATCCGCCTGGCCTCGGCCTCCACGAGCGCCTGACCGTCGGGGGTGATCCTGAAGTAGCGGCGGTTGCGGCCGTTGACCGTCTCCTCGCGGTCCACGGTGATCACGCCCCGCTCGTTCAGGCGCTCCAGGATGCCGTAGAGCGTGCCCACGGACGGCTGCACCCGCCCGCGCGACAACTCCTTGACCGCCTTGCTGATCGCGTGTCCGTGCAGCGGGCCCGCACGGAGGGCGGTGAGCACGAAGTACATCGGCTCGCTGACTTCAGAGGTTCCCCTGGGCATGGGGACGACAGTATTCCGTTCAACGAAGTGTCCGCAACGCCCAGGGGACTCACGTGCCTACGTGCAGCGCGCGCCGTTGAGGTGGAACACCTCGGGCGCCGGGTTGGGGCCGACGGCGTTCGTGCCGTTGAACCCGAACGTCACCTTCTGCCCCGGCTTGATCTTGCCGTTCCAGCGCAGGTCCTTGGCCGTCACCACCGAGCCGGACTGCGACAGCTCCGCACCCCAGGCGTGCCCGGCGCGCTGCCCGCTCAGGAACGACCAGCGCAGGCTCCAGCCGTCCACGGTCCGCTTGCCGGTGTTCTCGATCACGACCTGCGCGGTGAACCCGCCGGGCCACGAGCCGTGCGCGGTGTAGCGGACGCGGCAGTCAGCGCGCTCGCCCCCGTCGGCCAGGAACGCCGAGATCCAGGCCAGCGGCGAGTTCCAGTTGATGGTCAGCTCGTTCGTGGCCCACGACTCGATGTGGTCGACGTAGCAGAACTGCGGCTTGCAGCCCTGCAGCAGCCGCTGCGCGAGCGGGTCCTGGATGGCCGAGTTCGGGCCGCCGGCCAGCGTGCCGATCGGCGGGTTGGGCAGGGCGGGGTCGAGCTGGCGGGCGTACCAGCGGCTGTGCTGGTTCTTGGAGGCCACCTCGCCGTAGCCGGTGACGTAGGACTGGTTGAGCGCGTTGCGGCCGAGGATGTAGTCCATGCCCTCACGTACGGCTGCGCGGTACTTCTCCTGGCCCGTCAGGTCGTAGGCGGTGGCCATGACGACCATGTTGTTCAGCACCAGGTTGTTGGAGCCCCAGTCGAAGTCCGGCGGGTTGTACGGCAGGCCGTACGGGTGCGCGGTCTGGATCGCCAGGTACTTCTCCGCCCCCTCGACCACCGACTGCAGCACCCGGGCCCGGTCGGGCAGCGCGTTCGGCACGGTCGCCAGCTCCAGGCGGCCGAGCTGGGCGGTGTTGCCCCAGTCGAAGCCGCGCTCGCGCCAGATGTCGCCGGTGTGGTGCGGCGAGGCGAGCACGAAGTCCCTGAACTCCTTCTCACCCGTCGTGATGAACAGCTCCGCCGCCGCCCAGTAGAACTCGTCGCTGACGTCGCCGTCGCTGTAGGCGCCGCCGCCGACGCCGTCGTTCGGGTCGGCGTACTTCTCCGGGTTCGCCTTGGCCGCCGCCCATGCCTTGCGGGCCGCCGCGAGGTTCCTGGCGGCGAACGCGGCGTCGTACGGGGCGTACAGGCGGGCCGCCTGCGCGGCCGTGGCGGCCAGGTTCAGCGTGGCGGCCGTGGACGGCGGGTGCAGCTCGCGCGGCTGCGGGTCCAGGTGCGGCAGCAGGGGCAGGCCGGTCCAGTTCTGGTCGTGGATCTTGTGGTGCGCCATGCCCGCGTACGGCTTGCCATCCGGCACCTGCATGCTCAGCAGGAACTCCTGCTCCCAGCGGGCCTCGTCCAGGATGTCCGGCCGGCCGTTGCCGCTCTCCGGGATGTCGAGCTGGCCGTCGCCGAACGCGGCCTTGTCACGCTCGTAGGTGGCCATGAGCTGGTGGACGGAGATGCCGCCGTTGACGACGTACTTGCCGTGGTCGCCGGCGTCGTACCAGCCGCCCTTGACGTTCAGGCTGTAGTCGCAGACGCCCGGCTGGCACGGCACGCTCACGTCGCCCTGGTTCGGCGCGACGCCGACGTGACCGGCGGGGCGCGCGTAGCCGGGGCGCAGGCTGTCGAGGATCTCGATGCCGCTGCGCTGCGTGTAGTAGAACTTCAGCGCGTCCACCGGGAGCTGGTCGTACAGATCGGCCGCGATGTCGAACGGCCTGCTCGTCTCGCCGTCGGCCGTCAGCGTGTAGTCCTCGCCCGCCTCGCGGTGGGCGCTGAAGTCCAGCGTGTGCACGTTCTGGCCCGAGCTGGCGTCCACACCCCTGGGGACGGTCTCGCCGCTGGCCACCGTCTCCTTGTCCGCGTTCTTCAGCTCCCATCCCAGTGGCTCGGTCGCCTCGGTGACCAGCGTGGCCTTCTTGGGGCCCGCCGGCAGGTAACCGACCATGTTCACGCGCACGCGCGGGCCGGTGTCCGGCTCGTACTCCTCGGGCTCGGCGCCGCCCTTGAGCGACACGTCGTCCATGCAGAACCTCCAAGGCTCGGCGCTGCCGCCCAACTGGAAGACGACCTGCGCGTTCGGCAGCGACACGGGAGCGGTGAAGGTGTAGGAGTAACTGTTGCCCGAGACGCTCAGCTCCGGCGCGGCCGACAGATACTGCGTCCAGGGGTCCACGGGCAGCTGGATCAGCGCCCTGCCGACCTTGGCCGGGGTCGCGGAGGCGTAGAACCGGTAGGCGTACGTCTCGCCCTCCACCAGCGGGAGGTCGTTGTGGCCGATGATGACGTCCCACGGGTTGGCGGTGCCGCCGGGGATGTCGGCGCAGGCCCGGCCGTCCTGGACGGTGAGTGCGGTGTTGCCGGTGCTCCACCAGGGGGCGGTGCCGGCGTCGAAGGTGCCGTTCACGATCTGCTCGGGCCCCTCGTCCGCGGCCTGCGCGGCCGTGGCGGGGGACAGGGCGACCATGGTGAGGAGGGCCAGTAACGCGGCCCGGCATCGGGTCATGGAGGTCCTTCGGGCGGGGGATTGGGAGCGCTCCCAAAACAGCGCGGAATCCGATCCTCCTTTCCCGCCGTCGCCCCGTCAACGGCTGCGCACAGGGGGCTGTCGAGAAACGTGAAACTTTCATGCTCGGTTGGCGTTAGCGTTCGGCGGCGCGGTTCTGAGAGGGCCTATCGGGTGCTGCGCAGGTGCCGGAGGATCGTCTCCGCCCTGCGCCGGTCGTAGGGGGCGGACAGGCGGGTCGCGGTGGTCAGGGCGTGCTCGGCCGCCTCGCGGGCCGCGGCCCTCCTGCCCGCGGCGGTCAGGACGAGGGCGCGGGCCCAGCCGAGTCTGGCCGCGGCGCCCGGGTTCCTGGTGGCGTACCTGGTCAGGTGGGTGTGGAGGAGGCGGGTGGTCGCGCGGTCGGGCCAGGGGTCGAGGGACCAGAGCAGGTCGGCGAGGCCGGACCAGCACTCCAGCATGCCGCGGTGGCGGGACGGCAGGCGGCCGGCCAGGGTGAGCACCTCCATGAGCACCTGTCGTGCGTCGTCGTTCCGCTCGTTGCCGCGGTCCAGGATGTGGAGGCGGGCGGTGGCGGTGAGCAGGCGCATGTCCTGGATGGTGCGCATGGTGGGGCCGTCGCGGAGGCCGCGTTGTTTCTCCTGGGCGCGGCGGCGCTCGGTCGAGGCGCGGGCCGCCGTCAGGACCTGCCTGATGTGGTCCGGGGGTGGCGGATCCAGCCGCAGCAGGGCTTCGGCCTGGCCGGTCAGGCACCAGTGGCGGGCGAGGTCGTCGCCGCCCAGGCGTCCGGCCGCCAGGTCGGCCGTGGCGGCGAACAGCGTGGCCGCCGCCTCGAACCGGCCCTGCCAGAGTGCCGTCTCTGCGAGGAGGCCCGAGCAGTTCTCCGCCACGCGGGGGGCTAGCGTCCTGGCGCGGCATTCGGCGAACGATCGGCTGGCTGCCTCGAACGCGCCCGTGTAGAGATGGTCGAGGCCGCGGGCCAGGCGGGCGCGGTGTGCGGGCTCTGTGGGGGGTTGGGCGGTTGCCAGGGCCTGGTCGGCCAGGGTGCCGTAGCGGGTGGCCAGGCGGTGGCGGCCGGCCACGCGGGCGATCGTGGCGGCGTTCGCGTACGCCTCGGCCAGGAGCGCGGCGTCGTCGGCCTGCTGGGTGGCGGGGGTGTGGTCGGTGGCGTGCGCCTGTCCGGTGGCCTGTGCTCGTCGGGCGGTGCCTGCCTGGCCGGTGGTGTGCGTTCGTCCGGTGGCGCTCGCTCGTTCGGCGGCGTTGAGCTGGCGGAGGGAGGCGGCGAGCATCGTGGGCAGGTCCTGCTGGTGGTAGGCGAGCCTGGCCAGCATGGTGAGGGCCTGGGCTGCTTCGCGGTCTTCCGGTGCGGGGCGGGGTGGGAGTAATCGGTGCACGAGCTGGCGGGCGGCGGCTGCCAGGGTGGCGAGGGCGAGGCCGCGGCGGGACTCGGGGAGCGGCTCGCCCAGCGTTTCCAGTGCGGCTCTGGCGAGGCGGGTGGCCTCGTGCTCCCTGGCGAGGTGGTGCTCGCTGGTGCCCGCCATCCACAGGTGGCGGGCCCGCAGCCGGGGTTCCTCCTCGGTACGGGCGAGGTGCCGGCGCAGGACGGCCGCCGACTCCTCGTACAGGCGCAGCCGCAGGCACAACGTCCAGTAGAGCTCCAGGAAGCGGGGGCGTCCCGAGGCCGTCCAGGCCGCTCTGATGTTGTCCAGCTCGGCACCGAGCACGCACGTGACCTCGGTGTCGGAGGCGTCCTGGAGGGCGGCGGCGTGCCGTTCGAGCAGGCGGCCGAAGTGGTCGGCGTGCCGGTCGTGCGCGGCCCGGCGTTCGTCGGGGGTGAGGTGGGCGGCGGCGTACTGCCGGATGAGGGGGTGGATGGCGTAGCGGCCGGACGGGGTGAGCTGGATCATGCTGTGGTCGACCAGGCGGACGAGGACGTCCGG
This sequence comes from Nonomuraea gerenzanensis, assembly GCF_020215645.1. Classification (NCBI taxonomy): domain Bacteria; kingdom Bacillati; phylum Actinomycetota; class Actinomycetes; order Streptosporangiales; family Streptosporangiaceae; genus Nonomuraea; species Nonomuraea gerenzanensis. Next base: position 11,654,000 of record NZ_CP084058.1, on the reverse strand, counting down.
GGTGGTGCGGGCGACCTCGATGGCGGTGTCCAGGGTGCAGCCGCCGCCGAAGACCGACAGTGCCGCGAGCGTGCGGCGGGCTGTTTCGTCCAGCAGGCGCCAGGAGGTCTCGAAGACGGTGCGCATGCAGGCGTGCCGCGAGCGGGTGGCCGGGCCGGGGATCGCCAGGAGGCCGAGGTCCGCGTCGAGATGGCGGGCCAGGGCGGCGCAGGGGACGGCGCGCAGCAGGCCGGCCGCCAGCTCGATGGCCAGGGGCAGGCCGCGGGTGGCGGCGCAGATCGTGGCCACCAGGGGCGCCTCGCGATCCGAGTCGAAGCCTGGGCACGCCGTGAGCGCCCTGGCCGTGAACAGTGCCTCGGCTGCCGGGGTGCTCAGTCCTTCGACGGTGATCGTCACCTGGCCGGGGAGGTCGGGGCGGCGTCTGCTCGTCGTCAGGATTCGCAGGGCAGGGGCGGTGTGGAGCAGCTCCTTGATGACCGGGTCGAAGGAGGGGAGGTGTTCGAGGTTGTCGAGGACGAGGAGGAGTGGGCGTGGGCGGGTGGACATGGCGGACAGGAGGAGGCCGAGGGCGGGGCGTGGGGGTGAGAGGTCCACGTCCAGGTGGCGGGCCAGCGTCGTCACGGCGGCCTCGGGGCGGACACCGGCGAACGAGACGAATGCCGTCTCGGGTGCGGGGATGGGGAGGGGGAGGGGCGTGGCTGGTGCCGGGAGCGGGGGCGGGGTGGCGGCGGCGATGGCCAGGCGGGTCTTGCCGATGCCGCCCGGCCCCAGCAAGGTGACCAGGCGCTCGCGGCCCAGCAGCGCACGCAGCCGCTCGACCTCGGCGTCCCTGCCGATCAGGGCTGCGGCGGGCACCGGCACGGGGGCCCGTCGGGTGGCAGCGGGGCGGTGCCGAGCGGCGTGGGTCTCGGGCGCGGGTGGGGGCGCGGGGCGGTGCCGGGCGGCGTGCGGTTCGGGAGCGGGCAGAGGCGCCAGGCGCTCTCGGACGGCGCGGGTCTCGGGGGCGGGCTCGACCCCCAGCTCAGCCGCCAGCCGCCGCCGAAGCTCGTCGTAGCAGGCCAGCGCCCCCGCCCGGTTCCCCGCGCGGGCCAGCGCCGTCATGAGCAGCCGGTGCGCCTCCTCGTCGTACGGATCGAGCCCCGCCACGATGTACGCCAGCCGCACCACCTGCTCGGCCGGCTCGTCACGGGCACCACGCAGCACCTCGCGCAGCAGCAGCCGCACCCCCCGGCGCTCGCACTCCAGCCACTCGGCGAAGGCGGGCGCGTCGCAGAAGGACACCCCGTCCATGAAGTTCCCCCGCCACAGCCGCAGGGCCTCCGCCACGGTGGGCGCCTGGGCGAGGTGGCGGCGGTCCACGAAGCAGGCGTCGGCCGCGCGCAGGCGTACGTGCTCGCGGGTGACGTCCAGCCAGCCGCCGACCTCCTTGCGCAGCTCGGACAGGGCCAGGCGCAGGCTGCCCCGGGCGTTGGCGTCCGGCCGCTCGCCCCACAGGAGCGCGGCCAGCTCGGCGCGCGGCCGGGGCGCGGCCGTGGCGGCGAGGTAGCAGAGCAGGGCGCGGGCCTTGGCGGAGCGCACGCCCACGGGCGTGCCCCCGACGGAGAGCTCAGGCGAGCCGAGCAGGAGCACGGTCAGCGACTGCCTCATAGCGCGAGAGGGTAAGCGCGGACCCGGGGTGCGAACTGTGTGAAAAGTTACATCCGGCCTGTGCTTTCCATGACTTCATGAACGCTGCCGTGAATCACGGCGGGGCCTTCACCGGCGCGTGGGGATCTGGGAGGGTTCGAGCGTGGTTCTCACCCTGGCCGGGTGCCCGATGCACGAGCTGCTCGACCGCCAGATCGCCAAGCTGGCCAGGCAGCTCGTACGGGGGTTCGCCGAGCGGCTCCCCGTCTACCGGCGGCTGCCGAAGGAGGAGCTGGACGGCGACATCACCGCGATCACCGAGCACAACCTGCGCCTGATCTCCCGCGCCTTCCGGGAGCGCCGCCCGCCCGGCAGGGCCGACCTGGCGCCGTTGCGGGAGTCGGCGGCCCGCCGGGCGCAGGAGGGGGTGCCGCTGGAGGCGCTGCTGGCGGCCTACCACCTGGGGGCGCGGATGGTGTGCGAGCGGCTGTTCGCGGGCGCCCGGCCGGACGACCTGGACGACGTGCTGGAGGCCGGCCGGATCGTCCTGCTCTACATGGAGGCCGCCACGGCCGCCGTCTGCTCGGCGTACGTGGAGGAGCGCGAGAGCCTGCTCAGCCAGGAGCAGCACGCCATGCACGCCACGGTCGCCGCGCTGCTCGGCGGCGACAGGGCTGCGCTGGCCGGCGTGCGGCTGCCGCCGCGCTACCTGGTGCTGGCCGTGGCGGCCGGGCGGCATCCCGACGAGGACGGGCCGGGCGCCCCGGTCGCCGGGCGGCGCAAGCTGCACCGGCTCAGGACGGCGCTGCAGCGGTACGCGGCCGACCCGGTGCTGCCCGCGCTCGACCCGGCGGGCGGGCTGGTGCTCGTGCCGCTCCAGGGGGAGGAGCCGGAGCCCGGCGAGCTGGCGCGAGTGGCGGCCAAGGCCGCGGGCGTGCCCGTGTGGCTGGCCGCCGAGTGCGCGCCGCCGCAGGACGTGCCGGCGGCGGCGCGCCTGGTGGAGGAGGTGCTGGAGGTGGTACGGGTCTTCGAGCAGCCGCCGGGCGGCTACCGGCTGGCCGACGTGCTGCTCGAATACCAGCTCACCCGGTCGAGCCAGGCCACGGCGCTGCTGGCCGGGCTGCTCGACCCGCTGCTCGACAACCCCGACCTGCTCACGACGCTGACGGCGTACCTGGACACGGGCCTGGACCGGCGGCGCACCGCCGAGCTGCTGCACGTGCATCCGAACACCGTCGACTACCGCCTGCGCAGGGTCGTCGTCCTGACAGGGCTGGACCCGATGGACCCGGCCCACCTCCAGCGGATCGGAGCCGCCCTGGCGGCCCGCCGCCTCACCAGACCCCGGTGAGCGCCGGACTCACCGCTGGGCGCCCGTGACCGCCGCTGTCACGGCGGCCGCGAAGCCGCGCATCCCGGCCGCGTTCGGGTGGAACGGGGCGGCGGGCGAGGCGGGCACGTACGGCTCGATCCACCGCGTGCCGGCCGAGGCGCACGGGTCGTGGCCGACGCTCGGCGTCTGCAGGTCGATGAAGCCCACGCCGGCCGCGGCGGCCTGCTCGGCCAGCATCTGGTTGAAGTACATCAGCGTGGCCCTGATGTAGTTCGCGTCCGCCCTGATGATCGGCACGCGCGGGTAGCAGCCGTCCCGGCGCGCGTAGGTGCCGTAGCCCACCATGAAGATCCTGGCCTGCGGGGCCCGCGCGCGGATGTCGGAGACCAGGGTGAGCAGGTGGGGCCGCAGCGCGTCGGTGTCGACCCGCCACTTGTCCTGGCCGCCCACGTTGTAGTCGTCGTTGCAGGCGTCGCCGATCGGCGGGGGCAGCAGGTTCAGGCAGTCCTCGATGAAGTCGGTCAGGCCGACGTCGTTGGCCCCGATCTGCACCGTGACCAGCGTGGTGTCCGGGCTGAGCGCGTCGAGCTGGGGCGGCACGTCGCCCAGCTCGGTGCTCTGCGGCTGGTACATGTCCTCCGTCTCGGCGCCCGAGCAGGTCGCGTCGCGGAAGGTGGCGGCGCCGATGGCCTGGGCGGTCAGGCGCGGGTAGTTGCGGTCGGAGCGCAGGCAGCCGAGGTGGATCTGGTTGGGCACGAGCGGGCCGGCGGCGGCCGAGTCGCCCAGGGCCACGTACACCTCGGCCTGGGCGTGCGCGGGCGGGGAGAGGGAGAGGGCGAGCCAGACCGCGGTGAGCAGGAGGATCGTGCGGCGGACCATGGGGGACTCCTTCCGGCAGGGGGGTGGGGGGTGCGGAATCCGTGGCCGGTCGGCGCGGAAGGACCGGGGTCAGCGGCGGAAGGGGCCGGTCACCTCGTAGGTGATGCCTCCGGTGCCCGCGGACTCGCCGCTGGTGCCGCGCTGGGAGGAGAAGTAGAGCCGGGTCCCGTCGAACGAGAACGCGGGCCCGGTGATCTCCGACCGCGCCTGCCCGTCGAGGCGCATGATCGGGGCCACCACGCCGTCGGGTGTGATGATGTTGATCTCCATGTTGCCGCCGTCCTCGGCGACGTAGAGGTCGCCTCTCAGGCCGGTGACGTTGTCCACGCCGTCGAGCGTGCCGGTGCCGTCGTAGATCGCGGTGACGGTCTGGCGGGCGGTGTCGTACGCCCACACCCTGCGGTCGCCCTTGGCGGTGAAGTAGCAGACGCCGGCGGCGTAGTGGCAGCCCTCGCCGCCGTCGAAGTGCCTGGCCTCCGGCACCTGGTGCCTGGTCTGGCGCGCCAGCACGCCGGGCGTGGGATCGGGGACCTCGCGCCACCCGGCGCCGTCGCCGCACAGCACCTCCAGCCGCCCGCTGGACAGGTCTCCCCAGGTCGTGGGGGTGAACCGGTAGAAGCAGCCGTCGCTCTCGTCCTCGGTCAGGTAGACGACCCGGCGGTCGGGGTCGCAGGCGGCGGCCTCGTGCTTGAAGCGGCCCATGGCGGGGCGGGGCTGGGCCGCGCGGGTGCCGTACGGGTCGGTCTCGTACACCCGGCCGCGGAAGATCTCCTCGCACGACAGCCAGGTGTTCCAGGGGGTGGCACCGCCGGCGCAGTTGAGGTTCGTGCCGCTCAGGATCCGGTACGCGCGCTCGATCGACCCGTCCGCCCTGAACCTGATCGCCGAGGCGCCGCCGATCAGCGGCACCTCCGAGTTGGACACGTAGATCCAGCCGGTGCCGTCGGGGAAGCAGGCGCCGCCGTCGGGCGCCGGGTGCCAGAGCGTGCCGCCGACGCTGCGGCCCGACCTGGCCACCACGCGCCCGGTGAAGCCGGCGGGTAACGCCATGCCGTTGGCGTCGGGCGCGCCGAGCGGCCCGTACGGGCTCGCCCCGGCGGACACCGACGCCACGGCCTCGTGCCACACCGCCCCCGAGAACGCCACCGACGCGGGCACGGCTGTCAGGAAGGTACGGCGGCGCATGTGGGCTCTCCCGTGGTCGCGGTTGGATTCGCAGACACACGATGAGCCATGCTCGTCATTCTGTGAACTGGACAGGGGAGTAAATGTCAGCGGTCAAATCTGTGACGCCTCACAAATCGCTCCCCGGCCGCCACATCGGCCAGTACAGGGTGCCGTCCGGCAGCGCGAACGGCTCGCGTGCCTGGTAGCCGTGCCGGGCGTACAGGTCGCGGTTGCGCGGGTCGCTGGCCTCCAGGTAGGCGGGCAGCCCGTCCAGCCTGGCGTGCTGGTACTGCAGCAGGGCCGTGCCCAGCCCCTCGTTCTGCCGGTCGGGGTGCACCGCCAGGAACGCCAGGTGGTGGTGCGGGTCCGCCGGGTGGTTCTGCTCGAACAGCTCGTCCAGCGTGCGGAAGCGGTCCACCCACTCGCCGGTGGCCGCGGCCAGCCTGCGGTCGTAGTCGTCGGGGGCGGGCAGCGGCGAGGTGTAGGGGAACCACACCGCCACCGCGGGGCCGTCGTCGATGAGGTGGATCTCGCCGTGCTCGACGGCGTGCTCCACGAAGATCCGGTAGTTGGCGGTCATGACCCGGTGCCGATCCCGGCGGCTGGGCACCAGGTAGGCCATGGGGCGCAGCCCCGCGAAGGCGGTCGCGATCAGCTCGGCGACCCGCTGCGCGTCGTCCGCCGTCGCCAGGCGGACGGCGGGCCGTAAGGCGAACGCCGCCCCGCTCTCGCGGTGGTACACCGGCCACGGCCCGAACGCCTCCGCCGGCCCTGCTGGGAACGTCTCTGCCATCGGCCCAGGTCTCCTCTCGTCGATCAAGCGCCGTCGGGGACGCCGGCGACCTTGGCGCCCGTCCCCACCGCAGCGTAAACGGCGGGCCGTCCGGCACGCAGCACGAACGCCCACACCACCCCGAGCGCCGCCGCGACCCCGTAGACGGCCGGCAGCACCCACGCCAGGGCGTCGCCCTCCGGCACGCCCAGCAGCGCCCAGAAGTTGTCCAGCGCCAGCCACACCATCACGGCCAGCGCGATCGCGGCGGGCACGGGCGCGATCACCCGCCGGCCGAGCGTCTCGCCGCTCGGCTGCCGGGCGAAGAAGACGATGATCGCGATGGACGTCAGGAAGAGCAGCAGCAGCACGCCGAGCCCACCGAACGCGCCGCCGTAGAAGAAGAGCCGCACGAGCGGGTCGAGGCCGAGGGCCGCGTAGAACAGGATCGTGGCCAGGCCGAGCACGCTCTGCGCGAGCGAGCCCGCCTGGGGCGCCCCGCTGCGGGCCCGGGTCCTGGCGAAGAAGGCCGGCAGCACCCGCTCGCGGCCGAGCGCGAAGAAGTAGCGGGAGCTGGTGTTGTGGAAGGAGATCATCGCGGCCAGGACGCTGGTGGCGAAGAGCACCCTGGCGAGGTCCACCACGACGGGGCCCAGGTGCGCCCCGGCCAGCACGAAGATGGTGTCCGCCTGGTCGCGCCGCGCGGTGGCCACGATGGCGTCGGGCCCCGTGGCGACGGTCATCGCCCACGCCGACAGCGCGTACACCAGGGCGATGATCGTCACGGACGCGTACGTCGCCACCGGCACCGTACGCCGCGGCTGCCTGCTCTCCTCGGAGAACACCACGGACGACTCGAACCCGACGAACCCCAACGTCGCCAGCACCAGCAGCGCCCCCACGCCCGGCACGAACAGCGCGGCCGGCGACAGCGTCTCCAAGGTGTGGCCGGCCGCCGCCGGGTTGATCAGGTCGGCCAGGTCGAACAGCAGGATGACCGCCACCTCGGCGGTCAGCAGCACGGCCAGCAGGCGGCCGTTGACGTCCACCCGCGCCAGGCCGAGCGCCGCGACGAGCGCCCAGGCGGCCAGCGAGACGACCCACCAGGCGGGCGTGACGCCCAGCCACCCTTCCAGCAGCGGCGCGGTCGCCACGCCGAACGCGCCGTAGAGGGCGACCTGCAGCGTGTTGTACGCGATCAGCGCCACCCAGGCCGCCGCGATGCCGGCCGGGCGGCCGAGCCCTCTGGTGACGTAGGTGTAGAACGCGCCGGCGTTGGCCAGGTGCCGGGCCATCGCCACGTACCCGACCGCGAAGACCGCCAGCACGGCGCCCACGACCAGGAAGGCGATCGGCAGCCCGGTGATCCCGGTGACGGCGTACCCGGTGGTGATGACCCCGGCGACGACGGTGAGCGGCGCGGCGGCCGACAGGACGAAGTAGACGACGGTGGGCGCGCCGAGGCGGTCGGCGGCGAGCCTGCCGGCCACCGGGTCGGGCCCGGCGCCGGGCGCGGAGGTTGACGGCACGCCCCGTATGGTGCGGGCATTCGCCGATCCTGGCCAGCATCCCGCCGGCCACGCTTTTCTTAGCGCTGCTGACGTGTCCCTTACGCGGTTGGGAGATCCACTTGTTCTCCCCTGGGGTATCGGTGCCCGTGATCACGATCAGGAGGCATCGCAGATGGCGGATTTTCCCATCGTCGTCGGTATAAATCGCACCCAGGATGGCTCCATCGCCGTCGCGGTGGGCGAGTCCGGCATGTACAGCCTGCAGAAGGAGCGCGTCAGCCGGCGCAAGCACCATTGGGGCCGCCTCGGCGACCTGCCCGACCGTTACCTGCCGGCCATGCCGCTGCTGAAGGAGCCGGTGGACCTGGTCGTGGAGGGCTACTCGTCCGACACCGAGATCGAGCACGCGCCCGCGTACCAGGAGGAGGTGCGCGAGACGCTCGGCCTGACGGACGGCGCGCCGATCGTGCTGGTCTCGCACCACCTCAGCCACCTCTACAGCGCGTTCTACCCCTCGCCGTTCGAGGAGGCTGCGGGGCTGGTGATCGACGCGCAGGGGAGCCGGGTGCGGGACTTCACCGAGGAGGTCCCGCTGCCGCCGGGCACGGACGGCGACCTGCTGGAGGTCGCCTCGTTCTACCGGTGCGGGCGCGGGCGGCTGGAGTGCCTGGCCAAGCAGCTCTGGGACGGCGACTGGGCCAGGCCCGCCGGGCTCGGCTGCTTCTACGCGCTGCTGACGAAGACGATGTGGCCCGAGGGCGAGGGCAACGAGGGCAAGGTGATGGGCCTGGCGCCGTTCGGCGACCCGGACGCGCTGGGCCTGCCCGACCTCGACGTACGTGGTCACGAGGTGCACATCCCGCCCGCCTGGCTGGAGACGTTCGGCCGGGGCGAGGCGTTCTGCTACGAGCCGGGCGGCGAGGAGTTCCGCCGCGCCGCGAACCTGGCGGCCGCCGGCCAGCGCGCCTTCGAGCGGGCGCTGGCCGGGGTGACCGCCTGGCTGCACGCCCGGACCGGCCTGGACGCGCTGGCCTTCGCCGGCGGCACCGCGCTCAACTGCTCGGCCAACGGCAGGCTGATCCGCGAGTCGCCGTTCCGCGAGGTGTTCATCCCGCCCAGCCCGCACGACGGCGGCACGGCCGTGGGCTGCGCCCTGTACGGGCTCATCGCCTGCCTCGGCGTGGACAGCCGCTTCCGCTGGACGGACGACTTCCTCGGCCCGGAGCCCGACGAGAGCGAGATCGAGGCGGCCGTGCGCGCCCTGCCCGCCGGCCTGTACGCCGAGCAGCCGGCCGACCTGCCCGGCACGCTGGTCACGCTGCTGGAGAGCGGCCGCGTCATCGGGCTGCACCAGGGCCGCAGCGAGTCGGGGCCGCGCGCCCTGGGCAACCGCAGCATCCTCGGCGACCCGCGCAACCCCGACATGCAGGACTACATCAACTTCCAGGTCAAGGGGCGCGAGTGGTTCCGCCCGCTGGCGCCGCTGGTGCTGGCCGAGCACGCCGAGCGGCTGTTCGAGGTGGACAGGCCCGCCCCGTTCATGCAGTACGCCGCCGCCGTCCGCGCCGAGCACCGCGACCGGCTGCCGGGGATCACGCACGTGGACGGCACGGCCAGGCTGCAGACGGTCACCCGGGAGAGCACGCCGTTCCTGCACGCGCTGCTGGACAGGTGGCACGAGCGCACGGGCACGCCCGTCCTGATCAACACCTCGCTGAACGGGCCGGGCGAGCCGCTGACGGAGACGCCGGAGCACTCGATCGGGACGCTGCTCGACACCGGCATGCACGCGCTGGCGATGCCGCCGTACCTGATCCGCAAGCAGGAGGAGCCGCCGCTGCCGAGGCCGCCCCCGGAGTGAGCCTCAGCCGCCTGCGACCGAGGCCGGCCGGGGTGAACCTCAGCCGGCTGCGACCGAGGCCGGCCTGGGTGAGCCTCAGCCGAGGCGGTCGAGCACGTTCGCCGTGATGCGCTCGACCGCCGGCGAGGTCGCCAGGCCGCGCACCCAGTCGGTGGTGGCGGCGTTGAAGACGGTGCCGCCGCCCGTGTGCAGGCCCATGGTGGCGGCGCCGTTGCCCAGGCCCCAGCCGCTCGCCCTGGCGTCGCCCACGCCCAGGATCGTGAACCCGGGCGGCGTGCCGTCCGCCCCCGTGGGCGTGTACGGCGGCCCCGCCTCCCGGTCGAACGCGGCGCCGTCGCACTCGTAGCCCACCAGGTTCTCCGCCAGCCCGAACACCTCGCCGTCGCGCAGCCCCGTGCCCTCGTACACCCAGTGATCGGCGTGCTGCACCCGGAACCCCACCGGCACCGGGTGCTCGTCGCGGTCGCGCTCGCCGCCGTTGCGGAAGCTCACGCCGATCAGCTCGTTCTCCGGCGCGCCCTCCTCGTGCCAGAAGCCGACGCGGGAGAAGGTGACCGCGTCGTGGAAGACCACCCGCCACCAGCAGGTGTTGCCGCCGAAGAAGGCCGCGTTGCCGCCGCCCGCCACGTGCCGCGCCACGGCCGCGCGCATGGCGTCGCTCCAGTACTCGTCGTGCCCCGCGCTCACCAGCAGCCGGTACGGTTCCAGCAGCTCGGCGCCCTCCCGGTGCAGGTCCAGGTCCGTGCAGAGGTCCACCGCGTAGCCGCGCCGCGCCAGCCAGGCCACGAACGGGCCGTCCCAGTGCACGTAGGTCTGGCGCGGCGTGGGGTCGTAGGGGTCGAAGTTCGTGATGTCGTACGGCGTCGCGCCCGTGCCGCCGCCGGGCCGGTGCAGCCCCACGCCAGGGGCGAGCCCGCCGGGCACCTCCTCCGGGCGCGGCAGGTTGTACAGGCACCAGTGCCCGGCCGCGCTCCCCGGGTCGTAGGCGTGCCCGTCGATCAGGTTGTAGGCGTGGTAGGTCAGCAGCGGCAGCTTGTAGAGCACGCGGGCCGACGGGCGCGCGGGACGCACCACGAACAGCGCCTTGGCCTCCCGCCCGTCGGCCGTCGTCCGGTCGGGGTCGGTCCTGTCGCAGCCGTCGCCGTCGCCCTCCACCAGCACCGCGACGTACACGCCCGGCTCGGCGGGCGCCGGCATCGGGTGGGCGGGCCAGGCCGGCAGGTGCTCGCCGCGCAGCCCCGTGCCCGGCTCGCCCCAGTCGTGGGACGGCAGGTGCGGGGGAGCGTCCACGCCGGGCAGCCACGGCGACTTCTCGCACAGCGTCAGCCCGTCACCGCAACGGAAGAGCTCCACCCTGAACCGGGGCGCGTCCGTCGCCACCCGCAACGTCACCTGGCCGCCCGCGCGTGGGCTCGGCTGCTCTGCGTAACCTCGGATCACACCCCGGTCCCTCACCGCCGGACCGGCGGGCAAACCCGCGGCCGCGACACGAAATCGCAGGTCAGCGGGGTCTTGGGATTGCGTGCCTGGGCCCGGTACGGTCGGTGCCATGCGTGCTCACCGAGCCGGACCCGTGGCGCTGGCCATGCTCGCCATGCTCGCCGTGCTGTCCGCCGGTTGCGGCGGCGGCGCCGTGCCCGCAGCCCAGGAGGCGGCGTTGCCCGCCGCCTCGCCGTCGGGCACTCCGGCGAGCCCGCTGGCGGGCAAGACCGTCGTGCTCGACCCGGGGCACAACGGCGGCAACGCCTCGCACCCCGAGGAGATCAACCGCCAGGTCGACATCATCACCGGCCGCAAGGCGTGCAACACCACCGGCACCGAGACCGACGACGGCTACCCGGAGCACGCCTTCACCTGGGACGTCGCCGGGCGGCTGAAGCCGATCCTGGAGCGCATGGGCGCCAAGGTCGTGCTCACCCGTCCCGACGACAAGGGCGTGGGCCCGTGCGTCACCGAACGGGCCGCGATCGGCAACGAGGCCAGGGCCGACGCGGTGCTGTCCATCCACGGCGACGGGGCCGTGCCGAGCGGGCACGGGTTCCACGTGATCATGCCCGGGCTGCTGCCCGGGCACAACGACGCCGTGGTCAAGCCGTCGGCCAGGCTCGGCAGGGACGTCCGCGACGCCTTCCGCGAGGGCACCGGCATGCCGTACGCGACCTACACCGCCAAGAACGGCCTGGACACCCGGACCGACCTGGGCGGGCTGAACCTGTCGAAGCGGCCGGCGGTGTTCATCGAGTGCGGCAACATGCGCAACCCGGGCGACGCCGCCAAGATGTCCGACGGCGCCTTCCGCGAGCGCATGGCCGCCGCGCTGGCCGACGGGATCAAGCGCTTCCTGGGCTAGCGTAGGCGCGCAGGAACACCGCCACCCCGGCCTCCGCCAGGCGGTCGAGCTCGGCCTCCGAGTAGTGCTCACCGACGCCGGAGAACATCACCTTGTTCACCGGGATCCACAGGAGCAGACCGACGAAGTGCTCGGCGGCCAGGGCCGGGTCGTCCGCGCGCAGCAGCCCGCGCTCGGTCAGCCGCTCGAACGCCGTGGTCATGGTCCTGAGCGAGCGCTCGAAGCCCTGGGCGTACCAGGTGCGGCCGAGGTCGGGGAACCGGTCGGCCTCGGCGATCACCAGCCGGCGCAGCCGCAGCACGTCGGGGCTCATGATGCGGGCCAGGAACTGGCGGGCCAGCTCGCCCAGATCCTTCTCCAGGTCGTCGCTGTCCTCCAGCGCCGCCGTGATGATCTTGGCGAGGCCCTCCACCTGGCCGGTGGTGTCCATGATGATGCTGGTGAAGAGCTGCTCCTTGTCGGTGAAGTGCTTGTAGACGGTCTGTTTCGACACCGAGGCGAGTGAGGCCACCTCGTCCATGCTGGTGCCCACGTAACCGTTGCGCAGGAACACCGGGAGCGCCGCCTCCAGGATCTGCCTGCGCTTGCGTGCCGTCCGGCCGTCCTCTTCCGCTGCCATCGACCGCCCTCTCGTTCGCTTGCCTCTGACAGTACTAGACAGTTCCGTACTGATGTGAGTACTGTACCGTCTAGTTCCAGCGACGGACAAGGAAGGGACTTCCCATGAGTGATCTTCAGAAGCAGGTGCAGGAAGCCGCCGACAGGCTCGTCGAGTCGGGCGAAGAGCGCGGGCTCCAGGTGGCCGCCTTCCGGGACGGCGTCCAGATCGTGGACGTGGTGGCCGGGGTGGCCGATCCGGAGACCGGCCGTCCGGTGACGCCCGACACGCCCTTCTACAACTTCTCGATCGGCAAGGGCGCCACCTCCGCCGTGGCCCACGTGCTGGTGGAGCGGGGGTTGTTCGGCTACGACACGCGGGTGGCCGAGCTGTGGCCCGAGTTCGCCCGGCACGGCAAGGAGGCCGTCACCGTACGGCACGTGCTCTCGCACACGGCGGGCGTGCCCGGCGTGCCGCTCGACACCACGCCCGAGGACGTCTGCGACTGGAAGACGATGGTCGCCGCGCTTGAGGACGCGGAGCTGTGGTGGGAGCCGGGCACCAAGATGGGCTACCACGCCTACACGTTCGGGTTCCTCGTCGGCGAGATCGTGCGGCGGGTCACCGGCAAGCCCATCTCGCAGGTGCTGCGGGAGGAGGTCGCGGGGCCGCTGGGCGTGGCCGACGAGCTGTACTTCGGGATGCCGGAGCGGGAGCACGCGCGGCTGGCCCGGCTGGAGGACGCGCCGATGGACCCGTCCGCGTGGGGCGAGATGCCGGCGGACCTGCCGATGTTCAAGGCCGCGCCGATGACGCTGATGCCCAACGCGGAGCTGGGCAGCCGGCCCGACTACCTGTCGGCCGACATCCCGGCCGGCGGCAAGACCTCGGCCAGGGCCGTCGCGCGGATGTACGCGGCGCTGCTGGGCGAGGTGGACGGCGTGCGGCTGATCGGCGAGGAGCGGCTCCGTGAGGTGACGGCCGTCGTGTCGAGCGGCATGGACGAGGTCTTCGGCATGCCGTCCGCGTGGGGCCTGGGCTTCAACATCGGCGCGCCCGGCAGGACGCCGGAGCAGTCGCCGACCGTGTTCGGGGTGGGCGGTGCCGGCGGCAGCACGGCGTGGGCCGACACGGCGACCGGCACCACGTTCGCGCTCACCAAGAACAGGCTCACCCACGACTTCGCGGCGGCCGAGCTGCTCGGCGGGCTCGTCGAGCGTGGCTGACCCGGCCTCCATGGCCGGCCCGGCCTTCGTGACTGGCCCGGCTTTCGTGACTGGCCCGGCCGCAGCCGTCTGGGAGGCGTGGCGGCCCGCCGGCCACGCCTCAGCCGTCGCGGCACAGCGGCGCCCCGCCGACCACACAGGCGATGTAGTCGAGCTCACAGCTCAGCAGGGTGCCGTCCATGCCGAGCACCAGCACCAGGTCACGCCGGTACGGGTGGGCCAGCACGACCCGGCCCACGACGCCGTTGTCCAAGATCACGGTAGGGCGGCCTGCCGCGTTGTCCATGCCCTCGTGACTCCTCTCCAGGTCCGGAACGAGGTCCGCGCCGGACCCGTCCCCACCAGGATGCACAGGCATTCCCCTCGATCGCATCGGTCATGCGGCGGTATTTCCGTACGCCAGGGGCAGGAGTCACCGCCCCCACGGCCGCCGGGGCGCTGAAGTCAGAGCTTGATGCCCTTGACGATGGTGGCGAGCTCGGGCACCAGGGGCTGGCTGACCATCACGGTGACGACGACGCCCTTGCGCTCCACCCAGCCGACGTACCGGCCGTGACCGAGCGCGCCGTCCCCCTCCTTCTTGAGCACCGTACGCCCGCCCAGCCGCACGGCCCCCTCCGTGTTGGTGAACGTGCCCAGGTCCACGGGCAGCTTCCTCAGCTGCGCCAGCTTGCTCGCCTTCGGCCAGCACACCACCCGCACCCACAGGGAACGGTGCGCGCGGTCGAGGTCGTCGCGGTTGTCGGACCAGGTGTAGCCGTACTCGGTGATGCCGTCGTGCTTCATCGCCGACACCGAGCCGTTGGTGAAGCCCTTCGGGAGGTGACGGACGCGCACGCCCCTGAGCGCCTTGGCGCCCTTGGGCGGTGTGTCGGTCTCCGTCCCCTTCAGTTCCGCCCTGGTCGGCGCCGGGCAGGCGGGGCCGGAGGAGGTGGCGGCCTGGGCCGGCAGGGCGATCAGGGCGGCGGCGACCGGCACCGTGGTGAGGGCCGCGAGCATGTGCGTGGTTCTCATGCCGGTGTTCGATGCGGTTGATGCGCCGAAAGTTCAGTACGACTTGAGAGCGATGTCCGTGGCGAACTTGTCGCCCATCTTCGTCATCAGACCCATCAGGAAGCTCGACCTGAACATCATGTTGCGCATGCGGATGCGCGCCGCCGTGGCGGGAGCGAGGAAGGGGCCGGCGTTGCCGTTCCTGGCGATCTTGGCGTACTGCTTGAACTGCCGCTCGTACTCGGCGAAGGCCGGGCGGTGATCGCCGTCCGCCGCCGCCAGCTCGCCGGCCAGCACGTACGCGCCCACCATCGCCAGGCCCGAGCCGAAGCCGCCCAGCGTGTTGCCGTAGCCCGCGTCGCCCAGCAGCGCCACCCGGCCCTGGCTGTAGCGGTCGATCCTGACCTGGCTGATCGAGTCGAGGTACACGCTGTCCGAGTGCCGCACCGCCGCCATGATCTGCGGCGTCCGCCAGCCCATGCCCCGGTACGCCCGCGCGAGGATCTCCTTCTGCTGCCCCGCGTCGTAGCGGTCGTAGCTCAGCGGCCCGGAGGCGAAGACGAAGAACGCCGGCGCCTTCGGCCCGCCGGTCGCCACCATCCTGCCGGGCTCGTTGTACAGCTGCGGCTTGCCGCCGAAGTCGCCGTCGATGTCCACCAGGGCGTAGTAGTAGCCGAGGTGCCGGACATAGTCCGACTCGGGGCCGAAGGTCAGCCGGCGCACGTTCGAGTGGATCCCGTCCGCGCCGACGACCAGGTCGTACGTGCGGGGGGTGGTGCGCTCGAAGGTGACCTGGACGCCGCCGGGGGTGTCGGTGAGGGAGGTGATCGAGTCGCCGAAGACATACTCGCAGTCGGCGGCGGTGCGGTCGTACAGGATCCTGGCCAGGTCGCCGCGCTTGATCTCCAGGGCGCCGCCGGTGAACTCGCCGGGCAGGATGGCCAGCTTGCGGCCGTTCGCGTCCACGATCTCCTGGTCGGTGCCACCGGTCTGGACGCGGCGCAGGTCGTCCAGGATGCCCATGCGGCGCAACACGGTGAGATGCGTCTCACCCTTGAAGTCCACCGCCTGGCCGCCGGGGCGCAGAGTGGGGGCCTTCTCCACGACGGTGACCTTGAAGCCGTAGCGGGTGAGCCAGTAGGCGAGGGCGGGGCCGCCGATGCTGGCGCCGGAGATGAGAACGTTTCGCATGATGGGGAGTTTGGCGGGGGGCGCTGACAGTGGGGCGACTGTCGGCTGACAACGGCGGATGCGGCTGTCAGGAGCAGAGGCACGGCCTTCGGCGAGGGCGACTTGCGGCGGGTCCGGCTGCGAGCGGGCCCGGCTGCGAGCGGGCGCGGCTGCTACCGGTCGATGGCGGCGCGCAGGGTTGTCAGCGCCTCCTCCCGGCTCATCGCCGCCCCCTTCGCGTACGCCGCCGCGAACGCCTCGGGCCCGAGCACGCGGGTGGCTCCCGCCGCCGTCGCGGCCACGTCGCGATCCCCGGCCACGGCCATGCCCCGCACCGCCGCCCCGATCCCGAGCAACACCGCCGCCCGCCGCGCACCCGCCTCCCGCCGCTTCGGAGCCCCCGAGCCGGGCCCCAGCTCCGGAGCGGCGGGCACCATGCTGTGGGTCGCTTGGAAGAGGGCGTGACCGGCCAGCCCCTCCGCGACCTCCGCCACGTCGCTGGCCAGCGGCGAGCCCAGCGCCCCCGCCAGCGCCTCGGCGTGCATCCGCCCGGCCTCCTCCGCATCCCCCCGGGCAGCGGCCAGCCGCCCCAGCGCGGTGAACACGCGCGACCTCGTCCCACCGGCGGTGAACGCGCCGGTCCCCGAGCCGGACAGCGCCGCGTCGAGCCGCCGCGCCGCCGCGGGCAGATCACCCTGGAGCCGCGAGATGTCCCCGAGCTGGAGCTGCACCCAGGCCATCAGCTCCGGCCGCCCCAGCCGCCGCTCCAGCTCGCCCGCCCGCTCGTTGTCGGCACGCGCGGCCTCGGCGTCGCCCGCCCGCCAGTGCGCGTTGCCCCGCCTGCTCAGCACGTCCGCCAGCTCGTCCAGCGCACCCAGCTCCGCGAACAGGGCGAGCGCCCGCTCCCACAGCTCCATCGCCCGCCGCCAGTCGCCCCGCCAGCTCGCGATGAGGGCCAGCCAGTCGAGCGCCTGCCCCATGCCCCACCGCTCGCCCAGCGCGCCGAAGTCGGCCAGCACCTGCTCCATCCGGGTCTCCGCCTCGGTGAGCAGCCCGTCGTGCAGCGTCATCAGCGCGACGCCGAGCCGGTCGAGCGCGCGGCTCCACGGATCGTTCCTGATCGCCCACCGCTTCCGCGCCGCCGGCAGCCCACCCTCGGGCGGGCCCGCGAGCATGCCCCACAGCGCCACCCCGAACTGGTAGCGCATCGGCCGGTCCAGCGCCCCGACGATCCGCTTCGCCCGCTCCCAGTGCGGCGAACCGGTGCCGGGCACGGCGTGCAGCACGGCCAGCACGTACTCCTCCGCCAGCCCGGCCGGCACCTCGGCCCCGGCGGCGTCGAGCAGCCGCTCCGCGTGCCGGACGGCCTGGCCGCGCCGCCCCGTCAGCCACCAGTACATGCCCAGCGTGCCCACCAGCCGCCACGCGGTCGGCCTGTCGTGCCGCACGCTCCAGCGCAGGGCCGATTGGAGGTTGGCGTTGTCGGCCGACAGCGAGGCCAGCCAGGTGAGCTGCTCGGCCCGGTAGAGGTGTTCGTGGGCGCGTCCGGCCAGGTCCAGGAACCAGGCGGCGTGGGCGCGCCGCAGCCGCTCCTCCTCACCCGCCTCCGCCAGCCGCTCCAGGCAGAACAGGCGGATCGTGTCGAGCATCTGGTACCGCTCGCCGTCGGTCTCGACCAACGACTTGTCCACCAGGTCGGCCAGCACGCCGGCCGGATCCTCCCCCTTGCCGTCGTCGTCGCGGCAGACGTGTTCGACCGCCTCCAGCGTCGCGCCGCCGGTGAACACCGACAAGCGTCTGGCCAGCGCCTGCTCCTCCGGCCCGAGCAGGCTCCAGCTCCACTCCACCACCGCGTGCAGGGTCTGGTGCCGGGCGGCGGCCGTGCGGTCGCCGCGCGAGAGCAGCCGGAACCGCCCGTGCTCGGCCAGCCGATCGGCGATCTCCGCCACCCCGAACGTCCGCACCCGCGCCGCCGCCAGCTCGATGGCCAGCGGCAGCCCGTCGAGCGCGGCGCAGATCCGCAGCACCGCCTCCAGGTTGTGCTCCCCGAGCGCGAACCCCTGCCGCACGGCCGCCGCCCGGTCGACGAACAACCGCACGGCCGGGTAGGCCAGCGGGTCGTCCGCGCCGGGCGGTGGGGTGGGCAGGGGCGAGAGGGGGACGAGGTGCTCGCCGGTGATGCCCAGCGGCTCCCTGCTGGTGGCCAGGACGGTCAGGCCGGGGCACTGGGCGAGCAGGCGGCGGGCGAGCGTGGCGGCCTCGCCGACGACGTGCTCGCAGTTGTCCAGGACGAGCAGCAGCTCCTGCCCGGCCAGCGCGGCCACGACCCGTTCGACGGGCTCCGGCCCACCGGCGGCCGGCCTGAGCGCGGGCTCCCGCAATCCGAGCGCCCCGAGCACCACCTGCACCACCTGCGCGCCGGTGCGCGTGTCTGTCGGGGCGTCCACGAGTGACAGGTCCACGAACGCCACCGGACCGGCAGCGGGCGCGACCCCACCGCCGTCATGCGACGGGACCACCGTGGCGGGCGGGTAGCGGGTGGCGGCCTCGATGGCCAGGCGGGTCTTGCCTGTGCCTCCCGGCCCCACGATCGTGACGAGCCGCGCCGCACGCAGGACGGCCAGCCGGGAGAGCTCCTCCTCCCGCCCCACGAAGCTGGTGAGCTGCGCGGGCAGCACCGCCCGTGCCGGACGCTCCGGCGACGACGACCCGCGCAGGATCTCCAGATGCAGGGCCGCCAGCTCGGGTGACGGGTCCGCGCCGAGCTCGTCGGCGAGCAGCCGCCGCCCTTCCTCGTACGCGGCCAGCGCCTCGGCCTGCCGCCCCGCCGCGTGCAGGGCCCGCATCAGCAGCCCGCGGGCGCGTTCGCGCAGCGGGTGGGCGGTGACCAGCTCGCGCAGCCCGGCCGAGGGCCCGGCGTCGGGCAGGGAGAGCTCGGCCTCGTGCAGGTCCTCGGTGGCGGCCAGCCGCAGCTCCTCCAGCCGCACCACCTGCGGCCCCGCGAACGGCGCGTCGGCCACGTCCGCGAAGGCAGGGCCGCGCCACAGCCTCAGCGCCGCCCGCAGCACGCGGGCCGCCTGCGCGTGCCGGCCTGCCGCGAGCAGCCCGCGTCCCTCGCGTGCCAGCCGTTCGAAGCGGTGCGCGTCCACGGCGTCGCGTTCGGCGGCCAGCCGGTAGCCCGTCCCGTGGGACTCGATCAGGCCGGCGGGCAGCTGCCGCCGCAGCCGTGAGACCTGGGCCTGCACGGCGTTGGCCGCACCGGACGGGGGCCGGTCGCCGTACTGGCCGTCGATGAGGCGTTCGAGGCTGACCAGGCGCCCCGCGTCCAGCAGCAGCATCGCCAGCAGCGCGCGCGGCCGGGGCCCGCCGACGGCGATCCCCTCGCCGTCGGCGCGACGGACCGCGAGCGGACCCAGGACGCCGAACTGCACGCCTCCGATTGTCCCCCACCTCACCTGGCGAAACGGAATTATCGGTATGCCTACCGATGCACATACGTATTTTCCCGCCGTCACCGAGGGCCTAGCGTCGGGCGGCACAAGGCGAAACGGTCCGCTCGCTTCCCGTCACCCCCCATCACCCCCCTTTCCCTGACACCACCGCGAACCCAGGCGATCCCGGGTTACGCGCGGGCCGCCGCGTGCCCACCAGCGCCCGGCGGCCCAGGGAAACCGCCGAAAGGAGCAAGACAGCCGTGAAACGCAAAGCCTTACTCGCCGCAGTCGTGGCCATCGCCACGACTGCGACCGTGGTGTCACCCGCGCACGCCGCGCCTCCAGGGGCGGCCAAGCAGGCCAGCGCGCAGGCGGCCGATCCCGCCTCGCTCGCGGCGGCGGTCGCCGACAAGGCCGTCTCCAGCCAGCTCGACGAGCTCACCAGGGGTCCGGACGAGGCGTACAGCAGGGTCTCGGTGACACCGGGCGCGAGCGACATGTACTACGTGGCGTACGAGCGCACGTACAAGGGCCTGCCCATGGTCGGCGGCGACGCCGTCGTGGTCACCGACGCGGCGGGGCACGTCAGGGACACGGTGGCGGCGTCCGGGCCGACCACGCGGGGCGTGCCGACCAGGGCCACGATCACCGCCGGCCAGGCCACCGAGGTGGCGCGGACGCGGCTGGACCGGGTGGACGACACGGGCGAGCCGCGCCTGGTCGTGCTGGCCTGGGGCGAGCGTCCCCGGCTCACCTGGGAGGCCGTGGTCAGCGGCGTCACAGGGGGGAAGCCGAGCATCCAGCACGTGTTCGTGGACGCGCGCACCGGGAAGATCGCCGACTCCTACGACCTCGTCCGCGCGGGCACCGGCAACGGCTACTACAACGGCCAGGTGACGATCGGCACGAGCGGCTCCGGCAGCTCGTACTCGATGACCGACACCACCAGGCCGGGCATCCAGTGCGGCGGGCAGAACGGCAGCGCCTACACCGGCACGGACGACGCGTGGGGCAACGGCTCCGGCACCAACCTGGAGACCGCGTGCGTGGACGCGCTCTACGGCGTGCAGCGCGAGTGGGAGATGCTGCGCGACTGGCTGGGCCGCAACGGCATCAACGGCAGTGGCCGCGGCTTCCCCGCCCGGGTGGGCCTGAACGAGGTCAATGCCTACTGGAACGGCAGCTACACCAACTTCGGCCACAACCAGGCCAACACCGCCCAGGCCACCCCCATCGACGTGGTGGCGCACGAGTACGGCCACGCGATCTTCCAGACCACCCCGGGCGGCGCCGGCTCCGGCAACGAGAACGGCGGCATCAACGAGGGCACCGGCGACATCTTCGGCGCGCTCACCGAGCACTACGCCAACAACCCCAACGACCCGCCGGACTACCTGGTCGGCGAGGAGGTCAACCTGGTCGGGCAGGGCCCGATCCGCAACATGTACAACCCGGGCGCGCTCGGCGACCCGAACTGCTGGTCCTCCTCGATCCCGAGCACCGAGGTGCACGCGGCGGCCGGCCCGCTGAACCACTGGTTCTACCTGCTGGCCGAGGGCAACAACCCGGGCGGCGGCAAGCCGTCCAGCCCGATCTGCTCCGGCGGCCCCTCGTCGGTCACCGGCATCGGCATCCAGAAGGCCGGCAAGATCTTCATGGGCGCCCTGTCCCGCAAGACCTCGACCTGGCGCTACACGAACGTCCGCGCCGCCTCCGTCGCGGCCGTCATCGAGCTGTACGGCGCGAGCAGCGTGGAGTGCAACACCACCAAGGCCGCCTGGAGCGCGGTCAGCGTGGCGGCGGCGTCGGGTGAGCCCGCCTGCGGCACCCCGGGCAACGACTTCTCGCTCACGCTCAACCCGTCCTCCGGCAGCGCGACGCCGGGGCAGCAGGTCACGGCCACGGTGAACACGCAGACCACGTCCGGCAGCGCGCAGACCGTGAGCCTGTCGGCCTCCGGCCTGCCGTCCGGCACCACGGCGACCTTCAGCCCCACGTCGGTGACCTCGGGCAACTCCGCGACGCTGACGTTGCGGACCGGCTCGGGCACGCCGCAGGGCACGTACCCGATCACCGTGACGGGCACGGGCACCACCTCGCACACCGCGACCTACACCCTCACCGTCGGCCAGGGGCCGAACCCCGGTGACCCGCCGGACATCAGCCTGACCAACGTCAAGGCGCACCTGGCGCAGTTCCAGTCGATCGCGACGAGCAACGGCGGCAACCGCAGGTCCACGGGCAACGGGTACCTGCAGTCGGTGTCGTACCTCGAGGACAGGCTGCGCGCGGCCGGCTACACCGTGGTCAGGCAGAGCTGCACCACCACCTACTGCAGCAGCGGCGCCGGCCCGAACCTGATCGCCGACTGGCCGGGCGGCGACGCGAACCAGGTCATCATGTCCGGCGCGCACCTCGACAGCGTGGCGGCCGGGCCCGGCATCAACGACAACGCCTCCGGCTCGGCGAACCTGCTGGAGGTCGCGCTGACCCTCGCGCAGCGCAACCCGACGCTGGCCAAGCACGTCAGGTTCGGCTGGTGGACGGATGAGGAGCAGGGGCTCAACGGGTCGGAGTACTACGTGGCCTCGCTCAGCGCCGCCGAGCGGCAGCGGATCCAGGTCTACTACAACTACGACATGACGGGCTCCACCAACGGCGGCTACTTCATCAACAACATCAACACCGCCGGGGCCGCGTACCTGAAGGAGTTCTACGACCGGCTGAGCCTGCAGCCCGAGGAGAACGTCGAGGGCGCCAACCGCTCCGACGACGCCTCCTTCCGCAACGCGGGCATCGCCAGCTCCGGCGTCGCGGCCGGCGCCAGCGCCACCAAGACCTCGGCGCAGGCCGCCAAGTGGGGCGGCACGGCCGGGCGCGCGTACGACCCCTGCTACCACGCCTCCTGCGACACCACCTCCAACATCAACGACACCGTCCTGGACCGGGCGGCGGACGCGGCCATGTACGCGGTCTGGAAGCAGGCGGTCGGCGGCACCCCGCCCACCCGTGACTTCTCGATCTCGGCGAACCCGGCGAGCGGCACCGTGCAGGCGGGCTCGGCGGCCACGTCCACCATCGGCACCAGCACCACGGCCGGCACCGCCCAGACCGTGAACCTGGCGGCCTCCGGCCTGCCGACCGGGGCCACGGCCACGTTCAACCCGGCCTCGGTCACCTCCGGCGGCTCTTCCACGCTGACGATCTCGACCGCGCCCACCACCCCGGCCGGCAGCTACACCGTCACGGTGACCGGCACGGGCGAGACGGCCACGCGGACGACGACGTACGCGCTGACCGTCCAGGGCACCTCGGGCGGCAGGACGTTCACCAACAACACCGACTATCCGATCTACGACTTCAGCAACACGCAGAGCTCGATCACCTCCACCGCGACGGGCACCGCGACCACGCCGGTCCGGCTGTCCATCACGATCAGCCACACCTGCGCCGAGGACCTCGACATCTGGCTGCGCGGGCCCAACGGCACCTGGTACGCCGTCGACCGGTACGGCGGCACGACCTGCACCCCGTACGGCACCAGGACGTTCTCCGTCCCGGTGAGCCAGCAGGCGGCGGGCGCCTGGGTGCTCGACATCGAGGACGTCTACTCGGGTGACACCGGGTACCTCGACTCGTGGAGCATCACCGTCTAGCCGCCCTCACGACTCGGGGGTGACGGGCCCCGGCCGGTCCTCCGGCCGGGGCTCTCTCACCTCCGCCCGCGTGCGCACGCCGAGCTTCTGCAGCACGCGGGCGACGTGCGTGTCCACCGTGCGCTGGGACAGGAACAGCACCTCGGCGATCTCCCTGTTCGTCCGGCCCAGCGCCACCAGCCTGGCCACCTCGCTCTCGCGCGGCGACAACACCCCGCCGGCCTTCCTGCTGCGGCGGGCCGGCGGGCGGTCGGGGCCCAGCTCGCGCAGGAGGCGGCGGCAGCGGGCGGCGTCGTGCGTGGCGCCCAGCGCGGCGTACCGCTCGGCGGCGTCCGCGATCAGGCCGGCGGCCCGCCCCCGAGGCGAGGCCCGCCCCCGGTCGATGGCCAGCTCCGGGTGCGAGGCCCGCTCTCGCTCAGCAGCGCGCTGCTCGCCAGCGCCGCCCGGCTCGCCAGCGCCGCTCCTCTCGCGCGTGGTGCGCTGCTCGTGCGTGGCGCGCTCCTCGTGGCCGGCCGCGGCGAGCCAGGCGCCCGCCTCCAGCTCGGCAGCGCGCGCCGCCGCGTACGGACGTGGCATCGCGAGGTACGCCGCCCGCGCCCGCCCGTAACACCGGGCAGCCTCCTCGAAGCCCCCCGCGTCACCGGCCAGCGACCCCTCGGCCAGGCAGAGCCCCGCGTGCGCGGACGGCGCGTTCCTGCCCGAGATGCCCGCCGCGAACTCGGCCACCAGCCCCGCCGCCGCCTGCGACCGCCCCGCCCGCAGCAGCGCGTGGACGGCCGCCGGGACGAGCTGATCGCCCCACACCCACACGCCCTTGCGCCGCAGCCGCGTCACCGCCAGGTCGGCCGCCGCGAGGGCGGGCTCCAGCGCGCCCCTGGTGAGGTGCAGCTCGACCAGCCCGCTCGACCCCGCCACGGCGACCGGCAGGAACCCCGAGTCCAGGTCCCGCACGCCGGCCGCCTCCAGGTGCTCGCCGGCCTCGTCCCACTCGCCCCTGGCCAGGCCGAGCACGCCGAGCGCGAGCCGGGCCTCGACGGCGAGCAGCGGCGCCTCGTACGTCATCTCGACGGCGGCCAGCGCCCGCTCGCGCAGGCCCTCCCAGCGGCCGGTCAGCAGGTCGAGCCGGATCGACGACATCTCGACCAGGAACGCCGGGTACAACGCGCCGGTCTCCTCGGCGACGCGCCTGCTCCGCTCCGCGAACCGCGCCGCCGCGGCGTAGTGGCCGAGGGCGAGCGCGGCGTCGTAGAGGTTGGAGTAGCCGCGCGCCACCTGGCGGCGTACGGCGGTGGACGGGTCGTTGGCCGGCAGCGTGCCCGCCAGCTCGAACGCGTCGGGGGAGCCGACGAGCATGGCCAGGCTCACCTTGTTGGCCTGGACGGCGGCGGTCAGCTCCGGGTCCTGGTCCTCCACGAGCAGCTTCTCCGCCTGCGCCATCCACTCCTCGTGCATGGCCAGCGGCTCGCCGCCCCACACGGGCATGGCCAGCAACGCCAGGCCGCGGGCGGCCAGGGAGGGGCTGTCGGCCAGGTCGGGCAGCGCGGCGAGGATCTCCTGGCGGCCCGCCGTGATGGCGCCCGCCTGGTTGGACAGCAGCACGCCCAGGTTCAGCCGGGCCTCGCCGCGTACCTGCGAGGACAGGAAGTCGTCGGACAGCAGGTGGCGCAGGATGCGGACGACGCGGCGGTGCGACAGGCCGATCGCGGCGACGCGGCTGAGCCGCAGCGCCAGCGGCCCGCGGGCCTGCCTGGGCAGCTTCGGGTCGGCGAGCAGCCCCTCCAGCAGCTCCACGGCCAGCGGGATGTCGCCGATGGCGGCGGCGTGGTCGGCGGCGGCGCTGCCGTGCCGCTGCCACGCGGCGAAGTCCCCGGCGCGGCGGGCGTGGTGGGCGAGCTGGACGAGGGGCGGCGGGTCGAGCGCCGCCAGCGCGGCCATGGCGCGGCGGTGCGTGAGCCGGCGGTCGGGGCCGGGGATGGCGTCGTAGACGGCCTGTTGGGCGAGGGCGTGCCGGAAGCCGTACAGGCCGTCGGGATGCTCCCGCAGCACCCCCGCCTGCAACGCCTCGCTCAACCCCGGCCCGCCGTGCGGTGCCTCGTGCGCCTCCGGACCACCGTGCGGTGCCTCGTGCGCCCCCGGCTCGCCGGGCGCGTGCGGCGCCTGGCTCAGGCCGGGCTGCGGTGCCGGTGTGCCCGCGACCGCGTTGATGAGCGGCTCCTCGGCGGGCAGGCCCATGACGGCGGCGGCGTGCACGACGCGCAGCGCGGCGGGCGACAGGCCGGTGAGCCGTTCGGCCATGGCCTCGCGCAGCAGCACCGGCACGCCCATCCGGTCGAGCGCCTCTGGCTCGGGCAGGCGGCCCTCGTCGTCGAGCAGCGACCGCACCACCTCCTCGATCACGAACGGCACCCCGGCCGTGCGATCGTGCAGCTTCGCGGCGAAGGCGGTGGTGAGCGCGGCGGGCCCGCCCACTCCGTCCGACGCGGCGGGCCCGCCCACTCCGTCCGACGCGGTGGGCCCGCCCACCCCGTCAGACGCGGCGGGCGTCCCCACCCCGTAAGCCGCGCCGGACGCGACGGTGGCCGAGCGGAGCAGCGCCCCGGCCAGCCTGCGCACCCCTTCCACATCGAGCGGCGTCAGCGAGATCACCTCGCTGCGCACCCCGGGCGCCCGCCGGTACGCGTGCCCGAACGGCAGCCCAGGCACCGGCAGCTCCTCCCGCCGGAACGTCACCACCAGCGCCAGCCCCTCGGGCGGCTGGTCGGTGAGGAAGCGCAGCAGGTCCCGGGTGCCGTCGTCGGCCCAGTGCAGGTCCTCGACCACCAGCACCACCGGCCCGGCCGCGCCCAGCAGCGCGTGCACGGCACGGAACAGATGGTGCCGCTCGGCCCGGGGATCGTCCATGGGCGGCGGGGACGGCGCGGGCGGCAGGTGCCCCGCCAGCTCGGGCAGGTAGCCGCGCAGCGCCCCGGTGACCGGGCTGAGCCGGTCGTGGCCGGGCAGGGCCGACGCGACGTGCCGCAGCGCGTCGAACACCGGCCCGTACGGGAACGGCTCGCGGATCTGGTGACAGTGGCCGATCAGCACCGTCCAGGCGGGCGGGGTGAGCGGCTCGATCGCGGCACGGACGAGGCTGGTCTTGCCGATCCCCGCCTCGCCCTGCACCTGGATGACGGCGGGCGGGCAGGTGACGGCGCCGATGAGTAATCGCAGCGGGGCGTCCCGCCCGACCAGCGCAGGAGAAGCCAGACTTGCCATCGGGGTCTCCGTAACAGTGGCAGGTTCTCTCCGTTCACCTCGCGAGTGTGCTGGCTTCTCACTGATTCGTCCATCACCTGTCGGAGCCGGACGTCAGAGCTGGGTCTTACGCACCTCCAGCGTCACCCCGGCGCCGGGCCGGGTGTCGAAGTAGCAGAACCCGGACCCGTCCTCCCTGCGCCCCCGCGCCATGATCGCCAAGCCCGCCCCGCGGCCCTGCTCCTCGGCCCGCGCCAGGTCGGGGGTCTCGAAGCCCAGGTGGTAGACGCCCTCGCCGAACTCGTCCAGGAAGCGCCGCTGCGGCGAGTCCAGCTCGGACGGCTGGCAGAGCTGGAGCTGGACGTTGTCCAGGTCGGCGCACTTGTAGCGCATCGAGGCCGAGGCCTCGGCGTTGGGGACGTCGTACTCCACGTACGGCCCGCCCTTCGGGTAGTCGAACCACGGTCCGATGCCCACGCTCTCGTAGTAGGCCACGGCCCGGTCCAGGTCCGCGACGACGACGCACACGTGGTGCAGCTGCCTGAAGAGCGGAATCACGCGTTCTCCCTATCTGGACGGAATGCCCGGAATGGCTGTATACAGATTGGCGTACGGTAACACATACAATCTCGTTTCCCCTGGAGAGAGCCATGTACTACTTCGGCTACTGCACCTACCTGCTGGAGTCCGAGCTGCGGAAATACCTTCCTGAGGCCGTCGCAGTGACCAAGGCCAAGGCCGTCAACCGGCAGATCCAGTTCAGGGCGGCGGGCGAGCGCACCGACCGGGGCTGGTGCCACCTGGCCGGCACCGGGACGTACGGCAAGGTCGCGCAGGGCATCGTGTTCGAGGTCGACGACGCGCACCTGAAGGACGAGTTCGACGACTTCGACATCGTGTTCCTGACCGTGCGGGGCGACGACGGGCGGTACTACGACTGCTTCACCTACGTGCTGAGCCGGCCGGGCATCCGGATGCGGCCGCCGCGCTTCTACTGGGAGCGGGTGCCCCAGGGGCTGGCGGAGCAGCGGTTCCCCGCCGACTACCAGGCCGAGGTGCGGCAGATCTTCGACGACGCGGCCGAGTGCCCCGACTTCGACCGCCCCGCGCCGGCCGGCAAGCCAGGGCGCTCCGCCGACTCCCGCTAGCCCCGTTTTCCGCAGGTGAGTGATCTTCAGCGGAGGTCTCGTGGATCGATGTCGAGAAGGTCCAGGAGATCGAGTTGGAGGGTGGTGGGTTGCGGGATGGTCGGGGGTGACTGGCCGGTGCCCGGGATGAGCCGGATGCCGGCCAGGGCGTCGAGGATGAGCTTGCCGGTGGGGACGGCGGGCCGTCCGGCGTACAGGCCGTTGACCTTGGTTTCGCCGCGGTCGGCGAGGGCTTGGCGGGCCTGGCGCTCGATCAGGCAGAAGATGAGCAGGGCCAGGCAGATGACGGTGATCAGGGCGTGGATGCGGCGGTTGTTCTTCAAATACAGGCTGGTGACGGCCAGCGGCCCCTTGAAGGCCTGGTAGCGGCGTTCGACGGCTTCCTGGCCTTTGTAATGGCGTAGCACCTGTCCGGCGTCGGCGGCCTCGGCGGGCAGGTTGGTGAGCAGGGCGTACCAGCCGTCGGTGGCGGCTTCGGCGTCGATCGCGTTCTGGTCGAAGTGCCAGGCCAGGGTGGGTTTGCCGGTGGTGGGATCGGTGCCGGTCCGCGCGGTCAGGTAGGTGCTGACCCGGCGGTCGCGGCCGATCGCGGCGAGGCGGTCGGCGACGGCCTGCTCGGTGGGGTAGTGGCGGCTGCCCAGGCCGCGTTCCAGCCGGGCCAGATCGTCGCGGGCCCGCTCGAGTTTCTTGGCCCGGGCGGTGGCGGCGGCCTGGGCGCGGGCGGAGGAGTGCACGAAGATGCGCCGCAGGGTCAGGATCGGGTCCTTCTTGCGCGGCCCGGCCAGTGTCATGGTGTCGTCCTCGCGCACGTGCCAGAGGCCGCGCCGGTCGGCGCTCTTGTGCTCGTCCCGGGCGGCGACGTAGTCCACCCGGGCCGCGTCGTCGATCTTCTGACCGGCCAGGGCCGCGACGCCGACGTACTGCTTGGAGGCCGGCGCGATGAAGGCGACCCCAGCGGCGGTCATCGCCGCCAGATTGGCATACGAGATCAGCTTGGAATCGCCGATCATGAGCATGCGTTGCGGGCCGGCCAGCTTCTGCAGGCCCTGCATGGCGCCGATGACCTGCCCCACCTCACCGGCCGCGCCGTCGTAGGCGCGGTGCAAGACCGGGATCGCGCCATCGGCGCTGACCGCGATCCCGGCCTGGATCTGCTTCAGGTCCGGCCGCCGGTCCTTGGGGTGACCAAAACGCGGTGTCGCGAAGCCGGGCTCGGCCTGCTCGTAGTCGCCGTGCAGCGAGATCGAGGTCATGTCCCAGTGCAGGCGGGCCACGTCCAGGCCGAACGCCTCGATCGCGGCCAGCCCGACCGACCCGGTCAGCTGGTCCAGATGCGGGGCGATGGCATCCAGCGCGCGGCCGATCCGGTCATCGTTGAGCAGTTCGGGATCGGTCCCGAACGTCTCACCCACCGCCCAGGCGCGCGCCCAGTCCTGCACGTGCACCAGCGGGGCGGGCGAGGTCAGCCGGTTGGCCACCAGCACCTCGATCACCTGCCCGTGAGTCAGCTCCGCGATATCGCGCACCGGGCAGGCCGCATCCACCAGCTCCCGGACCCGCAACCGCGAGCAGAAACCGGCCACCACCGGTAATGCCCCGAGCATCTTCTCGACACTGGCCTGGCCCCACTGCGCACGCTGTCTCACCAGCCAGGTCATACCGCGACAACGATCACCACAGCAACCCGGCGATCTTCACATACCTCCACGTGCGGAAAACGGGGCTAGCGCTCCCGACCCCCCGACCACCTCACACGCAGGGAGACAACGATGAGGTTCTTCCCGGCCGTGGCAGCCGCCGCCGTCCTGGTGCTGGCCGCCTGCTCCAACGGCGGCGCCCAGCAGCAGGCGAGCGGTCAGGGCGCCAAGGTGCCCACCGTGCAGCAGGGCGTCCTCATGATCGGCTCGCAGCAGTCGTACATCCCAGGGGAGTTCCGCGCGGAAGGCTCGCAGGACCTGCGGGGCTTCGGCGTGGAGATCGTGGACGAGATCGCCAGGCGGCTCGGCCTGACCACTCAGTGGGTGCAGGTCGACTACTCGGCGATCATCACCGGCCTGCAGGCGGGCCAGTTCGACATGGGCTCGGGCGGCATGAGCCCGAACCCGGAGCGGCTCCAGCAGGTCGACATGATCGGCTACTACCAGTCCGGCGCCACGTTCCTGGTCCGCAAGGCGGACGCGGGCAAGTACGCCACCGGCCAGGCCATGTGCGGTCAGAAGCTCGGCATGCTGGAGGGCTCGACGACGCTGGAGAAGGCCGTGGAGAAGGAGAACGCCTCCTGCCCGGCAGGGAAGATCGAGGTCGAGCACTACACCTCGACGCCGCTCGGCCTCCAGGGCCTGCTGTCGGAGCGGATCTCGGCGTACGCGCCGGACCTGGCCCAGGCGCAGTACATCGTCAAGGAGAACCCCGACCAGTTCGCCACCACCGACTACCACCTGGTCGACTACCTGATCAACTTCACCTTCATGAAGGGGAAGAACCCGGAGCTGCGCGACGCCGTCTACACCACGCTCGACGCGATGATCAAAGACGGCACGTACGACAAGATCCTCGGCAAGTGGAGCCTGACGGTCGGCGGGCTGAAGCAGCCCGCGTACAACGGGCAGCTCGATGCCAGGCCCTGACCAGCAGGTCTTCCTCCCCGTCCGCCGGCCCAGGCCCTGGGGGCAGATCCTCCAGGCCTGCGCCGTCGTCGCCGCCGTCCCCCTGATCGCGCTGCCGTTCCTCCGCTCCGGCGTGTTCGACCTGGGCACGGTCGGGCGCTACCTGTTCGGCCCCACGATCCTGGAGGCGGTCTGGGGCACGCTCTCCCTGGCCACGCTCAGCACGGCGCTGGCCATCGTGCTCGGCACGGGCGTGGCGCTGCTGCGCATCAGCGGCAACGCGGTGCTGCGGGCCGCGGCGGCCGGGTTCGTGTTCGTCTTCCGCGGCACGCCGATGCTGGTGCAACTGCTGATCTGGTTCTACGCGGTGCCGCGGGTGATCGGGCGGGTGAGCCTGTCGATCCCGTTCACGGACGTGGTGCTGATCGAGGAGCAGGCGGCCAGCGTGTTCTTCACGCCGTTCGTGGCCGGGCTGTTCGCGCTGACGCTGGCCGAGAGCGCGTACATGGCGGAGGTCATCCGCAGCGGCATCCAGGGGGTGGACCAGGGGCAGCGTGACGCGGCCCGGGCGCTCGGGGTGCCCAGCGGGAAGATCACCCGGCAGATCGTGCTGGCGCAGGCGTTCCGGATCGTGATGCCGGCCGTGGGCAACCAGTACATCCTGATGATCAAGAACACGTCGCTGGCGTACGCGATCGGGTACTCGGAGATCCTGCTCGCGGTCAGCCGCGTCTACTACACCAACTTCAAGTATCTCGAACTGCTGCTCGTCGCGGCCTTCTGGTACCTGCTGCTGACCGCGCTGATCACGGTGCTGCAGCACGTCCTCGAGCGCAAGTTCCCAGCGAGGTGACGGCATGACACAGGCACCGGTCAAGATGCGCTCGCGGCACGTGTTCAAGTCCTTCGGCGCCACCCCGGTGCTCAGGGACGTGTCCGTGCAGGTCCACGACGGTGAGATCGTGGCGCTCATCGGGCCTTCCGGCGCGGGCAAGTCCACGTTCCTGCGCTGCGTGAACAACCTGGAGCTGATCGACTCCGGCTGCGTCGAGGTGGACGGCGAGCTGATCGGCTACCGCAGGGTGGGCGACCACCTGCAGCCGCTCGGCGACCGCGAGGCGAGCAGGCAGCGGGCCCGCATCGGCATGGTCTTCCAGCACTTCAACCTGTTCCGGCACCTGACCGCCACCCAGAACGTGGCCTACGGCCCGCGCCAGGTGCTGGGCCTGGACAGGGCCACGGCCGAGCGGCGGGCCGTCGAGCTGCTCGGCCGGATGGGGCTGGCCGGGCGCGAGCACCACTACCCGCGCCAGCTCTCCGGCGGCCAGCAGCAGCGGGTCGCCATCGCCAGGGCGCTGGCCATGGACCCGAGCATGATCCTGCTGGACGAGCCGACCAGCGCGCTCGACCCCGAGCTGCGCGTCGAGGTGGCCAACGTCATCAGGGACCTGGCCAGGCAGGAGTGCACGATGCTGATGGCCACCCACGACATCCCGCTCGTCGAGGACATCGCGGACCGGATCATCTTCATGGTGGACGGCACGATCGTGGAGGAGGGGCCGGCCGCGCAGGTGCTGACCGCGCCCGTGCACGAGCGGACCAGGGCCTTCCTGGCGAGGATGGCCGACAGGAACGACGCCCCTGCATGACCACCCGCGGCACGGCCAGGGATTACGGGCTCTACGCGGTGATGACGTCGATCTGGGGAGCCAGCTTCTTCTTCACCGCGATCGCCCTGCGGTCGTTCAACCCGTACATGATCGTGCTCATCCGGATGGCGCTGGCCGCCGTGGCGCTGGGGATCACGGTACGGGTGCGCGGGCTCGCCGTGCCGCGGGACCGGCGGCTGCTCGGGCACCTGGCGCTGCTCGGCGCGTTCAACATCGCGCTGCCGTTCACCCTGCTGACGGCGGCGCAGGAGCACGTCACCTCCTCCATGGCGGTCGTGCTGTCGGCGACCACGCCGGTGTTCGTGTTCCTGATCGCCGGCCTGGTGACGCGGGCCGAGCGGTTCAGCCTCCCCCGGCTGGCCGGGGTCGTCATCGCCTTCGCCGGCATGGCGGCGCTGGCGGGCGGCTCAGCGGGCGGCTCAGCGGGCGGCTCAGCGGGCGGCTCGGCGATCGGCTCAGTGGCCGGCTCGGTGGCCGGCTCGGTGGGCGGCGGGGTCTGGCCCCTCGCGGTGGTCGCCAGCTCCGCGATCTTCGCGGCCGGCAACGTCTACACGCGCACGCACCTGCCGCACCTGGACCCGGCCGTCATCGCCTGCGGCCAGCTCACGGCCGCCACCCTCTACCTCGTGCCGGCCACCGTCCTGACGGGGCACTTCTCGGTGGGGCGGCCTGAGCTGCTGCCCGTGCTGGCCGTGGTGGAGCTGGGCCTGCTCGCCTCGGCCGCCGGGTATCTGCTCTACTTCCGGTTCATCCTGCGGTGGGGCTCGACCGCGGCCTCCGTCAACACCTACCTGCAGCCGTTCGTCGGGCTGCTGCTCAGCGTGCTGGTGCTGGACGAGGCGATGAGCCCCCGGCAGTGGGCCGCGCTGGCCGTGATCCTGCTCGGCCTGCTGGCCTTCGGCTTCGGCCCGGTGCTCGTCAGCCGAGCCCGAGCGCGGTCACGATGATGCGGGTGGTGTTGTTGACGTGCGCCCGCGCCACCCGCGCCGCCGTCTCGGCGTCCTTGGCCGCGATGGCCGCGACCAGCTCGCGGTGCTGCGTGTTGACCACCTCGTCGTCGGCCGGGGTGAAGACCACGGGCTGGTTGAAGTTCCAGTAGTTGACCTTCGTGCGCCGGTAGAACTGGACGACCAGCGAGTTGCCCGCCCCCTCGGTGATGATCTCGTGGAACTCGTTGTTCAGCTCGTTGAGCTTGGGCCGCGAGATGCCCGGCGCCTCCATCTGCTCGATGAGCTGCTCCAGGCGCGCCAGCCGCTCCCCGTCGAGCCGCTCGGCGGCGAGGTAGGCGGCGTGCGCCTCGATGCCGGCCCGCGCCTCGATGATCTCCAGGATCTCCTCCGGCGCGTGGTCGCGCACGAACCAGCCCTTGCGCTGGTCGACCAGCCCCTCCTGGCGCAGCCGCAGCAGCGCCTCGCGCACCGGGGTGCGGCTCACCTGCAGCCAGTCGGCGAGCTCCTCCTCCACCAGCCGGTGGTTGGGCCGGAACTCGGCGGCCAGGATGGCGTCGCGCAGCCGCTCGTGCACGACGTCAGCCATGAACTCCGCGGTGCGGCGGCTCTTACGCTCGGGCATTGCGGCCATGGTGCTCCTTGATGCGGTCACACTCCTGTATACAGGAGTGTACACAATGCAGGAAGTGCTCCATAAGTGATCTTGATGCGCGATAATGATCTTGTGCGGGCCCTGACCGCAGCCGGGGCTCGCACACCTTCGCGAAGGTAGGGTGGCTGCCATCATGGACACCACGGTGGGGCTGCGGGAACGCAAGAAGGCCGAGACCCGTCAGGCCGTGCACGAGGCCGCCCTGCGGCTGACCGTCGAGCACGGTCTCGACAACGTCACCGTCGAAGCCATCGCCGACGCCGCCAACATCTCGCGGCGCACGTTCTCCAACTACTTCTCCGGCAAGGAGGACGCCCTCCTGTACGGGGAGGAGCAGCGCATCGGGGCCCTGGTGGAGCGGGTGCGCGCGCAGCCGGCGGAGCTGACCGCCTGGCAGGCCCTGCGGCGCTCCATCGACGAGCTGCAACAGGAGATGCGGGAGCCAGAGCGCGAGTGGGCCGTGCGCACCCGCCTGGCCAAGCGTCACCCCTCGCTGCTGGCCCGTCAGCTCGCCAACCACGCGGCCCTGGAGCGCGACCTCGCCGAGGCGGTCGGCGACCGGTCCACCACGGTGCCGCCCCGCGTGCTGGCCGCGGCCTTCCTGGTGGGGCTGCGGCTGGCCGCCCACCTGTGGTCGGAGGAGCGGGAGGCGCGCACGCTGCGCGAGGTCATCAGCGAGACGCTCGACCAGCTGGGCCGGCAGTTCGGCTGAAGAAGGAGCGGGGGCGCGGCGACCTGCTCGCCACGCCCCTCGCGAGGTCAGCCCGTCAGGCGGGGATGGTCCACTGCTGCGGGAACAGGCCGTTGCAGTCGTAGATCTGCAGCTTGGTGCCGTTGGCCGTGGCGCCCTCCGGCGCGTCGAGGCAGCGGCCCGACTGCGGGTTGAACAGCGAGCCGTCCGCGCGGTGCACCCACTGCTGGGCGCCGCTGCCGTTGCACTGCCAGAGCTGCACCTTGGTGTGGTTGGCGGTGCCCTGCGCGTCCACGTCCAGGCACTTGCCGAAGGCGCGCAGGCTGCCCTCGGGGTGCCTGGACCAGCGCTGGCCGGTGGCCACGCCGCAGTCCCAGAGCTGGGCGGCGTTGCCGTTGGCGCTGGTGTTGGTGTCGACGTCCAGGCACTTGCCGCCGGGGCCGGTGACCTGGACGGCCTTGCCCGGCAGCGTGCCGAGGCCGTACCTGATCTGGCACTGGTTGCCCGTCAGGTGCGTCGCGGTCAGGTAGAGGAAGCCGGTGCCGTTCGCCGACGGCACGATGGGGGAGCTGTAGCCGGGGCAGGACGGCTCGCCGGGGTTGTAGCCGCCGGTGGGCGAGGTGAGCGCGGGAGCCTCGATCTCGGTCCACTCGCCCGCGCCCAGGTTGGTGTTGGCGAACAGCACCTGGCCGGACTCGCCGAGCACGGTCTTGTTGCCGGCCGGCCCCGCCACGACGCGCTGGCCCGACAGCAGCAGCGTGCCGTTGGCGCCGCCGCCGGGCAGCCAGGCGACGTACGGGGTGTGCAGCAGCTCCCGCTGGTCGGCGGTGCGCACGAGGGTGCCGGCGCCGGAGCCCCAGTTCAGGCCGTCGGCGCTGGTCTTGACGTACACCTCGCACGCGTGGTCGGCGTCCGTGGCGTCCCTGCACAGCTCGTACGCCATCAGGAACGTGCCGTTCGGCAGCCCCGTCACGATCGACATGCCCGGCCTGGCCAGGTTGTCGGCGGGGAAGGACACGTCCAGCGTCATCGTGGCGCTCCACGTCTGGCCGCCGTTGGTGGAGGTGTAGTGGCCGATGACCTGGTTGTTGGTGGCGCTGCCCGCGGGCCGCTCGTCGGAGATGAAGCAGGCCAGCGTGTTGTTCGGGGTGAGCAGGAACCACGGCTCCCAGATGCCGTGCCCGATCGTGTCGGGCAGGCCGCTGGTCTGGGTGCAGTTCGACAGGTACGTCCACGTCACGCCGTGGTCGGTGCTCTTGAACACCTCGACCTTCTGCGCCGTGTAGTCGCCCTCCACCCAGGCGGTCCCGGACGCCAGGAGGTCGCCCTGGTTGAGGCCGTTGGCCGTGCGCGGCACCTCGTACAGGACGGGCGCCCCGAGCCCCCAGCCGGGGGTGTGCGAGGTGATGGTGGAGATCGGGCTCGCCGACCAGGTGCGGCCGCCGTCGGTGCTGCGGTGGATCGGGAACGAGCCGGGCGCGTTGTGACCGCGCCTGGCGTAGGTGGCCAGCATCGTCTCGTTCGCCGAGCCGTCGTGGTCGAGCCGGACGGCCCTCGGGTAGCTGGCGTCACCCTGGGGGAACGCGGTCAGGTTCGGGGAGTAGAGCACCTGGCCGGCGGGGGCCGCAGAGGCGGGGCCGGCCAGTGCTCCGAGGCAGGTGGCGATCAGGGCTAACGCGGTCAGGATCCGCGCGGGGGGTGTGAGTCGCACGTGCTGTCTCTCCTTGGCGGTTGTCTCTGATGACGAACTAGCGGTTGTCTCCGATGACGAACCCGGTGTGGGTGTCGATGTCCACGGCGGAGCGGGCCACCACGGCGCCGTCGCTGACCAGCGCGACGTGCAGCCGCCCGCTGGTCCAGCCCTCAGGCAGCTCGGCGCGCACCTCGGCGGCGCCGCTGAGCAGGAACGGCTTGGCCTCGATCCACGGGCCCGGCTCCCCGGGTGCGGCGGGCGCGGCGCCGAAGACGGGGGTCCAGGCGGTGTGCAGGTGGCCGTTGACCGGCTCGCCGCCGTGGTGCGAGACGCGTACGGGCACGCTCACCTCGCGCGAGTCGCTGAGCAGGTCGCGGCCGGGCGCGACGGGCACCACGTCGAGCACCAGCGTGGTGGTGGCGTTCACGTCGGCCGGGTCCACGCCGGCCAGGTCCTTGGGGCGGCGCTCGAAGTCGAGCAGGCCGGCCATCTCGTGCTCGATGTCGTACAGCTCGGTGTAGACGTAACCGGCCACGCGGTCGTGGCGGCGCAGCTCCTGGGTCTGCCAGCGCAGCTGCCAGCCGCGCTCGACGGAGGTGAAGCCGGTGCCGTACTCGCTGTTGAGGTTGGGCAGGCCGCGCAGCGGCTGGTCGGGGCCGGCGGCCAGCTTCTTGCGCACCACGAAGTCGGGGCCGAGCTTGACGGGGAAGTCGTCCTGCTCGCCGTTCAGCAGGGCGGCGACCGTCCTGCCCCAGGAGGCGGCGGACTCGTCGTAGTAGTGCCAGTCGAGCAGGTCCGTCTTGACGTGGGTCCAGCCGGAGTTGTCCACGGCGGGCCTGCTCGGGTCGAGGGACTTGAGCAGGTCGTACGCCTGCGCCGCCGCCCGCTGCTTGGCCGGGTCGCCCGGCAGGTCCCAGTCGAGCCCCCACTCCTCGTTGTACAGGCCCCAGATGATGATCGCGGGGGAGTTGCCGTCACGCTCGACCATGGGCGCGACCTGCTCCTCGAACGCCGCCACCGAGTCGGCGGAGAAGCGGCCGGTCGCGGCCGGCTCGGCCCACACCAGCATGCCCAGCACGTCGGCGTGGTGCACGAAGCGCGGGTCCTCCAGCTTGAGGTGCTTGCGCACCAGGTTGTAGCCGGCCTCGGCGGCCAGTTCGAGGTCGCGGCGCAGCGCGGCGTCGTCGGGCGGGGTGATGCCGGTCAGCGGCCAGTAGCCCTGGTCGAGCACGCCGCGCACGAACAGGCGGCCGCCGTTGAGATACAGCTCCTCGCCGATCACCTCGATGCGCCGCAGCCCGGTGTAGGCGGCGACGATGTCGGTGCCGTCTGCCGAGGTCAGTGTGGCGTCCACGTGGTAGAGGTGCGGGTCCTCCGGCGACCACAGGCGCGGCTCGGCCACCGGGAGCACGGCCTCGGCCCGGCCGTCCACGACCGGCACCTCGACAGTCACGTCCGTGCCGCGCAGGTTCAGCGCGAGCGTGGCCGCGGCGCTCCCGCCGACGCGGGCCTCGACCTCGATGGCGTCCAGCCCGCCGGAGGGGCGCAGCTTCAGCCCGGCCAGGTACGTCGCCGGCCTGGCCTCCAGCCAGACGCTCTGCCAGATGCCCGAGGAGGGCGTGAAGCAGACGCCGTCGAAGTCGTCGCGCGGGACGCTGCGCTGCTTGCCGTGCGCGATCTCGCGCTTGTCCAGCGGCGCGCGGACCCGGACCACGACCTCCTGCTCGCCGCCCCTGAGCGCCTCGGTGACGTCGGCCTCGAACGGCGTGTAGCCGCCCCGGTGGCTCGCCACCTCGACGCCGTTGACCCAGACCGTGGCCTCGTGGTGCACGGCGCCGAACTGGAGCACGACCCGCTGCCCCGCCCAGCCGGCGGGGACGGTGAACGTGCGGCGGTACCAGGCCACGGGCAGCCAGTGGGCCTCGATGCCCGACGCGGGGGTCTCCCAGGCGAAGGGCACGGTGATGGTCCGGTCGTAGCCCTGCTCGGTGTCGGCCCGGAAGTCCCAGTCGCCGTTCAGGCTCGACCAGGAGTGTGACCGGTCGAAGTGGGGGCGGGGGTACTCCATGATGCTCTCTTTCATGATCCGGGTCAGCCCTTGACGCTGCCCGCGAGGATGCCGTTGATGAAGTGGCGCTGCAGCAGGACGAAGATCACCAGCAGCGGCAGCATGGCGATGCTCCCGGCGGCCAGCAATTCGCCCCACACGGTGGCGAAGTCGGCGCCGATGCGGTTGCCCGTGATGTTCTGGGCCAGCGTGGACAGCACCACCTGGAGGGTCTGGTGCGCGGTGTCGTTGACCGCCACGACCGGCCAGACGAAGTCGTTGTAGATGTTCATGGTGGTCAGCACGGCCAGCGCGGCCAGGCCCGGCCGGATGACCGGCAGCACGACCTTGTAGAAGATGCCGAACTCGCCGGCCCCGTCCACCCGCCCGGCGTCGATCAGCTCGTCCGGGATGGCGGCGATCGTCTGCCGCATCCAGAAGA
This sequence comes from Nonomuraea gerenzanensis, assembly GCF_020215645.1. Taxonomy (NCBI): domain Bacteria; kingdom Bacillati; phylum Actinomycetota; class Actinomycetes; order Streptosporangiales; family Streptosporangiaceae; genus Nonomuraea; species Nonomuraea gerenzanensis. The sequence goes on along the minus strand of NZ_CP084058.1, from coordinate 11,616,291 downwards.
TGCTGAACGCGTCGATGCTGCCCGGCAGGATCAGCGCCTGGTAGGTGTTCACCCAGCCCAGCGCGCTCATCTCCAGCAGCAGCGGGATGATCAGCACCAGCGTCGGCAACATCAGCGTCAGCAGCACGACGCCGAAGAGCAGGTTCTTCAGCGGGAAGTCGAACTTGGCGAAGGCGTAGCCGGCCAGCGGGCAGAAGACCATCGTCATCCCGCCCTTGAGCAGCAGCACCAGCCCCGTGTTCAGGAACCCGGTGCCGATCGGCACATCGGCGAACATGGCCCGGTAGTTGTCCAGCGTCAGCTCGCCGATCGACAGCGGGCTGGCGATGATCTCGGCCGCCGGCTTGAGCGAGGAGCTGACCGCCCACCAGATCGGGTACAGGAACACGATCGCGAGCAGTGTCAGCAGCGCGTACTGGGCGAGGCCCGGCCTGTTCTGACTCATGAGACCCCGTCCTTCGGGCGCAGCATCCTGACCGAGACCAGCGACAGGCCGAAGACCAGCAGGACCAGCAGGAACGAGTTCGCGGCGCCGGTGCCCAGGTCGGAGGCGGTGATGTGCTCGTACAGGTACAGGCCCGCGGTGGTGGTGGAGCCGTACGGGCCGCCCTCGGTGACCACGTGCGGCTCGGCGAACATCTGGAAGACGGCCAGCGTCTGGATGACCACCAGGAACGCCATGCTGCGGCGCACCAGCGGCACGGTGATCGACCAGAACTGCCGCCAGCGGGAGGCGCCGTCGAGCGAGGCGGCCTCGTACACGCCGCCGGGGACCGCCTGCAGGCCCGCGAGCAGGATGATGATCGCGAACCCGGTGGTCTTCCACAGGAACAGCAGCGCCAGCGTCGGCTTGGACCACGCCGTCGAGGTCAGCCAGCCCACGTCCGGCAGGCCCACCAGGTTGAGCAGGTAGTTGACCAGGCCGTAGTCCTGGTCGAACACCACGATCCAGACCTGCGCCATGGCCACGATCGGGGTCACGAACGGCGCGATGAAGGCCACCCGGAACAAGCCGCGCAGCCTCAGCTTGGCGTCGGCCAGCAGCACCGCGCCGCCCAGCCCGGCGACGAGCTGGATCGGCACGATGAGCAGCCACATGACGGCGCTGTTGCCCAGCGAGGCCCAGAAGTCGGAGTTGGTCAGCAGGAACAGGTAGTTGTCGAAGCCGACCCAGCGGGCCTGGCTGCCGCCCCGCCAGTGCATGAAGCTGAGCTGCAGCGCGTAGATCAGCGGGTAGAGCCCGAACGCGCCGAAGACCGCGAAGAACGGGGCGATGAACAGGTACGGCGTCAGCCGGATGGAGCGCAACCTCATGAGCGGTCGATCAGGTTCTTCTGGATCTTCTCGGCCGACTCGCTGATCACTTGGTCGGGGGACATCTTGCCTTCCATCAGGCGTTGCAGGTTGTTGCCGAGGTAGTCCACCGACTGCGCCCACCACGCGGGGATCGGCGCGGCGGCCGGGATGCTCGCGCCCGCCTCCACGGCGACCTTCCACAGGTCCTGGCCGCCGAGCGCGTCGATCGGCTTGAACAGCGGCTTGGCCGGGTCGGCCGCCGGGGTGTAGCTGGGGATCGAGGTGGACAGGCCGCCGGGGTAGACGTCGTTGGGGCCGTACACAGCGGTGTAGCCGGGCTCCTTGAAGCACAGGAACTCGTACAGCAGCCAGGCCAGCTCCGGGTTCCTGGCCTTGGCGGGGATGATGAAGCTGCTGCCGCCCATCGCGCCGCTGCGCGCGCCGCCCGGCGTCCAGGCCGGCAGCGGCGCCGCGCGCCACTTGCCCTTGGTGTTCTTCAGCAGCTGCTGCGGCGCGAACGACCACCAGATCGCCCACGGCACGAACACCTGCTGGCCGTTGTCGAGCGTGTTGATGTCGGCCTGCTCCAGGTAGGGGGCGTGGGTGACCAGGCCGTCCTCGACCGCCGTCTGAATCCAGGTGAAGATCCGGCGGTACTCCGCGGAGTCGAGGCGCAGCTTGCCCTGGGCGTCGGTGAGGCCGGTGCCCTGCTGGTTGGCCAGCATCTCCAGCCAGAGCTGGCTGAGGAACGGGGTCTTCTCCAGGTGGATGGGCCTGGTCTTCGGGTCCTTCTCCTTGATCGTCCTGGAGGCGGCGAGCAGGTCGTCGTAGGTGGCCAGGCTCGCCGGGTCGATGCCGGCGCTGTCCAGGATGTCCTCGCGGTACCAGAGCAGGCCCGGGTCCAGGTCCCACGGGACGCCGTAGATCTTGCCGTCCACGGTGTTGACCGACAGCTTGTACGCCGAGGTCTGGTCCTTGTACGGCGCGATCAGGTCCGTCAGGTCGAAGAGGTGGTCGGCCTGCCCGCCGATCTTGGCGTCGTCCCAGAAGCTGCCGTCGGGCACGTCGGTGCCGCTGATCAGCGTGTTGGCCAGCTTGGCGTCGATGTCCACCGCCTGGTGGTTCACCTTGACGTTCGGGTGGGCCTCGCGGAACTTGGCGATCGCGGCGTCGAACACCTTGAACAGGTCCCCCGACCGGTTCCAGATCGTGATCTCGCCCTTGGCCGCCGAGCCGGACGCGGCCGGCGTCGTCAGCTTGCTCGGCTGCGCGCCCGTGCCGCCCGGGGCCGCGCACGCGGCGGCCAGCGAGCCGGTGGCGGCGAGCGCGCCGACCCCGAGGGCTCCCTTGAGGAAGCCGCGGCGGCCAATGGGGGATGTAGTCATCTTCGACTCCTCGCCGGACGGAAAAAGACGTTGTGAGGGCTCTGCAACGATGCAGACATCATGCATACTCGTCTGCAACGATGCAAGGCCAGGTTTAGGATCTTCCCAAGAACGGCACCCGGAGGTATAGGAGACGCATGGCCGGTCCAACCCTGCGCGACGTCGCGAAACTGGCGAACGTGTCCATCCGTACGGTGTCGAACGTCGTCAACGGTTACGCGCCTGTCTCCGCCGAGCTGCGGGCCAGGGTGCAGGTGGCGCTCGACCAGCTCGACTACCGCCCCAACCTCATCGCCCGCAACCTCAAGCAGGGGCGCACGGGGATGATCGCCTTCGTGGTGCCCGAGCTGGACGTGCCGTACTTCGCCGAGCTGGCCCGCGAGGTGATCAAGGCGGCCCGGGCCCACGGCTACGTGGTGATGATCGACCAGACCGACGGCGACGGCGACCGGGAGCGCGAGCTGCTCGGGCGCGACTCGCGGGCCACGATGTTCGACGGCCTGCTGCTCAGCCCGCTGTCGGTCTCCGCCGAGGAGCTGCGCGCCCGGGGCAACCGGGTGCCGATCGTGCTGCTCGGCGAGCACATCTTCAACGGCAGCTTCCCGCACGTGGCCATCGACAACGTGGCCGCCGCCCGCGACGCCACCGCGCACCTGCTGGAGCTGGGCCGCCGCCGGGTGGCCGCCATCGGCGACCAGCCGTACGCGACCGGGGAGACGGCCCAGCTGCGCACCGCCGGCTACCGGCAGGCGCACGCCCGCGCGGGGCTCGGCGTGGACGACGCGCTCATCGTGCCCACCGCGCATTTCCACCGGCGGCTGGGCGCCGAGGCGATGGAGCGGCTGCTGGCCCTGCCCGAGCCGCCCGACGCGGTGTTCTGCTACAACGACCTGCTCGCCCTGGGCGCGATCAGGGCGCTGACCAGGGCGGGCCGCCGCGTCCCCGACGACGTGGCCGTGGTCGGGGTGGACGACATCGAGGAGGGCCAGTACAGCACGCCCAGCCTCACCACCGTCGCGCCGGACAAGGCGGAGCTGGCCCGGCGGGCGGTCGACACACTGCTGGAGTCGATCAGGGGGGAGATCGGCACGCCCCCCGAGATCGTGGTGCCCCACCGGCTCATCGTCCGGGAGAGCACGGCGGGCGAGGTCACCCCACGGTGACCGTCATCAGGTCCCGGCCCACGCTGACGCGCCCGCCGTAACCGCCCGAGCGCACGTCCGCGACGAACTCGGCCTCTCCGGCCTCGTCCTCCGGCGCGGGGATGAGGTGGGTGAGCACCAGGTGGCCGACCCCGGCCCGCGCGGCCAGGCCACCGAGCGCCACCGTGTCGGCGTGGTAGGAGAAGATCTGCTCGAACGGGGTGCCCGCCACGGCCTCGCGCAGCGCCGTCGTCCGGCACGCCTCGTGCACCAGCACGTCGGCGCCCCGGCTGAGCTCCTCGACCTCCTCGCACACCCGCGTGTCACCCGACACCACGACCGTGGCGTCCGGGGTCCTGATCCGGTACGCCACCGCGTCCGGCACCGGCTCGTGGTGCACCGCCACGGCCTCGACCGTCACCTCGCCATCCCGCCACACCTCCTGCGGCGTGGCCTCGGCCGCGAACGTCCGCAGCCGCGTCTCGGGAGGCACCTCCTGCACGTGCTCCATGCGCAGCGCGATGTCGGCCGCGTACGGGTCCAGCATGCGCGCCACGAACCCGGCCGCCTCCCCCTCCGGCACGTGCACCTCCAGCGGGCCCGTCCGCCACACGTGGTCCTGGATCCACCGCCCCAGCACCACGTCGGGCAGCCCCATCACGTGGTCGCTGTGCACGTGCGTGACGAACAGCGCGCTCAGCTCGTGCAGGCCCGTGCCCGCCTCGGTCAGCCGCAACACGGTCGCCCGTCCGGCGTCGAACTGCAGCGCCGTGCGGCCGTACCGGACCAGCACCCCCGCCCCGGCGCGGCCGGGCGACGGGATGGGCACGCCGGTGCCGGTCAGGGTCACGGTGGTCGTCATGAACGTTCTCCTCTGGTCAGCCGGCGGTAGCAGGCCCACATCAGGGCCACCATCAACACGTGCAGGGGGACCTCGACGAGCAGCTTGAACGCCCCCATCGCCACGGCCCTGTCGGCCAGGTAGAGGCGCGCCTGGTTGGCCACGAGCGCGCCCTCGCCGAGCATCCACCCGACATTCACGATCGTGTACGCCCGCAACCGCACCGGGTCGCGGCGCCAGCCGTGCCCGCGCCCGGTCAGCACCCCGGCCGCCACGGCCACCGGTGGCAGGCGGAGCAGCAGCATGACGGGGGTCACCGCCACGACCGTGCCCCGGATGACCAGGACGGGCAGGAAGAAGTCGGTCGCCTCGCCGGACAGCGCGGCGATCGCCGCCGCCCCCGCCGCCAGCCCGAAACCGCCGATCGCGGGCAGGAGGCTGCGGGCGTGCACGAAGCGGTGGACGGCGACCCCGGCTGCCAGGCACAGGGCCACGGTGAGGGCCAGGGGGAGGCGTTGGGTGGTGGCGTAGACGAGGGTGAAGCCGAGCACGGGGGCGGCCGTCTCGATGAGGTGCAGGCCGGCGCGGCGGAGCAGGGCGAGGTCACTCATGGGTCTCCAGGAGGGTGGTGCGGATGGTGCGGATGGTGCGGATGGTGCGGGTCGGTGGCAGGAGGGGCAGCCAGGCGGCGGCGTCGCGGGCGATCGCCGCGCCGACCGGGCCGGAGCGGCTCGGGAAGGGCGCGGCGGCCAGCACCACGCGGTCGGGCCGCACCAGCACGGCCGCCGCCCGCGCGTCGCGCAACCACCGGTCGAGCGTCCCGTCGACGACCACGACCCGCGCCTCGCCCCCGCCCCCGCCCCCGCCCCCGCCGCCCCCGCCGCCGTCGGCGCCCATTGCGCCGCTCGTGCTGTGCGCGCCGCTCGTGCTGTGCGCGCCGCTCGTGCTGTGCGCGCCGTTCGCGCCGTTCGCGCCGTGGGCCGGTCGGCGCACGTGGACGACCACCGCCCGCAAGCGGCGAGCCAGCGCCGCCAGCCCGTCATCGAGCGGCCCGAGGGTCAGGACGGCGAAGGAGTCACCGAGCACGTCGTCGAGCCGCACCCGCCGCCCGCCCACCGAGACCCACGGCTGCGGCACCATCGTCCCCGCCGGCCCGCCCACCCCCCGCACCAGCACCCCACGCCGCAGCCGAGGCGACGTGCCACGGACGGCGAGGGCGTGGGGCAGCCGCCCGGCGCGGGTGAGCAGCAGCCGCCGCACGGCCGCGCCCCCCTCCCGCCCACCGGTCATCGCCCGCCCGACGGTGACGGCCAGCCGGATCGTCCGGGTGACGTGCGGCGCCCGCTCCGCCTCGTACGTGTCCAGCAGCCGCTCACCACCGCCTTCGGACAGCACGAGCGCCAGCTTCCACGCCAGGTTGGCCGCGTCCCGCAGCCCCGCCCCCATGCCCTGCCCGATGAACGGCGGCGTCAGGTGCGCGGCGTCACCGAGCAGGAACACCCGCCCGCGCCGCCACCGATCCGCCACCTGCGCCCGGAAGGTGTAGGCGGCCCGCCGCAGCACGGAGCAGGTCTCCAGCGCGACGCCCCAGGGCGCGAGCAGCCGCGCCAGGCTTCCGGGCCTGGTCAGCTCGGCCTCCGTCTCGCCCTCCCGCATCCGGAACTCCCACCGGTACCGCTCGGGCCCGATCCGCATGAACGTGGCCGCCCGCTCCGGATCGCACACCTGGTACGTCCCGTCCCAGACGTCCAGCGGCTGCGCGCACCGCGCGTCCACCACCAGCCACCGGTCGGCGAACCCCAGGTCGCGCATGCGCGCGCCCACGGCCTGCCTGACCACACTGTTGGCCCCGTCGCAGCCGAGCACGGCGTGCGCCCACACCTCCCGCTCCCGCCCGCTGCCGACGTCCCGCAGCAGGACCCGCACCGGGGCGGGCCCCGGCACCCCCTGCTCGACCCGCACGACCTCGGTCGAGGTCAGCAGCTCCGCCTCGGGGCGGCGGGCGAGGTTCTCACGCAGCAGGGTCTCCAGGTCGGGCTGGTCGAACATGTTGGCCTGCGGCCACCCGTGCCGTCCCGACCCGCGCTCGCGCCGGAACTCGGCGATCGTGCGCAGCCCGGCGTCCACCAGGCGCATCCCCGCCGCCGGTGTGCTGAGCGCCGCGAACTCCTCGGCCACCCCGAGCCGCTGCAGGACGCGGTGCACCTCGTCGTCGAGATGCACCGCCCGTGGCAGCGGGTAGACGCCCGGGTGCGGATCGACCACGAGAGTGCGCACCCCGTACGCGGCCAGCAGCGCGGCCACCGCCACCCCGGTCGGCCCGGCCCCGGCGACGAGCACAGGCACAGGCACAGGCACAGGCGCGGACAAGGGCACAGGCGCGTGCGCGGCTGTCATGCGTACTCCACGGGCGTGCGCTGGCACCCGAGGTCGATGGCGCCGTCACCGGTGGCGATGCGCGCCGTCACCACGTCCCCGTCACGCAGGTAAGCAGGCACCCGCGCCTGCCGTCCGAAGAAGATCTTCCACTTCAGCTCGGGCGGCAGCAGCGCCCCGACCCGCTCGGCCACCGCGGGCGGCGCCTTCAGCGCGGTGCCGCCGGGCGTGCCGGTCAGCAGCACGTCACCGGGCGCGAGCGCCTGGAACCGGGCCAGCTCGGTCAGCGCCGCCGCCGGCCGGGCGATCATGTCCGCCACCGTACGGTCCTGCCGCGGCACCTGGTTGACCGACAGCCGCAGCCGCAGATCCACCAGCCGCCCGAACTCCTCCCGTTCGAGCAGCACCAGCCGCGGCCCCAGCGGCGTGAACGTCGGATACGACTTGCTCTCGTAGAACTGCCCCTTGGTGAGCTGCACGTCCCTGGCCGACACGTCGTTGGCGACCACCAGCCCGGCCACGTGATCGGGCAGGGAGGCGTCCGTCACGACCGTCCCGATCGGCAGCTCGGCCCCCATGACCAGGCCCAGCTCGATCTCGTAGTCGAGCAGCCGCACGTGCCGCGGCTTGACGATCGGGTCGTACGGCCCCGCCACCGACCCGGACGCCTTGCGGAAGAACGTGATCGGCACCCGCCCCGGATCGAACCCGGAGTCCTGGGCGTGCGAGCGGTAGTTCACCATCTGGGCCACCACCCGGCAGGGCGCCGTCACCGGGGAGAGCGGCTCCAGCTCCTCGACCGGCACCCCCTCCGGCGCGGGCGACAGGACGGCGGCCCGGTCGGCGAGCAGCTCGGCCGTGGTCGTCGCGGAGGTGTCCACCGCGTGGGCCAGCCCGTCGCGCTCGACCCACCAGCCCTGCCCGGTACGCAGTACGTTGACGCTCACGCTCTCATCGCTTTCATCAGGCCCAGCAGGCGGGCGACGTCGATCTCGTTGTCCTCGCGCAGCGCCGTGAAGACCGTGCGCAGCAGCTCGGGTGAGGGGTTCGTGCCGAGGAAGTCGCGGGTGACCGGCGGCCCCCACTGGGCCAGGCCACTGGCGGACATGGGCGCCCACCCCGGCTCGACCGTGCAGTCGAACAGGTCGCCGTCGGCGAAGTGCTCCACCATCAGGCGGTCGGGGTCGCGCCAGTAGTCGAAGATCTGGCTCCCCTGGATGTGCCGCCCGATGCCCCACACCCGCCGGTAGCCGCGCCCGGCCAGGTACTCGCCGCCGGCGGCGACCGCGTCGAGGTCGGCCACCTGGTACGCCGAGTGCACGTACCCGGTGCCGGGCCCGAGGTGCATGGCCAGGGTGTGATGGTCGGCCGGCACGCCGCCCCTGTCGCAGCGGACGAACGCCATGGTCGGGCCCCGGTCGCGCTGCCCGTCCAGGAACAGGAAGTCGCTGACGATCATGCCCAGCGTGTCCAGGTACCAGCCGAGCGCCCGCTCGAACCACCTGGTCTCCAGCACCACGTGGCCCAGCCGCTGCACCCGGGCGGGCTCGCGGGCCGGGCGCTGCGTGGCGTTGATCCTGGGCCGGGCGTCGCCGACGTTCAGCGGCAACGGGTGCTGCCCGGACAGCGCGGGCAGCTCGGCGGTCCCGTGCACGACCCGTACCGGAAAGCCGCTGGGATCGCGCAGCTCCACCACCTGCCCGCCGCCAGGATCGCTCAGCTCCCGCACGTCGGAGCCGGTGGCGCGGGCCAGCCTGACCAGGTCGCCGGACGCCGCCGCCAGGAACGCGGGGCCCACGAACCGCGATCTCGGCCCCTTCCTGATCACCAGGCAGTGCGTGCCCGGCAGGGTCCCGCGCAGGTACAGCGCGTCCCGCGTCCGGCCGGCCACGGCGAAGCCGAAGTCGAGGGCGAACGTCTCGGCCCGCCCGAGATCGGTCTTCTCGAACTCCAGCCAGGCCAGGTCCACCACCTTGATCACCGGGTCCCGCGACCGGCCGGGATGCTCGCCGCGCAGCGGTCCGCGCTCGCTGTGCAGGTTCGCGTGTGCGCTTCCCATCACCACCCCCATGTTGATTGGACGCTCATTAATGATGAAATCATCAGAAATGAGGGAAGCCTCTGTCAAGCCGGTATGCTCATGACCGTGAGATCGGATCAGCGGCCCGCGTCACGGCTGGAGCGGCGCAAGACGCGCACCAGGCAGGCGCTCATCGACGCGGCCAGGGAGTTCCTCGCGCGGCAGGGGGTCGCCGAGGTGAGCATCCAGGAGCTCACCGAGGCGGCGGACGTCGGGTTCGGCTCCTTCTACAACCATTTCGGCAGCAAGGACGAGCTGTTCCAGGCCGCCATCACCGACGTGCTGGAGGAGCACGGCCAGTTCCTCGACCGGCTCACCGCCGACCTGGCGGACCCGGCCGAGGTCTTCGCCGCCTCCGTACGGCTGACCGGGCGCATGGTCGACACCCATCCGCAGATGGCCCGCATCCTGAGCCGTACCGGTCTGCAGTACCTCGACTCCGAGGTGGGCCTGGCCCCGCGCGCCCTGCGCGACATCCGCAGGGGCATCGAGGCGGGCCGCTTCCACGTCACCAACCCGATCGTCGCGCTGGCCGGCGCAGGCGGCTCGCTGCTCGGCTTCCTGCAGGTGCGGCTGGCACAGCCCGGCCTGGTGGACGAGGACGCCTGCGACGAGCTGGCCGAGCAGGTGCTGCGCATGTTCGGCATGGACCGCGAGGCCGCCCACGCGGTGGCGCACCTGCCGCTGCCCGGAGGTAGTGCGGGCACTACCTGAGAGTCTCGCCGCAGCGCCCGTGTGCGGGCGGCCGGCCGTCGGTTGGATGGCCGGTATGAACCGAGAGATGCCAGGGCGCTGGGTCGAGGGCGCGGGTGCGGTGCTGGGGCCGCTGCTGCTCGCCGCCGGGGTCCTCGTCCGCACGGGTGTGGACGACTTCTTCCCCGCCCAGCTCGCCGCCCACGCCGTCGCCCCGGTGCGGATGGCCTGGTCGTACGGTTTGTACGCGGCCGGGGTCGTGCTGCTGTGGCCTGCCGTGACCGCGCTGGGCCGGCGCATCGGGCCGTCCGGGTGGGCCCGGTGGGGGGTCACGCTGGTCGTGATCGGGCTGTTCGGGCGGGTGTTCCACGCCGGGGTCAGCCATCTGGCGTTCCAGCTCGTGGACGTGCTGGGGCTGGAGGCGGCGCAACGGGCGGTGGCGGGCACGTACGGCGCCTTCCACGTGTTCAAGGCGGCCAACGTGTGCATCATGGGCGGCTGGCTCGTGCTGGCGGTCGGCGCCTACCGGGCCAAGGTGCTGGGCCTGGTCAGGAGCGTGGCGCTGGGGCTGGCGGCGGCTCTGCCGCTGGGAGTGCTCAAGGGGGGCAGCGACCCGGTCTCGCTGCTCGCCTTGGCGGGGCTGGCCGTCGCGCTGGTGCCGTTCGGCCTCGCGGTGCTGAAGGACGGGCCCGCGCCGAGGTGGTGGGCGGTGGGGCTGGCGGTCGCGTTCGTGCCCGTGGCTTTCCTCCTGGGGCTGGCGGGTTAGGCGGATCCCGGAGAGCAGCGCCAGCACGCCCGCGACCAGGTACGGCCGGTCGAACAGCGCAAGGGAGCTGGAGCAGTCGTGCGGCGCGTCCGACGGCAGCCAGGCGGCCGGCTCGAACAGCGCGGGCACCAGCAGCACCAGGCAGCATGAAGATCGATAACAAGTTCGGCGCGGTGGCGGCCAGGATGGCCACAAGACGGAACGTCGGCAGCCTCTCGCCGGGAGATGATCACCGCAGAGGCGCGACCCCCTCAGCCGGTGAGAAGCTTCACCATCGCCACCACGCCGATGCACACGATCACGCCCCGCAGGACAGCGGGAGGCAGCCTGCGGCCCAGCCGGGCGCCCAGGAAGCCGCCGGCCGTCGAGCCCAGCGCCACCAGCAGCACCGCCGTCCAGTCCACGTCGGCGACGAGCGCGTACAGGATGGCGGCCGTGCCGTTGACCAGCACGACCAGCACGTTCTTGGCCGCGTTGACGCGCTGCAGCTCCTCGTCGATGAGGATGCCCATCAGGCCGATGAGCAGGATGCCCTGCCCGGCGCCGAAGTAGCCGCCGTACGCGCCGGCCGCCAGCGCGCCCAGCCACAGCCACGGGCCGCCGTGCGCGCGCCTGGGCCGGTCGGCCAGCGCGCGGCTGAGCCGGGGCTGGATCACGACCAGCGCGCAGGACATCGCGATGAGCACGACCACGACCGCCGTGAACGTGCTCTCCGGCAGGTTGAGCAGCAGCAGCCCGCCCGCCAGCGCGCCCGCCACCGACGCGGGCGCCAGCCGGAGCAGCCGGTCACGCTGACCCTTCAGCTCCTCGCGGTAACCCGCCACACCGGACAGCCCGCCGGGGACCAGGCCGATGTTGTTGGAGACGTTGGCGGTGATCGGCGGCAGGCCCACCGCGAGCAGCGTGGGGAAGGTGATCAGCGACCCGGATCCGACGACGGTGTTGATGGCCCCGCCCGCGACGCCGGCCGCGAGCACCGCGACCATCTCCCAAGGTGTCATGCTGTGCGACTCTAGAGCAGGTCTTACCTCGTAAGACGAATCGTACTGTCATCTGAGACACCGGCCGACGGGACCTGAGGTAAACCACAGCCCGATCCGGGCATGCGCATCATTCCGGCGGCCCAGGCCCGAAACCTAGCGTTTCGCTGCATGATCGGAAAGTTGTTCGACGTCCCCCGCCGCGTTCTGGCGGGGGCTTGCGCGCTGCTCGCGCTGGCCGCGGTGATCGTGCTGACCGCCATGGCGAACAGCACCATGCAGCCGCTGCCCGCTTCGGCGCCGGCCGCCGAGTTCAGCGCCGGACGAGCCCTGAGACACCTGGAGGCGTTCGCCACCCGGCCGCGCCCGATCGGCAGCCAGGCCAGTGCGCAGGCCAGGGACTACCTGGTGGGGCAGCTGCGCGCCGCCGGGCTGGAGGTCCAGGTGCAGCAGGCCGTGGGGGTCAACTCCTCGACGGGGCTGGCGGCGTTCGGGCAGGTGGACAACATCGTGGCCACGCGGCGCGGCACCGACCCGACAGGGACGGTGGTGATCGCCGCGCACTACGACTCCGCCGCGATGGGGCCGGGCGCGTCGGACGACGCGGCGGCCGTGGCGGCGATGCTGGAGACTGTACGGGCGCTGGGCGACGCGAAGCTCCGCAACGACCTGGTGTTCCTGATGACGGACGGCGAGGAGGACGGCGTGCTCGGCGCCGAGGCGTTCGTCAGGGAGCACCCGCTCGGCGGCAAGGGCGGCGTGCTGCTCAACTGGGAGGCGCGCGGGGTCAGCGGGCCGTCGCTGATGTTCGAGACGTCGCGGGACAACGCCGGGCTGGTCGGGACGTTCGCCGGCGCCGTGCCGTACCCGCGCGGCGACTCCATGATGGTCGAGCTCTACCGGCTGCTGCCGAACAACACCGACTTCACGCCGATGACCGGGGCCGGGTTCACCGGCATGAACTTCGCCTACATCCAGGAGTCCTCGCGCTACCACACGGCCGACGACTCCCTCGCCCATCTCGACCGGGGCAGCCTCCAGCACCACGGCTCGAACATGCTGGCCTTGGCGCGCGCGTTCGGCGGCGCCGACCTGCCGGGGCTGGCCGCCGGGCACGACGTCACCTACTTCCGGCTCTTCGGAGTCATGATCACCTACCCGGACGCGCTGGTGTGGCCGCTGGCCGGGCTGGCGCCGGCCGCGGTGGCAGGGCTGGCCGTGGTGGCGTGGCGCCGCCGGGTGGCGGGGCCGGTGCGGATGATCGTCGGGGCGGTCTCCGGGGTGGTGCCGGTCGCGCTGGCCGCCGTGCTCGCGCAGGGGATGTGGGAGGTGCTGGTGGCGCTGCGGCCCGACTACTACGGGATGGGCGGACTGCTGCACCGGCCCGGCGCGTTCCGCGCGGCCGTCGCGGTGCTGGCCGGGGTGGCGGTGCTCGGGTGGTACCTCCTGCTGCGGCGCAGGGTGGGGCCCACCGCGCTGGCCGTCGGGGGGCTGGTGTGGCCGGCGGTGCTGGGGGTGGTGTGCGCGCAGGTCGCGCCGGGGGCGTCATTCATGTTCGCGCTGCCTGCGCTGCTCGCCGCGCTGGGGTGCCTGGCCGCGCTCCTGCCGCGCGACGGCGGCCCTCGTACGGCGGCAGGGCGGGTGGCCGTGGTGACGGCCGGGCTGTCCGGGTCGGCGGCGTTGCTGCCCGGGCTGGCGCTGACGGCGTTCGACGGGATGGGGCTGGCGCTCGGCGGGGTGAGCGCGGCGGCGCTGGCGCTGTTCGCGCTGACCGCGCTGCCGGTGGCCGAGCTGTGGCTGCCGGAGCCGGCGCGGCCGGTCGGCAGGCCGGTGGCGTTCGGGGTGCCGCTGGGCGCGGCGGCGCTCGCGGTCGCGCTGGTGCCCGCCGGTCTGGCGCTGGACGCCTTCGACGCGGCCCATCCGAGTCGGACGCACCTGGCGTACGTGATGGACGCCGGCACCAGGACGGCGGCCTGGGTCAGCGCCGACCTCGCCCCGTCCGACTGGACCAGGACGTACGTCTCCGGCAAGGACACCGCCGCCCTGCCGCCCGGCTACGCCCGCGGCGACCTGTGGACCGGCCGCGCGCCGGCGGTGGACGTGGACGGGCCCCGGGTCCGCGTGCTGGGCAAGGACGGCGGCACCTACCGGCTGCGGATCAGCGCGGGCAGGGGCGCTCGCTCGCTCACCCTGCGCGTCGAGCGGCCGATCGCCGAGGTGACCGCGAAGGCCGACGGCATGCGGGCGGTGACCGTGCCCGTCACCGGCGTCCGCGCGAACACCTGGCCGGGCGAGGTGCGCTTCCGGGGGATCCCGGCCGGCGGCGCGGAGATCACCGTAAGGGTCATGGGGGAGGGCGAGCTGCGGATGACGGCGATCGGCGAGCGGGACGGGTTCGCCGCCGTGCCCGGTTTCACGCCGATGCCCCCGGGCCTCGTGGCCGCCACCCGCGAGGACGGCGGCCTGGTGGCGATCACCCGTACGTACCGGCTCTGAGCCGGGGCAGCGCGCGCTTGAGGATCTTGCCGGTCGGGCTCATCGGCAGCTCGTCCACGAACGACACATGCCGGGGGTACTTGTACGCCGCCACCCGCTCCCGGACGAAGTCGCGTAACTCCTCGCAGGTCACCTCGGCGCGCAGGGCCACCACGGCCTCGATCTCCTCGCCCAGCCCGGGGTGCGGCACGCCGAACACGGCCGCCTGCCGCACCGCAGGGTGCTCGTAGAGCACCTCCTCGACCTCGCGCGGGTAGACGGTGTAGCCGCCGCGGATGATCACGTCGCGGCGGCGGTCGACCAGGAAGAAGTAGCCGTCGCCGTCCACGCGCCCGAGGTCGCCGGTGTGGAACCAGCCGTCGCGGATCACCTCGGCCGTGGCCACCGGGTCGTTCCAGTAGCCCTTCATGACGTTGGGGCCGCGCACCACGATCTCGCCGATCTCGCCGGCGGGCAGCTCGCGGCCGTCGTCGCCGAGCACCTTCATCTCCACGCCCCTGATGGGCCAGCCGATCGAGCCCGGCCTGCGGTGCACGCCGCCCCGGTTGGTCGCGGCCACGGGGGAGGTCTCGCTGAGCCCGTACCCCTCGACGATCTCGCAGCCGAACCTGGCCTCGTAGGCCCGCAGCACGTCCAGTGGCAGCGCCGCCCCGCCCGACGCGCAGACCCGCAGCATCGACATGTCGGAGGCGCCGGGATGGTCGAGCAGCGCGATGAACATGGTCGGCACGCCCTGGAAGACCGTCACCCCGTCCCGCCTGATCACCTCCAGCGCCCGGCCGGCGTCGAAGCGGCCCAGCAGCGTCAGCCGCGCGCCCGCGTGCACGGTGGCGTTGAGCGAGCAGGTCTGGCCGAAGGTGTGGTAGAGCGGCAGCGCGCCGAGCACCACGTCGTCCACGCCCAGCGCGTGCATGCGGGCCACGGTGGCGGCGTTGCCGCCCAGGTTCGCGTGGGTGAGCTCGATGCCCTTGGGCCGGCCCGTGGTGCCGGAGGTGTAGTGGATCACCGCGGTGTCGTCGTGCTCCAGGTCGGCGATCTCGTGCTCGGCCGCGACGCCCCGCAGCAGCCGCCTGAACTCGCCGGGCACCACGAAGAAGCAGTCGGTGCCCGCCGAGCCCGCCTCCGCCGTCTCGGCGAAGGCGTGCCAGGCGATCAGCAGCCTGGCCCCGCAGTCGCCCAGGTACGCGGCGATCTCCCGGCGCTTCAGCAACGGGTCCAGCGGCACCACCACCGCCCCGGCCCGCAGCACCCCGTAGTAGACGACGCCGAACTCCGGCACGTTCGGCAACATGATGGCGACCCGGTCGCCGGGGCCGATCCCGCGGCCCCGCAGCAGACCCGCCAGGCGGGCGCTCAGCTCGTCGAGCGTGCCGTAGGTCAGCCGCGCCTCGTCCAGCGTGAGAACCGCTCTGCCGCCGAGCCGGGCAGCGGCGGTGTGGAGCCGGTCAGCGAGGTTCATGGAACGACCGTACGTCCGATCTCCCACGCCCCTCATTGGTCGCGGCAGCCAGTCTTTCCCGCCCGGCATTGGTGGGGAGCGCATCCTGCAGCGCGATGGCGACGAGCAACTCCACGAGGTCGTTGATCGAGCGCAGGCTGCGGCCGGTGCGCTCCTGGATGCGGCGCATCCGGTACTGCGCGGTGTTCGGATGGATCTGGAGGCGTTCGGCGGCGGTCCGCAGGTTCAGGTCCGCGGCGGCGAACGCCCTGATCGTGGCCGTCAGCACGCCGCCGCGCGCCCGGTCCTCCGACAGCAAGGACGTGATGCGCGGGTCTACCAGGTTGCGCGCGGTGTCGTCGGCCTTGAGCGCCAGGTACTGGAACGGCGTGATCCTGGGCAGCGCGGCCACGCCGCCCTCCTCCGGCACGAAGTCCAGCACGGCCCTGGCCTCCTGGTAGGCCTGCGGGATCTGCGCGGCGCCCGCCGAGACGGTGCTGATGCCCATGGCCAGCCTGACGCCCTCGGCGGCCAGGCTCTCCACCACGCCCTGCAGCCGGTCGCACAGCTCCTCGGGGCCCGTACCCGGGCCGAGCACGGGGATGGCCACGATCTCCGACTGGCGCACGACCGACAGCGTGCGGGTGCCGTTCCCGGCGATCCTGGCGATGGCCGCGCACGCGGAGTGCCGCGCGTCCTCGGGGTGCGCGGACGGCCCCGCCAGCACCGCGGTCACCACCAGCAGCGGCGTTCGCGCGTCCTGACCCAGGCCGTGCGCCTGCGCCGCGGCCACCTCCCTGCCCCGCGTCGGCGCGCAGCCGGCCAGCAGCGTCTCCAGCAGGTCACGGGTCTCGCGCACCGCCTCCGCCGCCGCGTACTGCTGGAACTCCATGTACGCGTTCGCGGCGTGCGTGCTGGCGAAGTCGCAGTACCGCATGAGGGGCGTCGCCAGCGACAGCGCCGCCTCGCGCCCGGCGTAGCCGTGCCCGGCCCGCTCGACCACGGCCTCCCAGAACACCTGCTGCCCGACCCGGAAGGCGTTGATGTAGTCGGCCAGCGCCACCCCGGCCCTGGCCCGGCGCATGGCGGCGCGCCGGGTGAACGAGATGTCCTCGAACGTCACCGTACGGTCCTCCAGCAGCACCCCGAGCTTGGCCCGGTAGTGCTTGACCACCTGGTCCCGCACGTCGGCGTGGAAGGCCGGCCCCTCGGCGTCGTAGGCGGGGATCTCCTCCCGCATCGTCATGACCGCGACGTCGGCCAGCTCCTGCAGGTCGCCGAGCAACCCGGACAGGATGCGTGTGCGTTCCGCGCGTACGGCGGCTTCCACGGTGCTCGAACCAGTGGACATGCCGGGATGATCCATGGCCATCGCCGCACGGTCAACGGGTTGTAACCGGGATGAGACCCAGCCTGTGCTCAGAGGACAACTTGCCAGAAACATCTTGGGTCACCGTGCCCAATGCGGCTCTTGACGAGCGGCTCCTACGCTGAGGCCACTATCAGAACATTGTTCTCCAGGAGGCCGGATGCTGGAGGTACACGATCTTACCGTTCGCTTCGGCGGCATCACCGCGCTGGACGGCGTGGGGTTCGGGGTGGCGGGCGGCGAGATGGTGGGGCTCATCGGGCCGAACGGCGCCGGCAAGACCACCCTGTTCAACTGCCTGACCCGCCGCTACACCCCCCAGTCCGGGACGATCACGTACGAGGGCAGGGACCTGGTCGCCGTGGCGCCGCACGCCATCGTCGGCCTCGGGATCGCCAGGACCTTCCAGAACCTGGGCCTGTTCCCCCGCCTGTCCGTACGCGACAACGTGCTGGTCGGCGCGCACCACAGGGGCCGCGCCGGCTTCTTCTCCGCCGGGCTGCGGCTGCCGGGCGTGAGCCGTGAGGAACGCGAGCTGCGCGCCGAGGCCGACGCCGTGCTGGAACGGCTGGGCCTGACCCAGGTGGCCGCGCACCCGGCGACCGGGCTGCCGTTCGGCACCCTCAAGCGGGTCGAGCTCGCCCGCGCCCTCATCGTCCGCCCCCGGCTGCTGCTCCTGGACGAGCCGGTGAACGGGCTGAACGCGGCCGAGGTCGAGGAGTTCGCGGGCACCCTGGAGTCGATCCGCGCCGAGTACGGGCTGACGGTCATCGTGGTCGAGCACCACATGGGGTTCGTCATGGGCATCTGCGAGCGCATCGTCTGCCTCGACTTCGGCAGGAAGATCGCCGAGGGCCCACCGGAAGAGGTCCAGCGCGACCCGGCCGTCATCGAGGCGTACCTGGGGACGGCGGCATGAGCGCGGACCTGGTGGTGGAGGACCTGGTCGCCGGCTACGGCGACGCCGAGGTGCTGCACGGCGTGCGCTTCACCGTGAAGGAGGGCGAGGTCTGCGCGATCCTCGGCCCCAACGGCGCGGGCAAGACCACGCTGCTGCGCGCCCTGTCCGGCATGGTCAGGACGCGCGGCACGATCACGCTCGGCGGCGTCGCGCTGACCGGCCGCTCGCCCGACGCCGTCGCCCGGCTCGGCGTCGCCCACGTGCCCGAGGGGCGCGGCACGTTCATGCCGCTGACCGTCGAGGAGAACCTCCGGCTCGGCGCGTACGTGCGGCGCGGCCCGTCCGTGGACGAGGACCTCGAACGCATCCACCAGTATTTCCCGGTCCTGAAGAAGCGGCTCAAGCAGGCCGCCGGCAGCCTCAGCGGCGGCGAGCAGCAGATGCTGGCCCTCGGCAGGGCCCTCATGCTGCGCCCCCGGGTGCTGCTGCTCGACGAGCCGTCGCTGGGCCTGGCCCCGCTCGTCACCCGGGAGCTGTTCCGCATCGTCCAGACCATCAACGAAGAGGAGCGGACCACCGTGGTCGTCGTCGAGCAGAACGCCCATCTCGCCCTGGGCATCGCCCAGCAGGCGCACGTCCTGGAGACCGGGCGGATCGTGCTGTCGGGCACGGCCGAGGAGATCCAGGCCGACGAGCAGGTCGCCCAGTCCTACCTCGGGTACCGGGTGTAACGCGATGGCCGGATTCCTGCAGCAGGTCGTCGAGGGGCTCGGCGCGGGCGCCATCTACGCCAGCCTGGCGCTGGCCCTGGTGCTGATCTACCAGTTCACCGGGATCGTCAACTTCGCCCAGGGCGAGCTGGCCATGTTCTCCACCTACATCGCCTGGCAGTGCGTGGCCGCCGGCATGCCGTTCTGGCTGGCGCTGGTGGTGACGCTGGTCGTGTCGTTCGCGGGCGGGATGCTCATCGAACGGGTGATCATCCGGCCGGTCGAGGGCGCGCCTGAGCTGACCATCGTGATCGTCACCGTCGGGCTGTTCATCTTCGTCAACGCCGCCGCCGGCTGGATCTGGACGTTCCTCATCAAGGACTTCCCGAACCCGTTCCCCGGCGGCGCGCTGGAGGCGGTGGGGATCAGCGTGAGCTTCTCCACCCTCGGCGTGCTCGGCGTGGTGGGGCTGGTCATGGGGCTGCTCTACGTGCTCTTCCAGTACACCAAGATCGGGCTCGGCATGCGGGCCGTGGCCACCAACCCCGCCTCCGCCCGGCTGGTCGGCATCCGCGTGGGCCGCACGCTCGCGCTGGGCTGGGGCCTGGCCGCCACCGTGGGCGCCGTGTCCGGCGTGCTGGTGGCGCCGCTGCTGTTCCTGGAGCCGAACATGATGGGCGGCGTCCTCATCTACGCCTTCGCCGCCGCCACGCTCGGCGGCTTCGACAGCCCGCTCGGCGCCGTCGTCGGCGGGCTGGTCGTGGGCGTCGCCGAGACGCTCGCCGGGGCCTACGTCGGCGTCATCGGATCCGACCTCAAGGTGGGGGTGCCGCTGGTGATCATCCTCGGTGTGCTGCTGCTGCGGCCTCAGGGGCTCTTCGGGCGGGCGGCGGTGGAACGGGCATGAGCAGCGCGACGAAGGTCGAGGTCAAGCCGGTGCCCGTCAGGCAGCGGCGCAAGCCGGACTGGAAGTGGGCCGCGCTCGGCCTGCTCCTGGCCGCCGCGCTCTACGCGCCGTTCCAGCTCGTCCCCTTCCACGTCTTCCAGCTCACGATGGTGCTGGTGTACGCGGTGGCGCTGCTCGGGCTCAACCTCCTCGTCGGTCACGCGGGGCAGATCTCCCTGGGCCACGGCGCCTTCTTCGCCGTCGGGGCGTACGCGGCGGCCATCCTGATGGACCGGTGGGCGCTGCCGTACCCGCTGACCCTGCCCATCGCGGCGGCGGTGGCGTTCCTGCTCGGCCTGGCGCTGGGCGTGCCCGCCATGCGGCTGCGCGGCCTGTACCTGGCGCTCGTGACGCTGGCCATCGCGATCTTCCTCGTCCCGCTGCTCAAGCGGTTCGAGGAGCTGACCGGCGGCTCGATGGGCCTGACGCTGCCCAAGCCGGCGCCGCCCGCGTGGAGCGGGCTGGCCGAGGACCAGTGGCTGTACTTCCTCACGCTGGCCGTCACCGTCGCCGCGTTCCTGCTGGCCGCCTCGCTGCTGCGCTCGCGGGTGGGCCGGGCGCTGCACGCCATCAGGGACAACGAGGCGGCGGCCGAGGTCATGGGGGTGCGGCTGTCGTTCTACAAGACGCTCGCGTTCGCCTGGAGTGCCATGTTCGCCGGGGCGGCGGGGTGTGTCTACACGTGGGTGATCGGGTTCGTCTCACCTGACTCCTTCACCGTCAACCTGTCGATCACCCTGCTGGCCGGCCTGGTCGTCGGCGGGCTCGGCTCGCTGTCCGGACCCGTGCTCGGCGGGTTGTTCGTGATGTTCGTGCCGAGCATCTCCCAGGACGTCAACGACGCGGCGCCCGGCGTCATCTTCGGCCTCCTGATCATCGCGGTGATGTACGTGGCCCCGACGGGGCTGGCCGGCCTGGCCGGGCGCTTGATCAAGAAGATTCCCCGGAAGGAGTAAGAGGGATGCGAGTTTCTGCGATCGGCTGCGCGGCGCTGTTACTGCTCGCCGTCGCCGCCTGCGGAGGGCGCGAGGCGGCCACCGGTGGCGGCACCGGAGGCACCGCGGCGGCGGGCGGGCAGTGCGCGGGGCAACAGACCACCGGCATCACCGACAAGAGCATCAAACTGGGCGGCATCTACCCGCTGTCCGGCCCCGCCTCCGCCTACGGGGACATCCCCAAGGGCATCAAGGCCTACTTCGACTACGTCAACGCCGAGAAGGGCGGCATCGGCGGGCGCAAGGTCGAGTTCGTCGTCCGCGACGACGGCTACTCGCCGCCCAAGGCCGTCGAGGAGGCCCGCAGGCTGGTGGAGCAGGAGCAGGTCTTCGCCCTGTTCCAGACGCTCGGCACCCCCTCCACCGCCGCCACCTGGGACTACACCAACCAGCGCAAGGTGCCGCAGGTCTTCGTGGCCACCGGCGCCTCCATCTGGGGCACCGACACCGCGCACCCGTGGACGATCGGCTGGCAGCCCAACTACATCTCCGAGGCCCGCGTCTACGCGGCCTACCTGAAGAAGGAGAAGCCCGAGGCCAAGGTGGCCGTCCTCTTCCAGAACGACGACTTCGGCAAGGACCTGCTCGGCGGCTTCAAGCGGGCCCTCGAAGGCACGCAGGTGCAGGTCGTGGCCGAGCAGAGCTACGAGGTCTCCGACCCCAGCATCGACCCGCAGATGCGCAACCTGGCCGACTCCAAGGCCGACGTCTTCCTCAACATCACCACGCCCAAGTTCGGCTCGCAGGCGCTGGCCGCCGACGCCAAGAACACCAAGTGGAACCCGCTGCACATCGTCAACAACGTCGCCGCCTCCATCACGGTGCTCAAGCCGGTCGGCTTCGAGAACGTGCAGGGCGTCGTGTCGGCCACGTACTACAAGGACCCGAACGACCCGACGTGGGCGAACGACCCCGAGATGCAGCTCTACAAGCAGAAGATGCAGCAGTACGCGCCCGGGGCCGACGTCAACGTGCCCTACCACACCTTCGGCTGGGCGGCGGCGAGCAGCTTCCACAAGGCCATGGAGGCGGCCGCGTGCCCGACCCGCGAGGGCCTGCGGGACTCCGTCCGCAACCTCAAGGGGGTCAAGGTGGACATGCTGCTGCCCGGGGTGACGCTGGACACCGCCCAGGGTGACGGCTTCCCGATCGAGTCGATGCAGCTCATGACGTTCAAGGGAGAGCGCTGGGAGCTGTTCGGCGACGTGATCGACACCCGCAAGGAGTTCGGCCCGCTGGGCGGCTGACGTGACGGCGCGGGGACCCCGGGCTCAGGGCTTGACGGTCCCCGCCCGCACCAGCCAGTCGACCGCCTCGGAGACGGCCTCCAGCGAGGTGTACCGGGGCCGGTGCCCCAGCAGCCGCTCGGCCTTCTCCATGCTGCAGTGCGGGCTGTGCAGGATGTGGTCGTAGGTGAGCTGGGCGTCGAACTCCGACACCGTGCCCTTCCACTCCTCCCACGGCAGGAACGTCAGCCGCGCCTCCCGCCCGAACCACCCCGCCACCGCCTCCGCGAACCCGCGCAGCGTCAGCGCGGTGGTGGCCACGGAGTGGAAGCTCTCCCCGATGGCCGCCGACGGGCTCGCCAGGGCGTCCATGAACAGCCGCGCGACGTCGTCGGCGTGCACGTGCTGCACGGTCTCCATGCCCAGGTTCGGCAGCGCGACCTCGCTGCCCTCGGCGAGCCGCTGGAACACCTCCGGGTTGACGTTCCCCGCCGGGTTCACCGGCACCCAGCCGGGGCCGGTGATGTGCCCGGGATGGATGATCGTCACGGGGAAGCCCTCGCGCTGCGCGCGGTCGAGCAGGTGGGCCTCGATGGCCGCCTTCTGGATGCCGTACTCGCCGAACGGCGCCCGCTTGGCCGCCTCAGTCGTCGGCACCTGCCCGCTCGGCCCGTGCACCCAGATCGTCCCGCAGTGCAGGAACTGCCGCACCCGGCCGGCCAGCGCGTCGGCGATCGCGCGGGCGCTGTCCTGCTTGAAGCAGATGAGGTCGATGACCACGTCACCGCCCAGCTCGGCGATCCGCCGCCCGAACGTCCCGTCGGACTCCTCGGCCTCCCGGTCGGCCACGACGGTGGTGACCCGCTGCCACGCGCCGTGGGGGGTGTAGGGCTCCCGCTTGCCCCGGCTCACGTTCACCACCTCGTGCCCGGCGCCGATGAGGCGCGGGATGAGGTACGTACCGATGTGCCCACTGCCGCCAATCACCACAATCCGCATGGGTTCAGCGTAGACCCGGTGGTCAGTCGTGGGCAGGGCGAGCGCTGCGGGCGTCCCGTCCGGGCTCAGCCGCAGCGCTCGCGCAGGATCGGGACGCCTTCACCCGTCAGCTCGTCGCAGTACGCCGCTCGACCGGTCATCGCCATGATCAGCGCGACCGTGGTCCCCGAGACGACCGCTCCCGAGCCCGCCTCGAACGGCCCGTCGGTGGCGGCGAGCCGCAGCCCGCCGATCCGCCCCTTCGCCTGGACGACCAGGTCCGACCCCCGGTAGTACTCCGCCACCCGCGTGACGGTCCCGATCGGGTGGTCGCGGCGCAGGCCCAGCGGGCGGCGGATGTCCTCGCCGTGCACGACGGTCTCGCCCAGCATCGCCAACGCGGGCAGCGGCGGTGAGGTGGTGCTGGTGACGACGTGCTCGAAGCGCCGCAGGGTCTCTGCCCCGTCGGCGCCCAGGTGCTCGGCCAGGCGCATGGCCACCTGCTTGTCGAAGTCGAACCGGCAACGGATCACGCCCGCCAGCCACCGCAGCGGGGTGAGACTGGCGCCGGCGGTCAGGTGGGCGAGCACCTCGCGGACCGTCAGCCCGGCACACAACGACGGCGCCGCCCACCGCTCCTCCGCCAGGCCGGCCAGGTCGGCGGCGAGGGCGGCGCGCTCGGCGTGGATCAGTGCCCAGTCGTCCGCGGCGCGGCCTGCCCGGGGTGCTGCTTCTGGCATGATCGTTCTCTCTCTCCCTGAACGCCGGACGAGAAGGGTATAGCGCTCACCAGGGGAGACTCGCACCGCGTCGGAAACTCATCGCGCACGCATGCCGCGACGTCGCCCAGCCACGGCAGCCGGGTCGAGGCGTCCAGGGCGACGTGCTCGGGCGTCGCTCAGCGCCCGTGCCCGAGCGCCATCCGCAACGCCCCCGACGGGTCACCACCCCGCCAGGCGACATGCTGATCGGGCCGGACCAGCGCCAGCGGCTCGCCCGGCAGCTCGACCACCCGCAACGGCACCCCCAGCTCCGCCGCCTCCGCGACCACCACGGCGGCCCCCGGCGACTGCTGGTCCCCCACGAGGCTGAACGCGGGCCCCAGCCGGTCGTACAGGGACTCACCGGGAGCCAGCCACCGATGAGGCAGCCGCTCCCCGGCCCCGGAGGAGACGATGGCCGACCCGGCGTAGGTGTACCCCAGCACCAGGTCCAGGCTGTGGAACTCGCTGTCCTTGGTGCGCAGCACCGCCTCCGCCACCGCGGGCCGCACCTTCTCGAAGGCGGCCTCGTCCCCCATCAGCGCCGGGTCGGCCAGCTCGGGGGCGAGGGTGGCCATGTTGGAGGCGGCCGCCTCGATGGTGTCGGCGGCGATGGGGCGGCGCTCGCTCTCGTACGTGGCCAGCAGGCCAGGAGGAGCCCACCCGTGCAGCACGGCGGCCAGCTTCCAGCCGAGGTTGACCGCGTCGCCTATGCCCGTGTTGAACCCGTGACCTCCGTAGGGCGGGTTCTGGTGCGCGGCGTCGCCCGCCAGGAAGACCCGGTCGGTGGCGTAGCGGTCCACCAGCAGCATCCGCGCCGTCCACGGGTCGGTGGCCAGGATCTCCACCTCGATGTCGGCGCCCGCGAGGTTGCGCACCAGGCGTACGGGATCGGCGTCCTCCGCCCGCACCCCCTGGGCGATGCACCACCAGGTGTCCTTCAGGTCGAGGCGGCCGAGCATGCCGGGCTGGGCCGGGTTCAGCACCCAATAATGCACGGCGGGGCCGTGCGGCATGCGCTCGGCCAGGCCGGGGGCGCGGAAGACGATGTTGAAGTTGGGGCGGGCGTCCTGGCGGCCCTCGTACTTCGAGCCGATGGCCGCCCTGGTCACGCTGCGCGGGCCGTCGCAGCCGACGACGTACCGGGCGCGCACCTCGCGCTCCTGGCCGCCGGACGTGATGCGCACGGTGACCCCGTCGGCGTCCTCCTGGAGGCCGGCCACCTGCCAGCCGGTCAGCAGCGCGTCGCCGACCGTCTCCCGCAGCACCTCCTCCACCAGCGGCTGCGGCACCTGCTGGCCCGGCTCGGCCGCCAGGTCGGAGCCGACGAGGTCGAGGCCGAAGCAGCCGCCGATGCGGGTGATCTCGCGTCCGAGCAGCCCCGTGACGAACACGGCCTCGTCCGACCACGACACCGACAGCGGAGCCCGCGACCGTAACGTCTCCGCCAACCCCCACCTGCGCAGCAGCTCCATCGAGCGGGCCGAGGTGGTCTTCGCGCGCGGCCGCAGCCACGACACCGTCTCCCGAGGCTCCACCACCAGGCAGCGCACGCCGTGGTGGGCCAGCTCCACGGCGGTCGCCAGGCCGACGGGCCCGCCTCCGGCGATCAGCACGGGCACGGACTCGGGAACTTGCCTTACCAGATCCATGGATGTCCTATTCGTCCAGATGACCGCAGGTATAGTCCTCGGGCCGTCATGCCCGCGTCAAGGAAGCCCGTGCGCGCCGCCGGTCATGGCCGTGGTACGACCTCACAACAATTGAAGATCGCAACTAGTCGACGGCCGTCCCGCTCAGTACCGTGCTACCAAAATTGACGATCACCCAGGGGTTGCATATGAGCGAGACCTCGACGATGCCGTTGCACATGCGGCGGGTGGAGTTCGGCCCGGCACCGGAGCTGGCGGCCGCACGGGACGAGGATCGGGTCAAGCGGGTCACGACGGCGTTCGGCACCGAGGCCTGGCTGGTGACGCGGCACGCCGACGTACGGGAGGTGCTCGGCGACGCCGAGCGCTTCAAGATCGCTCCGACGAACATCGCGCGGCTGCCCGGAGCCCCGCCCATGACGGAGGAGCAGCTCGCCAAGGTCCGCGCGGGCAACCTGCTGGGCGTCGACCCGCCCGAGCACACGCGGCTGCGCAGGATGCTCACGCCGGAGTTCACGATCCGCCGGATGAACCGGCTGGAGCCCCGGATCCGCCGCATCGTCGAGGACCACCTGGACGCGCTGGAGGCCGCGGGAGCGCCCGCCGACCTGGTGCCGTCGTTCGCGCTGCCGATCCCGTCGCTGGTGATCTGCGAGCTGCTCGGGGTCCCGTACGAGGACAGGGAGGGCTTCCAGCAGCGTACGGCGAGGATGCTCGACATGAGCCTGCCGGGCGAGCAGCGCATGATGCTCCAGTTCGAGCAGCGCGCGTACATGGAGACCCTGATCGCCCGCATCCAGGCCGACCCGGGCGAGGAGCTGCTCGGCATGCTCGTGCGCGAGCACGGCGACGACCTGTCCACCGACGAGCTGGTCGGCATCGGCGGGTTGCTGCTGTTCGCCGGGCACGAGACCACCTCCAACATGCTCTCCCTCGGCACGCTCGCCCTGCTGCGCCACCCCGAGCAGCTCGACCGGCTCAGGAAGGAGCCGGAGCGGATCGACGCCGCGGTGGAGGAGCTGCTGCGCTGGCTCAGCATCGTCAACTCGGGCACCACCAAGGTCGCGACCACCGACACCGAGGTGGGCGGCCAGCGGATCAAGGAGGGCGACCTGGTGCTCGTCACCCTGCCCGCCGCGAACCGCGACCCGTCGTTCCTGCCCGACGCCGACACCCTGGACCTGGGCCGCGGCGCGCCCGGCCACCTCGCCTTCGGCCACGGCGTGCACCACTGCCTGGGCGCCCCGCTGGCCCGCATGGAGCTGCGGATCGCCTTCCCCGCCCTGCTCGAGCGCTTCCCGAACCTGCGCGTGGCCGACACGGAGCCGCGGTTCCGCTCGTCCTCCGTGGTGTACGGGCTCAGCTCGCTGGAGGTGACCTGGTAGCCAGGCCGGGAAGTGTCGGCCTTTCCCGCCCGGTTAGGGGCACACTGGAGGCAGGGAACGGTCAGCAGTGGAGACGGCGATGGCGGGCGAGGACGTTCAGAAGGACGAGCAGCCTGATACGCAGGAGTTCGACCAGCCTGAGGCGGTTCATGCCGCCGCACGTGACCTGGCCGCGGAGCGGAGAGACAGCGCGGGCAGGGCACGGGACCGGGCCGCCGAGGTCCGGGACCGGACCGCGCACGGCCGCGACGAGCTGGCCCACGCTCGCGACGAGGCGGCGCGCCTGCGCAGGCGGCACCTGGAGCAGGTGCGGGAGACCGAGGACCTGCGCGATCGCCGGCTGCACGACCTGCTGTGGGCGGCGGAGTGCAGGGACAGCGCCGCCCAGGAGCGCGACGAGGCCGCCGCCCGCCGCCAGGCCGCGATGCGCGACGCGCCGCCCGCCGTCCGTGAGGAATGGCGGCTGCTGGCCGAGGCCAGGACACTGGCGGCCGCCGACAGGGAGCGCAACCGGATGGACCGCGCCGCGATCCGCGTGGAGCTGGCCGGGCTGCGCTCCGACCGGTTGAAGGCGGAGCAGGACCAGGGGCACGACCGGCGCGCCGACGCCGCCGACCGGGAGGCCAGCGGGCTGGACCGGGAGGCCAGCGCCCGCGACAGGACGGCCAGCGCGGGCGACCGGCGGCACGCCGCCCAGGGCGGCTGGCGGCCAAGGTGGACCGGCAGTACGCCGCCGAACAGGCTACGAAGTGGAAGCTGCGCATCCAACCACGCTGACGACTCTCCCGGGCCAGTCTCCCGGGCCAGTCTCCAGGGCCAGGGTGCGGGCAGGCGGGCGGGGTTCATCGCGCTGGGAAAATGTCGGCCCGGGCGGATACCGTGCAGACGTCATGCCTATCGACGTCGCGGCCCACGAGCTGATCGGCAGGGAGCATCCCGCCGCGCTGCTGCGTGCCGAGATCACCAGGCTCATCGACAGCCACGGCGGCCTGGTGCTGGTCACCGGCGAGGCGGGCATCGGCAAGACCACCCTGGTCACCAGCGCGGCCGGCGAGGCCAGGCGGTGCGGCGCACTGGTGGTGGGCGGCGCGTGCTGGGACGCGGGCGGCGCCCCTGGCTACTGGCCATGGGTGCAGGTCGTCAGGGCGCTGCGGCGCTCGGCCGAGCCTGAGGAGTGGGCGGCGGCCGAGGAGGCGGCGGGCGGCGGCCTGGCGGCGCTGCTGGGCGAGGCGCGCGCGGCCGGCGAGCGGCCCGCCGACGCCTTCTTCGACGCGGCAGGCGAGCGCCCGTCCGACGCCTTCCAGCTCTACGACGCGGTCTCCTCCGCGCTGGTCGCGATCTCCCAGCGACGGCCGGTCCTCGTCGTCATCGACGACCTGCACGCCGCCGACCCGGCCTCGCTGCGGCTGCTGGAGTTCGCTGCGCGGCAGACGTGGTTCGAGCGGCTGCTGCTGATCGGCACCTACCGCGACACCGAGGTGGAGCCGGTCGATCATCCGCTGCGCGACCTGCTGTCGCCGCTCGTGGCCAAGGCGACCACGATCACGCTGACCGGGCTCGACCGGGCGGGCGTCGCCGCGCTCATGGCCCGCACCGCCGGCCACGATCCGCCACCCGAGCTGGTGGCGGAGGTCCACCTGCGCACGGGCGGCAACCCGTTCTTCGTCGAGCAGACCTCCCGGCTGTGGCGCAGCGGCGGCTCGGCCAGCGCGGTCGCGCCCGGCGTGCGCGACGCGCTGCTGCGGCGGCTGTCGCTGCTGCCGCGCCCGGTGGCCGAGCTGCTGCCCGCCGCGGCGGTGCTGGGGCGGGAGTTCCACCGCCAGGTGCTCGCCGCCGCCATCGCGGCCCCGGTCGCGCACGTCGATCGGCTGCTGGAGCTGGCCGTGGTGGCCAGGCTCGTGGTGACCAGGGGCGGCGGCGTGTTCGCGTTCGCCCACGACCTGGTGCGCGAGACGCTGTACGACTCGCTCGACGACCCACGCGACCGCCACGCCGCCGTGGTCGCCGCCGTGGCGGGCTCGCCCGCGCTGGCCGGGCGGCTGCCGCCCAGCGACCTGGCCAGGCACGCCTACCTCGCCGGCGACCGGATCGACCCCGACCTGGCCGTCGATCTGCTGCTCGACGCCGCCCGCGAGGCCAGGGGGCGGATCGCGACGGAGGAGCAGCTCGCCCACCTGCGCAGGGCGTACGAGCGCAGCGCCGCCGTCAGCGCGCGCCGGCGCGGCCTGATCGCGCTCGACCTGGGCAGGCAGCTGCACCACGACGGCGCGCACGAGGAGGTCAAGCGGCTGTTCGAGGAGGCCGCGCGGATCGCCCGCGACACCGACGACCCCGAGCTGCCCGCCCGCGTCGCGCTGGTCCACCACAGCCACTACGGCCCCGGCCAGTCACTCGACCTGCTCAGAGCCGCCCACCGCAGGCTGGTCGGCGGGCCCACGGTGCCCGACGACGGGCTCGCGATGGCGCTGGCCCTGCACCTGGCCGCGCGGGCCAGGCAGGGCGGCGACGACGACGCGCTGGCGTTCAGCCTGTGGGCGCACCACGACATCATCTGGGGGCCTGGCACGGCGGCGGAGCGGGTGGCGCTGACGGGCGAGCTGATCGCCGTGGCCCGCCGCACCTCCGACCCCGACCTCGAGCACTTCTCCAGCGCCCTGCGCTGGGTGGCCATGATCGAGCAGGGCGATCCGCGCTATCTCGACGAGTTCCACGCCTACGCCGCCAGGGGCCGCGGCAGCGAGCGCCCGCACCACGTGATGTCCACCGACATCGACGCGAGCATCATCGCCGGCCTCGAAGGCCGCTTCGCCGAGGCCGAGTCGTTGCTGGAGTCCATCCACCCGGACGCCAAGCACGAGCACTTCATCTTCATGCTCAAGCACCACCAGTGGTCGATGTCGGCGTTGCGCGGCGACACCGACGGGCAGGAGCGGATGCTGCGCGAGCTCAGAGGGTCGACCCATCCGTGCGTGCCGCTGCTGGAGGCCCTGACGGCGCTGCAGTCGGGCGACCTCGACGCCGCGCTGCGCCGGCTCGACGCCGAGGAGCCGGCCGACCGCGTGTTCCAGCCGATCTGGCTGCGGCTGATGGCGGAGCTGGCCGTGGTCACGCAGGATCCCGAGCTGTGCGCCCGGGTGCGGGCCCTGCTGGCGCCGCATCGGGGGCAGTGGATGGTGTCGCTGTTCGGCTGGGACATCAGCGGTCCGTACGATCTGTGGCTCGGGCGCGTGGACGCCGTGCTGGAGCGCTGGCCGGAGGCCGTCGAGGAGTTGACCGCCGCCCATCGGGCCGCCGAGGCCATGCGGGCGCGGCCGTGGTCCGTGCTCGCCCGCGCCCACCTGGCCGAGGCGCTGCACTCCCGGGCCGGAGCCGGTGACGCGGAGGCCGCGCGGGCCCTGTTCGCGGGGGTGGTGCGGGAGGCGGAGGAGCTGGGGATGCGGCAGGTGCTGGAGTACCACCCTGCGGAAGCCGCGGAGCCCGGGGAGAAGTGGGGTGGGAGCGGTCCCGGCCGAGGCGAGCCCGAGGCCCTCAGGTCGCGGCGCGGTGCCGCCGGGCTGTTCCGGCGTGACGGCGCGGTCTGGTCGCTGTCCTTCGCCGGCCGCCTCGTGCACCTGCCCGACGCCAAGGGCCTGCGCGACCTGCACACCCTGCTGAGCCGCCCGGGCGACGACGTGCCGGCCGTGCTGCTGCTCGACCCCGAGGGCGGCGAGGTGGTGGTCGCGGCCCGCCGCATGGGCGGCGACGAGGTGCTCGACGACGAGGCCAGGGCTCAGTACCGCCGCCGCCTGGCCTGGCTGGACGAGGAGATCGACCGTGCCGCCGGGCTGGGCGACGACGGCCGGGCGGCCCAGCTCGACGAGGAGCGTGCCGCGTTGCTGGCCGAGCTGCGTACCGCGGCGGGGCTGGGCGGGCGCACGCGGCGGCTGGGCGACGAGGCGGAGCGCGCCCGCAAGACCGTCACGGCCCGCATCCGCGACACCCTCCGCAAGCTCGACCACACCCACCCCGAGCTGGCCGCCCACCTGCGCGCGTCCGTCTCGACCGGCTCCACCTGCCGCTACCTGCCCCAGGAGGAGATCGGCTGGCAGCTCTGAAGCGCCTCGACGGGCCGCGCGACGAACCATCCGGGCCTTGACAGTCCGCGCGGTCCCGCCGCGCGATGAACCTTTCACCGTGTCCGCCGCGTCCGTGCTGGTCGCCGGAGCCTCGACAAGGTCGATCTTGCAGCGGGGTTGACCTCCGACGTCCAATGCACGGTGATCGCAACCCACGCCATCCGGCCCTTCATGAGGGGAGAACTGGTGCGTCGCAGAATCACCGCCCTGGCCCTGCTCGCGGTCACCGCCCTGGCACCCGCCCTGGCCACGACCACCCCGGCGCACGCCGCGTCGGAGCTCACGATGGTCTACAGCAACCTGCCCTATGACGTCTGCGTCTCCTTCGGCCAGTCGGGCGTGCAGACCGGGCGCTGGCAGACCTGGTGGTGCAGCACCCACTACCCGCAGACCTACCCGGGCTACTACACCTACGACCTGTGGGCGTACGTGTACTGACGCCACTCAGCGCGGATGGCGCAGGCTCGCGGCCGGGTGGGCGGGAGTGTCCGGCGGTCGCAGCCACTCGGGGGTGCGCCACTGCTGGACGTTCGACCGGACGCAGGCGCCCATGGACAACGTCCGGAAGTCGGGCTCCAGTTGCAGGCACAGGTCGCTGGCGACGTGCCTGACCTCCCAGTACAGCCAGTCGTTCTTCGGTGAGCGGTAGGTGAAGCGCCAGAGCTGTCCGGGACGGCCGGAGCAGGTCTCGCGCACCGGACGCCGCCGCTCCCGGCCGGGTGAGACCCCGAGACAGGTGTTCATGATCTTCATCTCGTAGCCGCCCCGCGCGTCGCGCCGGTAGGTGAAGGACTGGTTGGCCCGGCCATGGCACTCCCAGGTGACCAGGTCAGCCATGCCGGCCGCGGCGTCCAGGCAGACGCCGTTCTGCGAGCTGGCCACCGAGCTGCCGAGCCCGGCGGGCATGCGGCCGGTGACCAGCCAGCGCTGCGCGCTCTTGCCGGGGGTGCACGTCCGCAGCACCAGCGGGGTGCCCGCGTCGGGGGAGCCCAGGTTCGGTTCGACGCACATGCCGCTCTGCGCGATGGCGCCGTCGCCGGTCAGCCGCCAGAGCTGCGCCACGGAGCCGTCGCAGACCGCGTCGGTGATGTAGCCGCCCTCGGCGAGGTCGCGGGCCTCGGGGGTGAGGCAGCGCCGGGTGTGGCGGTTGCGGATCGCGTAGTGGTAGGAGCCGTCGTGCTTGTCCGGCGACAGGTCCCACCGGTAGAGCGCCTCGGGGCTCCTGCTGATGATCGACGGGCCGAGCCTGGCACGCGGGGGCGCGGACTCCGAGCTGATCACGGCCAGATACCGGCCGGGTGAGTGCTGGGAGAGCACGGCCATGTTCGGGCGATACAGCGACTCCAGGATGCGGCTCTCCGCGTACGCCACGTACCCCATGAAAGCCCCGGTCGCGGCCACGACCAGCACCGTCACGAAGGCGGCGAGCTTGAGCCGGCGGTTCGGCACGGGCGGCGGCTGCACCAGCCTCCGGTAGGCCTCCAGCCACGGCCCGGTGGCGGCGGCGGGCACGTCGTGCACGGCGAGAAAGCCCAGGATGATCGGCTCGGCCCGCTCGGGGTCCTGCAGCCAGCGCGTGCCCTTCTCCTTCTGCGTGACCAGCTCCCACTCGGCCCGCCCCGCCCCGAGCCCGAGCTCGCCGGCCCGCCGCTCCAGCTCGGCGAAGCGCGGCGAGCCCGCCTCTTCACGCAGGGCCTTCAACAGCCGCTTGTACGCCTCCAGGTCGCCGGCGGTGGACGGCTCGGCGGTCGTCGCCGCCCGGTCGGCCCGGCGGGCCGCCAGGTAGTCGCGCACCGGCGGCACGGCGCAGGCCAGGCAGGAGAAGAGCAGGGCGGGCGGGAGGTGGGCCGGGTTGAACTGGGGCTCGCCGTCGGTGGCGAAGTTGAGGAAGATGCCCGTCCCCACGGTGAAGAGGGCGCTGAGGCCGCCGATCAGGCCGATCTCCAGGCCGAGGTCGCGTACGTGCCTGCGCATCCGACCTCCGTCCAGCACCATGGGTCATCAGATGCTAACGGACGGTGTTCCTCAGTGCCAGGCTCCTTGGAAGAGACGGACATCCGCGAGACCGCCCTCGGCGACGCGTCGGGAGACCTCTTCCCATTCGCGCAGCACACGGCGCCTGCCTTCGGGGATGAGGGGCCAGCCCGCGCGGGTGATCGACCTTCCCGAGAGTGTCGGCTCCCAGGTGATGACGTGGAAGGCGCCGACGGTCGGGACGAGCGTCTTGAGGATGTGGACGGCACGGCGGTGGTACCACTTGCAGACCGCCGTGACGACCAGGCCGGCGTTCAACGCCTCACGCAGGAACGGCTCCGCGTACTCGACGTTCTGCCAGGTGTTGGCGGATCGGTCCTCGCAGCGGATCGCACCGTCGGGGACACCGCGATCGAGGAGCAAGCGGTGCCAGGTGCGCGCCTCGTTGATGCCGTTGTGGCGGTTGATGCCGCCCATGCAGATGATCAGCGGTGTCAGGCCACGGTGGTAGCGCTCCGCCGCGATCTCGGCAGGCCGGGTCCGGTTGCTGCCGAAGAGGGCGAGCGCCGTGGGGTGGTCGTCGGGTGGAGGAGCGTCGATGTCGACGAACGTGGTGATGGTCGCGATCTGCTCGGTCGTGATGTCATCGTTCATCGGTGATCCTTGGGAGCCGTGTCGGCTGCCCGGCCGGACAGCCGATCGCCTCAAGATAACGGGCGTGATGGTTACAGCGGCCCGACTGTGGTGTTCCGGCGCAGAAAGGCGCGGTGTTCGTTCTGTTCTTTCGCCGGCACGGGTCTGTGAGCGGACTGAACCGTAGATGTGAAAGGCTCGGACCGTGAACGGAGTTGATCGGAGCGGAGTCGTCGGCCTCGGGTACGAGGGGCGTGACCTTGATGATTTTGTTCGCGATGCAGTTGAGATGGGGCTGGTGTCCCTTGTGGACGTCCGGCTCAATCCGATCTCGCGTAAGCCGGGCTTCAGCAGGAGACGCCTGTCAGAGGCGCTGTGCGAGCATGGCATCGGCTACGTGCACGCGCCGCAACTTGGTAATCCGAAATGGAACAGAGCAGGATTCGGGATCGGCGGAGCTGCGCTTGCGCAGGCCATTGCTGCGTACGCCGAGGAGATCAACTCATCGGAGCTTTTCCGGACGGTTTCCTCGTGGTTTATGAGATGCGGCATCGGGGTCTGGTGCGAAGAGAGATTGCTGTGTCACGGCGTGACTCCCTCGCGCGCCGGTCGGCCCGGCGCAGTCTGGACCGTTACAAGACCACTCCGATCTCATGCATAACTCAGCGTGGAGCCGATGTCACTGTGCTGCCATGACAGCCTTTTCTGTCATTCCTTCGGCGCGCTGGAGTGCGCGGGTGGCTTATCGCACTCCATCCCCATATCGCCGGACCGGGCGCCAAGGGCAACGGATGCCTGCTTCGCGCCCGGTAGGAGTTGAACCAGAAGCAGCTCGGGTGCCGCTCCGGCCTTCACGCTACTTCCGGTTGTACAGCCGCATCGTCAGCGTCCCGAAGACCACCACCAGCACCGCCGACGACACCAGCACCCACATGATCTCCCCCATGTCCGGCGCCCCGCCCATCAGCGACCGCACCGAGCTGACCAGGTGGGAGATCGGGCTGGCGTTGACGAAGACCTGGAGCCAGCCCGGCATGGTGGCGGGGTCCACGTAGACGTTGCTCAGGAAGGTCAGCGGCATCATCACCAGCATGCTGACGCCCATCACCGACTTCTCGTTGCGCATCAGCAGCCCGAACATCGTCCACACCCACGAGAACGCGAACGAGAACACCAGCAGCAGCGCGATCCCCAGCACCACCCCGGCGAACCCGCCCCCGGGGCGGAAGCCCAGCAGCAGGCCGATCAGCAGGATGACCGTGGAGGCCATGAAGTAGCGCAGGACGTCGCCCAGCAGGTAGCCGACCATGGTGGACGGGCGCCAGATGGGCAGGGTGCGGAAGCGGTCGAAGACGCCCTTCTCGATGTCCTTGTTGACCTCGATGCCGGTGTACATGGTGATCATCACGACGCTCGTCACCATGATGCCGGGCAGCAGGAACTGCAGGTACTCGGTGGGGGAGCCGGCCAGGGCGCCGCCGAAGAGGTACGTGAACATCAGCGTCATCATGATCGGGAACGCGGTCACGTCGAAGAGCTGCTCGGGCACGTGCTTGATCTTCAGCATGGCCCGCCAGCCGAACGTCATCGACGCCGACCAGGCGCTCGGCCGCGGCGGCCGGGTCGTGGGTGCCAGGACCGTGGCCAGGGCCTCGGTGGCGGGGGCGTAGGCGGTGTCGGTCGTGGTGGTCACGCTGCCTCCTCGGCGGTGGTGGCGGGGTGGTCGGTGAGGGCGAGGAAGACCTCGTCCAGGCTGGGCTGGCCGAGGGAGAAGTCGTCGACGACGATGCCGGCGGCGGCCAGGCGGCCGAGGGCGCGGGCGGCCTGCGCGGCCTCGTCGTCGCCGGTGCCGGCGATGCGGGCGGTGAGCGCCACGGGGTCCGCCTCCAGGTAGACGGGGGTGTCGAGCTCCTGGATGAGCAGGCGTTCCGCTTCCGGGCGGGTGGCGGCGTCGCGCAGGCGGACGTGGATCGAGCCGGAGCCGACCGACGACTTCAGCTCGCCCGGCGTGCCCTCGGCGATGACCCGGCCGTGGTCGATGACGGCGATGCGCTGCGCGAGCCGGTCGGCCTCCTCCAGGTACTGGGTGGTGAGCAGGACGGTGGTGCCGTGGGCGACGACGATGCGGACGATGTCCCAGACCTGGTTGCGGCTGCGCGGGTCCAGGCCGGTGGTGGGCTCGTCCAGGAAGAGCAGGTCGGGGGTGTTGAGGATGCTGGCCGCGATGTCGATGCGCCGCCGCATGCCGCCCGAGTACGTCTTGACCTGCCGTCCCGCCGCCTCCGTCAGCCCGAACGCCTCCAGCAGCTCCGCCGCCCGCTCGCGCGCGGCCGGCTTGCGGTGGCCGAGGAGGCGGGCCAGCAGGATCAGGTTCTCGGAGCCGGTCATCTCCTCGTCCACGGAGGCGTACTGGCCGGTCAGGCTGACCCGGGAGCGGACGGCGTCGGCCTCGCGCACCACGTCGTGCCCGAACACGGTCGCCTGCCCGCCGTCGGGCCGCAGCAGCGTGGCCAGCATCCGTACGGCGGTCGTCTTGCCCGCGCCGTTGGGCCCGAGCACCCCGTAGACGGCGCCGGCCGGCACGGACAGGTCGAGGCCGTCCACGGCACGCGTGTCGCCGAAGACCTTGACCAGGCCGGAGGTCTGGATGGCCAGTTCTGGCATGAGTGATCCCTTCACTTCACGAGACGTAAGGCTGGGTACGCCGGCCCTCGCGCAGCGCGCGGCCCCACCAGGCGAGCTGGTCGAGCATGGCCGCGACGGCGCGCAGGCGGTCGTCGGTGTCGAGGGGGCGGCAGCTCTCGTCCACGCCGCTGCCCAGCAGGTCGAGCGCCACCCAGTCACGCATGGTCACGGCGTGCAGGGCGGTGAAGACCGTGCGGAGCTGCTCGACGGCGTAGTGGCCGCACGAGCCGGAGCCGTAGGCGACGATGCCGACCGGTTTGGCCTGCCACTCGTCATAGGCGAAGTCGATCGCCTGCTTGAGCGAGGCGGGGAAGCTGCGGTTGTACTCGGGGGTCACCACGACGAAGGCGTCCGCGCCGGAGACGGTCTCCGTGAACCGCCGCATCTGCGGCGTGGCCTCCTCGGGGTAGCAGGCCGGGAAGGTGTACGCGGCCAGGTCGAGCACCTCGACGGCGAGGTCGTCGCGCCGCCCGGCCCGCTCGGCGAACCAGGCGCCGACCGTGTCGCAGACGCGGCCCACCCGGGTGCTGCCGATGATGACCGTGACACGCAGCGGTTCGTCCGTCATGGTGACACCCCCTTCGTGAAGGAGGCGCTAGACGGGCCGCTAGATCGGATCTAGCGGAATCAGGGCGTCGGCTGGCGAGACGGGTGAGCGCCCGCCTCAGGCGGTGAAGCCCGCCAGGGCCTGGCGGCAGGCCCGGGATGTCAGCGCGAGCGTCTCCTCGTCGGGTCTGTCCTCGCTCATCGAGACGGCCGCCGTCCCGCTCACGGCGCCGATCGCGGCGCCCACCATCGCGTACGCGGTCATCCGCGAGATCCCGCAGGACGTGACGAGCGCGGCGGCGAGCCGCTCCATCCGCGTGTCGGCGCGGTCGATCGACGCCCGGGGCGAGAAGATCGGCAGCTTGACCGCGTCGCCGACCAGCCCCGGCGTCAGCCCCATCGTCCAGCTCTCGGCCAGCATCTCGTCGAAGGCCCTGGCCAGCAGCTCGGCCGGGCTCTCCCCTGGCCGCCCGGCGAGGATCGCCGCTACGCCGGCGTCCAGCCGCTCGTAGAGGTTGGTGTGGAGCAGGTCCGCCTTGTGCCTGAAGTAGCTGAAGAACGTGCGCGGGGACACCCCGGCCGCCGCCGCGATCTGGTCGACGGTCGTGGCCTCGTAGCCCTGCTCGTCGAACAGCCGCCCGGCCGCGTCCATGAGTGCCTGCCTGGTCTGCTGCTTCTTCCGCTCCCGCAACGACGCCATGCGAGAGATGATATTGCATCGACTGTATATTTACAGGACTGCAAGTTCCGGCGTAGCCTGCGAGCCATGGACGCGGTCATCTCGGTGTCCGGCCTCGTCAAGTCGTACGGCCGGACCCGGGCACTGGACGGGCTCGACCTGCGGGTGGGAGCCGGCGAGATCCACGGCTTCCTCGGCCCCAACGGCGCGGGGAAGACGACCACGCTGCGGGTCCTGCTGGGCCTGCTGCGGGCCGACGCGGGCGAGGTACGGCTGCTGGGCGGGCATCCCTGGCACGACGCCGTCCGCCTGCACCGCCGCCTGGCCTACGTCCCCGGCGACGTCACGCTGTGGGACGAGCTGACCGGCGGCGAGACCATCGACCTGCTCGGACGGCTGCACGGCGACGTGGACGAGCGGCGCCGCGCCGAGCTGATCGAGCGGTTCACGCTGGACCCGGGCAAGAAGGCCCGCACCTACTCCAAGGGCAACCGGCAGAAGGTGGCGCTGATCGCCGCGCTGGCGGCCAGGGCCGAGCTGCTCCTGCTGGACGAGCCCACCTCCGGCCTCGACCCGCTGATGGAGGACGAGTTCCGCCGCTGCGTGGCCGAGCGGCGCGCGGAGGGTACCGCGATCCTGCTGTCCAGCCACGTGCTGGCCGAGGTGGAGGCCCTGTGCGACCGGGTGAGCATCGTACGGCAGGGCCGCGTCGTCGAGACGGGCACCCTGGCCGAGCTGCGGCACCTGACGTGGACCTCGATCACCGCGCGCCTCGAACGGCCGCTGAAGGGCCTGGAGGGCGTGCACGGGCTGGAGGTGCACGACACCGAGGTGAGTTTCCGGGTGGACAGCGGGCGGGCCGGCGAGGTGCTCACCCGGCTGGCCGCGTACGGGCTGCTCGACCTCACGGCGCGGCCGGCCACGCTGGAGGAGCTGTTCCTGCGACACTACCGCGAGCCGGTCGCCCCATGACGCTGATCGCCCGCCTCGTCCTGCGCCGCGACCGGCTGCTGATCGCCGCGTGGATCGCGGTGGCCGCCGGGGTGCCGGCGTTCAACGCCTACTCCCTGGCCGCCCTGCTGCCCACCGAAGCCCACAGGCTGGCCTTCATCGAGGCGGCGAACGCCAACCCGATCACGATGGTGCTGCTCGGGAACGTCCACGGCACCTCCATCGATGCCGTGGTCGCCTGGCGGTCGAGCGTGCAGAGCCTGCTCATCGGCGGGCTCGCCGGGCTGTTGTTCGCCATCAGGCACACCCGCGCCGAGGAGGACGCGGGCCGCCGGGAGCTCGTCGCCGCGGGCGCGGTCGGCAGGCACGCCGCGATCACCGCCGTCGTGGCCGTGATCGCCGCCGTCAACCTCGCCGTCGCCGCCCTGCAGATCGCCGTGCTGGGCCTCGGGTTCGGCTACCCGATCGGCGGGTCCCTGCTGTTCGGTCTGGTGAGCGGGGCGGGTACGACCGTGTTCGCCGCCTGCGGGCTGCTGGCGGCGCAGCTGTGCCAGAGCGCGCCGCTCGCGCGGGCCTGCGGCGTGGGCGCCCTGGTGGTGGGGCTGGCTCCCGGCGTGGTGCTGCCGGAGGACGTGGTGGCGTACCTGCCGGCGGGGTGGCCGCGGGTCGCGCGCGCCTACGGGGACGAGCGGTGGTGGGTGCTCCTGCTTCCCGTGGTGATCACGGTGGTGCTCACCCTGGCCGCGTACGCCGTCGCCACCCGCCGCGACCTGGGCACCGGCCTGCTGCCGGAGCGTCCGGCACCCGTGCGGCGCGCGCCGGGCGGCACGATGGGGCTGGCGTGGCGGCTGTACGGGGGGCAGACGGTCTCCTGGACGGTCGCGCTGGGGGTGGTCTCGGTGGGGGTGGGGTGGGTGTCGGCCTCGTTCGAGGTCGGCACGCTCACGGGGGAGACCCTGCTGGAGGTCTTCACGTACGTGTTCTGCCTGGTGATCGCGTGCCTGGCCGTGGCGGGGGCGCTGCGGCCGCTGCGCGAGGAGAGCCGTGGCAGGGCGTCGGCGCTGCTGGCCACCGCCACCGGCCGGACGCGCTGGCTGTCCGGGCACCTCGTGCTCGGCCTGGCCGCGCCCGCCGTCATGCTGCTGGCCGTCGGCGCGGGCACGGGCACGGGCCACGCACTCCGCGCGGGCGCGGGCACGGGCACGGGCGCGGGCACGGGCGCGAGCCATGGACTCGGCGCCGGCGCGGGCACAGGCGCGGCTGCGGGTGGCGGGCTCGGTGGGGATCTGCCCGGTGCGGTGCTCGCCCAGCTCGGGACGACCCTGCTCTTCCTGCCCGCCGCCTGGGCCGTCGCGGGTGTCGCGATCGCCGTGTACGGGTTGCGCCCCCGCGCCGCCGTCCCCGTGGCCTGGGCGGTGGTCGTGGCTTCGGCCGGCTGCGTCGCCATGTGGGAGACCAGGACGATCGGCACGACCGCGTTCCTGCTCACCCCGTTCGGGTACGGCCACCCCTCGCTCTCACCCGGCCCGTTGGCTCCTGCCGGGTTCGCCCTGGTCGCCGCCGCCCTCGTGGCCGCGGGCGGCGCCGCCTTCGCCAGGCGGGACCTGCTCGCGTGAGGCGGGCAGGTGCAGCGTGAACACCGTGTTCCCCGGCTCGCTGGTCACCTCGACCCGGCCGCCGTGCGCCGCCGCCACCGCCGACACGATGGCCAGGCCGAGCCCGCTGCCCCCGGCCACCCGGGAGCGCGACCCGTCACCCCGCGCGAACCTGCCGAACACGTGCGGCAGCACGTGCGCCGGGATGCCGGGCCCGTCGTCGGCCACCTGGACGCTCACCTGGCCGGGGGCCAGCAGCACGGTCGTGGTCACGGTGGTGCCGGGCGGGGTGTGGGTGCGGGCGTTGGCCAGCAGGTTCGTCACGACCTGGTGCAGCCGGTCGGCGTCGCCGACGACCAGGGCAGGCTGGTCGGGCAGGCTCACCAGCCAGCGGTGGCGCGGCGCGGCGGCGTAGGCGTCGCTGATCGCGTTCACCACGATCGGTGACAGGTCCAGCGCCAGCCGGTCCAGCGGACGGCCCGCGTCCAGCCTGGCCAGCAGCAGCAGGTCCTCCACCAGCGTGGTCATCCGGCCCGCCTCGGAGCGGATGCGGTTCAGCGCGTGCGCCGTCTGCGGGCCGCGCGGCTCGCCGCCGCGCTCGGTCAGCTCCGCGTAGCCGACGATCGAGGCCAGCGGGGTGCGCAGCTCGTGGCTGGCGTCCGCGATGAACTGCCGCAGCCGCGTCTCGCTCTCGCGCCGCACCGCGAACGCCGTCTCCACGTGCCCGAGCATCCGGTTCAGCGCGCCGCCGACCTGCCCGACCTCGGTCCGCGGGTCGGTGTCCACCTTGGGCACGCGGGCCAGCAGGACGGCGTCGCCGGTGGCCAGCGGCAGCTCCGAGACGCGGGTGGCGGTGGCGGCGAGCCGGCCGAGCGGCCGTACGGCACGGCGGACGAGCAGCGGGCACGCGATCGCCATCAGCGCCACCCCCGCCAGCGTCACCGCGGCCTCCACCACGACGAGCCTGGTCAGCGTGGTCCGCATGCCGGTCAGCGGCAGCCCGACGACCAGCGTGTCCCCGGTCCTGGTCAGCGCCGCGACCATGCGGTAGTCGCCCAGCGGCCCCAGGCTGACGGTCGTGGGCTCGCCGGTCACGCCGGCCACGGCGGGCGGCGCCGGCACGTCTCGTACGGTGCCCGGGTCCGTGAGCACGGCGGCCCGCTGGATCACGCCCTGCCGCACCCGCGCGCCGAACGTCTCCATCGCCTGCCCGGGAGTCAGCAGGAACGACACCTCCCTGGCCTCGGGCGGCGGGTTGCTCGGTCCCGCCGAACGGGTGGAGCGGTAGGCCGCGGAGTGCACCTGGAGGTCGAGCCGGTCGGTGAGGAAGTCGTTGAAGAACAGGGTCGTCGCGGTGGCGATCACGGCCGAGACGACGGCCAGCAGCGCGATGGAGGAGACCACCAGCTTGGTCTCCAGCGACATCGTGAGCCGGCTCGTCATCCGGCCGGTCGGAGCGTGTACCCCACCCCGCGCACGGTGTGGATCATCGGCTTGCGCTGGGCGTCGATCTTACGCCGCAGGTAGGAGATGTACAGCTCGACCACGTTGCTCTGGCCGCCGAAGTCGTAGGCCCACACCCGGTCGAGGATCTGCGCCTTGCTCAGCACCCGTCCCGGGTTGTGCATGAGGAAGCGCA
Source organism: Nonomuraea gerenzanensis (assembly GCF_020215645.1). NCBI lineage: Bacteria > Bacillati > Actinomycetota > Actinomycetes > Streptosporangiales > Streptosporangiaceae > Nonomuraea > Nonomuraea gerenzanensis. Next base: position 11,575,058 of record NZ_CP084058.1, on the reverse strand, counting down.
GCAGCTCGAACTCGGTCGGCGTGAGCCGGATCTCCTTGCCCGCCCGCCGTACCTCGTGGGTCTCCTGATCCAGTGTGAGGTCGCCGACCACCAGCCCGGCGTCGGGCCGCGGCTGCGCCGCGCCCGAGCGGCGCAGCAGGCCGCGCAGCCTGATGACGACCTCCTCCAGGCTGAACGGCTTGGTGACGTAGTCGTCGGCGCCGGCGCGCAGGCCGATCAGCCGGTCCTGCACCGAGTCCTTGGCGGTCAGGAACAGGACGGGCACGCCCGGCAGCACGGCGCGCAGGCGGGGCAGGAGCTCGATCCCGTCCATGTCGGGCAGCATGATGTCCAGCACGATCGCGTCGGGCCGGAAGCCGCGGGCCGCCCTGATGGCCTCGCCGCCGTTGTACGCGCAGCGGACGTCCCAGGACTCCTGGCGCATGACCATGGACAGGAGCTCCGTCAGGGACGGCTCGTCGTCCACGACGAGGATGTTGATCGAGCTGCCGTCGGCTCGGCGCACGGGCTCGGACTGGAAGTTCGCGCTGGTCGTGTGCATATCGTGACGATGGCCTGCCTGGATGAGGGTTTGATGAAGGGCGGCCTGTGAAAAGTCTGTGAGCTGCGGAAGGACCCGGCACGCGGCCGGGCCCTTCCTATCCCTTCGAAACGCAGTGAGAGCTACCCGGAGCCCACCCCCCTTCCGTCAGACGAGCTTCCCGGACCAGACCGCGGCGGCGGCGGAGTAGACGCTGTAGGTCTCGCCGTCGAAGTACGGCGAGCTGATGTAGTCCACCCGGTCGTTCTCGTCCTGGTCGTAGAAGCTGCTGGTCACGCCGTTGAGGTAGCCGGTCCGCTTGGCGCTGCTGTACTTGAGCAGCCACGGGCCGCCGTCCGCGCCGGCGGTCATGGAGCACTTCAGGCCGACGTGCTCCTCGATCTTCTTGGCGGCCGAGCCCACGGTCTTGGCCGTGGTCGTGCCGTAGCACCACTTCGGCGTGACACCCGTGAACGGCTTGTTGCCGTCGGGGTGCGCGGCCTGCGGGTAGCCGAAGACGTAGTGCGCCTTCTTGAGCGGCTGGTTCCAGGAGATGCCCTGGCCGCCCACGTTGTCGCCCAGCCGGCCCGCGTCCTCGACCTCGATCGAGCCGCGGTGCCGCCTGGAGTCGGTGTCGGTCGACTTTGAGATCGTCACGCCGTTGTAGACGGAGACGAACCCGTAGTCGCGGTCGTAGTCCTCGTAGACGCTGTAGTCGTAGTGCACGAACGCCTGCTTGCCGACGTAGATGCCCCACGGGGCCTTGCCCTGGTAGTAGCCGGGCACGAAGACCCAGTTGTCCAGGAGCTGCTCGTCGTTGGCGGTGTCGTACACGCAGTGGCCGGCCGTGGCCACCAGGTTGGCGTACTTGCCCTGGATGGAGGTGGCCGAGCACCAGTGCTTCTCGCCGTCCTGGCCGACGAAGAAGACCTTGCCGATGCTCTTCGGCAGGTTCACGTTCTTGGACTTGGAGGTGGACGTGGTGGTGCCGGTCGGCGCCACCGAGCCCGCCTTCGTGTCGGCGGTGGCGGTGCCGGTCGACGTGAGCTTGTCGACCTTGGTGGTGTCCTCCTCGACGTAGGTGGCGGCCTGCAGCGCGGCGCCGTTGTTCTCGAGCCAGAACTGGGCGATCGCCTTGGCGTTCGCGGCGCTGACGCTCTCGGACGACTTCCAGTGCGGGTCGGCCTGCGCCTGCGCGGTGCCGGCCAGGGAGGCGCCGAGCAGGGCGGCGGCGGCCAGCCCGCCACCGAGGGGAACGAGGGTGTGCTTGATCTTCAAGGGAATGCTCCTTGTTCGTCGCGGGAACGCGCTGAGCGTTCGGTGCGTCTATGAGGCAGGAACGTATCCCTCTTGACCGTGCCTTTATGTCCCCTTTGTCCGGATTTATCGGGCACACAGGCGGCCGTGATCTTCTCGTGATCTTCGAGAGATCATCTTTCTCCGCGCCTTTCGTGAGGCGGGTGCGCATCCTGAGAACAAATCCGGAGAAAGGCTGAGAATTAGCTAAGAGAAGTTATGTGTTGCACATCACTCTCCCCAGGTCGAGGCCCCTACCTGCGCTTATCCAACTCATAAGAGCGTGACAGGGCTTTCTCAGGTTCGCTCGGCAGAGTGCTGGACGTGGATGACCTTCGGGGCTGAACACAACAGGTTCGGCCAGGTCAGTCCAGGATTGGATGCAATACCAGTGCGCTTCGCCAAGCCCTTCACCGTGACCATCGCCAGTGCTGCCCTCCTCGCCCTGCCCTTCACCGGCTCCGCCCTCGCGGACGGCGCCCGGCCGCAGCCCGCTCCCACCGCCAAGGCCCCGCACACGGCCCCGGCCAAGCAGGTGCGCAAGGACGACCGGCACAAGGACGCGAGGCGCAAGGCGATCTCCCTCAAGGTGTCCGTCGACCCGAGCCGGGTCCGCGCCGGCTCCTCCTACGAGGTGACGATCGCCGCCAAGGGCCTCTCCTCCGGCACCGCCGTCGTCATCAGCCCCGAGGGCAAGAGCTATCGGGTCTCCCTTTCGGGCGGGCGCGCCACCAAGGAGCTGACCGTGCCGTCGAAGGCGCGGGCCGGCAGCAGGACCGTCAGGGTCAAGGTGGGCGACAAGACCGCCACGGCCTCCTTCACCGTCGTCGCCCCCAAGAGGCAGGAGCGCGACGAGCGCCGCCACGACGGTCGCAAGTAGCCGGGAGGAAGGGTGGGCCGCCGGCGCCGCCCGGCCCACCTCCTACGCTTGCTCGTCGTGGACATCCGCACCAGAACCGCGGCCGACCTGGCCGCCTGCGTCGAGGCCTTGGCCGAGGTCCAGGCCGCCGACCGCTACCCCGTGCACTGGCCGGCCGATCCGGGCGCCTGGCTGACCCCGGACGGCATGACCACGGCCTGGATCGCGGTCGAGGCGGGCGCGGTGCTCGGGCACCTGGCGCTCACCCGGGACCAGGAGGTCAGCCGCCTGTTCGTCACGCCCGGCGCCCGGGGCCGCGGCGTGGCCTCCCGGCTGCTCGACACCGCCCGCGCCGCCACCCCGCTGCCGCTGAGGCTGGAGGTCTCGTCGGAGGGGCGGGCCGCCATCGGGTTCTACGAGCGCTCCGGCTGGCGCAGGGTCGGCAGCACCCGCGCCGGCTGGCTGAACGCGGCCGGCGAGCCGGCGTTGCTGCACCACTACGTGAGCCCGCCCCGGGGCTGAGGGCAACGCGGAAAATGGGGCCTTGCCGGGCTCACATGGGCGGCGCATACTTCGCGCGGAGCCACTTGGTGACCACGCCCGGTGCAGCAGTGGGGGGCCACGAGCGCGCCGCGCGTCGGTGTCACACGCGCCGGTCCGCACGTCCCCGATCCGGCGGGTGAGGAGGGACAGCATGCCCACCCCGGGTCATGCTGACATGCGCTCGATCATCACGGAGGTGACTCTGATGGGAGTCCGCCCAGCGCTGCCCGACAGCACCACGGACGCCTTCGTCGCCGAAGCGCTCGCCGCGGCGAACGCCTACCGGGACAAGCACCACGCGCCACCACTGACCGTGGACCCCGAGCTCACGGAGTACGCCAAGAGCAGGGCCGCCTCCAGGTCGGAGTTCAAGGAGCTGGACGCCGGCCACACCGGCCTGCGCGACCAGACCGGTGAGAACATCTACTGGGGCGTCGAGACGGAGGCGCCCGCCAAGGGCTCCGCGGCCGTCGACGAGTGGTACGGCGAGGTCAAGTACTACGACTTCAACAAGGCCGAGTTCACCCCGCAGAGCGGCCACTTCACCCAGCTCGTGTGGAAGGCCAGCACGAAGGTGGGCATCGGCCGGGTCTCGGGGCAGACCTCGGAGGGCCTGGAGACCTACATCGTCTTCGTCTTCGAGCCCAGGGGCAACATGAAGGGCTCGTTCGCCGCGAACGTCCTGCCCGCCTGATCGTCCCCGCGAGCCCGGCGGGGCCGGACCCCGGCCCCGTCAGGGCTTGCGGCCGACGCCCGCGTAGTAGACGGCCTCCCGGTCGAGGTAGCGGGTGCCGGGCCCGGGCCGCCAGCGCGGCAGCGGGACCACGCCCGGCTCCAGCAGCTCCAGCCCGTCGAAGAAGGAGGTGACCTCCTCCAGCGTGCGCAGCGTGAGCGGGCTGCCGCCGCTGTCGTTCCAGTGCCGCACCCCCTCTTCGAGCTGCCTGCCCACCAGGCCGTGGGACAGGGCGAGGTGGCTGCCGGGAGCCATGGCGGACATCAGGTCCTCGATGATCGAGCGTGCGGTGGCGGTGTCGGGCACGAAGTCGATGACGCCGAGCAGGGTCAGGCCGATCGGACGGTCGAAGTCGAGCAGCTCGGCGGCGGCGGTGAGGATCTTCCCCGGGTCGCGCAGGTCGCCGTCCACGAACGCGGTCGTGCCCGCCGGCGCCGCGCGCAGCAGCTCGCGGGCGTGGGCCAGGACCGTCGGATCGTTGTCGACGTACACGACGCGGCTGTCCGGCGCCACCGACTGGGCCACCTGGTGAGTGTTGTCCGCGGTCGGGATGCCGGCGCCGATGTCGAGGAACTGCCGCACGCCCGCCTCACCGGCCAGGTGGCGCACCGCGCGGCCGAGGAACTCCCTGTTGGCCCGCGCCAGCACCGGCAGGTCGGGGACGGCGGCGAGGATCTGCTCGCTCACGACGCGGTCGATCTCGTAGTGGTCGTGGCCGCCGAGCCACAGGTCGTAGATGCGGGCGGGGCTGGGGACACTGGTGTCGAGCGGGCGATCGGTCATCGGTTCGCGCCTTCCCTGGATCGGATGCGAGCGTACGTCTGAAGATCGCTTGCATGGGGTGCCCGGGTTACGCACCCGGACACCCGGGGGTGCAGGCCGAGCCGCCGGTCTCCTGCCGGCCGCCGCAGCTCACGCAGACGCTGCCGCCGCGGAGCCCGGCCGGTCTTTACCCGGAGCAATCCAGCCGTAGAGTAGTCGTATCAGCACTCCTGGTTACGATGGCGAAGTTCGTGCATCCATCACGCCAGGGGGCGGAAAATGACCGATGAGACGCAGGCCGCGAAGATAAGGGTCAACGGGACGGAAGACAGCGTGCTCGACACCGAGGCCGCGCTGCTGCACGCCCAGGACGACCCGGTGGCCTCGGCCGCCGTGGACGTGGCCGTCGAGACCGAGCTGCTGGAGGACGCCGGCGCGCTCGACGCCCGCAGGGAGAGCGAGCGCCAGATCGCCGAGCTCACCTCCAAGGAGCAGGAGCGCGTCCGCGGCTTCCAGCGTGAGCTGCGCACCATGGGCGCCGACGTCTGGCCGGTCGCCAGGTGGTGGGGTTACGAGATCCACCTCAACGAGTCGGCCGCGCTGCTGGCGGCCGAGATCCCGCACCTCGTCGGCGAGATCGCGGGCGCGGTGCTGGGCTCCTGGCTGGTCCCGGTCATCGAGCGCACGGTGCGGGCCAAGGCCGAGTGGATCGCCTCGATCGCCCGGCCGTACGGGGTCAAGCTGGCCTCGCCGTGGACGGCGCCCGGCATGCTCGTCCCGGCCCGCCAGAGCGGCGGCGACACGAGCCTGTACTGGACGGTGCACGAGCCGGGCGACGGCTGGAGCCCTGACCAGCGCTTCGTCGACCACTTCAGCGTGTCGGGCCCGGCCCTGGCCGAGTTCCAGGACCGGCTGTTCCTGGCCCACCGGGGCGCCGACGGCGACTCCGCCCTGTGGTGGACGAGCTACGACGCCGAGGAGGGGTGGAGCGACGACCAGCTGCTTCCCCGCCACTTCAGCGAGGCGGCCCCGGCACTGGCGGCCTACGACGGGCGGCTCTACTGCGTGCACCGTGGCAGCCGGGGTGACACGGCGCTGTGGTGGGCGCGCTGGGACGGCTCGTACTGGAGCTCCGACCAGCGCTTCCCGCAGCACCTCAGCGAGGCGGCGCCGGCGCTGGCGGCCTACGACGGTCAGCTCTTCTGCGTGCACCGTGGCGCGGGCAGCGACCAGGCGCTGTGGTGGACCCGCTGGGACGGCTCCACCTGGAGCCCCGACGAGCGGCTGCCGCAGCACCTCAGCGCCTCGAACCCGGCGCTGGCCGTCTACCGGGGTCACCTCTACTGCGTGCACCGCGGCGCGGGCAACGACACGGCGCTGTGGTGGACGCGCTGGGACGGCTCCCGGTGGAGCCCCGACCAGAAGCTGCCCGGCCACCACGCCACCGAGGGCCCGGCCCTGACCGTCTACAAGGACCGGCTGTACTGCGTGCACCGCGGCGCCGCCGACCAGAGCCTGTGGTGGAGCAGCTTCAACGGCTCCGGCTGGACCGCCGACGAGCGGCTGCCGCACCACTACAGCGCCGAGGGCCCGGCGATCGTCGCCTACCGCGACAAGAACGCCACCCATGACCAGCTCCTGTGCGTGCACCGGGGCATCCGCTAGCCAGCCGCAACGGCGAGTGCCGGCCCGCGATCGCGCGAGCCGGCACTGTCATGTCAGGAGTGCGTCACCAACCGGCGAGCTGCTCCAGGAACCACTCGATCAGCGGCCGGGACACCGAGCTGTGCTCGGTGTTGGCCACGTCGCAGCAGAACGCGTCCAGGAACGTCTCGTCCTTCGGCAGGTCACCGAGGTCCACGTACAGATCCGACTGCCACTGGAACGGGTCCCTGGCCAGCGCCACCGCGCTGACCGCGGGCACGAACGCGCTGGCGCGGAAGCGGTCCTGGATCGGCAGCCCGACCGCGTCGGCGAGCCTGCCCCACGAGTCGAGCGTGCCGCCGGGTGCCCCGTCGAACGCCCGCACGTGTGAGGTGGCGCTCGTCCACACCGGGGCGCCGAAGCGTACGGTGCCGACGTTCTGCAGCTCGCCGCCGTCCGGCTGGATCCGGGCGGTGAGCTGCAGCGCCTCGTGCTGCAGGTCGAAGACCGGCGTGCCGGGCGGCAGGTCGGGCCCCGCGCCGTTGCCGGTGCCGTTGGCCAGGCCCAGCTTGTACGGGCGCATCGGGAACCAGCCCACCCTGCGCAGGTCCTCCAGGAACTCCTTGCGCAGCGGCGAGGTGGTCACGGGACCGGAGTAGTCGGCGCTCTCCACCCAGCCCCACAGCAGCTGCTGCGCGGCGGGGCTGCGGATCAGCTCGGCCTGCCCCGGCCCGCCGGAGCGCGGAGCCAGCGCCTCGTGCATGTAGGCGAGCTGCTGGAGCACCAGCGGGATCCAGGCGCCGAGGTGCGGCGAGTCGTAGGAGAAGTACTTGTCGGTCTGGTGGTCGATCCGCTCGTTCTCCATGCGGGCCAGCGCGTACCGGGTGACGATGCCGCCCATGCTGACGCCGCCGACGACCAGCGGGTTGTCGCCCCGGCGCTCCTCGATGGTGCGCAGCACGGCGGTGACCGCCACGGCGGCGTTGGCCTGGATCGCGATGTGCCGCTGGTCGAAGCCCAGCAGCACGACGTCGATGCCCATCGTCCTGAGCTGGTCGAGGAAGCCGGGCACCCCCTTCTGGTACGGCTTGTTGAAGTGCCGCCAGAGCTCGTCCAGGTCGCTGGGGCCGTAGTTGAAGCCGTCGGCCAGGATCAGCGGCCTGGTCAGGACGTCGTGCCCCTCGGCCAAATACACGGCCGCGCGGCCGGTGGCCGTCTGGCCCTGGTGCGGGCGGTCGCCGACCAGGTCCCAGACCAGGTCGGCGGGGCGGGCCTCGCCCGCGCGCTCCGGCGCGCCGGCGAACCAGATGCCCTGCTGCCCGAGGGCGTCGGCGATCCGCTCGACCTGCTCGGAGGTCAGACTGCTCTCGATGCCTGAGGCCCTGGTCTCGACGTCGATTCTCGGTTCCTGCGCCATGCTCGATCCTCTCGCTTGCTGAGGGGCCAACTAGGGCCACTGAGCACACCATACGGTCACTCTCCGTGATTACTCGCGAACGAAACGTGGTGGCGCGAGAGTGGCGTTTCCGCAGGTCAGGGCCGAAGACGTGACAGCCCGCAGACATGGGGCAGAAGGGCAGCGGACGACGACATCCGAGCGTCGCCCAGGGAGGCGAGCCGATGAAGGACCGTGACGACGACGAGCTCTTCGCCCCCGTGCTGAGGGAGCCGCCCGCTGCCGAGGGTGAGGTGAGCGACACCGGTGTGCCGGGGGTGCGCGGCGCCGGCCACGGGGAGTGGGCGGCGGAGCCGTCGCCCCCGAACAGGCTCGGCGTGCGCCTGCTGGCGGCCGGGCTGGCGCTGCTCGCCGGCGTGGTGCTGGCCGTGCTGGCGCTGCTCGCCGGCCGGCCGCCGCTGGCTGTCCCGCCCGCCGTGCTGGCGCTGGCGGCGGCCGGCTACCTGGTCGTGTTCGGGGTGCGGCGATCCCGCTCGAACGGCGGCCCGCCGACCTTCGGCTGAGGTTTCACCCCTGCCACGTGGGTAAACGGCCTGAGGGGGAAGCACGAACGAGCGAGGAGCTGCGATGTCCGCGATGTCGCTGGTAGACAGGGAATGTGTCCGTCAACTGCTGGACTCCCGGCACCCGGACGCCACGCTGGTCTTCGTCAGGGGGGACTGCGTGGTCATCCCCGCCGCCGAGGTGGACGACGCCCACCGGGGCCTGGTCATCGCCCGGCGCGACGAGGTGCTGGCCCAGCTTCCCGAGGGCACCCCGACGGACCAGATGCTCGACGACCTGGCCGTCCGGCTGGACAACGTCGTCCGCGACCTGGGCGCCTGAGCGTCAGGCGGGCTGCGCCGGGTCCGAGGTGACCCACCACAGGGTGCCGAACGGGTCCACCCAGCCGCCCATCGCCGCCCCGCCCTCCTGCTCGGTCAGCTCCATGACCGGGGTGGCGCCCTTCTCCAGCGCGGCGGCGTGGGCCTTGGCCGGGTCGGGCAGCGAGACGTACAGCTGCGTGCGGGACGGGTCCTCTCCCTGACGGTAGGGCGGCAGGCACTGCGCGCCGTCGATTCTGGCGTCGGCGAAGTAGAACGTGCTGCTGCCGATGCGCACGACTCCGTGCACGACCCGCTCGGGGTCGCCGTCGAGCGGGATGAGGGTCTGCGTGGTGCCGCCGAAGACGTGCCCGACGAAGTCGGCGAACTGCTTGGCGCTGTGCACCATGAGGTACGGCGTCACGGTCGTCGTCATCGTTCTCCCTAACTGTTCAAGTTTGACTAGCCACCACCGTAAGCGCGCCCGGATGCTCTGGTCAAACTTGATTAGCCTGACAAGAACGGGGTTGCGGATTTTTCGATCTTGGTGTCGGATGCCGAGCATGCGGGAGAGCATCGAGGTCGTCATCATCGGATCGGGGCCGGCCGGGCTGACCCTGGCCAACCTGCTGCAGCGGGCCGGAGTCGGCTGCGTGGTGCTGGAGCGGCAGAGCCGGACGTACGTGGAGCAGCGGCAGCGCGCCGGCGTGCTGGAGCACGACGGGGCCCGCCTCTTCGAGGAGTGGGGACTGGGCGAGAGCGTGCTGGCCGGCACCACGGCCGGCGGCATGCTGGAGATCCGCCTCGACGGGCAACCGCGCTTCTTCGACGTCGCCGCCCTGGCCGGCGGGCGGGCCGGGCGGATCGTGCCGCAGCAGGTCCTCGTCGGCCGGCTCATCGAGGCGTTCCTGGCGGGCGGGGGAGACCTGCGTTTCGAGGCCGCCGAGGTGACCCCGCACGGCCTCGACGGCTCCGCGCCGACCGTGACGTACCGGGACACGGCGGGCGTCGTGCACGAGATCGCGTGCGCGTACGTGGCCGGCTGCGACGGCTTCCACGGCGTCAGCCGCGCCAGCGTGCCGGAGGGCGCGCTGACCACCTACACCTACGAGCACGGCTACGGCTGGCTCACCGTGCTCGCCGACGCGCCCGCGCCGTACCATCCGCTCTTCGGCATCCATCCGGCCGGGTTCGCGGCCCAGTTCGCGCGCGGGCCCGGCGCCAGCCGCTTCTACCTGGAGTGCGCGCCGGGCGCCGACGTCGGTGAGTGGGGCGACGAGCGGATCTGGGAGCAGCTGCGGTTACGGCTCGGCGACGCGGGCCTGCCCACAGGACCGATCACGGAGAAGCTGTTCGTGGAGATGCGCTGCTTCGTGGCCGACCCCATGCGTTACGGCCGGCTCTTCCTCGTGGGGGACGCCGCGCACATCATCACCCCGATGGGCGGCAAGGGCATGAACCTGGCCATCGCCGACGCCGGCGTGCTGGCCCGCGGGCTGCGCGCGGCGTTGCGCGAGGGCGACGAGCGGCCGCTGGCCGCCTACTCCGAGACGTGCCTGAAGCGGGTGTGGGATCACCAGGAGTTCTCCCGGTGGATGGGCGAGATGATGCACGAGGCCGGCAACGCCACGCTGGCCGGGCCGTTCCGGCGGCAGCTCGCCAGAGCGCGGCTGGAGCGGCTGTTCTCCTCCGACGCCGCAGCCCGCGCCTTCGCCGATCTCATGGCGTGAAACGAGCGGGCAGCGAATGTCCATTTTCTGCTAATATTTCCCCTTCTGAGGCGATGTTGAGTCGAGGGGGCATATTCTCATGGAAAAAACCTCTGCAGATCAGCCTGATGTGGAAATGCACGTCCGTAATGAGCTGCAGCGACTCAGGGACAGCATCGACAATCTTGACGCCGCCCTCGTCCACCTGCTCGCCGAGCGTTTCAAGTGCACCCAGGAAGTCGGCCGGCTGAAGGCGGAGTACAGGCTGCCGCCGGCGGATCCGGCGCGCGAGGCGGCCCAAATCCGCCGCCTGCGCGCGCTGGCCGAGGAATCGAAACTCGACCCGGTCTTCGCCGAGCGATTCCTGAATTTCATCATCGCCGAGGTCGTCCGGCACCACGAGCTGATCGCCAGCAGCCACGCGGCGGCGCGGGGCGACTAGCCGAGCGCCACCCGCACGATTCAGACGAGTGCGACCCGCACGACCAGACGAGCGCGACCCGCACGATTAGACGAGTGCGACTCGCACGATTAGACGAGTGCGACTCGCACGTCGGCCGGGTCGTCACCGGCGAGCGGGACGGCGAAGACCGCCGTGCGGCCCCGTGCCCCGTACACCACGAACCGGGTGCCGTCCTCGTCCCACGACTCCAGCACGTCCGAGCTGAGCTGGGCGGACGCCGAGCAGTACGCCGGGCTGCGGCGCAGCAGGTGCAGGGACGACTCCAGCGGCACGTCCGCCGGCACCGGGAGCGCCAGCGGCCGGCGCAGCCGGACCAGCAGGCGGCGCAGCGGGACGAGCCAGTGGCGGTCCAGCTCGGCCGAGAGCCCCAGCAGGACCACGGCCTCCAGCAGGACCACCCACGGCAGCGCGGCACCGGCCGGAGCCGTCGCGGCCAGGAGCGAGGCGGCCAGCAGCAGGCCCGCGCGGGCGAAGGCACGCACGTCCACGGGGCGGGAGTGGGTGCCCAGGCAGCCGCACGACGAGGCGGGCGCGGCCACGTAGGCATAGGTCAGGTACGCCAGGAACCCGGCGGACAACGACGCGGCGGCCACCCCGTCCAGCGGGTGCAACGGGGGCACCAGCAGCGCGGCGGCCACGGTCAGCTCCGCCAGGCCGACGAGCCGCAGGGCGGGGACCGCGCGCGCCGGGCCGGTGAGCCGGGCCAGGGCGGTGCGCCCGGCCTGCGCCCTCATCCGCCTGCCGAACAGTTTCACCAGGCCGGCCCACAGGAGGAAGGCGGCGATCACGTACGGCTGCGACGCGGCGATCCCGTGCATGGCACTGCCTCCTTCTAGTGCGGGGAGAAGACGGTGGCGATGTCGACCTCGTTGGTGTCCGGCCGCCAGGCGCCCAGGATCTGCACGTGCTGGCTGACCTTCAGCATCGACAGGTCCGCCGTGGGCGGGGACTCCGAGTGGATGGCGACCGACTTGCCGGCGACCACGTGACACAGCACGTCGTAGCCGTTGTGGTCGAGGTGGATGGTCTGGCCGGTGATGTTCTTGATGTGGCCCTTGATGTTGACGATGTTGAGCCACACCGCCTCGGCGGCCAGCATGCCGTCGGGCATCCGCACGCCTCTGGCGTACAGGCCGTCACCGGGCTTGGCCTGGTCGAACGGGACCGGGCCGAGCTTCCACAGGCTCGTGCCGTCCACCACCCTGATGGTGTGGAAGACCAGGTTGGAGCCCAGGACGAGCAGCGTGTTGTCCTTGATCGAGCGGATCCGGCCCTCGGCGAAGTCCGGGTCGGGGGCGCCGGGCTCGACCTTCTGGGCGGCGAAGGCCGCCTCGGGGCCGAGCGAGCCCAGTGCGGTCGCCGCGACGACGCCGGCGCCTCCGCCGAGCACGGCGGACTTGAGCACGTCCCTTCTGCTGCGCATGTCCGCCCTCCTAGGCCGTCGAGATCTCCACCGGCCGCAGGCCGGACGAGAGGCTGGCGAGCTGGCTGTAGGCGGCGGGGGTCAGGTCGATCAGGCGGTTGTTCGCGCAGGTCGCGCCGCAGCAGCTGCGCTCGCCGCAGAACAGGTCCGTCTGCGGGCCGCAGTCGGCGATGGCGGTGACGACGCTGGTGCCGGTGCACAGCGCGGTGACGCGGTGGCGGTACCCGCAGGTCCTGCGGGACAGGCTGACGCCGCAGCTGTCGGGACGGGTGATCGCCCAGCAGGCGTCGGAGGTGTTGGGCCAGGCGTGCTGGAGGTTGCCGGAGTTGCAGGTGCCGCAGGCTCCCTTGCCGGTGCTGCTGCAGGGGCCCCAGGCGGTGCCGCAGCAGAACCAGGAGACCTCTCCTTGGACGGGGCCGAGTAAGTCGGCGGGCGGGTCGGTGGCCGTGCTTCGCGCCATGCGTCTCCTCCTTGGTGACTCTGGATGATCTCGGCGGACGATCTCGGCGGGGGATTGAAGCTTTCCGACTTGATCTATGAGTACCATGTAAGGATTTTTCGTCAATGCCCTGATTCGGGCACCGCCGCCGCCCGCGCCGGGGGGCGGGCGCGGGCGACGGATGCTCAGAGCGCGTCCGTGTTCTGCGCCGCCTGGTAGACGGCCATGGCCTCGTCACCGAAGAAGGGGCCGAACATGAAGTTCGGCGCGAAGTTGTAGGTGAAGCTGTTGACGGAGTTCAGCCAGCCGAGACCGGTGGACTCGTTGAAGCCCTGGAACCACGGGCCGCCGCTCGACCCGCCGGTCATGTTGCAGCGCAGCCCCTGGTCGCGGGTCATGACCGTGTCGTTGAACGCCCGCCCGCTGCAGTAGATCAGCTCCGACCCGTCGAACGGGTCGGCCGCCGGATACCCGAAGGCGAACATCTGGCGCTGCCTGGCCTGGTTGAAGGCGACCCCCTGCCCGCCGACCACGTCGGTCAGCGTGCGCCCGTTCAGCGGTGCCACCACGACGGCGGCCATGTCGAAGTTGATGTCCTCCCTGGCGTTCCACTGCTGGGTGGTGAGCATCGCGCCGGCCACCCAGGTGCCGAACGGGCGCCGCCCGTCGTCGAAGGCCGGCACGAACACCCAGTTCCTGTGCGCGGCCCCGTTCAGCTTCACGCAGTGCCCCGCCGTGATCACCACGCTCTCGTTCGCACTGGTCACGGCCGAGCCTGAGCAGGAGGAGTTGCGGCCGTCGGCGGTGGTGAAGAAGACCCTGCCGGTGGTGCGCACGACCGCGCCGCCGTCCGTCCACTGCAACCCCGGGCTGTTGGGCACCAGGGACTGCCGCGCGGTGGTGACCGGCGTGGTGCCGCCGACCGACCACGCGGCGCCGCGCGTGCTCCACGGGCTGCGGCGGGTGGTGGTGGCCGCGGCGCCGCGGGTGGCCCACGGGTCGCCCTGGGACGGCCCGCGCGACTGCGTACGCCGCGGCGCGGGCGCGTCGAGGGGCTGCGCCGCGAGCATGCGCTGCGTGGTCCAGTACTGCGAGACGGTCCTGCGCTCCGACTGCGAATCCGTGGCCGTCCACCCGGCGGGCCTGGGGTCGAGCCCGTTGGCGGCCCCGGCCTGCGCGGCACCCGCCGGTACGAGCGCGCCGGCCAGCGCGAGGGCGACGGCGGAGAGCAGACTGACTCTGCGGTGCATTACGTACCTCCCGAAACCCGGAATCTGCCGTAGGGAGGTACGTAGGGACGGTCCAATCTTCCTCAACGCCTACGCAATCGGATATATCGCCATCACGGCGTGAAGTCGCCATATTGCACAGCGTCACGGGGGGTGGGATGCGCGCGCTTTACGGAATTGCGGTCCGATATTGACGCTCTTTCACCGCTTCTTTCCCAGTACGGGAAATTCGAATTCGGCGTGGCGTTGTCATCTCGCTCGCGGCAACTGTAAGCATCGTACCGGTCTGGCGACTATGGGTCGCATGCCGAAAGGAACGGTAAATGTTCACCCCAATGAGAAAAATGGCGAAGCCCGTCGCACGCGGCATTCTCGCGGCCGTGCTGGCCGTCACCATGGCGCCGGCGGCGAGCGCGGGAGACAAGGACGACGGCCCCGACCACCACAAGTTCGACCGTGGTTTCGTCGACCACAACCACGATGACGACGGCGGCAGGAACTGCCGGCCGCGCACCTTCTTCCGTATCCACCAGATGTCGCCGCGCAATTTCTTCGTGCCCCGTACCCGGTACATCGACGGCCCCGGCGGCTCGATGACGGTTTCTGTGACGCGCGAGCACGAGGTCACCGCCTTCCTCGAGACGGAGAACGAGGCCGAGAAGGTCATCGACAAGGGCGAGGTCATCTACAACCTGCGCCGGCTCGGCCTGCCGCACCTGGAGGAGCGGCACATGGTCTACAGCGGCCACGAGTACACGCAGGAGATCAGCGACGGCATGTACGGCAACATGTGGTACCGGGTCTTCGGTTACCGCGTCGGCTGGTCCGCCTGGAACGTTCTCGGCACCTGCGAGCGCTTCAAGGTCTCCACCGGCATCGCCAACGTGCCCTCCCGCGTCGAGGGCTGGCGCTACTGGGAGACCAAGCACCCGATGTTCAAGCGCCGCAAGCTGTCGTACAAGTAGAAGGAATCCCAGGTCAGAAGGGTTTCGCGGCCGACCGGCGGGTAGGGTTGCGGGTCAGTCCGGCGTGCGCCGGGCGCGCAGCCGTCCGGCGCGCGACCCGAGTCCGTAAAGGGGGACATCATGGCCGCGATGCGTCGATATCTGGGTTTCTTCTCGTTCTTCAGGATTCCAGGCCCGGAGCCGACCTCTCCGGGCCAGAACAGCGGAGCAGGCGGTGGCCGTGCCCGCAGGCGTCGGCGCCGGCGCCGCTGAGCGGTCGCCGGCCGAGATGTGAGGGTGAGTTCGCCGGCCCTCACATCTCCCGGGTGCTCGGTCAGGCGAAGGAGGCCAACACGATGCCGAGCGTGCGCCGGTTCTGGCCGGAGGACTTGGCGTCGGTGGAGTTGACGGAGTAGACCAAGGTCCTCGACAGGTCCCTGGTCGCGCCGACCCCGGTGGTGTAGCCGTAGCGGGACCCGGTCTTGCCGTACGCCACGATCCCGTCCGGCAGCACCATCTTCGTCAGGCCGGAGGTGTAGGTCGCGGGCTGGTTGCCGCACTCGTCGAACATCGTCACGTCCGGCACCGTGAACATCGGCTCCAGCTGGGCAGGCGGCACGACCTCGCCGGAGAACAGCGCCTTGACGAACTTCTCCAGGTCCGCCGCGGTCGAGATCAGGTCGCCCGACGCCCAGGTCGAGGTGACGCTGGTCCTGGTCATGTCCACCACGTATCCGTCGCCGTAGGGGATGGCGTTCGCGAAGCCCGCGGGCACGCTCTGGTAGCCCCGGTGGTGCGGGCCCCTGATCGTGGTCGAGGTGCCGGGCAGGTAGCTGTCGCGCATGCCGACCGGGCGCAGGATCCGGTTCGTCACCTCGTGCTCGTACGTCTCGCCGGTGACCTGCTCGATCAGCAGCCCGGCCACGAACGTGTTGATGTTGAGGTAGTGCTGCCTGGTGCCCGGGGTGAACTCGATCGGGTTGCGCACGGCCAGGGCCACGTACTGCTGCGGGGTCCACCTGTCGAACCTGGTCTCGTAGACGTGCTCGAAGCCTTCAGGCAGCTCAGGGGCGGGCAGGCCGCTGGTGTGGTTGAGCAGCTGGCCCACCTGGACGTCCGGGTAGGAGGCGGGCAGCAGGCCGGGCAGGTGGTCCTGGACGGTGTCGCCGAGCGAGAGCCGGCCCTCCGCGACGAGTTGCAGCACCACCGCGGTGGTGAACACCTTCGTCACGCTGCCGACGCGGAAGCGCACGTGCTGCGCGGCCTCGCGCCCCGTCCGTACGTCGGCCACGCCGCTCACGCCCCGCCACGAGCCCTTCGAGCCGCTCACCCGGACCACGGCCGCGGTGGCGTCGGCGGCGGGCAGGCCGGCGATCGACTTGCTCAGCGCCGCCTGGTCGACCGGCGGGACCACGGCGCCGGGGTCCGGCCGCATGACGGTGGGCGCCGGGCAGGTCAGCGTGGCGGACGTGGCCGCCTGAGCGGGTGCGGCCACGAGGGCGGTGGCCAGGGCGAGGCAGGCGGCTGCGGTCTTCAACAAGGTGATCTCCTCCAGGTCGCTGGGAACGTCGACCATCCTGCTGGCGGGCACCCCCGCCGCGGATCGCCGACGCGACCCATTCCGTCTCCCTCGCACGAGTGAGCCGCCGAATCCCTCGCACCGGCGATGCCCGGCCTCCCTCCCCGGGACCAGGATTGCCGCCATGAACTCCCGCATCGCCTTCATCGCCGCACCCCTGCTCACCTTCGCCTACGGGGTGATCCGCATCATCGACGGGCTCGACGGCAGCCGAGGCCCCGGCCTCGCCTGGACGGCCGGGCACCTCGCGTTCATGGCCGCCCTGGTCCTGTTCGCACAGATCTTCTGGCAGCTGCGCGCCATGGCGGGCCGCGGCACGCTGTCCACCGTGACCGCGGTGGCCGGGACCGCCGGCATCGCGACGCTGCTCGCCCAGTTCGGCATCGACCTCGTCGTGGGGTTCATGGCCGCCGACCACGACGGGATGGGCGTGCTCTTCGACCAGGTGCAGAGCGTGCCCGGGGTGTCGATCGTGGTGTACGACGGCGGCCCGTTCCTGTTCTACCTGGCCCAGCTCGGGATCGTGCTGCAGCTCGCGGTCATGCGCAGGGTCAAGGCGTGGATGCCCGTCCTGGTGCTGCTCGACCTCGCCCTGCCGTTCATGGACAAGGACCTCATCCCGCTTGGCGCCCTGTGCCTGCTGGTCTCGTTCGTGCCGCTCGCGCGCCGGGCGCCGGCCCGCCACGCGGTCGCCGTCGCGTGACCTGGAGGGGACAATTGGGACTTATGTCCGAGTCCCGGTTGGTCGCGCGGTTCCGCCGCTGGTACGGCGGGCTGCCCACGATCCTGGTGGACGGCGCGCTCGCGGCGCTGGTGCTGCTCGTGCAGCTCTGGCCGTTCCTGTCCCGTGAGAACCCGCACGGCGGGCCCTGGCACTGGTGGGGTTACGCGGTGGTGGTCGCCTCCGCGGTGCCGCTGATCTGGCGTCGCCGCGCACCGGTGCTCGTGCTGCTGTCCGTCTGCGTCCCCACAGGCTTCTACGACCTCGTGGACGAGGTGGCCGCCCAGCCCATCTGGTACACGACGCTGGTGGCTCTCTACACGCTGGCCGCCTACTCCAGCAGGTGGAAGCGGTGGATCCCGTTCGCCATCACGCTCGGCGGCGGCCTGCTCATCGTCGGCTCGGCCGAGTCGGGGGTGCGCGGCACCGTGCAGTTCGTCGCCGCGTACGCCATCGGCCGCGCGGCGGCGGCCTCCCGGGCCCACGCCGCCGCGCTGGAGGAGCGGGCCGTGCGGCTGGCCCGCGAGCGCGAGATCGAGGCCGAGCGCGCCGCCGAGCGCGAGCGGGCCAGGATCGCCCGCGACATGCACGACATCCTCGCCCACGCGGTCAGCGTCATGGTCGTCCAGGCCGAGGCCGGCCCGGTGGCGGTCACCTCGAACCCGGCCAGGGCCGTGGCCGCCTTCGACGCCATCGCCGGCGCCGGGCGCGACGCCATGGTGCAACTGCGCCGCCTGCTGAACGTGCTCAAGGAGGAGGAGGGCCCGCGCGGCCCGCAGCCCACCATCGAAGGGCTGCCCGCCCTGGCCGACCAGGTCCGGGGAACCGGGCTGCACGTGACATACTCCACCTCGGGCTCGCCCCGGCCGCTGTCGCCCGACACCGAGGTGGCCGCGTACCGCATCACCCAGGAAGCCCTCACCAACATCGTCAAGCACGCGGGCGCCGCCCGCGCCGACGTCGCCCTCACCTGGCAGGACCACGCACTCATGATCGACATCACCGACGACGGCCGGGGCAGGGCCCCGGCGCTCCCCTCGGGCGGCAACGGCCTGATCGGCATCCGCGAGCGGGCAGCCGCGTGCGGCGGCACCGCGCAGCTCGGCCCGCGCCCCGGCGGGCAGGGCTTCCAGGTGCTCGTCCGGCTGCCGCTGGCGGCGTCGTGAGCATCCGCGTCGTGGTGGCGGACGACCAGGAGCTGGTCCGCGCCGGGTTCAGCATGATCCTCGACGCCCAGCCGGACATCGAGGTCGTCGCCGAGGCGGGCGACGGCGCGCAGGCGATCGCCGCCGTTCGCGAGCACCGCCCGGACCTGCTCCTGCTCGACATCCGCATGCCGGTCATGGACGGCATCGAGGCCGCCCGCGCCATCTGCGCGGAGGGGGACTGCCGGGTCCTCATGCTCACCACGTTCGACCTGGACGACTACGTCTACGACGCGCTGCGGGCCGGGGCCAGCGGCTTCCTGCTCAAGGACGTCAGGCGCGACGACCTGGTGCACGCCGTACGGGTGGTCTCGGCCGGCGAGTCGTTGCTCGCCCCCTCGGTCACCACCAAGCTCATCGCCGACTTCACCTCCCGGGCCGCCCCGCGCGCCGCCGCCCCGCCGTCGCAGCGGCTGTCGGTGCTGACCGGGCGCGAGCAGGAGACGCTGCGCATGATGGCCAGGGGGCTGTCCAACGCGGAGATCGCGCGGGAGATGGTGGTCAGCGAGCACACGGTGAAGACCCATGTCAGCAACGTGCTGACCAAGCTGGGGCTGCGGGACCGGGTGCAGGCGGTGATCGCGGCGTACGAGACGGGGCTGATCGTGCCGGGCGACTTCCAATGATTTTTCGGGATTTTTCCCGGACGGGCGATCGCCGCTGCCAGCAGCGATAAGGCCGAGATCAGCAGGTGTGCATACCGGGCAATCACCGCTTAGTCGGTATTTACGCCACGGGGCTCACTCTTGTGTCATCGGGACTACAGGAGATGACATGGACGCGAACGAGCCTCGTACCGGTGGCTGGAGCCAGTTCGGTGACACCCCGCCCTCGGCCGGAGGGTTCACCCGGCCGAACCCGGTGATGCCGCCGCCCCCGCCGCCGAGGCGGACCGGGTTCATGCTGACCCGTAAGGCGATCGCGGGGCTGGCGGTGGCCGCCGTGGCCGCCCTGTCGGCGGCGGCGCTGGGCGGCGGGGCCGTGGGCGCGTACCTGGCGGGGGGCAGCCCGCAGCCCGTGGCCACGAGCACCGCGAGCAACCCGAGCCCGGTGTTCCGCACCGCCACGAACCAGTTCACGGTGGCGCAGGTGGCGGAGAAGGTGCAGCCGTCCGTGGTGATGATCCAGGGCCAGACGAGCGAGGGCTCGGGCGTGGTGCTGTCGCAGGACGGCTACATCCTGACCAACAACCACGTCGTGTCGGGGCAGAACGGTGGGCTGACGGTCAAGTTCAACGACGGCAAGACGGCCAAGGCGAGCGTGGTCGGCACCGACCCGGCCACCGACCTGGCCGTCATCAAGGCCGAGGGCGTGTCGGGGCTGGCCAAGGTGGCGCTCGGGGACAGCGACCAGCTCAAGGTGGGCGACGACGTGCTGGCCATCGGCAGCCCGCTGGGCCTGGACGGCACTGTGACGTCCGGCATCATCAGCGCGCTGGACCGTACCGTGACCTCCGGGAGCGGTCAGGACGAGCAGCAGCTCCCGCCGGGCTGGGGCGGGCAGGGGCAGCAGCGGCAGTCGGAGACCACCACCCTCGGCGGCATGATCCAGACCGACGCGGCGATCAACCCGGGCAACTCGGGCGGCGCCCTGGTGAACGCGGCGGGCGAGCTGGTCGGCATCAACAGCGCGGTCGCCGCCGACGGCGTCAACCTCGGCTTCGCGATCCCCGTGAACACCGCCAAGCACGTCTCCGAGCAGCTCATCAGCAAGGGCACGGTGAGCCACGTGTACCTGGGCGTGAGCGTCACCGACGCCAGCGGCGACGTCTCCGGCGCGCTCATCCGGCAGGTGACCCAGGGCAGCCCCGCCGAGAAGGCCGGGCTGAAGCAGGGGGACCTGATCACCAGGATCGGCGAGACGGCGGTCCAGGGCGGTGACACGGTCGTCGGCCAGGTGCGGGGGTACAAGGTCGGCCAGCAGGTCGCCATCACCTACCAGCGTGACGGCGAGGAGAACACCGTGACCGTCACCATGGAGGAGCAGAAGCAGCAGCAGTAGCCGGCGCGCTCCTGCTCGTCCCGAGATCGCCTCCGCCCGCACGGGCGGGGGCGATCCGCGTTGTGCACTTAATCCGATCCGAGGCGGAGATGCGCGGATCGGTGACGATTAGGCCCTCCTCGATCGGCGTAACTCGGGTTACATTCACGTTACTTTGCCCTCTCTTATTCCCCCGAGTAGACCGAAGGAGAGAGGCATGAGCGCGAGAACCGCAATCGCGGCCCTGACTGCTGCGGCGATCCTCATGCCGGCAGGCGCCGCCCAAGCAGGCGCGGCGGCGCCGCCGCCCGACTCCCAGTTCCAGAAGGTGACGCTCAACGACAACCCGGGCGAACCGATGGACCTGGCGGTGCTACCCGATTCCAGGGTGCTGCACACGACCAGGAAGGGCGAGGTCTGGTTACACGACCCGAAGACCGGCCTCAACACGCTCGCCGCCCGGCTCGACGTCTACCAGCACGACGAGGAAGGGCTGCAGAGCATCGCCCTGAGCCCCGGCTTCGGCAAGGGCTCCAAGAAGGACGACTGGGTCTATCTCTACTACTCGCCCCCGCTGAACACCCCCGTCGACGACCCGGCGACGCCGGACGTCAACGAGGGCGACGCGCCGTTCACCGGCACCCCGGCGGACTTCGCGCCCTTCAAGGGCCTGATCAGGCTCTCCCGCTTCCGCTGGGGCGGCACGACCATCGACCTGCGTACCGAGCAGCGCATCCTCGACGTCCCGGTGGACCGGGGCATCTGCTGCCACGTCGGCGGCGACATCGTCTTCGACGCCGCCGGGAACCTCTACCTGTCCACCGGCGACGACACGAACCCGTTCCAGTCCGACGGTTTCACCCCGATCGACGAGCGGGCCGACCGGAACCCGGCCTTCGACGCCCAGCGCAGCTCCGGCAACACCAACGACCTGCGGGGCAAGATCCTGCGCATCAGCGTCCGTGAGAACGGCTCGTACACGATTCCCAGGGGCAACCTCTTCAGGCCGGGCACGGCGGGCACCCGGCCGGAGATCTACGCGATGGGCCTGCGCAACCCGTTCAGGATCGAGCTGAACCGGCGCACCGGCGAGCTGTACGTCGCCGACTACTCGCCCGACCAGCAGGAGGCCGATCCCGCGCGCGGCCCGGCCGGGCACGGGAAGTGGACGGTCGTCCGCAAGGCGGGCAACTACGGCTGGCCGTACTGCGCGACGGCGCGGCTGCCGTACGTGGACTACGATTTCGCCACCGGCACCTCGGGGGCCACGTTCGACTGCGCGGCGCCGGTCAACGAGTCGCCGCGCAACACCGGGCTGCGCCGGCTGCCGCCGGTGGTCCAGCCGGACGTGTGGTACTCGTACGGGCCGTCGGCGGAGTTCCCCGAGCTGGGCACCGGCGGCATCGGGCCGATGGCGGGCCCGGCCTACGACTTCGACCCGGCCGACACGCGTGGCCGCACGGCCGTGGGCTGGCCGAGGTACTACGACGGCGTGCCGCTCTTCTACGAGTGGACCCGCGACTACGTCAAGGCGTTCCACGGCAACGGCAGGCGGATCGAGCCCGTGCTGCCCTCGTTCGTCTTCGACAACCCGATGGACCTGGAGTTCGGCCCCGACGGCGCGCTCTACGTCCTGGAGTACGGCGACGGCTTCTTCAGCGAGAACCCGGACGCCCAGCTCGCCCGCATCGACTACATCGGCAACACCGGCAACCACACGCCGATCCCGGCCGTGCAGGCCACGGTGACGAACGGCCTGGCCCCGCTCACCGTCGGCTTCACCAGCACCGGCACCACCGACGCCGACGGCGACCGGATCCGCTACGCCTGGGACTTCGACGCCGACGGCCGGGTCGACTCCCGCGAACCGAGCGGCTCCTACACCTACACCCAGAACGGCACCTACGACGCCACCCTGCGGGTGAGCGACCCCAGCGGCAGGTCGGCGTCCGCGTCGGTGCGGATCGTGGTCGGCAACGCCGCACCGGTCGTGGAGCTGGTACGGCCGGTCGCCGGCCAGCCGTTCACCTTCGGCGACGTGGTCGAGTTCGAGGTCCGCGTCACCGACGACCAGCCGGTGAACTGCGCGAACGTGACCGTGGACTACATACTCGGCCACGACGACCACGGCCACCCGCAGACCACGGCCCGCGGCTGCACGGGCTCCATCCAGACCACCGAGCCGAGCGGCCACGACCCGGAGACCGACGAGCTCACCGGCGTCTTCGTGGCCACCTACACCGACCCGGGCACCGGCGGCCTGCCGCCGCTCACCTCCAGCACGCAGGTCGTGCTGGAGCCCACGAGTTAGGAGACACCCTCATGTGTTACGGCTACGGCCCCAGCAGGCGCTCCCTGCTGGCAGCGGGTCTCGGACTCGGCGCCGCCGCCCTGGCAGCCGCGTCCCCGGCCGCGGCGGCGAGCCCACCGCACCATCACGGCGGCAGGGAGCGGGTCCCGCCGGGCCAGATCAGCATCCAGCTCTGGACCGTACGCGACGACCTGGCCCAGAACTACGACACCACGCTGGCCTACCTGGCCGAGATCGGTTACCCGAAGGTCGAGCTGGCGCTGGGCTACTTCGGCCGTACGGCGCAGCAGTTACGCGACTTCCTCGACGGCCTCGGCATCGAGGCCAGCTCCAGCCACGACGGCATCAGCCCCGACGACGCCGCGCTGGAGACGAAGATCCAGAACGCGCTGACCCTCGGTCAGACCTACATGGTGGTGCCGTACCTGGCCTCGAACAGCCTGGACGAGTGGAAGGGCTGGGCCGAGCGGATGAACGTCGAGGCGCAGGCCGCCCGCAAGGCGGGGCTGCGCTACGGCTACCACAACCACGCCCACGAGTTCACCACCGACCTCGGCGGCGGGGTGACCCCCTGGGACGTGCTGACCTCCGAGCTGGACCCGCGTCTGGTCCACCTGGAGATCGACATCTACTGGGCGGTCACCGGCGGCGTGGGGCGCGGGGCCAGGGACCCGGTGAAGTTCGCGATCGACGTCATCAGACGGGCGCCGCAGCGGGTGCTGCAGTACCACGTCAAGGACCGGCACCTGGACGGCGACATGGCCGACCTGGGCACCGGCACGATCGACTTCCGCCGGGTGTTCGACGCCCACCGGGTCAGGGAGTACATCGTGGAGAACGACACCCCCGACGTGACGCCCAGGCAGACCTCGCAGGTCGGCTACCGGTACCTGCGGAAGATCCGGTTCTAGGAGGTTCGCCGAAGCGTTAAAAAGTTCGCCGACGCGCGGTAGAAAACGACCGTCTGGGAACTTTCCTCCGCACCGAGACATATGGGGCCTGGGGGGAAGTATGTACCACTCGCTCGGCGTCGTCGTCACCGCGCTCATCACCGCCGCGCCGCCGCAGGTGGACAACATCGCCCACCGTGGCGGCGCGGCCCACGCGCCGGAGAACACGATCGCGGCCTGCGCCCTGGCCAGGGCGCAGCGGGCCGACGTGTGCGAGTTCGACGTCCAGCAGACCAAGGATCACCGGCTCGTGCTGATGCACGACGAGACCCTGAGCCGCACCACCGACGTGGAGAAGCTCTTCCCCAAGCGGAAGCCGTGGTGGGTCTCCGACTTCACGCTCGCGGAGATCCAGCGGCTGGACGCGGGCTCGTGGTTCGCGCCGCGCTTCCGGGGCGAGGGCGTGCCGACGCTCAAGCGGGCCCTGGAGTCGCTGCGCGGCACCGGCGCCGGGCTGCTGCTGGAGATCAAGCACTCCCCGCGCAGCCCGGACATCGACCGCCGGGTGGCCGCCGAGCTGCAGGAGGAGCGCGCGGCGTGGACCCCGGAGCGGCTGACCGTGCAGGCGTTCGGCTGGCAGTCGATGCGGTTGCTACGCGACATGGTGCCCGGCCTGCCCATCGCGCTGCTCGGCAAGCCCGCCGCCGGGCGCCTCGCCCAGGTGGCCAGGTACGCCGACGGCCTCACCCTGCCGCACACCGGGCTGACCGCCCGGTACGTCCAGAAGGTGCACGATCGGGGCATGCGCGTCTACACCTGGTCGGCCGACCGGCCCGCGCTGATGCGCCGGCTGATCTCCTACGGTGTGGACGGCATCATGACCAACCGGCCCGACCTGCTAGTAAAGGCCGGCCGCCGCCCGTGACACCCGCCGCTCAGGCGGGCGGGCCTCCCGCTCCCTGTTCCCTGGCCAGCTCGTTCCAGGTCCACCTGGCCTCCGGTACGTTGTCGCGTTCCAGGACGCGGCTCAGCACGTCGAGCGCCGCCATGGTCTCGCCGGCCGCCCGCAGCGCCTGGCCGAGCCCCGTCCGTACGACCGGGTCGTTCGGGAGCCTGCTGACGGCCGCCACCATGTGGTCGATGGCCGTGCTCCGCCTGCCCTGGCCGAGGGAGATGCGGCCGATCGCGGCCAGCATCCAGCCCACCGAGGTGCAGTCGTTGAGCGCCTCGAACAGGGTGGCGGCGGCCAGGTATCGGGCGACGGCCTCGTCCGGCGCGCGCCGCTCGTGGCAGAGGTTGCCGAGCAGCGTCTCGATGTCGGCGCGGACGCGCATCTCCTTCGCCGGGCAGACCCGGGCGGCCTCGTGGGCCAGCCGTGCGGCCCGGCCCGGCTCGCCCTCGGCGCGGGCACGCACCGCGGCGCACAGCAGCGCGGCCGGGTCCGGCGGAGGTTGCGGCCACTGCCCCGGGTCGAGCCTGCGCAGCGGGTCGAGCAGGCGCCGCTGGCGCAGGTCGGGGCCGGCGTTGTGCCGGGCGTCCGTGATGAGGTGGCGGTCCTCCAGCGAGTGCAGGAAGGCGTCGCTGAGCTTCGCCGCGGGGGCCGGGCCGCTCGTGCCCCGGTGCAGGAGCGTGCGCCGCAGCCAGCCGTCCAGCTCGCGCGGCGGCAGCTCGTGCTCGGCCGCGGCCGCCGCGAGCGTCCTGCCGCACCAGCCGGCGAGCGCCTGGTCGACCTCCCCTCGCAGGCGGGGAGAGCCGGAGTGGTCCTGGCCGGGCGGATCGCGCCACAGGTGCGCGCCGGCGACCTGTAAGAGCAGGGGGTCGATCGCGCGGGTCAGCCGGGTGGCCCGGCCGCTCTCGTCCCTGATCGTCCGCAGCTCCTCCAGCAGCTCCTCCACCTCGGCGGCCGGGAAGTGCAGCCGCATGGCCTGGGCCGAACGGCTCACGACGACGGCGGCGGCCTCGGGCGTGAGGGGCCCGAGGTGGTACTCGACGCATTCGGGGGAGTCGGCGTCCTTCACCACGTGGCGCAGGTCGTCGAGGTAGTCGGAGCGTACGGCCAGGAGCAGGCGCAGGTCCGGGCGGCTGACCAGGGCCTGGAAGAGCTCGTCCAGCAGCCGGCGGCGGTGCCCCCTGTCGCGCTCCGGCCGGCGCAGGAACGTCTCCGCCTGGTCCACGGCGGCGAAGAGCGGGGCGGGCCGGCCGTCGCCGCCGTGCGTCTGCCTGCCGCGGACGAACTCGCTGATCGACAGCGCCGCCAGCCGTCCTGGCGACTCCTCGGGATCCCAGGAGGACAACAGGGTCAGCACGTACGGGTTGGAGCCCGGCAGGGCGGGGGCCGGCCAGACCTGGCAGGAGGTCGCCCGGCCGAGCGGCAGCACGTTGGCGTCGTCCGCGCGCAGCGCCGGGATCAGGCCCGCGCGCAGCAGCGAGGTCTTGCCCGCGGCGGCGTCGGAGTGCAGGATCGTCAGCCGGTTGCGCCGCCACAGCTCCAGCAGCACCCGGGTCTCGTCGGAGCGGCCGAAGAAGAGGCTCTCGTCATGAGCGGTGAACGGCCGCGGGCCGATGAAGGGGCTTCTTCGCCGCCGCAGTGCCGCGGGGATTCCTGCCATGGGGAGACCTCGCTATGCCTACACCGCACCACTCTGCCAAAGTACCGGACAATCGCCGGGCGCAACTGTTTCGGCCCCACCGGAATGGAGGATGACGGCGCCAGGGGATCAGCGGCGCCAGGGGACAGCAGCGGCAGGGGATCGGCAGCGGCAGGGGATCAACGACGTCAAGGGATCAGCGGCGTCAAGGGATCAGCAGCGTCTTGCCCAGCGTGGCGCGCTTGGCGATGGCCGCGTGCGCGTCGGCGGCCCGCTCCAGCGGGAACGTCTGACCGATCACCGGCCGCAGCCGGTCGGCGGCCCCTTCGGCCAGCGCCCGCACCGACAGCTCCCTGATGGCCTCGGGGGAGGAGAAGACCGCGCCCATCGGCACCAGCGTGACGCCGCGCCCGGCCGCCTCCTCCTCCGCGACCACCGTCATCGACCCGCTGCCCGCCCCGAACGCGAGGAACCGCCCGCCCTCGCGGACCAGCTCGAACGCCGCCCGCCCGACGGCGCCGCCCGCCGGGTCGCAGGCCACGTCCACGCCCGCGCCGCCCGTCGCCTCGCGGACCTGCTCGGCCCAGCCGGGCCGGGTGTAGTCCACGCCCACCTCGGCGCCCCGGCTCTGGGCGAGGTCGAGCTTGGGCCGCGAGCTGGCGGCGGCGATCACCCGCGCGCCCGCCTGCGTGGCGAGCTGGATCAGCAGGCTGCTCACCCCGCTGGCCGCGGCCCCGATCAGCACCCACTCCCCGGCCACGGGCGCGACGGCTCGCGCGATGCCCAGGGCGGTGCGCCCGTCGTTCAGCAGGCCGGCCGCGTCGCGGAAGCCCAGCCCGTCGGGGATGGGGATCAGCAGGGACGCGTCGACCGCCACCAGCTCGGCGTAGCCGCCCGAGCCGCCGGTCGTGGTGGCCACCCGCTGCCCGACCAGCGCGGCGTCCACGCCGGGGCCCGCCGCCACGACCGTGCCCGCCACGCCGTTGCCGGGGATGATCGGCAGCGCGGGCAGCGGCATGGGCGCGGAGCCCGACCGTACCTGCGTCTCCACGTACGTGATCCCGATCGCCGCGGTCTCGATCAGGACCTGTCCCGCACCCGGCACCGGATCCGGTGTCTCCTCCACCCGCAGGACCTCGGGTCCGCCGAAGTTTCTCAACCAGACAGCACGCATTCTTCGTCCCCTTCAATCATTTGTCACTATTCTTCCGGGCAGAAATGGGCAGCCGATGGCTTGGAAAAGTGATCAACCACACATCCCGCAATCTCCGGGTCCACTCCCGGTGAGTAAGGCTGATCAACATGAATGAACGCTTACGCGTTGCTGTCTTGGCAGGTGGGCCGTCCCCTGAGCACGAGGTCTCGCTGCAGTCGGCGCAGGCGGTGCTGGACGCGATGCCGAAACAACGATTCGACCCGTTTCCGGTCGTCATCGACCGGCAGGGCAGGTGGCCGCTGGAGTTGCGCAAGGGCGTGGCGGACGTGGTCTTCCCCGTGATGCACGGCCCGTTCGGCGAGGACGGCGTCATCCAGGGCCACTTGGAGACGCTGGGCCTGCCGTACGTGGGTTGCGGCGTGCTGGCCTCGGCCGTGGCGATGGACAAGACGGCGATGCGCCGGGCCTTCCTGGCGGAGGGCATCCCGGTCACCCCGCACGTCTGGTTCAGCGAGCACGAGTGGCGCAGCACGACCGACCGGTGGGGCCTGGTGAAGTCGCTCGACTGGCCGATGTACGTCAAACCGGCCAACATGGGCTCGTCCATCGGCATCTCCCGCGTCACCTCGGTCGAGGAGCTGCGGGAGGCGGTCGAGCTGGCGTTCACCTATGACCGGGTGGCGATCGTCGAGCAGGGCGTGACAGCCCGCGAGCTGATCTGCGGCGTGCTCGGCGACCATGACACCCCCGAGGCCTCGGTGACGGGTGAGCTCAACGTCCACGGCGAGTGGCTCGACTACGAGGCCAAATACCTCAGCCACGCGGAGATCGCCACTATTCCCGCCACCTTGCCCGCATGGGTGTCGGAGGAGGTGCGCGAGTTGTCGCTGCGCGCCTACCGGGCGATCGGCGGCTACGGGCTGTCCAGGGTGGACTTCCTCTACGAGGAGGACACGGGCCGCCTGTACGTGCTGGAGATCAACACCATGCCCGGTTTCACCCCTCGTTCCGTCTATGCCAGGGCGTGGGGGGCCAGCGGGGTTCCGTATCCGGACCTGCTGACCCGCCTCATCGACCTGGCGCTCGCCAGGAGTGGCTCATGATCGCGATGACGCTGGCCGAGATCGCCCGGGTGCTGGACGCCGGCCTGCACGACGTGCCCGACCCGGAGGCGGTGGTGACGGCGCCGCCCGTGGTCGACTCGCGCGAGGTGCTGTCCGGTGGCCTGTTCGCCGCCACCCCCGGCGCCCGCGCCGACGGCCACGACTTCGCGGCCGGGGCCGTGGCGTCAGGGGCGGTGGCCGTGCTGGCCGCCCGCCCGGTGGGGGTGCCCGCGATCGTGGTCGAGGACGTACAGACGGCACTAGGCACGCTCGCCCGGCACGTGCTCTCCCGCCTCGACCCGACCGTGATCGCCCTGACGGGCTCCGTGGGCAAGACCACGACCAAGGACCTGCTGGCCCAGCTCCTCGAACCGAAGGCGCCGACGATCGCGACCGACCGCTCGTTCAACAACGAGCTGGGGCTGCCGCTCACCGTGCTCAGGGCCGACGCCGGCACCCGTTACCTGGTGCTGGAGATGGGCGCGGGCAGGAAGGGGGACCTGACGTACCTGACCAGGATCGCGCCGCCGCACCTGAGCCTGGTGCTCAACGTCGGCGCCGCGCACGTCTCGCGCATGGGCGGCGGGCTCGCGGACGTGGCCGAGGCCAAGGGGGAGCTGGTCGAGGCGCTGCCGCCGGACGGGTACGCGCTGCTCAACGCCGACGACCCGTACGTCCTGGGCATGGCGTCGCGCACCAAGGCCGAGGTCGTGCTGTACGGCCGGTCGGCGGACGCCGTCGTACGGGCCGAGGACGTCACGCTGGACGAGGCTGCCAGGGCCGCGTTCGACCTGGTCACGCCCTCGGGGCGGGCCAGGGTCGAGCTGGGTCTCGTCGGCGCCCACCAGGTGGCCAACGCGCTGGGCGCCGCGGCCGTGGCCGTCGCGCTCGGGATGTCCGCCGGCGAGATCGCGGCCGGGCTGAGCACGGCCACGCGCCGGTCGCCGGGCCGGTTCGAGATCACCGAGCGGCCCGACGGCGTGACGGTCATCAACGACGCCTACAACGCCAACCCGGAGTCGATGCGGGCCGGGCTGCACGCGTTCAAGGCGCTGGCCGGCGGGCGCCGGACCATCGCCGTGCTCGGCGGGATGGGCCAGCAGGCCGAGGCCTCGCAGGCCAGGCACGCCGAGATGGGCGAGCTGGTGGCCACGCTGGGCATCGACGTGCTGATCACGGTCGGCGACGACGTGGGGCAGCGGGCCATGGCGCGGGAGGCCCAGGACGCGGGCGCGGGCGTGCGGGTGCACCCGGTCGACGAGGTCGGCCAGGCGACCCGGCTGGCGGTCGAGCTGATCGAGCCTGGGGACGTGGTGTTCGTCAAGGCGTCCAGCGAGTACGGGCTGGGGGCCTGCGCACGCGAGCTGGCTGCGGGGTGAGGCGCTCCCACGCGCGTTGAGGTGCTGCCGGGTGGTCAGCCTTCCAGGGCGAGCCTGGCAGCCGCCTCTGCGTGCAGCCGGGCGCTCGGCAGCACCGGGACGGCGGTGTCCCCGTCGCTGATCAGCAGCTCGATCTCGGTGCAGCCGAGGATCACCCCCTCGGCCCCCTCGGCTGCCAGCTCGGCCACGATGTCCACGTAGGCCGCCTTCGAGGACGGCCGGAGCACCCCCCGCACCAGCTCGTCGAAGATGATGCGATGGACCAGCTCCCGCCTGTCACGCCCCGGCACGACCACCTCGAAGCCGTACGCGGCCAGCCGGTCCCGCAGGAACGGCTCCTCCATGGTGAACCGGGTGCCCAGCAGCCCGACCTTGCGCCAGCCCCTGGACACCACCTCCGCGCCCACGGCGTCGGCGATGTGCAGCACCGGCACGCCCGTGTTCTGCGCCACCTCGTCACACACCCGGTTGAAGGTGTTGCTGCAGATGAGCAGCAGCTCGGCGCCCATGTGCTCCAGTTTGGCGCCCGCGTCCGCCAGCAGTTTGGCCACGTCGTCCCACTGATCGGCGAAGATGAGGTCCTCCACCGTCGTGTAGTCGACGGACCAGATCAGGCTGTTCGCGGAATGGCTGCCGCCCAGCTCCTCGCGTATGCGTTGGTTGATGATCTGGTAGTAAATGACCGTCGATTCCCAGCTTAATCCGCCGATGAGGCCGATGGTTCGCATGGCGACAGGCTACAGGCGGCCCGCGCTCACTTCACAAACCGGAAATCTTTCTTTTCATGAAACGGTCAGACGGGCTTTTCTTGCAAGAAATGGAATGTCACCTCATCCGACTACCAGCGCGCCGGGTGGCGGCCAGATAGAGCAGGCACCCGGCGGCCAGCGCGGCGCTCACGCCGAGCGCGACCGGCGCCCCCACCGGCAGGAGCAGCCCGCCGAGCGCCGTGCCCAGGGCGATGCCGAGGTAGAGCGCGGAGCCGTTCAGCCCCACCACCACGGCGGTCTCCTGGGGTGCGGCGGAGATCAGCCGCAGCTGCTGCGCCGGGGTCTGGAACCAGGTGCTCGCCCCCCATGCCGCCATGAGCAGCGCGGCCACGGGCAGTGCGTGCGACCCGGCGCCGGTGGCCCAGGTGAAGGCGCCCAGGGTGAGGGTGAGCGCCGCGTACCCCACGGCCAGCACCCGGATGGGCCCGTACCGGTCGGCGGCGCTGCCCGCGATCAGGTTGCCGGCGAAGGCGCCCACGCCGTACAGGAACAACAACCACATCTCGGACGCCGGCGTGGCGCCCAGCGCGTGCAGGAGGGGGACGGCGTAGGCGTACAGGCCGTAGCTGGCCATCATGCCGAGCACGGTCAGCGGCAGCACCGCGAGAACGCCCGGGTGGCGCAGGGCGGCGAGCCTGGCCCGCAGCGGCACGCTCGGGCTGCCCGGCAGGCGCGGCAGGACGGCGATCACGCCGGCGGCGCACAGCGCGCACAGCGCGGCGACCAGGCCGAGCGCGACCCGCCAGTTCAGCGTCCTGTCGGCCAGGTTCCCGAGCGGCACGCCGAGCGCGGTGGCCACGGTCAGCCCGCCGACCACCACGGCCAGCGCGCGGGCCCGCTGGTGGGGGGCGGCCATGGAGGCGGCCACGGCGCCGGCGTTGGGGGTGAACGCGGCGGCCCCGGCGGCGGCCAGCACCCGGGTGACCATCAGCACCGGGTAGTTCGGCGCCAGCGCGGAGCCGAGGTTGGCCAGCGCCAGCACGACGAGCGCGGTGGTCAGCAGCGCCCGGCGCGGCATCCGCGCCGTGATCGTGGCCAGCACGGGGGACAACATCGCGTACGCCACGGCGAACACGGTGGCCGACTGCCCTGCGGTGCTCTCCGACACCTGCAACGACCCGGCCATCGCCGGCAGGAAACCGGCCACCACGTACGCGTCGGTGCCGACGGCGAACGTGCCGAGTCCCAGCACCAGGATTCTGACCGGGATACGAGACATCCTCATTCCTGTCCTGAAAGGGGCCACGGGTGCGGCGTCGGGGGTCGGTCAGCGGCGCATACGCCCGTGCTGAGGTCAGCCGCGCATGCGCGCGTAGTTGCGCCGGGTGCGCTCGCCCGAGGTGGACGCGCCCTCCATGAGGTCGGCGATCGTCCGCCGGGCCAGCTGGCGCCGCCAGGCCAGCTCGGCCTGCCGCATCGCCATGGAGATCCCGCAGGGGCGGCGGAACTGCCCGCCCTCCGCGCCGACGCCGCGCTGCCGGATCTCGACACAGCGGAACGCTTCGGCCGGCCCCTCCAGCGCCGTCACCACGTCCATCATCGTGATCTGCTCGGGCGGCCTGGCCAGCGCGAAGCCGCCCCTGGCGCCGGGGACGGAGGTGAGGATCCCGGCCTTGGCCAGAGCCTGGAGCCGCTTCTTGAGGTATTCCTGCGGGAGGTCGAACCAGGCGGCGAGCCTGCGGATCGACACCGGCCCCTCGTCCTGGAGCCACCCCAGGGTCACACAGCAGTGCAACCCCCACTCGACCCCTTCGCCCATCTGCATAACCGGGATATTACACATCCCTTTTTGACCGCGCGTCGCCCGGGGTGATCCGCCCACTCTCGGGTTATGGTGCATAACGGTAAGTAGTCGAGAGGTGGGGGCAAAGATGGCTCAGAACGATGGCGTCCAGAACGTGGTGAGCTCGATCAACGACTTTCTCCAGCAGGCCGTCGACCGTCAGGACGTGCCGCAGGACATCCGCGACCGGGCCGAGCGCCTGAGGGCGAACCTGTCGCAGCTGTCCGGCGGCTCGTCGGCCATGTCGATGTAACTGGCGCCACAGCCCTAAGGCGGCGGCCTTCGCCCTTGTCGCGGGCGGAGCCGCCGTCTCGTCGTTTCCGCGTCGGCCCCTGCTGTGTCTGTGTCATTCTGTGACTGTCGCGTGACTCTTAGTGGGGGCGGGAAGGTCATGCCCGGTGTAGTGAGACCCGCGTCTCTGGCGGTGGTGGCGATGGTGCCGATGGTGCTGCTCGCCGCCGAATCGGCCGCAGACGCTCGCACGGTGCCCGTCGCGGGCCCCTTGGCCGCGGTGCCTGCCGACGGAGCCCGTGGTGGGCTCGGCTGGTCGGCGGTGGGCGCTCCCGCGGGCCTGATGGAGCTGGTGGACCTGACCGTACAGCGGCTGCTGCTGGCCGATGAGGTGGCGGCGGCCAAGTTCGCCGACGGGCGCCCGATCTCCGATCCCGCACGCGAGCGGCAGTTGCTGGAGGCGGTCGCCGCCCAGTCGGCGCGGGCCGGACTGGCGCCGGAGGCCGGGGTGCGCTTCTTCCGGGCGCAGATCGAGGCGGGCAAGAGGGTGCAGCGCGGGTTGCACGCACGCTGGCGGGCGCATCCGGAGCTGCGCCCCCGCCACCACCCCGATCTGGCCACCGACCTCCGCCCGCGGCTCGACCGGCTCACGCCGCCGCTGCTGCGCCTGCTCAAGGAGACCGCACCGGTACGCGCGTCCGCCGGCCGCTGCTGGACCGGTCTGGCCGCCGCCAAGCTCGCCGTGGAGACGCGTACCGGTCTGGACCGCCTGCACCGCGACGCTCTCGGTGCCGCGCTCGTCCCGCTCTGCGCCCGCGCTCAGGCCGAACGCGTCAGGGGATGACGGGTCCGCGACGCGGCGCACCTGGGGTTGTCCCCGGACACGGCGACGCGCGTGCGGCTCCGTGGTCGTCGCGTGGCCGGGCGTCCGCGACCGGAGGCGTAGGGGCGCACGGGCAGAGTGAGGATCACAGCCGTGGACGCAGTGGACGCAGTGGGCGCCATGGATGCAGTG
Organism: Nonomuraea gerenzanensis; assembly: GCF_020215645.1. NCBI lineage: Bacteria > Bacillati > Actinomycetota > Actinomycetes > Streptosporangiales > Streptosporangiaceae > Nonomuraea > Nonomuraea gerenzanensis. The sequence continues at coordinate 11,541,524 of NZ_CP084058.1, read as the reverse complement.
GATGCCGCGGCGGGCGCCGGCTCGGTGGCGGGCGCCTGCTCGGCGGCGTCGGGTTTTCGGGAGTTCGCGGGAGGAGCGAGGAGCACGTCCTCCAGCAGTTGCATGAGCATCAGACCGAGCAGAGCCGCCACCGGGATGGCCAATGCCGCGAGGATGATCGTCACCTCCTGCTGTGGCGCCGGGCGGCCATACCGATGCGACCGCCTCGTTCACGTTTCGCCAGCAAGCGGCCCCTACCGCACCAGAACGGGACTAAACGGGTGAATCATCAGGACAGGTTGCAGGTGGCCGTCAGCAGCCACGGATTCTCCGGCGGCACGCCCACCGCCTGCTCGTAGCCCGGGTACTTCCAGGCGCACAACTCCGACACCGAGAACTCCCGCCCGCCCGAGCACTTCATGCCGGACCAGCCGGCGCTGTACATGATCGTCTGCCCCTGCGCCGTGCAGTACGCGCTGGCGTCGTTCCAGGTGACCGTGCCCGTGGAGGGCTGGAGCGACGGCTTGGGGGAGGGCGGCCGGCTGGTGGTGGGTGATGTGCGGGTGGGCTTGGGCGTCGTCCTGGGTTTCTTGGTCGAGGCGGTGGGGCTGCTGCCCGGCGTGGAGTCGGTGTCGCGGGTGGGGGAGGCGGACTTTCGGGGCGTCCTGGTGGGGGACGCGGGAGTGGGGTCCGTGGTCTTGGCGGGCTTCTTCGTGGCGAGCAGTTCGTACGCGGTGGGCTCGGGTGAGGGGGTGGACGCGGGGGGCGAGGGCGGGGCCGAGGCGGACGGTGCCTGCTGTGCGGTCTGCCGCTGGGCGGTGGCGGGCGCCAGGGCGTACACGCCGATGCCTGCGCCGGCGGCGACGATCAGCGCCGCGCTCGCCGCACCGAGGGCGAGCCCGCGACGGTGGGCCCGGTTGCCCGCGAGCGTGTCCTGAACGGGAACCTGCCCGCTCACGAGGTGCCCGCCCGGCCCGGTATGCGCGCCGTGCCCGCCGTGCCCGCCGTGCCCGAGCGGATCGGAATATCCGGCGGGGCTGAAGGATCCCGCGGGTTCAGCTGGTGCGGGCGATCCTGCGAGTCCGGAGGGCGGGACGCTCTGCCACGTGGGCGCGGGCAGGGCGCGCAGGCGTTCGACCACCTGGGCGGCCGTGGGCCGCAGGGCCTGGTCCTTGGCCAGGCACTCCTCCAGCAGCCGCCGCAACCGCCCCTCCACCCCACCCAGATCAGGCTCGCTCCGCAACACGGAGTGCAGGGTCGCGGGAATGGAGTCGCCGGGGAAGGCTCGCCGCCCGGTGGCCGCGTAGTACATGGTCGCGGCCCAGGCGAACAGGTCGGCGGCAGGCCCCACGTCCTCGTCGGCGATCTGCTCGGGCGCCATGTACGCGGGGCTCCCGATGGGCTGGCTGCTGACGACCGACTGGCTCAGGTCCAGGGCCTTGGCGATGCCGAAGTCGATCACCACCGGCCCGTCGGGACCCAGCAGCACGTTGCCCGGCTTGAAGTCCCTGTGCACCACCCCGGCCGCGTGGATGGCGGCAAGCGCCGTCGCGGTGTTGATCGCCAGCCGCTGCAGCGCCGCCGCGCCGCGCGGCCCGCTCTCCCTGACGGAGTCCTGCAGTGACGGCCCGTCCACGTACTCGCTGACGATGTACGGCCTGACGCCCGCGAAGCCGGAGTCGAGCAGCTGTGCCGTGCAGAACGGCGCCACCCGCTTGGCCGTCTGGACCTCGCGCAGGAACCGGTTCCTGGCCTCGTCGTCGGCGATCAGGTGCGAGTGCAGCAGCTTGACCGCGACGAGCGCGCTGCCGGGGCCGCGCGCCGTGTAGACCGTGCCCTGCCCGCCGGCGCCGAGCCGGCCCTCCAGCCGGTACGGCCCGACCTCGGCGGGGTCGTCGGGTAGCAGGCTCATGGGCTCGGGCATCGGAGCTCCTCCGCGTCGGGCAGGCTCATGGGCTCGGGCATCGGAGCTCCCGCGTCGTGCCCGGCGGCGTTCAGGGCGCCAGCCTCGGGATCGGATGGCCGGGTGGGAGCCGGGCGACCAGCCCCTCGGCGGCCGCTGAGATGATGAACATGAAGTAGTCCTCCGCGGTGTGCTCGGGGATGCCGACGCGGGCCTGCCGCAGCAGCTCGGAGCCGGCCATCACCGCCAGCGCCTGCTCGGCGGCCGGCGTGTCGAGCAGGCTCGCCCGATCCTGCTCGGCCACGGTGGCACCGATGGCCATGGTGGCCATCGCTGAGGAGAGCGCGACGGCCGCGGCCGGGTCGTAGCCGCGCCGGCCCAGGGCGAGGATCTGATGCTCCAGCAGCCGCAGGCCCGACGGCCCGCGCGGGAACAGCCGCTGCAGGTACTGCGCCGTGCCCGGATGGCCGAGCGTGAAGCGCCGCAACTGCATGGCGAAGCCGGCCAGGTGGGCTGCGGGTGGGTCGGCGGGGTCGTCGACGAGCGTCAGCTCGGCCAGAATCGCCTCGCCGACCAGGGTCTCCAGCTCGGAGCGGCTGGACACGTGCCGGTAGAGCGCCGCCGTCGTGACGCCGAGCGCGTCGGCGACGCTCTGCATGCTGAGCCGGACGAGGCCGATGCGGGTGCCGGCCTCGATCACGTCCTCGCGCGTGAAGCTGGCCGTGCGCCCGCCCGTCTTCACTGGGTGATCCTCCCCTAAGTTACGGCCCCTAACTTAGGAGAATGATCAACCCGCGCGCAAGAGATCGGCGTGTGCCCTGCGGGGTGAAAGTTTCACGTGAAGCTGTGCATTCGGGGCATGCTCGCTATGCTCGCCGCACGCATCGATGCCGATCACTGGGCCACGGCGGAAGGTGACCATGAGCGAGGCGTCCACTGAGCGGATCTGGACCCATCAGGACCCGGACTACCTGCCTCCGGAGATCGACACCAGCAAACCCAGCATCGCCCGCGTCTACGACGCCTTCCTGGGCGGCAAGGACAACTTCGCGGTGGACCGGGCGATCGCGGCGGAGGGGATGAAGCACTTCCCCGACGGCGGCGGTGGCGCGCGGAACAACCGGGCGATGTTGTTCAGGGGCGTCAAGTTCATGACGGAGCAGGGCATCGACCAGTTCCTCGATGTCGGCTCCGGCCTGCCCACGATGGACAACACGCACTCGGTCGCCCAGCGGATCAACCCGGCCGCCCGCGTCGTCTACGTCGACAACGATCCCATCGTGCTCGCCCACGCCCGCGCGCTCCTGCAGACCAACGCCGACACCCGGGTCATCACCGCCGACATGCGCGAGCCCGACGCCATCTTCAACCACCCCAAGGTGGCGGGCTTCCTCGACTTCTCCCGCCCGATCGGGCTGCTGCTGGTCGCCGTGGTGCACCACCTCGGCGACGACGAGGGCCCGGCGGAGCTGGTGGACACCTACAAGGCGTGCCTGGCCCCGGGCAGCTACCTGCAGCTCACCCACTTCTGCTCGTGCGCGCCCGAGGTGCGGGCGCTGGAAGGGGTGCTGCTGTCCATGCTGGGCACCGGCCGGGCCCGCGACCTGGAGGAGATCACCCGCTTCTTCGACGGGCTGGAGCTGGTCGAGCCCGGCGTGGTGCACCTGCCGGAGTGGCGCCCGGAGGGGCCCGTCAAGCGCCCACTCGACCTGGCGGGCAACTGCATCGCGGGCGGCGTGGCCCGCAAGCCCTGACCCGCCCCCTCACCACTGGAGCTTGAGCGCGAGCGGCCCCCGGTGGTCCAGCGTGCCGCGGTACTCGATCCGCTGCCCCGGGACGAGGCGGAGCCCGGGCAGGCGCTCGGCGAGCAGCCGCAGCGAGATCTCGATCTGGCGGCGCGCCAGGCCCGCCCCGGGGCAGTAGTGCGGCCCCTGGCCGAAGACCACGTTGGCGTGCGGCGGCCGGGTGATGTCGAAGGTCTCGGCCCGGTCGAAGGCGTCCTCGTCCCGGTTGGCGGAGGCCAGGCACAGGGCGAACTCGGTGCCGGCCGGGAAGTCCCGCCCGCCGACGCTGGTGTCGGTGGTGGAGACCCGCAGGAAGAGGTGGGTGGGGGTGTCGAAGCGGGCGATCTCCTCGGCCGCGTTTGGCGCGAGGTCGGGCCGCTCGCACAGCAGCCGCCACTGGTCCGGCTCGGACAGCAGCCGCAGCAGGCCGTTGCCGAGCAGCGCCGAGGTGGTGATGTGGCCCGGCAGGGCGACGCTCAGCACCAGGCCGACCAGCTCGGCCATCTCCTCGAAGGCGAGCGGCCGGTCACCGGGGGCGAACGCGGCGAGGTAGTCGCTGATCAGGTCGTTCCTGGGCGCGGCGCGGCGGTCGAGCACGTACCGCTCGATGAGCCGTTGGAAGCGCACCCACGCCTGGGCGCACGCGACCTGCTCCGCCTCCGAGCTGAACCGGTGCCCCATCCCGACGGCCGCCGCCGCCCGGCTGTCGTCACCGAACGCCACGGCGTCTTCTTCGGCGAACCCGACCAGCCGGGCGATCACGTCCACCGGCAGCCGGTTGGCGTACCCGGCCATGAACTCGACCTCGCCGTCCTTGGCGAAGCCGTCGATGAGCTGGGAGGCGCGTTCGGTGATGTACGGCTCGGCCGCGGCCACCCGTTCGGGGCTGAGCGCCGCCGCCGCGGGGGCCCGCAGCCGCCGGTGCTCCTCGCCGTCCATCGTGATGTACGAGCCGAGGTTCGGAAAGCCCTTCTCCAGCTCCGCGAGGAGCGCCGGCGGGAACGGCGAGTACGGCCGCAGCGTGTTGGCCGAGGAGTACCGGTTGTCGTCACGCAGGATCCGGCGTACGTCGGCCATCTTCGTCACGACCCAGGCCCCGATCACCGGGGAGTAGAACAGCGGCTCCTCACGGCGGGCCCGCTCGTAGAAGGGGTAAGGATCGGCGTGGTGCTTGTGCAGCGGTTCGTACAGCTCGCCCAGCGACATGCCCGTCACCTTCGCCTGGAAGATGGAAAGTGTCCTGACTATAACCCGGCGACGATTACCGTGGCGTATGACCAGAGAGTCCCCTGAGGCGCGGCAGCGGCGCCGCGAGCAGCTCCGCGACTTCCTGCGTGCCTGCCGGGCGCGGGTCGCCCCCGGCGACGTCGGCATGGTGACCGCGGGCCGGCGCAGGACACCCGGGCTGCGGCGCGAGGAGGTCGCCGTGCTGGCGGGGGTCGGCGTGTCCTGGTACACGTGGCTGGAGCAGGGCCGCGACATCAACGTCTCCGCCGAGGTGCTCGACGCCGTCGGGCGGGCGCTGCGGCTGACCGAGCCGGAGCGCGCGCACCTGTACCTGCTGGCCGGGCTCAACCCGCCGCGCGCCGCCGAGGGCCCGGGCGCGGAGGTCACCCCGGAGCTGCGCCGCCTGCTCGACGCGTGGACGCCACGGCCGGCGATCCTGCGCGACAGCCGCTGGAACCTGCTGGCGGTCAACGAGGCGACGCGCGCGGTGTTCGGCTACGACGACCTCGATCACAACTGCCTGGTCTCGTTCTTCACCAACGCCCGCTACCGCGGCATGCACGTGCAGTGGGACGCGGTCGCGCCCGCCGTGGTCGCCGCCTTCCGCGCCGACGCGGGGCACGCGCCCGGCGACCCCGAGTTCGGCCGGCTGGTGGACGACCTCAGCTCGGTCAGCCCCGAGTTCGCCGAGCTCTGGGCCCGGCACCAGGTGGGCGCCCCCGTCCAGGCGGTGAAGGCGGTGCGTCACCCCGCCGCCGGGGACCTGTTCTTCGAGATGACGACGCTGACCGTGGCCGACCGGCCCGACTGGCACCTGGAGCTGTACAACCCGCTGCCCGGCACCGGCGACCGCCTGGCCAAGGTGGTGGTGTCAGACCCAGGCTGAGCACGCACTGTCTCGCCCGGGCGCGGGTCGGCAGGCTGATCCCCATGACGAACGCACGTTTCGACGGCAAGATCGCACTCATCACCGGCGGCACCAGCGGCATGGGGCTGGCCGCCGCGCGCCGGCTCCTCGGCGAGGGCGCGCACGTGGTCATCACGGGCAGGGACAAGACGCGGCTGGACGCCGCACTGGACGAACTGGGCGCGAGCGACCGCGTGCTGGCGGTGCGCGGCGACGTCGCGGACCTCGCCGGCCTGGACGAGCTGACCGCCACGATCCGCGACCGGTACGGGCGGCTGGACGTGGTGTTCGCCAACGCGGGCGTCGCCTCGTTCGGCGAGGTCACCGAGGCCGAGTTCGACCGCATCGTGACGATCAACTTCAAGGGCGTGTTCTTCACCGTCCACAAGACGTTGCCGCTGCTGGCGGACGGCGGGGCGATCGTGATCAACGCGTCGTGGACGCTGCACCGCGGCCTGCCCGGCGCCTCGATCTACGCGGCGACCAAGGCGGCGGTGCACAACCTGGCGCACACGCTCGCGGCCGACCTGGCGCCCAGGCGGATCAGGGTCAACTCGGTCAGCCCCGGCTACATCGAGACCCCGATGTACCACGACAACATCTCCGCCGAGGCCGCGACCGCCGTGCTGGCCGCCGTGCCCGCGGGCCGCCTCGGCACCGCGGAGGACGTCGCCGCCGCGATGGCCTTCCTCGCCTCGGACGAGGCCGCGTACGTCAACGGCCAGGACCTGATCATCGACGGCGGCCTGGTCGCCACCGCCACCGGCCTGGCAGGCTGACGATCACGCACGCGGCCGTGTCCTGGCGCGGATCAGGCGGCGGCCCACCCCCTGCGCCGGCAGCTCGACGCACCGGTAGCTCAGGGTGCCGACGGCGACGACCACGCCCGCCAGCCCCATCGACCAGGCGACCCGCGCCGGCAGTGAGACCAGCCCCGGGTACGGGACCAGCCGCCGCAACACCTGCACGGCCAGCGGATGCAGCAGGTAGACGGAGTAGCTGATCAGCCCGAGCCGCACGAGCAGGCGGGGCAGGGCGACCGGCAGCAGCCGGAAGGCCACGAAGGTCAGCCAGGCCGCCACCACGGCCGCCGACCAGCTCCACCGGAACGCCAGCGCCTGCTCCTGCGGCATCCCCCACCCGGGGCCGAACCACAGCGCGGCGGCGACGCACACCACAGGCACCAGCCCGACCGCCCACCTCGCGTTGCGGGGCAGCTGCCCCTGGTCCAGCCGGTGCAGCGCCGTCCCCGCGAACATGGTGGCCACGATGGCCAGGCTCTGCCACGCTCCGATCCGGCTGTTGCAGCCGATCAGCACGACGGCCGGTACGGCCAGGGCGACCGCGCCGGCCAGCCGTACGCGCCGGCCGCCTACCAGGACCGCGGCGAGCCCGGCCACCAGCACGGTGGTGGCGATCAGCACGACGGCCTCGACGCCGAGGCCGCGTGACAGGGCGCCGGCGGGCAGCAGCCCGCCTGCGAGCACGGCCGCCGTCACCACGACGAGGGTGCCGGTGGTGCGCGGCCGGTGCGGCGCGCAGACGAAGATCGCCGTCACGAGGAGGTAGAACACCATCTCGTAGGAGAGTGTCCAGAACACGTTGACGACGCTGGGCAGCTGCAGGAAGTCCTGCAGCATGGTCAGGTGGGCCAGCCCGGCCGTCACCGGCTGCCCGGCGAGCTGCGCGGGCAGCTCCGTGTACACGGGCAGCAGGCCGAAGAGGGTCCCGGCGACCGCCACGAGGATCCACAGCGGGTACAGGCGGAACAACCGGCCCAGCCAGAACCCGCCGACGCTGCCGCGCCGCTCCAGCGACGCCGGCACCACGTAGCCGCTGACCAGGAAGAACACCATCACGCCGTACTGTCCGAAGTCGAACCACGGGCTGACGGCCGAGCGGACCTCGGGGAAGAGCGGGTCCAGCAGGTGCTCGAAGAGCACGGCGAGCACGGCCACGCCGCGCAGGGCGTCCAGCCAGGTGTGCCTGCGGGTGGACGGGGGCGGTTGCGCCGGGACGCCGGCCCGCGGCCCGCCGTCGGCTCTCAGGTCTGCCAGGTTGATGGACACCCGGTCACGCTAGGGGGTCAACCTGAGCGAATGCTTAGAGTAAGCCCAGGTCAGGCATCATCTTGTCTTCCGGGAAAGCTATCGCGAATATTCCTTCCCGCCGGATGTCCGGGGCGTGCCGAGCTGCCTAATCTCTAGTGAAAGAGGAGGCGCCGTCATGAAGATCGTGGTAATCGGTGGGACCGGGCTGATCGGGTCGAAGGTGGTGGCCTGGCTGGAGGCGCAGGGGCACGAGGCGGTGGCGGCCTCGCCCAGGACCGGCGTGAACTCCCTCACCGGAGAGGGGCTGGCCGAGGCGCTGGCGGGCGCCGACGTGGTGATCGACGTGTCGAACTCGCCGTCGTTCGAGGCCGCGCAGGTGCTGGAGTTCTTCGAGACCTCCACCCGCAACCTGCTCGCGGCCGAGGCCGAGGCCGGCGTGGGCCACCACGTGGCGCTGTCGGTGGTGGGCACCGAGCGCACGCCCACGAACGCCTACTTCACCGCCAAGCGCGCGCAGGAGCAGCTCATCGAGAAGGCGGGCATCCCGTTCTCGATCGTGCACGCCACGCAGTTCTTCGAGTTCGTTCGCGGCATCGCCGACGAGTCCACCCAGGACGGCCGGGTCCGCATCGCGCCCGTCCGCTTCCGGCCCATCGCGGGCGACGACGTGGCGCGGGCGGTCGGCCGGGTCGCGGTGGGGCGGCCGCTGAACGGCGGGGTCGAGGTGGCCGGGCCCGAGGAGTTCCGGATGGACGAGTTCTTCCGGGAGGCGCTGGCCGCGATGGGCGACCCGCGCGAGGTTGTCGGCGACCCGCACGCGCGCTACTTCGGCACCGAGGTGAGCGAGCGGGCGCTGGTGCCGGGCGAGGGCGCCACCCTGGGCCGCATCCACTACCGCGACTGGCCGGGCAGCGGGCGCTGATCCGGTCCGCGCGTACAGGCAGGGGGTTGTCAGCGCCGTGGTAGCGCCGGATCAGTCGCGGGGCCGATCGTCGCCGGACGACCCGCGCTCTCGCCGGCGTCCTGGGCCGGCTCGTGGACACGGAGGCGGTCGTCGAGGCGAACGAGCGGGCCCGCGCGGGCCGGCTGGCATAATCACTGGGCGATCACTGACACTCAGCCGAAGTGGAACCTCGTGACCATCCCTCCGCGCCCGCAGGATCCGGCGAAGGTGGGGCCGTACCGGATCGTCGGGCGGCTCGGGGCCGGTGGCATGGGCATCGTCTACGCGGGCGTGGACGCCGCCGGGCAGCGCGCCGCGGTCAAGCTCATCCACGACACCTACGCCGCCAACCACGAGTTCAGGGTCCGGTTCCGGCGCGAGGTGGCGATGTTGCGCCGCGTTCATGGCGCCTGCTGCGTACGGATCCTCGCGGCGGACGCCGAGGCCGAGTTGCCCTGGCTGGCGACGGAGTTCATCGACGGGCGCACGCTGGACGAGCACGTCAAGGCCCGCGGCCCGCTGACCGGCGACGAGCTGTTCGGGCTCGCCGCCGGGCTCGCGGAGGCCCTGGTCGCCGTGCACGCCGCGGAGGTCGTGCACCGGGATCTCAAGGCCGCCAACGTGATGTTGTCGCCGGCGGGCCCCCGGCTCGTGGACTTCGGCATCGCCCGCTCGCTCGACGGCACCTCGCTCACCGGCACCGGCCTGGTGATCGGCTCTCCCGGCTGGGTGAGCCCGGAGGAGTACCTGGGCGGGCCGACCGGCCCGGCCGCCGACGTGTACGGCTGGGCGCTGGTCGTCGTCTTCGCGGCGACCGGCAGCCTGCCGTACGGGATGGGCCGGCCGGAGGTGCTCTCCTACCGCGTCATGAACGACGCCGTGGACACCGGCGCGGTGCCGCGGGCGCTGCGGCCGACGGTGGACGCCGCCCTGGCCAAGTCGCCGGGCTCGCGCCCGTCGATGGACGAGGTGCTCGCGGCGGTGGCCGCCGCCTGGCGCGAGCAGCACGGCGAGACGGGGGACAGGCCCGGGGACCCGGCACTGGACGTGACGGCCCGCCTGAACCGCGTCTGGCACGTGCACCAGGAGGACGCCGCCGCCTGGCCGCAGGAGCCGGCGGACCCGCCGCGCCGGGGCCTCGTGCGGCGCCTGTGGCCGGTGATCGCCGGTGCGGCGGCCGTCGGGAGCACCGCGGTCATCCTGGTCAACCTGCCCTCCGGCGAGAAGAGCGGCACCGGAGCCTCGGCCCCGCCGTCGTCCACGCTCAGCGGGACCCCCGTGGCGGGCCGCCCGTCGGCGTCCGCGGCGCCGCGGACCGCGGTCGATCTGGCGGCGGCCCTGGACCTGTCGCTCAGCGTGACGCCCACCGCCGACTTCACCTTCGAGGGCGGCTTCACCCAGAGCAGCGCCGGCGCCAAGGCGACCGGCCGCCTGCTGAGCGGCGACGCCAGGTCCGAGGACGACTTCGCGATGTCGATCAAGCCTTACGAGGAGCGCGCCGGCCGCTACGTCGTCACCGACGGGCTGCTCCGCCCCGACCGGCCGGGAGCCGCCGGCACGGTGCTCGCCGATCAGAACCCCGACAGCGCCGACTGGTACGCGCTCATGGTCGCCGGCACGGCGGGCCCGTCCGTGATCCAGCAGGTCGTGCTGAACACCAGCGACATCCACCCGGCGGGCCGCACCTACACCGGCGTCCTGCCCGCGAGCGCCACGGGCGGCCGGCTGCGGATGTTGCTGGCCTCGTGGCTGGGCGCTGACGTGAGCGAGGAGAGCGGCGCGTCCTACCTCAACTACCGGCTCACGATCGACGCGAACAACCGGCCGACGAAGTTCAGCCTCACCTGGAAGGTGCCGGTGAGCGGCACCGGCACCTACGAGTCCGTCTTCACGACCACCTACCGGGGCTGGCGGGCGGGCGAGCCGATCGGCAAGCCGGCGCGCTAGCGCAAGCGGCTCTTCGACGCGAAGGCGCGGGACCCGGCCACTTCCGGAACGTGATTCCGGTCAGCCGTTAGACACGCAGCCCGTCGATGAGCATCCCGACCAGCCGGCGCGCGTCGTAGCGGGGGTCGGTCTCCGCGCCGATGCAGAGGTTGCCGACGCCGCGCATCAGCTCGTACGCCTCCAGGTCCGTACGGATCTCCCCCGCGGCGGCGGCGGCCTCGACGAGCCGGGCGCACACGGGCAGCAGCCGGTCCAGGAAGTAGGCGTGCAACTGCTGGAAGCCCGCCTCGTCGGACTGCAGCACGGCGGCGAGCCCGTGCTTGGTGACCAGGAAGTCGACGAACAGGTTGATCCACCGCCCCAGCGCGGCGTGCGCGGTCGGGCAGGTCTCCAGCAGCACGGGCCCGGCCTCGGCGCAGGACTCGATCTGGTGCCGGTAGACGGCGATGATGAGGTCCGCGCGCGTCGGGAAGTGGCGGTAGATCGTGGCCACCCCCACCCCGGCCCTGGCCGCGATGTCGCGGATCGGCGCCTCGACGCCCGAGGCCACGAAGACCGCCGCGGCGGCGTCGAGCAGCGTCCTCTCGTTGCGCCTGGCGTCGGCCCGCTTGCGCGGCGCCGCCCGCTCCGTGCCCTCGTCGCTCTCCTTCACGCGCCGTTGCCTCCTCTGCTCGCGCTTGCCAAACGGAACACGGTTCCGTATCGTCGAGGTTATCGGAACCCGGTTCCGTTTATCCATGATGCCAGAGCAGCATCTCTTCCACGACGTCAGGAACGCAATCATGCAGTACCGCACTCTGGGCACCACCGGCGTCCAGGTCAGCTCCCTCGCCCTCGGCGCGATGAACTTCGGCGCCATCGGGCGGACCACCCAGGACGAGGCCACCGCCATCGTGGACGCCGCCCTGGAAGCCGGGATCAACCTCATCGACACCGCCGACATGTACGGCACCGGCGAGTCGGAGGAGCTGGTCGGCAAGGCCATCGCCGGTCGCCGCGACGACCTCGTGCTGGCCACGAAGGCGGGCATGCCGATGAGCGAGGAGCGCAACCACCGGGGCGGCTCCCGCCGCTGGCTGGTCACCGCGCTGGACGACAGCCTGCGCCGGCTCGGCGTGGACCACGTCGATCTCTACCAGCTGCACCGCTGGGACCCGGCGACCAGCGACGAGGAGACGCTGTCGGCCCTGACCGACCTGCGGGCCGCGGGCAAGATCCGCTACTTCGGCTCCTCCACCTTCCCCGCCTACCGCATCGTCCAGGCCCAGTGGGCCGCCGAGCAGGCCCGCCTCGGCCGTTACGTCACCGAGCAGCCCAGCTACTCGATCCTGCAGCGCGGCATCGAGGCGCACGTCCTGCCCGTGACCGAGCAGTACGGGCTCGGCGTGCTGGCCTGGAGCCCGCTCGCCTCGGGCTGGTTGTCGGGCGCGGTGCGCGCGGACCGGGAGATCACCACCCACCGCTCGGCGTTCCTGCCCGCGCGCTTCGACCTGTCCCTCCCGGCGAACCGGGTCAGGCTCGACGCGGTCGAGCGGCTGGCGAAGCTCGCCGACGCGGCCGGCCTGACACTGATCCAGCTCGCGCTCGGCTTCGTCACCGCGCACCCGGCCGTCACCAGCGCCCTCATCGGCCCGCGCACGCTGGACCACCTGCGCTCGCAGCTCGCCGCCGCCGATACGGTGCTGCCCGCCGACGTCCTCGACGCCATCGACGAGATCGTCGCGCCCGGTGTCGACCTGGCCCCGGACGAGAAGTTCGACACCCCGCCCGCCCTGCTCGACCCGTCACTGCGGCGTCGCTGACACAGGAAAGGAGGCAGCCCATGCCGAGCTTCGGCATCATGACCGCCCCGTCGCAGGTCGGCTACCACGACGTCCTGCGCGTCTGGCGCGAGGCCGACACCATCCCGGAGATCGGGCACGCGTGGCTGTTCGATCACCTCATGCCGATCCACGGTGACCCGGGCGGGCCGGCTCTCGAAGGCTGGACGCTGCTCTCGGCGCTGGCCGCGCAGACCCGGCGGCTGCGCGTCGGCGTGCTGGTGACCAGCAACCGCTTCCGCCCGCCCGCGATGCTGGCCAAGATCGCCACGACTGTCGACCTCGTCTCCGGCGGCCGGCTCGACTTCGGCCTCGGCGCCGGCTCGCGGCCCGGCCATCCCCTGGCCCGGCGCGAGTACGACGCCCACGGGCTGCCGTACCACGACGCCGCCCACGCGGTGCGCAGCCTGGCCGAGGCGTGCACGGTGATCCGGCGGCTGTGGACCGAGAGCGAGCCGTTCGACTTCCACGGCGAGCACGTCCGGCTCAAGCAGGCGTACGGAAACCCCAAGCCCGTCCAGCGGCCCCATCCGCCGATCGTCATCGGCGGGCGCGCGGCGGCGACCCTGCGCGTGGTCGCCGAGCACGCCGACGTCTGGAACATCCCGGGCGGCGACCTCGACGACGTCGTTGCCCGCAGCGCGCTGCTGGATCGCTACTGTGCCGAGCTCGGCAGGGACCCCGCCTCGATCGTCCGCTCGATCCACCTGCCGGTCTCGTACGAGCGGCCCGCCCGCACCCGGGAGGCGGTCGCGCAGGCGATCGACGCCGGTTTCCACCACCTCGTCCTGGGCCTGCCCGACCCCTTCCCCGAGGGCGTCGCCCGGTGGGTCGCCGACGAGGTCATCACCCCGTCGGCGTAGGCCGGTCAGTGGTGGTCACAGCAGGAGGCGCGGGCCCGATCCAGCTCGGCGGCGTCGTTCCACCAGTAGGCCGCGGTGCTCGCGTGCGCAGGGACGGGGTCCTTGACCCTGCCTGAAGGTGCCGCGGCGGTGGCCTGGCCGGTGGAGGTGGACGACGGGTACGGGGCGAGGAGCTGCTCGACGGTGTGGTGCCGGCCGCCGACGAGGACGGCGGTGACCTTGGCGGCGTCCTCGATGCGGGCGAGCGGGTCGCCGTCCACGACGGCCAGGTCGGCGTACATGCCCTTGCCGATCCTGCCCAGCGGCAGGCCGAGGAAGGTGCCGGACGTGCTGGTCGCGGCGGTGAGCGTCTCCAGCGGGGTGAGGCCGAACCTGACCATGGCGCGCAGGTTCATGTGCAGGCTCACCGCGACGTGGTCGATGGGCGCGTCGGTGCCCACGGTGACCACGCCGCCGCCCCGGATCATGGCCGTGAGCTGGGCGACCTGGTTGGCCAGGTTCCGCAGCGTGACCTGGATCGCGGCCGGGTCGGCGTTCTGCGCCGTGGCGGCCGTGGCCCGCAGCGCCGCCATCCGCCAGTTCGGGTAGAGGCGGCGGACCCGCTCGTCCTCGACCAGCGAGGTGTCGTCGCGGTAGAGGGCGCTGCTGTTGAACAGGGTGGGGGTTCTGGCCATCTTCGAGGCGTTGAACATCGCGATGACGTCGGAGTAGGCGGTGCCGACGTTCGTGACGGTGCGGGAATAGCCGAACCGGCTGGTGGCGCCGACGTGCTCGGTCTGGTCGCCGCCCATCGCGATCGCCGGGTAGTGGTAGTGCGAGGTGACCGGCTTGCCCCGGCGGTGCGCCCAGTCGATGACCTCGCGGTGCCAGCCGACCGGCAGCCGCACGTAGCACTTCAGCACGTCGTAGTCGAGGTCGGCGGCCCGCTCCAGCTCCAGCCGCAACTGGTCGTGGGTGAACGTGGGCCGCATGAAGTTGTAGTAGATGCGGGGCCCGTCGATGGCCTCCCCGGTGCCCAGGTAACGCGGCGCCAGCCGGGCGCCCGACTGCACCGACTCGCGCTCCTCGACCATGTGGTAGGCGGGCGAGCCCGGTGAGCGCGTCGTGGTGATGCCGAGTGCCAGCCACAGCGGGCCCTGGCGGGAGCCGTACGCGTAACCCTGCATCTCGCGGTGGTGGTGGATGTCGATCAGGCCCGGCATGACGAACCTGTCGCGGGCGTCGATCAGGGTGCCGGGGCGGCCGTCCCGGTGCGGCTCGACCGCGGTGATCCGCTGGCCGCGCACGATGATGTCCACGTCGCGGGCGACGGTGGCGGAGACTCCGTCCCACATGCGGCCGGCGTGCACCACGACCTGCTCGGGGCCGGGATCGTTGCGCCAGGTCAGGTGGTGCGGGACGGTGCGGGGGGAGCCGCCGGTCACGCGTACGCGGCGCAGCCGCCCGCCGTTCAGGTAGAGCAGGGTGGCGGAGTCGCCCGCCCAGACGGGGGCGTCGGACACCTCGCGGGTGACCTGGCGGGCGGGGCCGGTGGGCCGGCCGGTCCGGTCCACCGGCAGCACCCACAGGACCGACTCCATCGCGAAGGCCAGCATGGTGCCGTCCGGTGACCAGACGGGGCCGTCGTCGCCGCGGGTCTGCAGGGAGCGGTGCGGCGCGGGGTCCACGTACGTGCCCGCGCCGGTGGCCCGGTCCACCAGCAGGATCTTCGACAGTCCCTCGCGGTAGCGCCGCGAGTACGGCACGACGGCGGCCAGCGCGATCGTCCTGCCGTCGGGCGACCAGGTGGGCCGGCCCGGCTCGAAGGTGGCGTTGAAGATCTTCTGCACGTCGCCGGTGGCCACGTCCAGCACCCAGAGGGCGCCGTCCTGGTCCAGGTAGGCCAGCTCGCCGCCGTCGGGCGACCACCTGACGGACAGGGCGGCGGAGTCGGTGAGCCGGGTGAGCTGCCGGTCGGCGCCCGTGGCCAGGTCACGGACCCAGATGTTGAGCGTCCCGGTGCGGTCCGTCACGAACGCCAGCCGCCGCCCGTCCGGCGAGAAGTCCGGGTCGGCCTTCCACCAGCGGTCACGGAAGAGCGGCCGGGGCAGGTCGCCGGCGCGCATCAGGTAGATGTCGTTGAGTGCGCGGAACGCCACGGCGGACCCGTCCGGCGACACCGCCGGGCTGCCGATCCCGACGACGGGGAACGAGCCGGGCGCGTCGAACACGCGGGCCCGCTTCCTGTACTTCGGGGTCGTCGTGGTCAGCGCGGCGGCGAAGCCGACCGTGCCGGCGGAGGCGGAGCCGAGGCGGCGGGTCCTGATGGCGCCGGCGGAGGTGTAGACGTAGCGCCCGTCCGGGGCGAACCTGGCCTGGAACGGGAAGACCTCCTCGCCCGTGACCAGGGGGCCGGCCGTGCTCGCCAGCTCGTTCTGACCGGAGCGGAAGAGGTGGTAGGCCAGGTCGGTGCCGTTCGGCAGCCAGGACGGCTGGTGGATGACCTGGCCGGCGGGGACCGTCACCGCGGTGCGGCGCTCGCCGGTGGCCACGTCCACGACGTCGATCCTGGTGTCGGCGACGACGAAGGCGAGCTTGGCGCCGTCGGGCGACCAGGCCGGCTCGTACTCCTCGACGGCCGTGTCCGCCAGGGCGCGCGACGCTCCGGTGGCGACGTCGAGCAGGTGGATCCCGTAGCTGCCGCCGGCGTCGGAGGAGTAGGCGATGGTGCGGCCGTCAGGGCTGTAGCGGGGCTCGCGATGGTCGAACGGGCCCTTCGTCAGCTGCTTGATCGCCGACCCGTCGGGGCGGATCGTCCACAGGTTGAACACGCCGTCCCGGTAGGACTGGAACACGATCGTGGAGCCGTCGGGGGACCAGTCGGGCTGGGCGAGGTCGTACAGGTCGCTGGTGAGCCGGCGGGCGGTGCCGCCGGACGCGGAGCAGACCCACAGCACGCCCAGCAGGTCGAAGGCCAGCGTGCGGCCGTCCGGTGAGAGGGCGACGGCGAAGTCGGTGCCGGTCCTGACGGAGGTCCGCTCCGACGCGGCGGCGCTCGCCGGTGGCGCCGTGGCGGGGGCGAACGCGGCGGCCAGGGCGGCACCCGCGCCGCCCGCCAGGACGGTTCGGCGGGTGGGGCGGACCATCGAGCCGGGGGCGTCAGGTGACATCGGGGCTTCCCTTCACTGCTCACGCCTGCCGGGTGCGGGGGCGCACCCTTGACATGGATCTTCGTCTACCGCGTGCATACGTCGGTCAAGACGATCGGTCAAGGTGGTGCGGTCTCCGGCTTCACACGGTCGCGCTGCGGCGGCCGTTCGCCGTGCAGCCGGCGGCGGATGGCCGAGGAGCGGCTCGCGGGCTGATCGTACGCTCACGGCGAAGACGGCGCGCTTGTCTAGTGGGCATGCGCCCACTACGGTGGGCGCATGCCCACTCAAGCACCACAACAACCAGACCAGCCGCACCAGGCCAGGAACGTCGCCGAGTCGTTCGGTACGGACGCCGAACGGTACGACCGCGCCCGCCCGCCCTACCCCGAGGCCATGGTGCGGCGCATCACCGAGGCGGCCCCCGGCCCCGCCGTGCTCGACGTCGGCTGCGGCACCGGCATCGAGGCCCGCCAGTTCCAGGCGGCCGGCTGCACCGTGCTGGGCGTCGACCCCGACGAGCGCATGCTGGAGGTCGCCAGACGCAGCGGGGTCGAGGCCGAGGCGGCCACGTTCGAGGCGTGGGACCCGCGAGGCCGCACGTTCGACGCGGTCGTCGCCGGCCAGGCCTGGCACTGGGTGGATCCGGTCGCGGGCGCGGCCAAGGCGGCAGGAGTGCTGCGGCCCGGCGGGCCGCTGGCGCTCTTCGCGCACGTCTTCGACGCGCCGCCGGCCATCGCGCGGGCCTACGCCGACGTCTACCGGCGGGTGGTGCCCGACTCCCCGTTCGGCGGCCAGGCGCCGGGCCACTCCCGCGACATCTACGCGGCGATGTTCGCCAAGTTCGCCGACGGCATCCGCGAGGCGGGCGGGTTCGGCGAGCCGGAGCAGTGGCGGTTCGAGTGGGAGCGGTCCTACACCCGTGAGGAGTGGCTGGACCTGCTGCCCACGACCGGCGCTCTCACCCGGCTGCCCGCCGACCGGCTGGCCGAGGTGCTGGACGGCGTCGGAGCCGCCATCGACCGGCTCGGCGGCGGCTTCACCGTCCCGTACCTCACCTTGGCGGTCGTCGCCAGGCGCGCCGGCACCCCCTGAGCTCAGCCTCCGGCGGGCCCCGCCTCCGCACCGCGGGCGAAGTCCACGACGATCTCCAGCCCGCCCCCCGGGTTGGCGCTCGCGTGCACGCCGGCCCCGTGCGCCCGGGCGATCGAGGCCACGATCGACAACCCCAGCCCGGCGCCCTGCCCGCGGGTCGTGTGCAGCCGCCGGAACGGCTCGAAGAGATCGCCGAAGCGTTCCTCCGGCACGTGCGGGCCGGTGTTGCGGACCGTCAGGATCCCGCCGGCGAGCGTCACCTCGACCGTCCCGCCCGGACGGTTGTAGCGCACCGCGTTGTCGAGCAGGTTGGTGACGAGCCGGTTCAGCAGGACGGGGTCGCCGTCCACGACGAACGGCTCCGACCGCGCCGTCACGCTGACCTCGTCCGTACGCCCCTCCGCCACGACGAGCCGCACCACCTGGTCCAGGTCCACCCGGCTGGTGCCGTCCAGGCCGTGCTCCGCCTGGGCCAGGAGCAGCAGGGCGTCGATGAGGCTCTCCGCGCGGCGGTTGTGGAGCAGGAGCTTGTCGCGGATCTCGCCGATGTCCTCGGGCAGCCCGATCTCGATCGCCGCCCGCTGGACGGCCAGCGGGGTCCGCAGCTCGTGGGAGGCGTTCGCGATGAACCGCCGCTGCCCCGCGACGGAGCGTTCGAGCCGGTCGAGCATCGCGTCGAAGGTGTCGGCCAGCTCCTTCAGCTCGTCCTTCGGCCCGGCCAGCGCGATCCGCTCGTGCAGGGTGGACAGCGACAGCCGCTGCGCGGTGGCGGTGATCCGGTGGACGGGCCGCAGGAGCCGGCCGGCGACCAGCCAGCCGACGACCAGTGAGACCAGCGTCAGGATCGCGACCGTGAGGCCGGTCATCTCCCACTGGTAGCCGATCACGTCCTCCACCAGCTGGGGCAGGGGCGGCAGCGGCGGCCGGCCGGCCGGCCCCAGCGGCGCCGGCACCGCCACCTCCGCCACCTGCGCGACCGGCTGGACGAGCCGCGCGTCCATCGCCTGACGCAGCAGGACGTTGACCGTGACCAGCAACACCACCGAGGTCAGGAGGAACAGCCCCGAGTAGATCAGCGTCAGCCGTACCCGGATCGTCGTCACAGCAGGTATCCCGCGCCGGGCACCGTCTGGATGCACGGCGGGTCGCCCAGCTTGGCCCGTAACCGGCTGACCACGACCCGCACCACCGTGGTGAACGGGTCGGCGTGCTCGTCCCACGCCTCTTCGAGCAGCCGTTCGGCGCTGACGACCGCGCCGTCCGCCCTCATCAGCACCTCCAGGACGGCGAACTCCTTGAGCGACAGGTGCAGGTGCCGCCCGTCGCGCGCCGCCTGCAGCCGGTGGGTGTCGAGCACGATGCCGTGCCGGGTCAGCACCGGCGGGACCTGCGGCCGGGTGCGCCGGCCCAGGGCGCGTACCCGCGCGACCAGCTCGGCGTAGTCGAACGGCTTGGTCAGGTAGTCGTCGGCCCCCATCCCGAGGCCCGCCACCCGCTCCGGCACCGACGCCGCCGCCGTCATCATCAGGATCCGGGTACGGCTCCCGCGCGCCACCAGCTCGTGGCACACCCGGTCGCCGTGCACCTCGGGCAGATCCCGGTCCAGGACGAGAACGTCGTAGTCGTGCACCGCCAGCCGCTCCACCGCGGCGGCCCCGTCGTACACCACGTCCACGGCCATGGCATGGCGGCGCAGCCCCACCGCCACGAGATCGGCCAGATCGCGCTCGTCCTCCACCACCAGCACCCGCATGCCGACGTTCCTATCCCACAAGCGGTTACAACGGCGTTAACGGTCACGTTCACGGCCGTGCAATCCGCTCCCGGCCATGCTGACGGCCATGATCAAAGCCCTCTGCGCCGCCGTGCTGGCGACCTGCTCCCTGTCCGTCTCCGCGCCGGTCTCCGCGCCGGTCTCCGCGCCGGTCTCCGCGCCGGTCTCCGTGCCGGTCTCCACCGCGGCCGCCGCCCCCTGCGCCCCCGCCACCGAGCCGCCGCCGCAGTCCGCGCCGCCGACCTCGGTGAACACGCTCCGGCAGGCGTACTACTGCGTGCTGGACAACTACTACGGCGGGCCGGCACTGAACCACGGGACGCTGCTGCGCGACGCCATGGCCGCCTACACCCAGGACCTGATGCGGCGCGGCGCCGATCGCGGCGACCTGAAGCTGCCCGCCCTGAGCGGCGACCGCGACACCGACTGGGCCGCCTTCGCCAAGGTGCTCGGCGACGGCGACCCCGCCGCGTCACGCGCCGCGATCACCGGCCTGGTCGCCGGGCTGCACGACAACCACGCCCGCTGGGTCCGGCCCGACCCGCCCGGCGGCGAGCCGGTCGGGACGGGCATCGCGGGCGTGTCGGGCGAGCACGGCCCGCAGCTCGACCCCGCGGCCCGGCCGCCGCTGTACATCACCCGGGTCCTGCCCGGCAGCCCGGCCGCCAAGGCGGACGTCAGGCCGGGGGACATCGTGCTCAAGGCCAACGGCGTGCCCGCCTTCATCGGCGACACCGTGAACCAGAGCTTCGTCCAGGCCATCACCGCCCCCGGCACGCTGCGGCTCACGCTCAAGCGGCCCACGACGGGCCGGACCCGCACCGTCGAGCTGGAGCCGGCCCCCGTCACGCGGCAGCCCCCGGTGGTGACGTCGAAGACGCTGCCGGGCGGCGTCGTGCACGTCGTGCTGCCCGGGTTCTTCCCCGGCGCCGCCGACCAGGTGATCGCCAAGCTCCAGGGCAAGCCGGAGGCGGTCGTGCTCGACCTGCGCGGGAACGGCGGCGGGTCGCCCCGCGAGGTGACGCGGCTGCTCGGCGCGTTCGCGCACGAGAAGGTCACCAGCTACTTCTGCCCGTCCACGGGCGACTGCGTGCCCAACCGGACCGACGACAGCGTCCCGCTGGTCGGCGCGCGCCTGATCGTGCTGACCGACCGCAGGTGCGCCTCGGCCTGCGACGACTTCAGCGCGGCGGTCAAGGACCACGGCCTGGGCACCCTCGTCGGGACCCGCACCGCCGGAGCCGTCTCGGGGCCCGGTGAGGGATTCCTGCTCGACGACGGCAGCGTCCTGGTCCTGCCCAAGGTCCGCCACCTCGGGCCCGACCGCGAGCTCGTCGACACGGTGGGCGTGCCGGTGGACCACCACGCCCCCATGACCGCTCTGGACCTGGCCACCGGGCGCGACCCCGGCCTGGCCAAGGCGCTCGCGCTGCTCGGCGCCGGGTGACGGGTCAGGACGACGGCGGTTTCTCCGGCGGATCGTCCGGGGCGAGGTCGGCCTCCGCGCAGGTGCGGGGGCCGAGGCGCCGGCCGGCGCCGACGAGGGTGACCTCCGTGGAGTCGCGCCGCGTCGCGTCGGCGGCCGTGCACACGATCTGCTCGACGGCCAGGGCCGACAGCTCGCCGACCGGCGTGGACAGGGCCACCTCCAGGTGGCCGGGCGGGTCGGCGGTCACCGAGAACGGGCCGGCGCCGGAGGGGACGTCGGTGGTGAGCCCGCGCGCCTCCTCCTCCGCGGTGACCCCGGCTGCCAGCAGCGCGAGCGCCGCGCTGGGAGACAGTGCCCCGCCGGGGCGCTCCACCGCCGCGATCCGGTCGCCCCGCACCAGGTAGAGGATGGTCGTCACGGCCGGCTGCACGGCTCCGCTCGGCGGGTCGCCGGCCCGGACGACGCCGGTGGGCCGCACGCCGCAACCGGCCACGGCGACGAGCGACACCAGCGACACCAGCGACACCAGCGACACCAGCGACTCCAGCGACTCCAGCGACTCCAGGGCCGCGACGAGCGCGCGGCGGGCAGGCCGGGCTCTCACGCGGCACCTCCCTCGGGATCGGGTGCCCAGCGTGGCAGGCGCAGCGTGAAGACGGCGCCGCCGTCCTGGGCGTTGGCGACGGTGAGGTCACCCCCGTGCAGGCGGGCGTTCTCCCGGGCGATGGCCAGGCCCAGGCCGCTGCCCTCGGACCTGGCCCTGGCCGCGCTGGCCTTGTAGAACCGGTCGAACACGTGCGGCAGCACCGCCTCGTCCAGCCCCGGCCCATGGTCGCGGACCTCGACGGCGATCCACTGCGGGTCGGCGGACAGGCGTACCGACACCGGCGGCTCGCCGTGCCGCAGGGCGTTGCCGACCAGGTTCGCCAGCACGACGTCCACCCGGCGCGGGTCCAGCCGCGCCGTCACGTCGGCGGGCAGCTCGGTCTCGACCCGCTCCGACCAGCCCCGCACGCGCAGGGTCGCGTGCACCAGCTCGGCCACGTCCACCTCGTTCGGCGCCAGGGCCGCGACGCCGGAGTCGAACCTGCTGATCTCGATGAGGTCGTTCACCAGCGCGGTGAGGTTGATCGTCTCCTGGCTGACCAGCCTGGCGGCCCGGCCGGCGGGCTCGGGCAGCTCGGCCGCCTCCTCGTCGAGGACGTCGGCGACCGCGGTGAGCGCGGCCAGCGGGGTGCGCAGCTCGTGGGAGACGTCGGCGACGAACCGGCGGGCGTCGGCCTCCATCTCGCGCAGCTGCTTGACGTGCCGCTCCAGCTCCGCGGCGGTGTTGTTGAACGTGTGCGCCACATCGGCCAGCTCGTCGGAGCCGCGGACGGCGACCCTGGCCCGCAGGTCGCCCTCGCCCAGCAGCCGGGCGGCCCGGCCCAGCTCGCGCACCGGGCGCAGCACGCCACGGGTGGCCAGCGAGGCCAGCACGACCGCGAACGCCAGGGCCGCCGCGCCGGTGAGCCAGGCGGACGTGGCGAGCCAGTCGACGCTGCGCTGCTCGGCCCGCAGACTGCGCGCGGTGTAGACCTCGATGCCGGACAACCGCTGGTCCCGGTTCCGCTCGACGATCATCAGCGGCGTGCCCATGATCAGGACGGGCTCGTCGCCCCAGCGCACGCGTTGCCACGCCAGCTCGCCCCCGGCCACCGCCTGGCGCAGCTCCGGCGGGATCAGCTCGGGATCCAGGCCGTCCGGCGAGTGCCTCCCGTGGAAGACGGCGACCGCGACGGTGTTCGGGACGGTCACGGTGCGGGCGATCTCAGCCAGCTCGGCCCGGCCGGGCGTCGAGCTGCGCAACGGGTAGAGCGTCTCCAGGCGGCTGGTCATCGTGTGCACCGCGGCGTCCTGGGTCGCCTTGAGGATGGCGTTGCGGCTCATGACGTAGCTCCCGCCGGCCACCGCCGCCGTGATGACCACGCACAGCAGCGCGAACGCGAGCAGCAGCCGGGTTCGCAGCCCCAGAGTGGGCAGAGGCGTCACGGGAAGGCTCAAACCGGCCCGAACCGGTAGCCGAACCCGCGCACGGTCTGCACGTAGACGGGCGCGGTCGAGTCGTCCTCGATCTTCGCGCGCAACCGCTGCACACACGCGTCCACCAGCCGCGAGTCGCCGAAGTAGCCGTGCTCCCACACCGACTCCAGCAGTTGCTGGCGGCTGTGCACCCGGCCGGGCGTGCTGGAGAGCTCCAGCAGCAGGCGCAGCTCGGTCGGGGCGAGGCTGACCGGGACGCCGCGGTTGGCGACCACCAGCCCGGCCCGGTCGATGGTCAGGTCGCCGTGCCGCTCCAGCTCCGCCTGGTCGCGGCCGATCCGCCGGAGCACCGCGCGGATGCGGGCCTCCAGCACCCTGGGCTGCACCGGCTTGACCACGTAGTCGTCGGCGCCCGCCTCCAGCCCGGCCACCACGTCCATGTCGTCGCCGCGCGCGGTCAGCATGATGATCGGCACCTCGCCGGTGGCGCGGATGCGGCGGCAGACCTCGAAGCCGTCGATGCCGGGCAGCATCAGGTCGAGCACCACGACGTCGGGCACGTCCGCCCGCAGCCGCTCCAGGCCCTGCTCGCCCGACTCCACCGCGCCCACCCGGTGCCCGTGCCGGGACAGGGCCAGCTCCAGGCCCTCCCGCACAGCCGGGTCATCCTCGATCAACAGAACTCGCGACACGCCGCCGAGTTTCACCGCACGCTCCGTAACTCGCCCGCCGGTCAACTACCTCCACTGTCGGCCGTCCGTGTCAGCGCCTCGTCGCCGCGATGTCATGGTTGTGTCACAGTCGTACCCCGGCGGCCCGCTCGACCGACGCCGTCGACAAACGGTGACATTCGGCTGACAGCGCACGCACATTCGGCGCCAATCGTAGTCGGCATGAGCGAACCACGCACCATCCCACCCCGGCCCCGGGACCGGCTGTACGCCACGGTCACGCTGGTCCTGGCCGTGGTCCTGCTGCCCGTGGCGTTCGTCCGTCATCCCGGCCGCGCCCGCGAGCTGGCCTGCCAGTGGGCGCTGGGGATGCGATTCCCCGCCGAGGACCTCACCGGGCTCACCGAAGGGGCCCTGGCGGCCTTCACCGCGGCGCGCACCGAGGCGCTCTGGCGTCACGGCCAGCTCATCGGCCTCACCTCGGGCTACCGCGACCCCGTCGTCCAGCAGCGGATGTTCGACGAGGAGGTGCGCCGCTCCGGCTCGCCGGCCGCGGCCCGCATGCTCGTCTTACCGCCCGCGCAGTCCAGCCACGTCAAGGGCATCGCCCTGGACGTGCGCCCGCACGAGGGCGCCCGCTGGCTGGAGGAGCACGGCGCCCGCTACGACCTCTACCGCATGTACGACAACGAGTGGTGGCACTTCGAGTACCGACCGGACTGCGGCGGCACGCCACCACGCCGGCTGCCCCACCCCGGCGTGGGCTACGTGTTCGGGACCGGGGACCACCTCTAGCCCGGCGGTGGACCGGGCCGGCGGGGGCGCCGGCCCGGCGCGAGGGGTCATGCCCGGTGCTCCTCAGGAGCTCACGAAGGCGAGCAGGTCGGCGTGCAGGCGATCGCGGTCGGTGTCGGGCAGGGCGTGCCCGCTGCCCTCGTACACCTTCAGCACGGCACCGCTGATCAGCTCGGCCGACCGCTTGCCCCCGACCTCGAACGGCACGATCTGGTCGTCATCACCGTGGACGACCAGGGTGGGCACCTCGATCTTCGCCAGGTCGGGCCGGAAGTCGGTGGCGGAGAAGGCCGCGATGCACTCGTACGCCCCCCGGTGCCCGCACGCCATGCTCTGCAGCCAGAACGCGTCCCGGAAGCCCTGGGGGACGTCCTGCCTGCGGTTGTGCCCGAAGAACGGGCCGTCGGCCAGGTCGCGGTAGAGCTGGGAACGGTTCGCGGCCTCGCCGGCGCGGATGGCGTCGAAGACCTCGATCGGCAGGCCCTCGGGGTTGTCGTCGCTGCGCAGCATCAGCGGCGGGACGGCGGACACCAGGACGAGCTTCGAGACGCGCTCGCTGCCGTGGCGGCCGAGGTAGTGGGCGACCTCCCCGCCACCGGTCGAGTGCCCGACCAGGGTGAGGTCGCGCAGGTCGAGCTGCTCGATCAGGCACGCCAGGTCGTCGGCGTAGGTGTCCATCTCGTTGCCGTGCCAGGTCTGCGCGGAGCGGCCGTGGCCACGCCGGTCGTGGGCGATGGCACGGTGCCCGTGCTCGGCGAGGAAGAGGGCGGCGGCCTCCCAGGCGTCGGAGTTGAGCGGCCAGCCGTGGCTGAGCAGGACCGGAGAGCCGCCGGTGCCCCAGTCCTTGTAGAAGATCTGCGCTCCGTCGTCGGCGGTGATGTAGGGCATCTCGGCCCCCTTCGAGTCGTGGTGTCGATGTGCCTCGAAGCTAGGTCGGCGCTCCTCCTGCGGTCATCGGTCAGATGACTGCACCGCGGCGAAGGGACGCCGTTACTTACGCCGGGTGCTCTCGCACCAGCGGTTCCGCCAGATGAGACGACCGGGCCGGGCAGGCCGTCGCCGTATGATGATCGGGCAGTCCCTTGCGAAAGGCGCAAACACCGCCCCTGGGCCGAGGCGTGCTGTTACCTTCGCACGGTGGACGACAGACGTGCACGAGCGGAGGCGATCGAGGGTTTCGCGACGATCCTGCGAGAGTTACGCAGTGCAGTCGGTAACCCTCCTTTCCGTGAGATGTCCGGCCGGTCGGGGGCGATCTCCCACACGACGTTGCACGAAGCCACGAAGGGCAACCGGCTCCCGAGCTGGGAGACCACCGTGGAGTTCGTCAAGGCTTGTGGCGCGGACCCGGCGGTGTACCGCGAACGCTGGGAGAGCGCCAACCGGGCGGTCAGGTCGACGGGGAGTCCCGCCGTCCACGCGGATCTCCCGGACGGCCGTCCCGCAGAAACCCGGCCGGAGACCTCGGCACCCGTGCCCGCGCCGCCGTCGTCCGAGGCCCAGCCGCCGCCACCCGCGCGGGGGCTCCGGCCGGCCCATCCGGCCGCGCTGGCGGCGGCCGCCGTCGTCCTGGTGACGGCGGCGGTCCTCGTGGTGGTCGCCGTCAACCGCGGCTCCCCGCCCGGCGGACAGACCCTCGGCGTGTCGGGCAGCTCGTCCGCCGTCGCGTTCTCGCCGGTCCACTGCCCCGTGCCCGCGACCAACCCGCCCTGGGCCGCGCCCCTGTACGAGGGCGACAAGGCGGAGTTCGTCGAGGACGTCACGCTCCCCGACTGCACCCGCGTCGCCGCCGGCCAGACCGTCACCAAGGTGTGGCGGCTCAGGAACGCCGGGTCGGTGCCCTGGAAGGGCTACTCGCTGCGCCGCCTCGACGTGACGCAGCGAGCCGACCAGTGCCAGACCATCTCCGACGTGCCCATCGCCGACACGCGACCGGGCGAGACGGTCGACATCCGGACCGACGTCACCACGCCCCGCGAGCCGGGCCTGTGCTACGTGCG
Organism: Nonomuraea gerenzanensis; assembly: GCF_020215645.1. Taxonomy (NCBI): domain Bacteria; kingdom Bacillati; phylum Actinomycetota; class Actinomycetes; order Streptosporangiales; family Streptosporangiaceae; genus Nonomuraea; species Nonomuraea gerenzanensis. Next base: position 11,515,186 of record NZ_CP084058.1, on the reverse strand, counting down.
CTTCAAGATGGTGGACGCCTCCGGGGCGATCGTGTTCCCCGGGAGCCGGCCGATCAACTTCCAGCTCATCATCGACGGACGCTAGTTCTCCGCCGTGCCCGGCACGGCGGAGAACAGGAGGCGGAACTCGCCTCAGCTGATCGCGATCCCCGTGTAGTAGTGCCGGAGGATGCTGGAGTGGCTCCAGCCCGCCAGGGCCTTGTCGCGGGAGCCGCGCTGCGACATCCAGTCGCCGTCGACCCAGTTGCCGCACGCCGTCGTCGTGGCGCAGTACTGCGCCCGGAAGATCTTGCCGCCGCGGGTCAGCCGGGTGCTCCACGTCGCGTCCACCGCGGCACTCGTCACCGCCTTGGCGGAGCCGGGCTTGTACACCTGGCTCGACGTGTGGTCGTAGACGTCGAAGCACTGGCCGCTCGGCGTCTTGCGGTTGGAGTGCAGCGCCCAGTACCAGCCGAAGTTCTTCACGGCCATCGCCCCGGCCTTCAGCGACTCACTCGGCCAGCTCGACACCCACTCGTTGGGCAGGACGTTCTTCACATAGGTCTTGAAGTCCACCCGTTCCACGCGGTCCAGGGAGGCCCGGTAGACGAGGATCGTCGTGGGCAGCTTGGTGTCGGTGCCGTCGGTCTTGCACCCGGCCGGTGACGTGGGCGGCGGGGTGGTGCCCAGGAACTGGTGCGAGGCGTTCTGGTTCTTGAGGGTGGCGTTCAGGTTGCCCTTGGCGCCTGCGGCGAAGTCCTGGTAGGTGCCGGCGTGTCCGGTGTTGTAGTAGACGCGTACGGTTTTGCTGCTGCGGTTCCAGACGGAGGCGGCGGCGTTCTTGATGCATTGGCCTTTGCCGGCGCCGGGGCCTTTGAAGTCGTAGCAGGTGGGCTGGGTGGTGGCGTAGTCGGCGATGGAGCCGGTGAAGTCGGAGACCGAGCCTTGGTTGTTGCTGTTGAAGTAGTAGCAGAACTCGCCGGGGTCGCAGACGCCGTCGCGGCCGGCGGCCGAGGCGGGTGCCGGGGTGGCGAGCACCGTCCCGCCGCCGAGCACCAGCGCGGCGGTGGTCGCCGCGGCGAGCCGCGATAACAAGCGGATCCTGAGCACAGTCGTCCTCCTCTTCGCTCGATGGGGTGCGTTATCGGATGCTGTAGCCCTGGGAGTTCCAGAACGAGGTCGGGTTCGGGTTCTCCAGGTGCGGGTCGCCGACGCTCTTGGCCGCCCGCGTCTGCCGTCCGATGCGCATCTCGACGTGGGTGTGCGCGGACGCGCTGCTCGACACCCCGCGCCACGACTCGGTGGCGATGACCTGGCCGCGGGTGACCTGCTGGCCCACGCGCAGCGAGGCGAGCGGGGCGGAGTGCAGGTAGATCACCGTCTTGTTCGCCGCGGCGTTGTAGATGGCGATCGTGGACAGGTTCGACCTGCCGGTCGCCCCGCGGACGACGTTGATGACCTGGCCCGCCACCAGGGCGTGCACGTTGGAGCCCACGCCGCGGGCGATGTCGATGCCCTCGTGCCGGCCGGGCGTGTTGGTGTAACCGTCGAACCCGCAGGTGATCCGGCCGGCGGCCGTGTAGAGCGAGTACGACATGTTGGTGCGCGAGGAGGAGGACGGGCCGAACTCGTGCGAGGCGTTCTGGTTCTTGAGGGTGGCGTTCAGGTTGCCCTTGGCGCCTGCGGCGAAGTCCTGGTAGGTGCCGGCGTGTCCGGTGTTGTAGTAGACGCGTACGGTCTTGCTGCTGCGGTTCCAGACGGAGGCGGCGGCGTTCTTGATGCATTGGCCTTTGCCGGCGCCGGGGCCTTTGAAGTCGTAGCAGGTGGGCTGGGTGGTGGCGTAGTCGGCGATGGAGCCGGTGAAGTCGGAGACCGAGCCTTGGTTGTTGCTGTTGAAGTAGTAGCAGAACTCGCCGGGGTCGCAGACGCCGTCGCGGCCGGCGGCCGAGGCCGGTGCCGCGGCGGCCAGCAGCCCGCCGCCGAGCGCCAGCGCGGCGGTGGTCGCGGTGAGGATCCTGGTGAACGTTCTCATGCTGTTCTCCTTGGTTCTGGATGGTGGGCGAGGGCTGAGTGAGCTACGGACGAGTCAGCGGCGGCGGTACTCCTCCCAGGTGCGGATGGTCACCGCCGGGCCGTCGTCCCTGCCGCGGTTGGCGAGCCCGTTCAGGCCGAGGTAGTAGTCACCGACCTGGTGCTGGGCCTGGCTGGACAGGCTGGGGTCGCTGATGGCGACGGCGTGGACGTGCCACGGCCAGTCGCCCTGCTGCGGGCTGCGCACCCAGGCGGCGAAGCCGACCACGCGCAACGCGCGGGTGACCGCGGTGCGGGTGGCGGCACTCATCCCCGCCACCGAGACATCCACGACGCCGCCGCCGTCGTGCGTGCCCGCGGAGGTCGGGTCGCCGCCGGGGTTGTACGAGCCCTGGTCCAGCGCGAGATCGCGGCCCAGCAGCCGCTCGGCCTCCGTCAGCATGCCGTGCGTACGGGCGTTGACGACGAACCCGCCGTCATCGACCCGCGCGCCCGGGTCGATGACGGCGGTGACCTTGAAGCGGCCGGCGCCCAGCTTGGTGAGCGACACCTTGCCGGGCAGCCCGTTGGCGTCGAGCCCCGTGAGGCCCAGCGACCGCTGGTACTTGGCGTAGGCGGCGACGGTGGTGGTGCCGAAGTACCCGTCCACCCACTTCGCGTCGAGCAGGCTCCGGTCACGCAGCGCCTGCTCGACCAGCAGCACGCCGGCCTTGGCGCCGGGGGTCAGGGTGCTGTCGGGCCGCCGCGGGTCGATCTGGGCCGCCTTGACGGTGGCCTCCATGCTGACGCTCGGCAGGACCGCCGCCTCGGCCGCCCGCGCCCCCGACGCTCCGGTCAGCAGCGCGGCGAACAGGGCGGCGGGCATGAGGGCGGCAGCACATGAGGGCAGCGTCATAGTGACTCCTGGGGCGGGGTGGGTGTCGATTCCTGAGCGACGGGATCCAACGTTCCGGTCGGCTCGCGTGTCCGCAAGGGAATCGGTGTTGTCAGCCTGTCCTGCGTGCGTTCTTACGCGTGTACGCGCAGGTCAGCATGGGTGTTCACCCGAGGCCCCGCGCACCGGCCAGGAACCCCTTGCGAAGCCTTTATAGATCCATCTAGCATGACCGAATGTCCGCATTCACACGAGTGGTGGGTGAAAGTCAGAGCGCACCTGACAGCGTGGCGCGAATAGTTCCCGGCGCACGATGAGCGCATTTCTGCGCCGCGTGGATTCAGCCGCCTCGGGCCGTGAGAGATAGGAACACACGTGCATTCTTCAGTGGCCGCCTCCGAGTTTCCTGGCCGGTGCGGATGACGTCGTCGCCCACCGAACAATCGAAAGGATGGCGGGCCCGGCTGCTCGAGTCCGTCGAGCTGCAAACGGGTCCACGGCGGGTCCTGGCGATCTCGACGCTGGTGAACACCACGGGCAGCGGGCTGTTCCTCACGGCCGGGGCCCTGTACTTCACCCGCGTCGTCGGACTGTCCGTGGTGGAGGTGGGCGCGGGGCTCACGATCGCCGGTTTCGCCGCGCTCGCCGCCGGGATCCCGGTGGGCAGGATGGCCGACCGCTGGGGGCCTCGCCGGCTGTGGGCGATGTTCCTGGTGCTCGAAGCCTGCGCCATGGCCGGCTTCCTCTTCGTGAACTCCTTCCCGTCCTTCGTGGTCATGGCGTGCGCGAGCCAGTTCGCGGCGGCGGCCAGCCAGACCGCGCGCATGCCGGTGTTCCGCCGGATCGGCGGCGCCGGCGCGACCCGGCTACGTGCCGTGATCCGGTCCCTGGTCAACGTCGGCACGAGTCTCGGTGCCCTGGCCGCCGGCGTCGTCATCACCATCGACACCCGCTCCGCCTACACCGTTCTCATCCTCGCCAACGCGATCAGTTTCGCGGTGAACGTGTTCCTGGTCCTGCTCCTGCCGAAGCTGGATCCGCTGCGTGCCAAGTCGGAGAGCACCACGGGCGTGGCGCTGCGTGACAAGCCTTTCCTGGCGGTCACCGTACTGAATGGCATCCTGGCGTTGCAGGGGCCGGTCCTCACGTTCGCGATACCGCTGTGGATCGTGCAGAACACGGCGGCGCCACGGTCGATATTCGCGATTCTGGTCACCATCAACACGGTGCTGGTCGCGCTTTTTCAGCTCAGCGCGACAAAAGGCATCAACGGCGTCATAAAGGCGGGCAGCGCGGCCCGTACCGCGAGTTTCGGCCTTTTCCTGGCGTTCATTCTCTTCGGCTGGGCGTCAGGGCTCACCGCGACCGTCGCGACCGTTCTGCTCATCGTCGGTGTCGTCGTGCTGACCTTGGCGGAGCTGCGTTACGCGGCTGCCGAGTTCGAGCTGAGCTTCGGGCTGGCGCCCGCTCAGCTGCAGGGTGAATACAGCGGGGTCTTCGGGCTCGGGCAGGGGCTGGCCGCGTCGGCCGGGCCGTACCTGCTCGCGGTGCTCGTGCTGGGAGGAGCCGGCATCACCGGATGGATCGTCCTCGGCGTGCTGATGGTGGCGGCTGGACTGCTGGTGCCGGCGGCTGTGGCGTGGGCGGAGCGGACCCGTTCCCATGAGCCCGAGGCTGAATCGGAGGCCAAGGCCTGATGCGGTGAGGTCGTCGTGGCCGAGTGCGAGGCGCTCGGCCACGACGACCTCACCCTTCGGTCACCACGTGACCGGCAGGCGCTGGACGCCGTAGATGACCGCGGCCTGCCTCGTCGGCACCTCCTCGGGAGGAAGGGCGAGGCGGAGGCCCGGGAAGCGTTCGAACAGGGCGGGGAACGCCAGCCGCATCTCGGCGCGGGCGAGCTGCTGGCCGAGGCACTGGTGGATGCCGTGGCCGAAGGCGAGATGGCCCAGGTTCCGCTTGCCCGCCCTGGCGTACCGGGAGATGTCCAGGCTCTCCGGATCGTCGAAACACGCGGGATCCCGGTTGGCCGCCGCCAGGGACATGCAGACCACCTGGCCCTTCTTGATGGTGACCCCTTCGATCTCCACGTCCTCCAGGGCCGCCCGCATCGGGCCGATGTGAATGATGGTGAGGTAGCGCAGCAGCTCCTCGACCGTGCTGTCGATCAGCGAGGGGTCCTGACGCAGCGCCGCGACCTGCGCGGGATGCTCCAGCAGGGCGAAGGTGCCGAGCCCCAGCATGTTGGCGGTGGTCTCGAACCCGGCGCCGAACAGCATGAAGCCGATGTTGGTGAGCTCCTCGTCGGTGAGGTCGCTGTTGTTGATCAGGTCGCTGTAGAAGTCGTCCGTCGGCCTGGCCCGCTTGCTGGCGATCAGCGGCGGGAAGAGGCTCTGCATGGTGATGAACGCCTCGATGAGGTCGGCCTGCTTGGTGTTGAGGTCGACGGCGACGCCCATCGCCCGCTGGAACTCCGCTCGCTCGCTCGCCGGGATGCCCAGCAGGTCGCAGATGACCGCCGACGGGATGGACACCGCGAACTCCTCGACCAGGTCGACGGGCGGCCCCGAGCGTTCCATGGCGTCCAGGCAGCTCCGCACCACTGCGCTGATCTTCGGTTCGAGCTGCCTGATCCGGTGGACGGTGAACTGGGCGATGAGGAGCCGGCGGTAGCGCGTGTGCTCGGGCGGGTCCATGCGGATGAACATGCCCGGCTCGGACGGCTGCCGCTTCTTGGAGATGTCCCGATCGACGGGCAGGTGCATGAGCTCGCGCCGGTTGCTGAACCGGTCATCCGCGAGGATCTTCCGCACGATGCGATGACTGGAGGCGAGCCAGCCCTCGTGCCCGTCCGCGAACGTCATCGGGGTGAGCGGACGCTCCTCGCGGACCCTGGCGAACACGTCCGGCGGGTCGAAGGGCCCGGGTCTCTTGTCGGTCGGAAAGGTGAACGCGGTTTCTGTCACTGTGTCTTCCTCGAAGCGTGGAGCGTGTCCGTCCGTGACAGCCGGCTCTCAGGTCGTGCCGGTCAGCAGCGGAAGGTCTCTGGGGACCCGGACGGCGGGTTTCGCGCTCGGCAGCCGCCGCCGGTTGAGGACCGGCAGGGCGAGGTAGCTGTCACCGTCGCGGACGACGAGGCCCGCGTCGAGCAGCCGGTCGAGAGCACCCGCGATCTCCGTGGCGGGGACCGGCACGGGCAAGGCCCGCTCGATGGCCTGCGCGGACCTGAGCTGGTCGAGCGCGAGCAGGACACTGCTGGCCGCCGGGTCGAGGTCGAACTCGGTCTCGGGCCGGGGCCTGGCGGGCCGGGTGTCGATGACGCGAAGGTGGTCGTCCACCCAGGACGCTTCGAGCCGCGCCTCGGCGTGGTCCTGCCGCCAGCGCTCCGCGGCGGCCGACATCGCGGCCAGCACGGGCTCCGAGGCGAGGGGTTCGTCGCAGCGCATGCGGAAGAAGTAGGCGATGTCGCGGCGTTCGGCGCTCGGCAGGTCGGCGTACACGTGGTCGTAGGCCCGCTCGTGCGTCAGCTCGACGATCCCGAAGTCCGCGCCCGACTCGTAGAAGGGGCTGAAGCGATCCGCGCGGGCCGGGCCCACGTGCTCCGGCGGCGACATGTGGGGGACCAGGCTGAACAGCTGCGGCAGGTCCGCGTAGTCGTCGTCGGTCTCGCCCGGGAAGCCGTGGAGATAGTTCCACGACACGTCGATGCCCAGCTCGGCGCACCACTTCATCGTCTGCAGGTTCCGCAACCTGGTGGTCCCCTTGCGCATGGCCTCCAGGAGCCGGTTGCTCATCGACTCGATGCCGGGCTGCAGGTGGTGGACGCCCGCGTCGCGCAGCAGCATGAGCTGGTCGAGGCGGAGGTTGGACTTCACCTCGTAGTGCAGGGAGACCTTCAGGTCCGACTGCGCGATCATCGGCAGCAGGTCGTTGAAATAGCGGTAGTCGAGGATGTTGTCCACGACCAGCACGTTCGTCCGGCGCTTCGGGCCGGGCCCGTAGTCGTGGACCAGCTTGCGCAGCTCGTCGAAGGCTCTCGCGGCCGACTTGCTCCTGAACGCCATCGTCATGCCGTTCAGGCCGCAGAACGTGCAGTGCTTCTTCTCGCCCCACCAGCAACCCCGTGAGGTCTCGAGGGGGACGGCGGTGTCGACGGGCAGGCTGCTGCCGGGCCGGGACGCCCGGAGCCGGTTGTAGAAGTCGTGGTACTCCGGCACCGGCAGGTCGTCCATGCTGGGGGCGGTGCCGGCCACGATGACAGCCCGGCCGCCGGGCTGCGGCTCCGCCCTGGCGCTCCAGAACGGGTCCGATTCGACCCAGCCGGGACGGGCACCCGCGGCGCGGAAGTCGCTCACGAACCGGCTGATCAGCCACTCGGCCTCGCCGCGGAACACGTAGTCGATCGCGGGGTAGTTGCGCAGGATCGCCGAGCCCATCGGCCCCTCGCAGTTGCCGCCGCCCATGATGACGGTGATGTGCGGGTGCAGCTGCTTGAGCCGGCGGGCGAACCCGAGCGCGGCGACGTTCTGCTGGAAGGTCGATGTCAGCCCGACGAGGTCATAGCGTTCCCAGACCTCGTGACGCGCCAGGGCGTCCAGGAACGGCGCCGTCAACGCCTTGATCTCACCCAGCTGGAAGATCGTGGCGAAGTCGGCGAACCCGCCGTGCTCGTCGAGCAGGACCTCGTTCAGGAACCGCTCGCCGCCGTCCGCGCCATCGACCGGGCCCTCCGTGAACAGCCACTCGCCGACCAGGGCCACCTTCGGGGAGGAGGTGCCGATGCGGTTGTACATCGTGTTCCCGACGGCTTCGGCGAAGTCGAGGTTGGCGTAGATGACGTCGCTGGCGATGCTGCTCGCGGTGAGGGCGGACTGCAGGAGGGAGACTCCGATCGACGCCCAGCGGGTCTCCGCCCACGGCATCACCACGAAGGCCACGCGGGGCGACGCGGCGCTGTCCTGCGCCGTGTGGTTCGCCGTGGGGTTCGCCGCGGCGATGTCGAGGCTCATCGTCGCGCTCCGGTCCAGGCGCGCGCCGCCTCCCCGGGCGAAGAACCCCTCGATCTCCTCGCGCATCGACCCGCCGAGCGCGCTCGACGGATCGATTCCGGCGGCACGCAAGGCCGATGACACATCATCCCGGAGCGCTTCGCGAAATGCCGGGTCGATAAACGTACGGGTCAGCAGCGCGCGCTGTTCGCCGGAGAACTCGCTGGAGACTCCCATAGGCGCTCCCCTTCCATCGGTGACACCGGGAGGCATGGCGGATTCCAAGATTGTAAGCGAGAAAGGCCGTTGTGCAACCATTATGGGAGGCGAATCTGAGGATGCGCCGGAGGCCATTGTTGGAACGCTTCAATAGGGGCTCCCGGTCGGCTGGTCAGACAAAGAGTGAGTTCTTGACTGCGTGCGGTAAGTGAGATTGCCGCTGTCGTTCACGGAACGTATTCGTCCGACCGACGTGACAAGAGTGCTTGACGCGGCGTCGGGGATCTGCCTACGATCCTTTCGACCTAGATCAACGAGAGAAAGGAATGGCAGTGAAGAAGCGCTATGTGAAGCCCGTCGTGCGTCACATCGACCTCCTGGGTGCTGTGATCATCGACTAAGTTCCCGACAGGTATGTCGTTAAAGAAAGAACAGGCGGTCCATTCAGTGTCCACTCGTGAGGGAAGCATCTTGAGTGAGATCTGCCTCAGTGAAGCCGACCGGCGCGAACTCGCTGAAGTGGCGTCGGTCGTGGTGGGGTGGTCACTGGATGGCCCGTCCATAGAAGCCCTGCGCGATCGGGCCGGACAGTCCGAGTCGCTCCGGTCCATCGGGCTGGAAGTGCGGCGCAGGATGCGCGAGGACGGCTTCGCCCTGGTCAAGAACGTCCCGTGTAGCGAGGACGCCGAGCTCGTCGCCTTTCTCGGCCTCATCGCCGTCCCCTCGGCTCCGGGCAACGGCGATACCCTCTTCTTCGACATCTCGCCGAGCTCGTCGCGCTCGGACGACGTGTCGGGCACCAGCGCCGAGTTTCCGCTGCACACCGATTCCACATTCTTCTCCGTCCCCCATGACGTGCTCGCCCTGGCGTGCGTGCGAAACAGCGACTCGGGCGGCGAGTCCATCATTGTGCGCGCGGCGGACGTGGCGGATCGGGTACGCGCCATAGGTGGCGCCGACGCGCTGGCGGCACTCGGCGACCAGGTTTATCCGTTCTATCTGCGCGACCCGCTGTTCGGTCACGGAATTCAGCTGGTGCCCATCCTGGTCGCGGACGGCGACGAATGGTGCATCCGCTACCGCGGCGACATTCTGACGAAGCTGACAGAGCGGTTCGAGCTCGACGAGGCCCATCGGCACGCGCTTTCCGTGCTCAACCAGGTGGTCGCCGAGCCCGAATCGTGCGCGGCGCAGGTGCGACTGGAGACGGACGACCTCATCATCGTCGACAATCGCCGGGCGCTGCACGCCAGGACGGCGCTCGGCCCCGGCGAACGGCGGCTCCGGCGAATGAAGGGCTATTCGCTCAACAATTCGTCCTGGCGAATCATCTGACCCCGCGTGCCGGCCGGCGCCCCTTATGCAGGGCCGCCGGGCGTCGCTTTTTCTCTGCCCCCCGCACGAGTCGCCTTTCCCGCACCCGTATGAGCGGCCTTTCCGCGCCCTCACGGTGCGGCGGCACCGCGGGCCTGGCGGAGGTGCTCCTGGAGCGCCCGGTACCAGCCGAGGAGCACCACGATTCCCCAGACGGTCCTGGTGTTCGCCGACGGGTCACGGTGGAAGTCGCCGGCGAGCCGGGCCAGCCCGGCGGCCTCCAGCCCGAGCTCCTCGGCGCCGGCACCCTCGTGGAGGAGATCGAGCGTCAGGTCGCGCAGCGGGCCGGCGAGCCAGGCCGACGCGGGAGCGGAGAACTTCTGCTTCGGACGGTCCACGATGCTCGCGGGCACGAGCCCGCGAGCCACGGACCGGAGCGCCTCCTTGGGGCGGCCCGTCATCAGCGAGCGCGCGGGCCGCGCGAGCGCCCAGTCCACCACGCCGTCGCGGAGGAAGGGCACGCGCACCTCCAGCCCATGCGCCATGGACAGCCGATCCACCCGCGGCAGGTGGTACTCGGGCAGCTTGGCCGTGACCTCGAACCAGCGGATCACCTCGGCCGCATCGGCCCCACCGGCCGCGAGCCCGGCGAATCCGAACCGTTCCTGGGAGACGTCGGGGGCGCACCGCTTGAGCATGTCGTCGTCCAGGACCCGCCGGCGGTCGTCGTCGGTCCACCACCCGAGTGCGTTCCAGTACTGATCGCGCCAGGGCTCGCCGCGAAGCGCGGCCTGGTGCGCCTCGTGCATGTGCGCGTAGCCCATCAGCAGCTCGTCCGAGCCGTCCCCTGCCAGCACCGCCTTGTGCTCTCGGGCCGCCAGTGCGCTGACGGCATGGGTGCTGAGACACACAGGGGTGTAGATCGGCTCGTCCAGCGATCGGAGCGTCGCCAGGAAGGTCTCCTGCACGTTCGACTCCGTGAGGTGCGTGAGGTCGTGCCGGGCGCCGAGGTGCCGGGCGATCTCGCCGGCGTAGGCGGTCTCGTCCTGCCAGGTGTTCGCGGCGTACCCGACGCTGAAGACGTCGAGCGTGCCCCTCTGCTGCGCTGCCAGGGCGGAGACGGTCGCCGAGTCGAGCCCGCCGCTGAGGAAGGCGGCGGCCGGCGCGTCCGGCGGGAGCGTCGTCGACACCGATTCCCGCAGCGCCACGGCCAGGGAACCGTGGAGCTCCTGCTCTGCGGAGAAGGCGGGGAACCGGAGCCGGCGGGATTCGCGGACCAGACCTGACGGGTGCCGCCGGTCGAAGACGACCGTGGTGCCCGGCTCGATCTTGCGTACGTGCGTCAACGGGCTGCATGCCGGTGGTGAGAACCGGACGGTGAAGTAGTCCGCGGCGGCGTCCCGGCTCACCTCGACGGGGACGTGCGGATCCGTCACGAGTGAGCGCAGCTCGGAGGAGAAGACGAGCCGGTCCTGAGCCGCGTACAGGTAGAGCGGCTTGATCCCCATCCGGTCGCGGCCGACTGTGAGAGTCTCCCGGCGGGCGTCCCAGATCGCGAAGGCGTACATGCCGTCCAGCCGCTGGGTGAAGTTCCCGGGGTCGCGCAGGTAGGACGCCAGGATCACCTCCCCGTCCCCGTCGGTCAGGAAGCGGTGCCCGGCGCTCTCCAGGTCCTTCCTGAGCCGTGCGTGGTTGTAGATCTCGCCGTTGAAGACGAGATGCACGTCGGCCGCCCGGCAGGAGATCGGCTGGTCCGATCCGGCGACGTCCACGAGCGACAGGCGAACAGCGCCGAGGGCGGCGGGCCCGCTGGACACGGCGCCCCGGCTGTCGGGCCCGCGGTGCTCGAAGGCGGTCAGCAGGCGTTCGACCGTCCGGAGATCAGCGGTGTCCCGGCCCCAGCTGACGACTCCTGCGATCCCGCACACTGCTGCCCCCAAACGCGTTGCTGTGACCCTTGCGGTGTAGTTCGGATTGATTGCGCCGGCTGCCGGGAAACCGCCCGGGCGGCGTCAGGTCTTGCTGAACGGATCGGTGATGCGGTTTCCGGTGTCGATCCAGACGGTCTTCAGCTCGGTGTACTCCTCGATCGCGTGGAAGCCGTTCTCGCGGCCGATGCCGCTCTCCTTGAACCCCCCGAAGGGCGCGACGTGGTTGGTCCTGCGGTAGTTGTTGACCCACACGGTGCCGGCCCGCAGGCGCCGGACCATCCGGTGCGCCCTGGCGAGGTCCCTGGTCCAGACACCGGCCGCCAGGCCGAAGCGGGTGTCGTTGGCGATGGCGACGGCCTCGTCCTCGTCGGAGAAGCGGATGGCGACCGCGACCGGCCCGAAGACCTCCTCGCGGGCGATGCGCATGCGGTTGTCGACGTGCGTGAAGACCGTCGGGCGGATGAAGAGGCCGCGGGCGAGCGCCGGGTCGTCAGGGCGGTCGCCGCCGGTGGCCAGCCGTGCCCCGTCCTGCTTGGCCACGTCGATGTAGTGCAGGACCTTGTCGTACTGGGCGCGGCAGGCCATGGTGCCCATCTCGGTGGCGGGATCCATGGGGTCGCCGATCCTGATCCGCTCCGTCCTGGCCACCAGCGCGGCACAGAACTCGTCGTAGACGTCGGTGTGCACCAGGACCCGGGAGCCGGCCATGCACAGCTGCCCGGTGGCCGCGAAGACGCCTCCGACGACGCCGTTCACCGCGCTGCTCAGATCGGCGTCGGGGAAGACGAGGTTGGGCGACTTGCCCCCGAGTTCGAGCGAGACGCGGGCGAGGCGCTCCGCGGCGGTGCCGGCGATCTTCTTCCCGACCTCGGTGGACCCGGTGAAGGCGATCTTGTCCACCCCGGGGTGCGCGGCCAGGGCCGCCCCGGCGTCGCCGGCTCCGGTGACCACGTTGACGACACCGTCGGGGAAGCCGGCCTCGCAGAGCAGCCTGGCCAGGACGAGCGTCGAGACGGGGGTGATCTCGGAGGGTTTGATCACCACGGTGTTGCCGGCGGCCAGCGCCGGGCACAGCTTCCAGAGCAGGAGCGTCAGCGGGCTGTTCCAGGGCGTGATGGCGGCGACCACGCCGATGGGCTCGCGGACCGTGAAGATCTGCATGTTGGGCACGCTGCCGGCGAGCGTCTCCCCGGTGGGGCTCTCGGCGACGCCCGCGAAGAAGTAGGCGTGGTTGGCCAGGGACTTGGCTCGTCCGCCGACCTCGCGGACCAGCCTTCCGTTCTCCAGCACCTGCACCCGGGCGAGCTCGTCGGCGTTGTCACCGATGAGGTCGCCGAGCCTGCGCAGCAGAGCGGCTCGCTGGAGCGGGCTGGAGTCGGCCCACGGGCCGGTCTCGAAGGCCCGGCGCGCGGCTTGCACGGCGTCGTCGATGTCCTGCTCGCTCGCGGCGGGCACGCGAGCCCAGGGCTGCGAGGTGAACGGGTTGACGGAGTCGAACGTCGCCTTCCCTGCGGCGTCGCGCCAGACCCCGTCCACCAGCATCCGGTACTGCTCCAGGTCCGCCGGGGTGCGGGGCTCGGCCGCCGCGTCGGTCGCGCTCATCTGGGGTGTGCTCACTTCCTGGTCGCCTACCGCGCGAAGCTGACCGGCAGCCCTCCATCGACACCGATGATCGCGCCGGTGGTGGCTCGGCTGAGCGGGGACAGCAGAAACATGATCGCGTTGGCGACGTCCGCCGGGGTCACGCGCACGCCCAGGAGGGTGCGCCTGGCGTAGAAGTCGGGCAGCTCGTCCACGCTGATCCCGTGTGACTGGGCCTTCTCCGCCGACAGGGTCTCCTCCCAGAACTTCGAGCCGTCGAAGACCGCGCCGGGATTGATGGTGTTCGCCCGGATGCCCAGCCTGGCCCCTTCGAGCGCGAAGAGCCGGGCCAGCTGGAGCACCGCGCCCTTGGCCACCGGGTAGCCGCCGAAGCCCGAGCTGGGCGCCACCGCGTGCTTGGAGGCCACGTACACCAGCGAGCACTGGGTGTCGGTCCGGTGCGCGGTCCGGTGCCGCAGCACGGCCTGCGAGAGCGGCAGATGCACGCTCAGGTTGCGGGCCAGGTCCTGGCCGAAGACCTCCAGGCTGAGCTCGGCCATCGAACCGGTCGAGGACGTGCCGGCCGCGAACACCACGCCGTCGAGCCGCCCGCTGACCATGGCCAGCTCGAAGGCCTCCGCGGCGACCTCCGGCAGCGACACGTCGCCGCACACCACCGTCACGTCTCCGTCGACGCTCTTGACCGCGTCGGTGTTGACGTCCACCGCCACGACCGAGGAGCCCGCCGCGAGTAAGTGCTCGACCGTGCACAGACCGATGCCGGACCCGCCGCCGGTGACGATGAAGGTCTTGCCGCTCAGGGCGAGCGGCCCATGGAAGTCGAGACTTGAATCCGACACGCGCCAGTTCCTCTCGTCTTCGGTTCGCGATCCTCTCTGAACCGCTGCGGAATGGGCTTGCTGCCCAGTGCGGCGCACTTGGCAGAGACCATATATCTGTGTGATCAGAATGACCAGACTTATGTTGACAAAAAGGTGTGACCTGTCGTGACCGAGGAGGCGGTGGGGGTTACGGAGGGTGCCTTGACTAACATTTGTCACAACTGCGACACTGCTCCCCGTACTGCTGCCCCCTGGGCGAGTGGGGGCGATGGCTTTCTGTAAGAGCGAGGACGCACCATGAATGCGGAACGAGCGACCCCCGACCTCCTCGACGGCCTCCTCAAGGAACGCTGCGGCAGTAGCGTGGCCGAACTGGTCGAAGATGTGCGCCTCAATGGCGACGAGACGTTCTTCTGGAGTGGTTCGTGGGTCGAGGGATTCGCTAATTCGCGCTCCGACCTGGACCTTTATCTCATCAGCCCGGACCAGGGCCGCACCAGTGGCGTACCGCAGGTGACAGGCCCGGACATGCCGCCGATGTACATGACGCTCACGCCGGGCCGCACCAAGATAGACCTCACCGTGGTCCCGGTCGAGCTGCTGGACACGCTAAATGGCTTCCTCACGGCATTCAACGGCGAGACCGATTACCCCACGGCGTGGAGCGACAACTTCCGGGAGTTCGTGCACCGGCTGAGCATCGGGGTGCCGCTGGCGAACACCGAACGGTTCGACGAGATTCAGCGGGGCGTGGACTTCATGAAGTTCCGCCAGTACCTGATGCGTTTCTACCAGAACCGCGCCGACGGCCTGTTCGACGACGCTCAGGGGCTTCTCGACGAAGGCGACGTCATCTCCGCGTACTTTGTCGCCAGACAGCGGGTGGAAGCCGCCGTCGACATGTATCTCGCCGCGAACGGCGAGACCAACACCCGGGTCGACAAATGGCGGTGGAAGAAGCTCAGGCGGCTGCTGGCGGACGACACTTCTCTCGCTGACCACTTCCTTGACTGCGAAGCCATCGGCGGGCCGATCCAGGGAGACATCTTGGCCCTGACCCAGCGGTGTCTGCAGTTCGGTGACGAAATCATTCTGAAGGCGATCTGAGGCGTCGGGCAGTGACCAATATCGATCGAAACGCCGTCGTGCAGTTCCTGGAGGAACGGGGCACCGCGCGGATCAAGCTGCATCATCGCTCCTTGCTGGACCACCTGGCCGGGACCGAGCAACTGCTGCGTAGCTGGGGCTGCTCGGACGATGTCGCCATCGCCGGCCTGTGCCACGCCGTGTACGGGACCGACGGTCTCGTCGCGCCGCTGGTCGAGCTGGCGGACCGGCCGAAGCTGAGCGCGCTCATCGGCGAGGCCGCGGAGTCGGCCGTCCATCTGTACGGCTGTTGCGACCGCAAGTTCGTCTATCCCCAGCTCGGCAACGGTGCCGACGTGACCTGGCGCGATCGCTTCACCGGCAGGGAGTGGGTGGTCGGCGCGGCCGAGCTGGCCACGTTCACGCTCCTGACCTGGGCGAACGCCCTCGAAGCGGCGGGAGCCGGCACGGACGGCGACTGGTCGGCGGTCTCCTACCTGTTCCTCCTGACGGCCGACCTGGTCGGCCCGCAGCCGAAGCAGGCGGCGACCGAGATCCTCGGGGTCGACTTCGCCGCCTGAGCCGCGCCGTGACCGCCGCATCACGCCTCACCGCGGCGGTGGGGGTTGACGTGGTAGCGCCAGGCGACCTGCGCCACCGGGAAGAGGTTGTAGACCACGTGCCCGAGCAGGGCCGCCCACAACGATCCCGTCATGAACATGATCGTGGCCAGGGCCGTGGACAGCACGGTGATCCGGACGACGTAGGCGCGGTCGAGCACCGCGCCGGCCCAGCGGTTGCCCAGGTGCTCCACGACGAACAGCACGGTCGAGACGACGATCACCGCCCACCCGATGCCCGGCCTGAGGAACTCGAAGACCACCCCCCGGTAGAACAGCTCCTGCCCGATCGCCGCGGCCTGCAACTGGTAGCTGCGCAGCACCGCCGTGGTGAGGTGCAGCGGCGGCATGATCTCGAGGAACTCCCGGTCGAAGCCGACGCGCAGCTGCCGCCAGTTGCTGGCGTACACCGCCACTGCGGTGGCGACGGCGAGGGCGGCGCCGACCCAGTCCCAGGTCAACGGCGGGCGGGCGACCACGGTCCAGGCCACGTAGGGCAGGAAGAACAGGACGAACGGCGAGGCGAAGAGGATCTCCGACGCCCAGCCGTCCATCGACAGACTTCGCCGCCGGACGGCGGGTGCGATCAACTGCATGGCCCAGACGGTCGCCACGGCGGCCAGCACCGTGGCCACCGCGGGCGCCTGCGCCACCCAGAAGACGATCGCCCCGAGTGTCACGGCCGCCGGCAGCGCGACGGTGCGCGTCGTGAAGATGGGAGGAGGTGCGGATGTCGTGCGTGGCGGCGGGTAGACCCGAGCGAGGCGTGGAGGCACTACCGCCTCATTTCCGGTTGTCCGCCGCACGAGTGCCGCGGCTGCGCGCGATCGTGCGGATGCCGTCGACCGCGGATCTGGCGAGCTCGTCGGCGGCCATCGTCCCGTCCAGGACCATCTGTGGAATGCCTTTGACTTGGTCGTGCAGGTCGTCCAGAACCTGCTGCTGGAAGTCCGCGAACGCGGGATAGGTCGTGTCGTCGCCGGCCACCTCGAACACGGTGGGCGGGCCGTTGCGCCGCCACGCCTCTTCCAGCGGGACATCGAGCCAGACGATCAGATCCGGCTCCGGCAGCAGGTCCGCGAGCCCGTCCATGATGGAGCCGCTGGACGGGTTGTGAATGAATTCCTTGGCCGCCGGCCGGTACCAGTAAGAATCGCTCAGGACGATGCGGTTCTCGGCCAGGGCGGGGCGGATATGGTATTCCCACTCAAGCGCGATGATATGCAGGAAGTAGGACGTCCGCACCATGGGCGCCATATGCTGAACATATTCGCGCGGGTGCGTCTGCAATGCCCAGTTGTAGCATTCCAGCTGCTCGATGGGATACAGGTCCTCCGGCTGCAACGACGTGAATCGCCATTCCGGGGCGAGCGATTTCATCCGCGTGGTGAGCGTGGTCTTGCCGGCGCCGTCAGGGCCGAGCAGAACTGCGAGGAAGCCGTTGCTGATGGAATCCATCGAGGTCGCGACCGGTCTCGGCTACGCGGGCGCGACGATCTCTAGGGCGCCGAGGCTTTCCAGCTCTTCGAGGAGTTCTACCACGTCCGCACGGATGTCTTCCTCGTCGGCGTCGTATTCCTCGGTTATCTGGGTGATGATGTCGGCCACGGAGGCGGTGCCCGTACACAGCATCCAGACCGATTCCGCGGTCTGATTGAGCTCCAGTCCGCCGGATTCAAGGATGAGTACTACTCGGCCGCCGACGCGACGGACGCGCGTTCCGTCTTGACGGCGCGGACGAGCAGCGGTGTCAAGGACCTCACCAGACAACGTTGGAACTCCCGTCTCGCTGGGCTCTCTTGTAACGATTGGATGCTATACCACGTTCTGTCAAATTTGCAGTGGCTTGGTTGATGTTTGTGGGTGAATCCTGAGTGGCGTCTGACCCGCGGTCGCGGCGCCGGATGCCGATAGTGCGTGAACGGCGCTGTCACCATTGGAGACGCTCAGTGAATGGCCAGCTCAGAAAGGGTGGGCAGCAGACGGATCGGCTGCAGGGATAGCGCTGTCAAGATGCTTGTCACGTTCCATTCGGACGTGCGGCCCGGTCAGCGCAGAGCGGCCGGGGGTGGCCGGCAGCTCGCTTTCTTGACGCGCATCGCGCGGCTGCAGAAATGCCCGCCGTCACCGCATCACTCGTCAGCCGCTGCCGGATGGCGGAGCCCCGGCTCGCGGTCCGTCGATCAGATGGTGCCGCGCAGTGCCTGCTGAACAGCGGCGAGGGCCTCCTCGTCCGAGGCTCCGGCCTGGCGTGCCGCTGTGGCGGACTCCCGCGCCGCGCTCTCCAGGCACAGCCGCAGCCGGTCGGTCGTGCCCGTGATGACCGCGGTGCGGCCGCGTCGCAGCTCGACCAGCCCCTCATCGCTCAGCTGCTGATAGCCCCGCAGCACCGTGTGCAGGTTGATCCCCAGGGAGGAGGCCACGTTGCGGGCCGACGGCGGTCGGTCTCCAGGCTTGACCGTCCCGCTGGCCAGTGCGGCCCGCACCGCGTCGGCGACCTGCTCCGACAGCGGCCGGGCGGCGGCGAAGTCCACCGTGATCAGCATCAGTCGGCCTTCGGCTGCCTGATCCGGTCGAGCCAGCCGTTGATCAGCGCGGTCCCGGTGTCCGCCTCCGGCGTCGAATAGACCAGCCGGCGACCATCGGCCAGCCACAACGCCAGCACCGGCCCCTTGCCGTGGACCACACCCCGTCCCAGCTGCCGTCGTCCAACTTGTACCGGCCCTCGGGCGCGCGGTCGCCCGACGGCACATGCCAGTAGGACTGGAACGCGACGATCAGCAGCGCCTCCGCCCACACCATCACCCCGAACACCGGCTGCGCCGACCACTCCCGCCAGGTGAGGTCGATCTGGGTGGCGAAGGCCCAGCCCTGCACGGTCACCTGCTCGGGCAGCCGTTCGCCGATGAGCGCGACCAGCGCCATGGGGACGACGAGCAGCAGCAGCGGGCCAAGGGCGGCAAGAACCAGGTGGCGCACCCGTCCTTGGGCGGCGTGGCGGGGATCGTTGCGAGGCCGGCGACAGCTGGCCGTGGACCTAGTGCGCCCCGCCGATGCGCAGCGCCTCCTTCAGGAACACGCGGTAGACGCTCGGCGTGCCCTCGGTGGTGATGACCTCAACGACGGAACGGAGGTTGCGCCCCTCGACGGCCTCCCGGATGAGCGCGTCCGCCAGGTCGCGCCGAGAGGTGAACCGGCCCACCATCTGCGGCGCGCCGACGGTGTAGCGGGTGACCCGGTCGCCGTCGAACAACCCCGAGGGGCGGATGACGGTCCAGTCCAGGCCGCTGCCGGCCACGATCTCCTCCATGCGGCCGGCGTCCTCGTACAGGGGGCGTCCCATCTTCAGCAGCATCGGCACGACCACCTTGCGGTAGAGGAGGGTCTCCCCTGGCGGGGGCTTCATCGGCACGCCGGTCGAGGTCACGCACACCAGGCGCCGGATGCCGTGCGCGGTCATGGCCGCGACGATGTGCTCGGCGGACTCGGAGAACGTGGTGGGCGCCTCGGAGCCGTAGGGCACGCCGAGGGTCGAGATCACGGCGTCATGCCCGGCCACCACCCGGTCCACCGCCTCGGGGTCGAGCGCGTCCGCCCGGGCGACCCGCAGCGCCGCACCACTCAAGGGGAACGTCTCGGGGTGCCGGGTGACCGCGGTGACGAAATGGCCCTCGGCGAGTGCCTGCGCGGTGGTGAGCCGTCCGGTCGGGCCGTTGGCCCCGAAGATCACAAGCTTCACGTGCCTGCCTCTCTCGATTTACGTCACTTATATTCAATAGAAGCAGTGTAAAGCGTCGGGCTGGCTAAGGTGCAAGCCATGGGAGCAGAGGGGGAACGGCGCACCTACGACTCGCTGCGCCGTACGGCACAAGCGCTGCGGACGCGCGCCGAGATCGCCGACGCCGCGCGCCGGCTCTTCGTCAGCCGCGGCTGGGCCGCCACCACCGTGCGGGACGTGGCGCGGGAGGCCGGCGTCTCCGCGCCGACGGTCTACGCCGTGTACGGCAACAAGAACGGGCTCACCCAGGCGCTCGCCGACTCCGCCGATCTGTCCGGCGACCCGGCCTGCCAACTGGCCGAGCTGGAGGCGGCGGGCGGCGACCCCGAGCGGCAACTGGCCGCGATGGCCGGCTTCGACCGGCGCCTGTACGAGCGTGCCGGAGACGTCATCATGCTGCTACGCGAGGCCGGACGTGCCGAGCCCGAACTGGCGGCGGTCTACCGCGACGGCCGCCGCAAGGCCGACCGGACCCGGCTGGCGGTGTTCTCCGCGTGGCCGGCCGGTGTGTTGCGTGAAGACCTGGACGTGGCGACGGCGGTCGACGTCTACGCCGGCCTGTGCAACGTGGACGTCTACCGCACCCTCACCGACGAACGCGGCTGGCCACCCGATCGCGTCGAGCGCTGGTGGGCCGAGGCGCTGGCCCGGGAGCTGCTGCACCGCGGCGCCGATCACCCCGGTGCCCGCTGAGGCCACGGTCCGGGGGCCTCGCACAGGACGGAACCCCTCCGCGCGCCATCCGTCCGGTGAGCCGAAGCCTGCAAGGCGATCACCTGGAGGGGAAGCCGGGCGGCATGTTCATCGGGCCGCCCCCGAGCGGGCCGCCGCCGACCAGGACGGTCGATCCGGCCATGTAGGCGAACTCGGCACCTGCCAGGGACACCACGGAGCCGGCGATCTCCTCCGGCGTGGCCATCCGGTGCGTGCCGGGGGCGTTCAACGGACCCCAGGCTCGCTTGAACGCCTCCCAGATCGCGTCCGGCAGGGAGGCCGGGCGCACCAGCGCGGTGTCGGTCGTTCCGGGGGAGATGGCGTTGATCCTGATGCCCTTGGGGCCGTAGTCCATGGCGGCGGTCTCCACGATGCCCTTGATCGCCTGCTTGCTGGAGGTGTAGGCCACGCCACCCGGGCGTCGCGACTCCGAGGCGGTGCAGATGATGACGCCGCCGTTCTCCAGCATGTGCGGCACCTCGTACTTGATCGACAGGAAGACGCCTCTGGCGTTGGTGTGCTGGACGTCGGCCCAGTCGTCGAGCGTCATCTCGTGCAGGGGCGCCGTCCTGGTGATGCCGGCGTTGTTGAAGGCGACGTCCAGCCGTCCGAACGCGGCGGCCGTCTCGTCCACGAAGCGCCGCAACTGGTCGGGGTCGCGGACGTCGGCCTGCTGGTACCGGGCGGTGCCGCCTGACTTGCGGATGTCCTGCTCGACCTGGCGGCCCAGCTCGGCACGCCGCCCGCAGAAGCCCACCTTCGCGCCCTCGGCGGCGAACGCCCTGGCCGTGGCCTCCCCGATGCCGGAGGTGGCGCCGGTGATCAGGACGACCTTGCCGGCGAAGCGGCCGCGCGGCGAGGCCGGGGGCGGCGCGCTCGTCGGCGTGCCGGTCAGGTACGGCGGGATCACCGCCGCACCGGCCAGGCCCGCCGCACCGGCCGCGGCGGCGGCGAGACCGAAGAAGGCCCGCCGGCCGCGCCGCACCCCGACCGGCCGCTCAGGCCCGTTGTCGACCCGCCCGTTGTCGCCTGGCAGCTTGTCGACCGGCACCTTGTCGTCTTCCATTTTGTCCCCCTTGCGAAGTCAGTCGAAATGGTCGTGACCGACTGTCCCGGGTGGGCCGGGGCCGCCGCTTCCGCCGGGCGGCTCGCCTGCCCGGCTACAAGGAGGAGCCGTACAGGCCACTTGGGGGAGCCGCCGCCGGCGGACGGCCACCTACGATCGTCGACGTGATCACACGCTGGACGGGACGCGTCCTCGACGACCAGCCGGCGCTCGTGCGCCTGGCGGGGCTGTCGGTCCTGGCGCTGGGCGACCTGCACCTGCTGCACCGCCCGGACCGGCCGGCCGACTGGGCGCTGGCGCTCGGCGGGCTGGCCGTCTGCCTGGCGAGCGCGCGCGTGCCGCTGGCCGCGACCGCCACGCTGTCGGGGTTGCTCGTCGCGGATGACGTGATCGGCACGAACGTGGGCGTCCCGCTGAAGGCGATGGTGGCGGTCGCGCTGTTCGAGCTGGCGTTGCGGGTGCGCGGGCGGCGGGTGGCGTACGGGGCGGGGGTGGCGGCGTTCTTCCTGACCCTGCACGCCGTGTCCGCGCCCGCGGCCGAGGTGCCGCCGACCCTCTACCGCCTGTCGGTGCTGCTCGGCGTGCCGCTGCTGATCGGTGCGTACGTGCGACTCGCCCGCGAGAACGCCCGCCAGGCACGCGAACGGGCGGCGGCCGGCACCCTGGCCGCGCGCACCGCCGAGCGCACCGCCATCGCACGCGAGCTGCACGACCTGGTGGCGCACCACGTCTCGTCCATGGTGCTGCGGGTGGGCGTGGCCCGGCACGTGCTGCCGGACACCGACCCCCGGATCACGCAGGTGCTCGACGACCTGCACACCTCGGGCGGCGCGGCGCTGGCGGACCTGCGGCGGCTGGTCGCGGTGCTGCGGGATCCCGCGCAGGTGGGCGACGGGCCGTTCTTCTCGCTGGTCGACCAGGCGGCGCTGCCGCAGACACTGCGGGAGGCGGCGGCGCGGGTGCGCGCCACGGGGCTCGTCGTGGAGTGCGCGATCGGCCCGGAGGTGGCGGAGCTGGACGCGGTACGCGCGGTGACCGTGCTGCGGCTGGCGCAGGAGGGGCTGGCGAACGCGGCCAAGCACGCGGGCGAGCGGGCAGGCGTGCGGATGACGGTGCGGGTGGAGCGGGACGTGGTCAAGCTGGAGATCGTGGACGACGGCGGCCGGCGGCAGGACGCCCGCCGCGTCCCGGGCGACGGTCACGGGCTGGCCGGGATGGCCGAGCGGGCCGGGTTGTTCGGCGGCCGGTTCGAGGCGGGGCCGTGGGGGCGGGGCTGGCGGCTGTACGCCGAGCTGCCGCCCGTGAGCGCCCAGCTCCCGGATACGGACGCGGGGGTGGCGGCGTGATCCGGGTGCTGCTGACCGGCGACCGGGAGGTGGCGGCGTGATCCGGGTGCTGCTGGCCGATGACCAGAAACTCGTCCGCGTCGGCCTGCGCATGCTGTGCGAGTCGGATCCCGAGATCGAAGTGGTCGGCGAGGCGGGCGACGGCCGGGAGGCGGTACGGCTGGCGGCCGAGCGGCTGCCCGACGTCATCCTCATGGACCTGCGCATGCCGGGCATGGACGGCATCACCGCCACCGAGCGGATCATGGCGGCCCGCCCGTCGAGCCGGATCGTGGCGCTGACCACGTTCGACGACGATGATCACCTGTATCCGGCGCTGGCCGCGGGCGCGTTCGGCTTCCTGGTGAAGGACTCGCCACCCGCCGCACTGCTCGCCGCGTTGCGCCGCGCGACTGCCGGCGAGCCGCCCTTCAGCCAGGCCGTGCTGGAGCGGCTGGTCCGGCAGGCGGTACGGGCGCGCGAGCCCCGAGCCGACCCGGCCCCCGAGCTGCCCTGGCTGACCGGGTTGAGCCCGCGCGAGCGGGACGTGCTGGCCATGGTGGGGGAAGGGCTGTCCAACCGGAACATCGCCGAGCGGCTCCACCTGGGGGTCTCGACGGTCAAGACGTATGTGGCGAGCCTCATGCGCAAGACCGGCACGGCCAACCGGATCCGGCTCGCCGTGCTGGCCGCGCGGCACTCGGACGTACGCCGTCCGGAAGCGCAGCACGTTCCCTAGCCGGATGCGGCCGGTCGGCTGACCACGTTCGTACTCCACGGCCGGTCGGCTGACCATCCGCCGCGTCCTCCAGCTCGGCGGCCACGGCCGCGTCGGGGTGATGGTGGCGGCGGCGAGGTGCCAGGCCCGGGTCGTGTATCGCTATTTCAGCGGTGGACGTGGCGAGTACGGTGTGGCTGTGGCCGGTGATCGCGTGCAGCGGCGGCTCACGGAGACAGACGCGCGGACGCGAAGGGGCGACTGATGCCAGGCGCTGTACTGCGAGGAGTGACTCTGGACTGTGCCGACCCGCGGACGCTGGCGGGCTTCTACGGTGCACTGACCGGGATGCGCGAGCTGTTCAGTTCGGACGGGTTCGTCGCTTTGACGGACGGCTCCGGCTGTGATCTGGGGTTCCAGAGGGTTGACGGGTACCGGGCCCCGCAGTGGCCGGGTCAGGGCGTGCCACAACAGCTCCACCTGGATTTCCGCGCTGACGACCTCGATGCGGTGGAAGAGCTGGCCGTGGAACTCGGTGCGACCAAACCGGACCATCAGCCCGGCGACGGGCGCTGGCGGGTACTCCTGGATCCGGCCGGGCACCCCTTCTGCCTGACGTCTACCTGACATCACCGGCGTTGACGGGCGTCGCTGATCCAACCGAAGCCGGGCGGAGGTAGCCGCCGCCGGAGTTGCGAGCAGCCCCGGAAGAACGCTGTCCGGGAGGGCGAAGCGAGCGATCATGCGTAGCTCTGCCGCCGGTGCCCGCGTGGTCACTTTCGGCTGGTCGGAGGCATGGGCGGAGCTGCGCGCCGTGGACACCGCCGAGCTGGCCGTCGTCCCCGCGACCGTCGACCTGACGACGGCGAGTGCGTTGCCGGTCGCCGGGGTCACGGCGCTGACCAGCCCTATCGGCTCGGTCGATGGTAGGCCGGGTGGGGCTACGGCAGCGCCGGCGGCCGGGCCCGGGGCGTCGCGGGGGCGACCGCCGCCGCGGCGGGCCGCCCGGGGCGGGGCGGTGCGAGCAGCGCCCACACGACCGGCGCGGCCACCGCGCACACCGCGCTCGCTCCCCACAGCGCCACCTGCCAGGCCCCGGTGAGCCACGAAGCCTCCACGGCCCGCCCGGCCCCGGCGAGGCTGCCCGCGAGGATGCGCGCGGCACGGTCGGGATCGCCGGCGCGGGCGTGCAGCCCGGTGGCGAGGGCGGTGCCGAACAGGGTGGTGGCCAGCGTGCCGCCGCCCGCGCGCACGGTGTTGAGCAGCCCGGTGGCCATGCCGATCCGGTCCTGGGGGACCTGGTTCACGGCCTGCGCGTCGGTGATCCCGATCATCAGGCCCATCCCGGTCCCGAGCGTCGCCAGCGGGCCGAGCAGTCCCGCCGCGCCGAGATCGGGGCGCAGCGTGGTCAGCCAGGCGTTGCCCGCCGCGATCAGCAGCAGGCTCACGGTGACCAGCGCGCGGGCCGGCACCCCGCGGTTGATCAGCAGCCCGCCCACCTGCGGAAGGAGCAGCACCGGCGCGGTGAGCCCCAGCATGATCAGCCCGGCGGCCTGCACGGGGACCCCGGCCGCGCCCTGCAGATAGGTCGGCAGGTACGCGGTCACCCCCGCGGGCCCGGCGGCCAGGACCAGGCCGGCCAGCGTCCACGCCACGAAGCGGCGATCGCGCAGCAGCCCGAGATCCAGCACCGGATGGCGGGCCCTGCGCTCGACCAGCACGAACACCACCAGCATGGCCGGCCCTCCGGCCAGCGGCACCAGGGCCAGGGCGCTGGCCCACCCGGCCGCCGCGGCCTGGTTGACGCCGAACATGGTCAGCCCGAGCGCGCCGATCAGCGCCAGCGCGCCGGCCACGTCGATGCGCGGCCTCTCCTGCGCCCGCGAGTCGGCCATGGCGGCGGCGCCCGCCAGCATGAGCAGGCCGGCCCCGGCGAAGACGGCGAAGGCGGCCCGCCAGCCGAGCGCGCCCACCAGCCAACCGGCGAGGCTAGGGCCGACGGCCATGCCGACGCCGGCCGTCGTGCCCATCGCCGCGTACGCCCGGGTGCGGGCGCGGCCGGTGAAGGCGCCGCCGAGCACGGCGCCGCCACCGGTCATCACCCCGGCGGCGCCGACGCCGGACAGGATCCTGGCGACGTTCAGCGTCGCGATGTCACCGGCGAGGGCGCCGGCCAGCGCGCCCGCGGTGTAGAGGAGGGCTCCGGCGGCGAAGACCCGGCGCCGGCCGTACAGGTCGCCGAGCGATCCTGCCACCAGCATCATGGCGGCGGCCGCCAGGAAGTACCCCACCACCACCCACTGCAGGGCCGCTCCCGAGGCGCCGAGGTCGGCGCCGATCAGGGGGAGGGCGACGGTGGTGCCGGACATCAGCATCGGCAGTGTCAGGAAGCCGAGCAGGACCGCGGCCAGTGTCCCGGCGTGGCGGCCCGTCATGCCGCCGCCGTCTGGTGGCGCAGCGTCCTCAGCGCCCCGGACCAGGCGATGACCTCGTCCAGCAGCTCCACCAGGGTCGGCTCCTGGTGCGGGCCGGGGGTGATCACGCCGGGCTGGGCCGGGTCGGTGATCTCGAAGTCGGTGAACGCGGACAGCGCCACCTGCGTGCGTACGTTGGCCACCTGCACCTCGGTCATGACCTGGCGCAGGTGCTCCACCGCGCGCACGCCGCCGTGCACGCCGTGACTGACGAAACCGGCGGCCTTGTTGTTCCACTCGGCGAACAGGAAGTCGATCGCGTTCTTCAGCGCGGCGGGCGCCGAGTGGTTGTACTCCGGCGTGACGAACACGAACCCGTCGAAGGAGGCGACGGTCCGCGCCCAGCGGTTGGTGTGCGGGTGCCGGTAGTCGCCGAACAGGGCGGGCGCCGGCTCGTCCAGCACCTCCAGCCCGAAGCCGGCGAGGTCCACCACCTCGAAGGCGGCCTCGCCGGCCGCGACGGCGGGGTGGCGGCCGGCGACCTCGGCGACCCAGGCGGCGGTGACCGCGGTCCGGCGGTGGGGACGGGTGCTGCCGACGACGATGGCGATCCTGATCATGGCTGTCTCCTCGTGCTCTTCAGCGTGACGTCCGGTAAAGTACAACGAGCGTGGCAAAAAGTAAAACGCTCAATGTACTTTGATGGAGGCAAGCGCCGGTGACCAGGGAAGACAAGCGCAAGGCGATCCTGTCCGGCGCCTTGACGGTGTTCGCCCGCGACGGCTACACCCGGGCCAGCGTCGACGCGATCGCCCGCGCGGCCGAGGTGTCGACGCGGACGATCTACAACCACTTCGCCGACAAGGCCGTGCTGTTCCAGGCGGTCATCCAGGAGAGCGCCGCGCGGGCCGCCGACGCGCAGCTCGCCGTGATCGAGCGCCACCTGCGCAAGGTGACCGACCTGGAGGCCGATCTCGTCGACTTCGGCCGCGAGATCGCCACCCCCGCCGGTGACGGCCACGCCGAGCACTTCGCACTGGTACGGCAGATCAACGCCGAGGCCGGGCACATCCCGCAGGCCGCGATCGACACCTGGCAGGAGACGGGCCCCCGCCGCGTGCGCCGCGAGCTCGCCGGATACCTGCGCCGATGGACCGAGCAGGGGCTCCTGCACGCCGAGGACCCCGACCGGGCCGCCGTCCACCTCCTGCTGCTGATCTCCGTCGCCGACCCGTCCTACCAGGGCGCCGTGCCCACGGAACAGGAGATCGCCGAGACCGTGACCTCGGGCGTCCGCGCGTTCCTGCACGGCTACCTGCGCTGATCGCGGGCCCTCCGCGAGATCGTCGGTGCGGTGCCCTGCTGCCGCCACCATGACCAAGGCCTGGGACGCGGCCATCGACGCCGCGCTGCCGATCGGGTTCGACGACGCGCAACGGCGCGAGTTGCCCCGATACCTGCCAGTGGTGCAGCGGGCCGGCGAGCGCGCGCTCCGTGCGTTCGGCTGACTGGTGTCGCCGGGCCGACGTGAGGCTTCCAAGAATGCGCGTCACGCTCGTCTTCCTGCCGGATCCGCCCTCCGGGCGGGATCCGGATCGGAAGCATTGATCACGACATCCAACGGTCCCTGGGTGTCCTGATCGGTCAGGACTCCGTCCGCGTCGTCGGCTTGTGCCGTCGGAGGAACGCGTCGACGAGCCCGTCGGTGAATTCGTGGCTGATCGGTTCGTCGGTCACCAGCACGCGGTAGTAGAGAGGGCCTACGAGCTGGTCCGTCTCGGCCGCCAGGTCGAGGTCCGCGGGCAGCTGACCCCTGTCCACGGCCCGCTCCAACGGCAGGCGGTCGCGGCGGCGTTGCCCGTCGAGGTATCGGGACCGGAAGTCCTGGGCGAACACCGGGTCGTGCTGCGCCTGGGCGATCAGCGCCTTGAAGACGGCGCCGGGGTCGGACTCGCTGAGGAACCACGCCAGTCGGCGCAGATAGTCGCGCAGGTCGCGGGCGATGTCGCCGGAATCGGGAGCCGTGAGGTCCTCGGCCGCGTCCTGGAGGAAGGCGTCCATCAGGACGTCGCTCTTACTCTTCCACCAGCGGTAGATGGTCTGCTTGGCCACCCCGGCCCGTGCGGCGATGCCCTCCATCGTGACGCCGGCGAAACCCTTCTCGACGAGCAGGCCGTCGGCCACCTGCAGCACTGCCAGCCGGGCCTGTTCGCTGCGTCCGTGCCGGTTGCCGTGGTGACGCCGCTCTGATCCGCCGGTGCCGCCCGCCTCGGCGGCGCTTGTCGTAGGTGCCATTTCGCCTCCCGTCGGTCAGGGTATCGCCCCTAGAAAAGTCGCAACGTTGCGTCTACTCTAGCGTCCATGACACCCACCCACACGCTTGCCGACCCCCGCATCGAGGCAGCCCTCGGCCGGATGTTCGAGCGAGCCGAGCAGGACGAGGTCACTGCCGCGCGCGTCAGCGCGCAGCTGCCCGGCGGGTTCGCGGCGCTGACGCCCCAGGAGCAGGCCGACGCCGTGGCGGAGGTCTACATGCCGATCTCCGCCAGAGGCGGGGAACTGCTGTACAACCTGGTCCGGGCCGTCCGCCCGGCCACGGTCGTCGAGTTCGGCATGTCCTTCGGGATCTCCACGCTGTACCTGGCCGCGGCCGTACGGGACAACGGCACCGGACGGGTCATCACCACGGAACTCAGCAAGGACAAGATCGCCGCAGCCCGCCGGACCTTCACCGAGACCGGCCTGGACGACCTGATCACCATGCTGGAGGGAGACGCCCGCGACACCCTTCGCGGCCTCGACGACCCCGCGGACTTCGTCCTGCTGGACGGCTGGAAAGAGCTGTGCCTGCCCGTCCTGCGGCTTCTCGAGCCGGGTCTGCGGCCCGGCACACTCGTCGTGGCCGACGACGTCGGCCTGAGCAGCCTGCGGCCGTACCTGGACTACGTACGCGACCCCGCGAACGGGTACCAGAGCGTGACGTTCCCCGTCGAGGACGGCATGGAGATCAGCTGCCGCCTCTGAGCGGCGCGGCGAAGCACACTCGGCCGGATCGAGATGAACTACCGCGCCCGCGCATTCCATCGCACTGCCGCACTGCCGCACTGCCGTACTGCCGCACTGCCGCCCGCCGCCATGCCGTAGCAGGCGCCGAAGACCATCCGACGAGCGACCATGGGGCCGATGGCGCCCCTTGACCATTCCCACGTACATGGCCAGTCGGGACGGCGGACCTGGCGAAGTTTCGGCTGCGCCGTCCGGTCGGCGGTCGCGCGCGTATCCGCCCGGACGTGCTGGTGCGGGCAGGACACGGCCGGCGGGAGCGATCGGGTCGGATCGGCGGATCCGGTGGACGACCACGACGGCCGTTGTCGTGCCGGCCGGGATCCTGCACCCGGCGTACCGCCGGACGCCCGCGGCTGGATGGCCGCGGGCGATCGGGGTCAGGCGGTCCGCAGCCAGTCGAGCGTGAACCGGGCGAAGACGATGCCGCCGGTGTCTCCGATCTCGTACAGCGCGCCGATCTGGCCGTTCGAGAGCACGGCCATGGTGGAGTAGCCTGCCGCGCCCGGCTTGATCAGGGCTCTGGCCGGCCAGCTGGCGCCGTCGTCGGTGGACAGGCGGACGGTCAGGTCGCTGCGGGCGGTCGGGTGGGCGTTGCCGCTGTAGAGGGCGGTGGCGGTGCGGAGGGGCGCGCCGTTCGCGCCACGTTGCGCGGGCGTGAGGTAGGACGTCTCGTCGGCGTTGCACAGGGGGTCGCTGAGCACCGGGCTCGCGGTGGCGGCGCCGAAAGTGCGGCCGCCGTCGGTGGAGGTGGCCAGGTGGCGGGCGCGGATGGAGTTGTGGCGCATGTTCTGCGTGACGGCGCCGGTGCTCCGCTCCACCGCCTTGCTCTCGTTCACGCCACCGGACGCCGAGGATCCGCGTTGCCAGGTCTGCCCGTGGTCGTCGCTGTAGATGTTGGCGGCGTGGCTGGTTCCGGCGGCGTCGCGGTAGACGATCGGCTGCACGAGCCGGCCGGTGCTGGTCTGGATGCCGTGCCCGGAGGAGGCGAACAGTTGCCGCCAGCCGGGGTCCTTCACCGACGGGTTGAGCTCCACGGGGGCGCTCCATGTGAGGCCGTGGTCGGTGCTCTTGACGTACTGGATGTGCAGGCTGGCGGGGTCGTTCGCGGCGTTGGAGCCGGATGCGGCCGACCAGAAGCTGATGCCCGGCCGTGGCGAGTAGGTGTAGAAGACGTAGACGGCTCCGGTCGAGCGGTCGACGAGTACGCTCGGGTCGCCCGCGCCCTCGGAGGTCGTGGCCGGGTGATGGATGACGCGCGGTGGTTGCCAGGTCAGGCCGTTGTCCGTGCTGCGCGTCATCGCGATCTGGATGTTGTTGGTGCCGCCGCCCAGGTCGTAGGAGCCGTCGACGCGGGCGTCGGCGACCGCGATGATCGTGCCGTTGCCGGTGACCGCCATGCCGGGGATGCGCACCGACTTCGCGGTGCCGTTGTAGAGCCCACCGGGGCCGTTGAGCCCGGTGATCACGGTGCTGGTGCGCAGCAGGGCTGCCGAGTTCAGCTGCGGCGTGCCCGCGGCCAGGCCGCAGCGGGCGGTGCCGGAGCGGGTGGTGTCGAATCCGTCCGTCACGGTCCGCAGGGTGTACGGCGTGCCGGCCGGGACCGTCCAGTACAGCAGCGTGTTGCCGCCGGAGGCGACGGTACGGGTCCAGGGCGAGCCGGTCCGGCCCGGCCAGGTGATCGTGAACGTCTTCGTCGCGGTGGTGCGGTTGTCCAGGATGAGCTGGAGGCGGCTGTCGGTGCAGTCGAATCCGACGGTCGCCGAGATGCCGGAGGCGTCCGCCGAGGCGGGGAAGGGGGTGAGGGCGGTGGCGGTCACGATGGACAGGACGAGGGCCACGACGACGGACAGGGCTCGGCGCAGGAAGGTTGAGACGGGCATGGATGTCACAGCGGTCGATCACTCCTTCGACAAGAGGAGAAGGGCATCGGACGTCAGACGTCCTGTACCGTAAGCCTCCGCTTGCATCCCGTCAACGGTCAGAGCCCGCGGTTCTCCTTCAGATGCCGCCGGACCGGGGCGTAGTGCGCGGCGATGGCCTCGGTGAACCGGTCCAGGTCCCGGGTGAACAGCGCCTCGACGATCGCGTGATGGGCGGCGACGGTCTCGCGCACCGAGGCGGGCGTGGTGTGCAGCGCGGGCGCGACGATGGCGTGCACGTCCCAGAACGCGGCCGTGAGCTGGGCGACCAGCTCGTTGCCGAGTGGCTTCATGAGCAGCAGGTGGAACTCGCGGTCCTGCTCGATGAACGTCTGGCCCGCGCGGGCGCGTTCGTCCATCTGGTCGGCGAGCCGGCCCAGCTCCTGGTGCAGGTCCTGGTCGAGGGCGGAGGTGATGGCGGCCGCCAGCCCCTGCTCCAGGGTCTGGCGCACCTCGATCAGCTCGGCCAGCACGCGGAAGTCGTCGTCGCGGCTCAGCAGGCCGCGGAAGGTGAGGCTCTCGACCAGCGCGGCGAGCGACAATCTGCCGACGTAGGTGCCGTACCCGTGGCGTACCTCGACGATGTCGAGCGCGGTGAGGATCCTGATCGCCTCACGCACGCTGGAGCGGCTCGCCCCTACGGCGGCGCACAGCTCCAGCTCGGTGGGCAGGGCGTCTCCGGGCTTGAGGCGGTTCTGCAGGATGTACTGCTTGATGCGCTCTGCCACCTCGCGCGGGCGGAGCTGCGCACTGCGAGCGGATCGCGAGATGGGGTCGATCACGGTTGACATCTTGCCCTTTCGTTCATCGGTCGTCTACATTGCCGCACACCACCTAGGACGTCAGACATCGTATGCCCTTCGCCCTTGCGTGACACCCGGAACCGCACGATCACATGAGAGGGGACGCCATGCGCGACCTCGTCGCCGCGTCCGTCAACCGCCGCGACTTCCTGCGGCTCGTGGGGGCCGTAAGCGCCGCCACCGCTTTCACCGGCTCGCTCGCCGCGTGCTCCGGCCCCGCCTCCACCGGCAGTGCGGCTCCGGCTGCCACCGACAGCATCGAGGCCGGCATCTCCTACGCGCTGTCCACCGGATTCGATCCGATGACCTCCTCGGGTGCCACGCCCGTCGCTGCCAACCTGCACGTGTTCGAGGCGTTGTTCGACCTGGACCCGGTCACGCGCGAGCCCTACCCGGCCCTCGCCGCGGGTGAGCCGCAACAGGTCGACGACACCACCGTCAAGGTCACCCTGCGCCAGGGCGCCACCTTCCACGACGGCTCGCCGGTGACGGCCGCGGACGTGGCCTTCAGCTTCCAGCGGGTGCTGGACCCGGCCAACGCCTCGCTCATGGTGCAGTTCATCCCGTTCGTGTCGGGGGTGACCGCCGTGGACGACACCACCGTGGAGATCACGCTCAAGCACGCGTTCCCGCTGCTCAAGGAGCGGCTCGCGGTCATCAAGGTCGTGCCGAAGGCGGTCGTGGAGAAGGACAAGGCCGCCTTCGACGCCCGGCCGGTGGGCTCGGGCCCCTACCGCCTCGTCGAGGCCACCAAGGAAGACAAGATCGTTTTCGAGCGGTGGGACAAGTACAACGGCTCCCGTCCGGCCAAGGTCAAGAGCATGACCTGGCGGCTGCTGTCCGATCCGTCCGCCCGCGTCACCGCGCTGGAGTCCGGCCGGGTCGTGGCGATCGAGGACGTCCCGTACCTCGACGTCGCGAAGGTGGCCGAGAAGCGCAAGCTGGAGGCGGTCCAGTCCTTCGGCCTGCTCTTCCTCATGTTCAACTGCGCCCAGAAGCCCTTCGACGACAAGCGGGTGCGCCAGGCGCTGCACTACGCCATCGACAAGGACAAGGTCATCCGGACCGGCATGCTCGGCAACGCCGCCCCGGCGACCGGCTACGTCCAGGAGACGCACCCGGCGTACGCGCGGGCGGCCACCGTCTACGGCTACGACCCCGGCAGGGCCAAGGACCTGCTGAAGGCGGCGGGAGTCGAGAATCTGCAGGTCAGCATGGTGACCACCGACACCGGCTGGGTGAAGGACATCGTGCCGATCATCAAGGAGTCCTGGGACGCCGTCGGCGTGAGCACCACGCTCGACATCGGCCAGTCGGGCGGCCAGTACACCAACAAGATCGACCCGGGCACGTTCCAGGTCCTGGTGGCGCCCGGCGACCCCTCGGTCTTCGGCAATGACATGGACCTGCTGCTGCGCTGGTTCTACGACGGCACCTGGCCGGCCAAGCGCTACCGCTGGAGTGAGAGCGCCGAGGCCAAGCAACTGCTGGAGCTGCTCGATGAGGCGGTGCGGACCGGCGACGCCGCCGAGCAGAAGAAACTGTGGGGGCAGGCGGTCGACCTCATCTCGGAGGAGGTGCCGCTCTACCCGATCCTGCACCGCAAGCTGCCCACCGCCTGGGACGACAAGACGCTGTCCGGCTTCAAGCCCATCCCGACCACGGGCCTGTCGTTCCTCGACGTCGCCCGCCTCTGATCCGCTTCCGACGGAAAGCACCATGTTCGCATTCCTCAGGCTGACCGCGAAACGGCTGGTGAGCCTGCCGCTCATGCTCCTGGGCGTCACCCTGCTCGTCTTCGTGGTCCTGCAGTTCTCGCCCAACGATCCGGCGTACAACGCCCTGGGCGACGGCGCGAGCCCCGAGGCCCGCGCCGCCTACCGGGCCGAACACGGGCTCGACGACGCCCTGCCCGTGAGATACGTCCGCTTCCTCGGGCAGCTCGTGCGGGGCGACCTGGGCTACACCGCGCCTCCCGCCGCCCCGGTGATCGACCGGGTCGTGACGGCCTTCCCGCTCACGATCCAGCTCACTGTGCTGGGCCTGGTGCTCGCCGTCGCGGGCGCCCTGGCACTCGGAGTCACCGGCGCGCTCCACCGCGACCGGTGGCCCGACCAGGTGACCCGCGTGCTGTCCATCGCGGGCGTCGCCATGCCGGCGTTCTGGCTGGGCATCCTGCTCATCCAGGAGTTCGCGCTCAACCTCGAGATCTTCCCGACCGGCGGCTACGTCAACCCCGCCGACTCCATCGGCGGCTGGCTGCTGTCGCTCGCCCTTCCCGCGCTGGCCATCGCGGTCCCGGCGGCGGCATCACTGTCGCGCCTGGTGCGTACGTCCATGGTGGAGGAGCTGGACAAGGACTACGTACGCACCGCCACCGGCAACGGCCTGCCCCGCGCCATCGTCGTACGCGGCGCGCTGCGCAACGCGCTCATCACGCCGCTCACCGTGCTCGGCCTGCGCGTGGGATACCTGCTGAGCGGCGCCGTGGTCATCGAGACGATCTTCGACCTGCCCGGCATGGGCAAGCTCATCCTCGAAGGCGTCACCAACGGCGACGTGGCCCTGGTCCAGGGTGCGGTGCTGACGATCGCGCTGGCGTTCCTCGTCGTGAACCTCGTCGTCGATCTGCTCTATCTCGTCGTCAACCCGCGGATCAGGGTGGTGTGAGCATGCTCAGAGCACGACTCACCAGCCGCCTGTCCCGGCCCGGCATCCACTTCACCCGGCTCTCGCCGGTCACCGTCATCTCCCTCGCCGTGCTCGCCGCGGTCGCGCTCTTCGCCGTGCTGGCGCCGTTCCTCGCCGGTGACCCGCTCGCGACCGGCACGCCCGCCACCCCGCCCGGCGGCGAGCACTGGCTCGGCACCGACCGCGCCGGGCGGGACGTGTTCGCCAGGATCGCCTACGGCGCCCGATCGTCGCTGCTCATCGGCCTGGGAGCCACCGCGCTGGCCGTGCTGGCCGGCGCGGTGCTCGGCAGCCTCGCCGCCACCTCGCGCAAGGCCGTCAACGAGGGCATCATGCGCGTCCTCGACGTGATCATGGCGTTTCCCGGCATCGCACTGGCCGCGGTGCTGGTGGCGGTGTTCGGCCGCAACCTCCCGGTACTGATCGGCACGATCGCGTTCCTGTACGTGCCGCAGCTCACCCGCGTGGTCCGGGCCAACGTCCTGGCCCAGTACGGCGAGGACTACGTCGCGGCCGAGAAGGTGATCGGCGCGCCCCGCCCGCACATCCTCATCAGGCACGTCGCCGTCAACTGCGCCGCACCCGTCATGGTCTTCGCCACCGTGCTCGTGGCCGACGCGATCATCTTCGAGGCCAGCCTCTCCTTCATCGGCGCGGGCATCCAGGACCCCGCGCCCAGCTGGGGCAACGTCCTCGCGTACGGCAGGCAGATCGTGCTGTCCGGCGGCTGGTGGGCCACCTTCTTCCCCGGCCTGGCCATCCTGGTGACGGTGCTCGCGCTCAACCTGCTGGCCGAAGGGCTCACCGACGCCTGGGCCGCCCCGCGCGCGGCACGGCGGACCCCGGCGGCCGGCGCCGCCGACGTCACGCCGCGGCCCGCCGCGGCGGAGGTCGACGACGCGCTGGCGAAGCTGGCCCTCCGGACGCGGGAGCGCCCGTCCCGCGTGCCGCCGCTGTCCCCGCAAGCCGAGCCGCTGCTGTCCGTCGAGGACCTGTCGATCCGCTTCCCGCAGCGCTACGGGGACGTTCCCGTCGTCCAGGGGCTCTCCTTCGACGTACGCGTCGGCGAGACGCTCGGCCTGGTGGGGGAGTCCGGCTGCGGCAAGAGCCTCACCAGCTTGGCGATCATGGGGCTGCTGCCCCGCGCCGCGCAGGTGAGCGGCCGCATCGTCTACGACAGCCGGGACATCCTTCAGCTGACGCCCCGCGAGCGGCGGGCGATCTCCGGCCCGCAGATCGCCATGGTCTACCAGGACGCCATGTCGTCGCTGAACCCCTCGGTCCTCGTCGGCACCCAGCTCCGGCAGCTCACCAGGCGGGGAGGCACCCGTACCCCGGAGGAACTGCTCGAACTCGTCGGCCTGGACCCGCGGCGCACCCCGCGCAGCTACCCGCACGAGCTGTCCGGAGGACAGCGCCAGCGCGTGCTCATCGCGATGGCGCTGTCACGGAACCCGCGCCTGCTCGTCGCCGACGAACCCACCACCGCACTCGACGTGACCGTGCAGGCCCAGGTCGTCGAGCTGCTCGCCAGGCTCCGCGACGAGCTCGGCTTCGCCATGGTGCTGGTCTCCCACGACCTCGGCCTGGTCGGGCAGCTCGTGCACCGCATCGCCGTCATGTACGCCGGCCAGCTCGCCGAGATCGGCACCACCGGTTCACTCTTCACCGGCGCCCGGCACCACTACGCGCGCAACCTGCTCGGCTCGGTGCTCTCCCTTGAGAGCGGGGCCAAGCGCCTGCACCAGGTGCCCGGCGTGGTTCCGGCGCCGCAGAACTTCGGCCCTGGCTGCCGCTTCGCGGGCCGCTGCGCCGCCGCGGACCCCGCCTGCCGCACCGCGCCGCCGGCCCTGACGGGAGATCAGCACGATCACGCGCGGGCCTGCTTCCACCCGGGGGGACAACCGTGACCGAACCCGTCGTCAGCCTCGACCACGTCCACGTGGTGCACACCGCCCGCAGCGGCGGCCTGATCCGCCGCGACAAGGTGTACGCGCTCAGCGACGCCACCGTCTCCGTGGGCCGCGGCGAGATCCTCGGTGTCGTCGGCGAGTCCGGCTGCGGCAAGTCGACGCTGGCCAAGGTGCTGGTCGGCCTGCAGCAGCCCACCTCGGGAACCGTGCGCTTCCGCGGTGAGGACCTGTGGACGCTGCCACCCCGCCGCCGGCGCGAGGACTTCGGAGCCGCCGTGGCCATGGTGTTCCAGGACGCCTCCACCGCGCTGAACCCGCGCCTGTCCGTGCGCCGCATCCTGCGCGACCCGCTCGACGTGCACCGGCGCGGCACCCCCGGGGAGCGCGACGCCCGCGTACGCGAGTTGCTCGACCTGGTCGGCCTGCCCGGCCACGTCGCCGACGCGCTGCCCGGCGCGCTGTCCGGCGGCCAGCGGCAGCGCGTCGCCGTGGCGCGGGCGCTGGCGCTGCGGCCCGACGTGATCGTCGCCGACGAGCCCACCAGCGCCCTCGATGTCTCCGTACGCGCCCAGGTGCTCAACCTGCTCCTCGACCTGCGTACGGAGCTGGGGCTCGGGCTCGTGTTCATCTCTCACGACATCCAGACCGTCCGCTATCTGGCCGACCGGATCGCGGTCATGTACCTCGGCCGGGTGGTCGAGGAGGGGCCGGCCGGTGATGTGACCGGCCGCATGCGCCACCCGTACACGCGAGCCCTCTTCTCCGCCACGCCCAGCCTGCTCGACGACGCCGACCGGATCGTGCTCACCGGCCCGGTCCCGTCGGCCACCCATCCGCCGTCCGGGTGCCCGTTCCGCACCCGCTGCTGGAAGGCCGATGAGGAGTGCGCGCAGGAGTTCCCGCCCGCCACCCGCGAGGAGACGGACGGCGCGCACGCCTGGCACTGCATCCGTCCCGAGTCACCCGTAAGGAGCCTGCTTTGAGCCCCCGCAACCCCCGCTTCGGCGGCGTCATCCCGCCCGTCGTCACCCCGCTGACCTCGGACGGCGAGGTGGACGCGACTTCGCTGGAGCGGCTGATCGACTTCCTGATCGAGGCGGGCGTGAGCGGCCTGTTCGCACTCGGCAGCTCCGGTGAGGCGGCCTTCCTCACCGACGCCCGGCGGGACAAGGCGCTGGAGGTCGCGGTCCGGGCGGCCGCCGGCCGGGTGCCCGTGATCGCCGGGTGCATCGAGACGACCACCAGCCGCGTGATCGAGCGGGCGGAGATCGCCGCCAAGCTCGGCGCGGACGCCGTCGTGGCGACGGCGCCGTTCTACGCCCGCATCCACCCCGTCGAGGTCGACCGCCACTTCCGCACCGTCGCGGCGGCCGTTGACCTGCCGCTGCTGGCCTACGACGTACCGGTGTCCGTGCACACCAAGCTCGCCGCCGACCTCGTGCTGTCGCTGGCCGCCGACGGCGTCGTGGCCGGGCTGAAGGACTCCAGCGGCGACGACGCCGGCTTCCGCCAGGTGGTGCTGGGCAGCGCCGGGCTCGCCGGGTTCTCGGCGCTGACCGGCCACGAGCTGGTGGTGGACGCGATGATGCTGGCCGGTGCCGACGGCGCGGTGCCCGGGCTCGGCAACGTCGACCCGCACGGGTACGTACGCCTGCTCCAGGCGTGCGCCGAGCAGCGGTGGGCCGAGGCCAGGGCCGAGCAGGACCGCCTGACCCGGCTGTTCCGCATCGTCGAGGCCGCCTCCCCGGCCACCGCGGGCGGCAGCACGCGGGGCGTCGGAGCGTTCAAGACCGCGCTGGCCCTGCGCGGCGTCATCGACGGCGCTGCCGTGGCCGCGCCCATGCGGGAGCTGACCGGCGAGGAGACCCGCGCCGTGGCCGCCTGTCTCGAAGAAGCCGGGCTGCTGTGAGCCTCGTGGCCGGCCTGGACATCGGCGGCACGAAGATGGCCGTCGCCCTGGCCGATCGGTCCGGGACCGTCCTGGATCACGCCACCCGCCCCACCCCTGCCATGGAGGGCCCGGACGCCATCCTCACCACCGCCACCGACCTCGTCCGCACCGTGGGCGGGACCGAGGTGGTGGCGGCGGTCGGTGTCGGCGCCGCCGGGGTGATCGACCGGCGGCGCGGCGTGGTGGTGTCCGCGACCCAGGCCCTTCCCGGATGGGCCGGGACCGACCTGCGCGGCGAGCTGTCCCGCAGGCTCGGCCTGCCGGTCGCCGTCGACAACGACGTGCACGCGCACGCGCTCGGCGAGCAGTGGCGCGGCGCCGCCGCAGGGTACGCCGACGTCCTGCTGATCGCCGTCGGCACCGGCATCGGCGCCTCGACCGTCCTCGGCGGGCACGTGCGGCACGGGGCACACGGGGTGGCCGGTCACGCCGGGCACGTGCCCGTGGCCGCGGCGGCCGGGGTGGCCTGCGCGTGTGGAGGGCAGGGCCACGTGGAAGCGGTCGCCTCAGGACCGGCCCTGCTCGCCCGGTTCCGGAGCCGGTCAGAGACGGACGCGGCGCACCTCGCCGAGGTGGCCCGCCTGGCCGCGGCAGGCGAACCGGTCGCCGCCGCCGTGCTGGCCTTCGGCGGGACGGCGGCCGGACACGCGATCGGCGGGTTGATGAACGTCATCGACCCGGAGATCGTGGTGATCGGGGGAGGCGTCCCGAACTGCGGCGAGCCCTGGTGGCAGCCGCTGCGCGCGGCCATCGCTACAGAGGTGCTGCCCGCCCTGCGGGACGTCCCCGTCGTCCCGGCCGCCCTCGGCGCGGACGCGGCTCTCCTCGGCGCCGCCCGCCTGGCCTTCACCCTGCTCCCATGACCGTTGCCCCAACCAGGGAGGACTTGTGACTTCGACGGTCACGCATCCAGCGCTCGAAGCGATTCGCGGCCGGCTCGTGGTCTCCTGCCAGGCCTATCCCGGCGAACCCATGCGCGATCCCGACACGATGTGCCGCATGGCCCAGGCGGTCGCGGCGGGCGGGGCCGCGGGCATCCGCGCCCAGGGACTGGAGGATCTGCGGCGCATCCGGGCGGCACTGGACCTGCCGCTCATCGGCCTGTGGAAGGACGGCGACGGCGACGTCTTCATCACGCCCACCCTCGGCCACGCCCTCGCGGTCGCCGCCACGGGGGCCGACATCGTGGCCCTGGACGGCACGCGCCGCCCGCGTCCCGACGGCCGGACGCTCGCCCGGACGATCAAGGCGGTGCACAAGCGCACCGGTCGGCTGGTCATGGCGGACGTCTCCACCCGCGAGGAAGGGCTGGCCGCCGCCGAGGCGGGCGCGGACGTGATCGGCACGACCCTGGCCGGCTACACCCCGTACTCCCGCCGGGCAGGGGGCACCTCGTCAGAGGTTTCCCAGGCCCCTCCCGGTCCTGACCTCGACCTGGTCGCGGAACTCGCCGGCGAGCTGCCCGTCCCGCTGATCGCCGAGGGGCGCTACCACACGCCGGAACAGGCGGCCGAGGCGGTCAGGCTCGGCGCGCACGCCGTCGTCGTCGGCACCGCCATCACCCACCCGGCCACCATCACGCGCTGGTTCGCGACGGCGGTCACGAGGCGCGGCTGACGTCGCACGCCGTCATCGCCGATTCAGGACTGCGCCCGCAGCACGACGGCACATGTGCTAGATTGGGCTCAGTTGCAGTTGTGGTACCCATAAAGACTTGTGTGCACCTGACGGTATGTAGCCTCAGGTGCATTTTTTGTTCTCCGGTCATCTCCGGGTGTGTGGTCCTATCGCGGCGACGCGGAATCCGTTCGGATGCGGATTCCGGCTTTGCACCCATCAAAGGAGATCAACATGGCTTCTGGCACCGTGAAGTGGTTCAACGCGGAAAAGGGCTTCGGCTTCATCGAGCAGGACGGCGGCGGCGCCGACGTCTTCGCGCACTACTCCAACATCGTCGCCAACGGCGGCTACCGTGAGCTGCGCGAGGGCCAGAAGGTGGCCTTCGACGTCACGCAGGGCCAGAAGGGCCCGCAGGCCGAGAACATCGTTCCCGCCTGACACCGCGCACCACGTAGCCGGGGCTCGCGCCGCAGGGCGCGGTCCCCGGCGCGTTGCTTTTGTGGCATCCATCGTGCCGTGACGACCTCACCCCCCGAGAAGCGCAGCGTGTCTGTTCTTCCGCCGCACGCCGGATGCACCACCGATGGCTCCGGTTCGGGCATAGGCCCGCTCCAGTTCTACGGCGCGGCATCACAGCCGCGTTCTTCCCGGCGAAAGCCGACCATTTCGACGTACGGACCCAGGCTGTTCCCGCCGGTCCGACTCGTCTTTCTGAGGCTCGTGCCAGCTGTTCTTGGGCCGCTCATCGCGTCGAGGATCGCCTGACACGTGCCGCATCGAGGAAGGTTCTGCATGAACCACGCAACTCGCGCTCACGATCGCAATTCTTCGCCCCGTACGGGCGGCTCCGCCCGAAGCAGGGGCGGCCGATCCAGCTCTCCGGCTCAGGGCCGTTCAGGCGCCTCCAACCGGTCCGGCAACGGGCGGCGTCCGGCCGCGCTCCAGAGAGAGTTCGCGCTGCCGGTCACCGCAACCCCGGCGCTGCCGGCAGCCGCGACATTCGCTGAGCTGAGCATGCCGCCCGCAGTGCTGAAGGTGCTCACCGGCCTGGGCTTGAACGAACCGTTCCCGATCCAGGCGGCCACGCTGCCCAACTCCCTGGCCGGCCGGGACGTCCTGGGGCGGGGGCGCACCGGGTCGGGCAAGACGCTCGCCTTCGGCCTGGCCCTGCTCGTGCGCACCTCCGGACAGCGGGCACAATCGCGGCGCCCGCTCGCCCTGATCCTCGTCCCCACGAGGGAACTGGCCCAGCAGGTCACCGATGCGCTCACGCCGTACGCCCAAGCACTGAAGCTGCGGCTGGCCACGGTCGTCGGCGGCATGTCGATCAGCCGCCAGGCCCATGCGCTGCGCACCGGTGCCGAGGTCGTCATCGCGACCCCGGGACGGCTCAGGGATCTCATCCAGCGCGGCGACTGCTGCCTGGACCAGGTCGGCATCACCGTGCTGGATGAGGCCGACCAGATGGCTGACATGGGCTTCATGCCGCAGATCACCCACCTGCTCGACCAGGTGCGCCCAGATGGCCAGCGCATGCTGTTCTCCGCCACTTTGGACCGCAACGTCGATCTGCTGGTCCGCCGCTATCTGAACGACCCGGTGGTCCATTCGGTCGACCCCTCGGCGGGCGCGGTCACCACGATGGAGCACCACGTGCTGCACGTCCAGGGGGCCGACAAACAGGCCACCACTGTGGAGATCGCTGCTCGCGACGGCCGGGTGATCATGTTCCTGGACACCAAGCACGCTGTGGACCGGCTCACCGAACAGTTGCTGAACAGCGGAGTGCGCGCCGCCGCGCTGCACGGAGGCAAGTCCCAGCCCCAGCGCACCCGCACCCTCGCCCAGTTCAAGAGCGGCCACGTCACGGCGCTGGTGGCGACCAACGTCGCGGCCCGCGGCATCCACGTCGACAACCTCGACCTCGTCGTCAACGTCGACCCGCCGAACGACCACAAGGACTACCTGCACCGCGGTGGCCGCACCGCCCGCGCCGGCGAGTCCGGCAGCGTCGTCACGCTGGTGCTGCCCAACCAGCGCCGTGACATGACCCGCTTGATGGCCGACGCCGGTATCGTCCCGCAGACCAGCGAGGTCCGTTCGGGCGAGGCCGAGCTGAGGCGGATCACGGGCGCCCAGACTCCCTCAGGCATCCCCGTGACCGTCACCGCACCGGTTGCCAGTCGTCGGTCGGGACGGAACGGCAGACGATTCCGGTAGCAGCGGATGGGGCTCGCCCAAGGCCAGGTGGGCTGCCGGCCCAGCGAGATACATGGTGTCTCTCGGCCTTGAGCCAGTCGCCCATCGCGCCGGGCGCCGCAGACGACAGCAGATCCTGGCTCTGCTTCACCAAGGTCTCAACCGCCCCTGACCAGCCCGGGACATCGCCCCTCACGTCCGCGATGTCATCCTCAACCCGCTCGATGACCGACGCCGGTATCGTCCCGCAGACCAGCGAGGTCCGTCCGGGCGAGGCCGAGCTGAGGCCCACGGCAGCTGGTGCTCCACCGTCCAGGTGACGGATGCGTCCGGACGGCGGCAGCGACTGCGCCACAGCGGCTGCCCCACGGCCGGGGCAGCGCGGCAGGCCACC
Organism: Nonomuraea gerenzanensis; assembly: GCF_020215645.1. Lineage (NCBI taxonomy): Bacteria > Bacillati > Actinomycetota > Actinomycetes > Streptosporangiales > Streptosporangiaceae > Nonomuraea > Nonomuraea gerenzanensis. The sequence goes on along the minus strand of NZ_CP084058.1, from coordinate 11,473,150 downwards.
CACGATCTCGCTCAGTCGCTCGAGGGAGCGCCGGATGACCGGCTGTTCGCGCTGTGGTGGCTGATCGCTCCGCGCGATCTGCGGCGCGCCGAGGTAGCCGGCCTGCGCTGGATCGACCACGACACCGACCGGCGCGAACTCACCATCACCTGCCAGCTCGTCCACACCGACCACCGCCTGTCCCATGCCCGCCGAAGAGCGTCTCCCGCTGGAGAATCGGCGGTCCGGTGACAGCAGGGTCACGCTCGCCTGCTCAGCTGCCGATGTTGCGGATGAGCGAGCCCGATGGTCACTGATCCCCGCTCTCTGGCGGCGTTGCGGCTCCGTGTCCCGCTCGTCCCCGGGGGAGGCGGTCGCGGTCTGGTCGTGGCAGCTGGGCGCGTCGGCGACCACGGGGGCAGGCATCTCCATGATCTGCTGCTGGCGCCGCGGGCGGCGGCCGCATCGTCACCGCCTCGCATGAGAGCTCAGAACTGGCACCCTCTGCCGCAGCACTCCGAGCGCTACATAACGTATAAGGATAATTACAGAGAGCTAGTGAGGCGGGTGGGTGGAGACCCGGCCACCGCGTGATCACGGAGGAGCCATGACGCTCAGCTACGCCGACTTCAAGCAACAGCTCAAGGACGAGGGCGACCCGCCGGCCGACCACGTCGTCACCCAGCTCCTGGACGCGGGCCAGGTCAACACCGTCAACGAGGTCTTCCGGCAGATCAGCGCCGCCGACTCCGACATCCCCACGAGCGCGCCCGCCGTGCTGCGCGACTACATGGAATCCACCCGGCAGTACCCCTCCTGGGTCACCCCCGGCGAGCTGACCCGCACCGCGGTGTTCTTCCAGCGCTATCAGGGCGAGGCCTCGACCCTGCAGGCCACCGCGGGCCTGGTCGGCACCTACCTGGCGCCGATGGGGGCCAAGACCCTGGACTCCACCCACGTGCTGCGCCAGCCGCACCGCCGCCTGTCACAGTCGACCCGGTTGTTCGTCGGCATGGGCAACGAGGACGCCTTCACCGCGCACTCCAAGCTGGTGCCCACCTGCCAGAAGGTGCGGCTCATCCACGCCGCCATCCGCCAGCTCCATTTGCGCTCCGGCCAGTGGGACCAGGCCCGCGACGGCATGCCCGTCTCCCAGCTCTACACCGCCGGCGCCGCCCTGGTCTTCTCCATCGGCATCCTGGACGCGATGGGCAACCTCGGCTACAAGGTCAAGACCGACGACGCCGAAGGCTTCTACTACGCCTGGCGCATCGTCGCGCACTTCCTCGGCGTGCCCGACCGTATCCTGCCCGAAGGGTATGAGCAGGGGCGCCGGCTGTGGCACGAGGCCCGCCCGCACGAGTGGGCCTCCAGCCCCGAAGGCATCAACCTCACCCGCGAATGCATCGACCTCTATCAGAAGTATGTGGGGGTGCCCGGTGCCGTGGCCGCGTTCCTGCGCCTGGCCCTCGGCGACACCTACGCGGACATGATGAAGATCCCCAGGAACGCCGTCCTGGACTCCGTCGCCCAGCTCGGCGGCCTGTTCAACAAGGTCGTCTCCGCCACCCCGCTGTATGAGACCCCGCCGGTCAAGAAGGTGTTCGGTGAGCTGAGCAACGCCGTGCAGGAGGTCTCCATCAAGGCCTTCACCCACGGTCAGGAGACCGAGCCGCAGATGGCCGACCGCATCGTCGCACGATGACCCTGAACTCCATCAGGTAGGAACACTCGGTTGCCGCGGCGCGGCCCGTCAGCGGCGCCGCAGCACCCGTTCCGCAGCACCCGTTCCGCAGCACCCGTTCCGCAGCACCCGTTCCGCAACTCCCGCCCCGCTGGAGCGAGAACCTACGGGGTGTGTCTTCGCGACTGCCTGGCAACGAGCGCGCGGCCAACGGGCCCTGGCGGGCTTGCCCATGGCCCGCCACGGACCCTCACGGGCGGCGATGGGCGACCAGTCAGCAAACCCTGGAAACAGCTTGGCGCGGACCGCGCGTAGCCGTCGCTGCTGCGGAAACGGCTCACACCGAACACTCACAGTGACCGCGACACGGTCTGCTCGCCGGCGGAAAGGAACCACAGCCATGCATCTGCACTTCATCGGGACCGGATCGATCCTCAGCGCTCACATGAGCGCATCCGTACTGATCGACAACAAGCTCCTCATCGACACCCCCAACGGCGCCATGAAGGCCATGTGGCGCGACAACCTCGACCCGACCACCGTCGACCTCTGCCTCATCACCCACTTCCACGCCGACCACTTCTTCGACATCGTCTTCCTCTTCCTGGAGCAGGGCCTGCGCAAGCCCCGCGACAGCGACCTGATCCTCATCGGCCTCACCGGCTTCGAGCAGCGCGTGGAGCAGCTGTTCGAGCTGGCCTACCCGGGCGCCTGGCCGGGCATGAAGGCCAAGACCCGCGCCCGCTTCGTCGAGTTCGACGAAAGCGGCGGCGAATGGTCCGGCAACGGCTACACCATCCGCGCCACGGCCACCCAGCACAGCGTCCCCTCCCTCGGCTACCTGATCACCGACCAGGCCGGCACCCGCCTCGGCTACACCGGCGACACCGTCTACTGCCCCGCTGTGGAAGACCTCGCCCGCGACAGCTCCGCACTCGTCCTCGACACCACCTTCCACCACAGCAGGACCGGCCACATGGGCCTGGACGACGTCGAAGCGCTCGCCGACCGCTGGCCCGCCCTGCCACTCCTGACCACCCACCGAGACGACGACGTCACCACCTCCACCCGCTCCACCGTCCTGTTCCCCGCCGACGGAGACACCTTCCACCTCAACCCAGACGGACTCGCCACCGACCAGCACGACCAGGACACCAGCCACCCCACCTCCCCTGCGAAAGACCTGCTCGGCAGCGGCAAGGCCACACTCGACACCGTGGCCGGCACCTCCTGAACACAGCCGCCCAGGGCATGGATGCCGGCCGGCACGGGAGGCCGACCAGCAGCAAGGTGCGGCCCGGCCTGGTCCGGGATGGAGCCGGGAATCCGTCATCGCGCTGTCGGATCAGCAGGAACGGCTGGGGGATCGGGGCACGTCGCTGGCCGCGCCATCGTGCCAGCCCCAGCCGTCATTGCGTTCACATGCCCGAGGCCGGCGCGCCCGAGTGCCGCTCGTCCTGACGCGAAGCTCCTGGTTTCCAGGCTGCGCAGGTGAAGCCCTGCACCAGCACGCACGCATCGGCACGCAGGTGTCGGCGGTCGTCTGCTCAAGGACGTCGGGTCCGAGAGACGGGCGGACCGGGCGCGCCACATGGCTGGCGCGGTCTGTGGCCCGCGATGGTGTTCCATCGGGCCGCGGTGGTAGCGGCCGGCAAGCCGAGGAGGACGGCCAGGATCTTTCAGCGCACGTGCGTGGCCATCGACAGGCGGGCGCCGTTGCGCGCATGGGGCGGGGCGAAGCCACAGGGGGCACGGCTCAGCCGCAGGCCCACGATCACAGAGTTGTGGGCCTGCGGCTGGCAAACGAGCTCATACGGGATCCGGAAACGCCGGGCATGTGCCGAAACCGTGCCGAAGAGCAACCGGCGAGCAACCAACGGTGCGCCTCGGCCGCGCGGGAGGCCGCTCACAATCGAGAAAACGCAGGTCAGATAGGGTGTGGTGGTAGGGCGCCCGGGGCTCGAACCCGGAACCTACGGATTAAAAGTCGCAGTTCTCCATGCCACCCAGTACCGAATGGTGACTTATTCTGTCGCGATGTCATGCGTTGTCCGCGCTGGAAATGCCGTATCACGTGCCGACGAGCATCCGATGAGCAACCACGGGGCGGATGGCATCCCTTGACCGTTCGTTCCTTTGCGTTCGACTGGCTAACTAATTGACGATGCCTTCATTCGTTCTGCGGCTACATGACGAGCCCGGGGCGGCTCGCCCACGGTGTGGTAGCCCTGTGCGACCGTGGAGATCATCGCGAATCGTCAGCCTGGCGGCGCGTGAATGGGCAGCTTGCGACGTGCCGCACGGGCCGGGCGTGAGCCGTCAGGAGGTGGGCCGGATGCAGGAGTGCTGCGCCTCAAACCAGTCGGTGGCGATGTCGGTTCCTGTGAAGCGCCCGATCAGGGCCAAGGCAGAGCTAACACTCTCCTCCCGGTCGACGCGATCGTCGAAGACATCTTCCGCGCTGATCTGGAAGCGCAGCCCATCCATCAGATGATCGAGTGCGTACGGCTCGCCGCCGAAGCGTAACTCCGGCTGAGAAGGGCTGAATGAGGTCACCAGGCGCCCGCCGCGGGCGTAATGGAGGTAGTCCCGGTTGCTGATGTCCATGCTGAGGCCGAAGGCCTCGCGACCGCCTGCGGTGATGGACAGCAGGTGGTCGCGGTCGGCGGATGCGGGCACGATGCCTACCCAGTCCCCGACTTCGGCGACCAAGCGGGATCCATCGTCGATGTTCCGGTCGAGAATGTCACTCAAATGGCACGGGGTGCGGGTGGAGAGGTCCAGTTGGTAGATCGGGGCGAGGGTGTCGAGGTCCGTGCCCTTGATCCAGACGGCGCTGAATCCCAGTGCCCACAGGTCCATGTCGCCGTCGAGCCCTTCGGTGAAGAGGGTCGAGGCCAGAAGGTCGTACAAGTAGGTCGGTGACTGCATGGCCGTCCCTCGAAGGCGGGGGCATCCCGCGAGGGCCCCCTCGCAGAGAATTTTACGCCGTCGTGGGCCAGAACCGCAGCTTCAGCAGGGTGAAGCTGACGATGTCCGGCGTGAACTCGTCGTGCCCGAGGGATTTCCGGTGGACTGCGACATTCCAAATTGCGCCCCTACGGCCAAGGTCGAATGCTGCGCCGTATGACGTTCCACCGGAATAGCCACTAACGGCAACGACCCTTCCTGAGGTCAGGAGCACACTTCCGGTCCAGGTCCTGTCCCAGGAGGTGAGCAGGGGAGGCGACCCATCCCAGAGCTCGTATTTGAGGAGGCATCGCTCACTGTCGTCCTCGTTGATGGATATCCCGTTATCGACGGTGGCGATCCACTCTTCTGCGTCGGCATGGATGTCCGCGAGCACCCATTCCATGTCGGGGTCCACAACCCCTTCTAGATACTTCTGGATCTCGCGTTGATCAAGCATTTCGCTGATAATTCGCGCCATGGAACGTCCTGACATTCGGCTCTGTATCGCGTGCGTGTGGAGCCGGGCTGTCCGTCTGGTGCGGCGGTGCAGACCACCTGGGTGGTGAAGCCGTCGGGCTGGGCCAGCACCACCAGGTCCGCCCCCGGCGCGACGGCGTCGGGGTAGGTGACCGCATTGCCGGAGACCTTGGGTTCGGGAAGCGCTCGGATTACGCCAGACCGATCGTGCCGCGTTCCCGGCCGCGGACACCAGGTGCTTGGCGCCACGCCCACCGAAGGTCAGCGGGGACTTAACCCGGGCGGCCTGCAGCTTGCCGTCGCGGGTGACGATACGCGGGTCGATGGGTTCCCAGGCGCCGCTGGCCGAGTTCTTGAGCTGGACGGGCCGGGTATGCAGTTCGGCTCGCAGGTTCTTGCCGTCGGGTCGGCATAAACCTTCATGGTCTCGGTGAACTTGGCCGGTACTTCAACGGGTTTGCCGGACTTGGAGGCCGACTCCCAGGCGGTCTTGAGCGTCGGGTCCGGGGCGGCGGCTGATGTGGATGTTGCGGAGACCGGGGTGGGGGAGGGTGTGAGGCTCTGGGCGATCGCTGGCGCGCTCGTGAGGGAGAGCGGCAGCATCAGAGCGGCGATCAGGGCAGCGTGGCGGCGCGTCCGGCCGGATAGGCAGGACGCTAATCGGCGAGTGTTCACATGCAACCTTTCGAACAAAGGTGCCAAAACTCACTGATCATCACATAAGAAGCAAATAAAAGTAAAGATCGTTTTCAGTAACGGGAACGGTGCCGTCCGCGAGGTACGCCGCGGTACATCTCGCAGGGATCTGGGGGCCACCCTGCGCTTGATGTGGGTCAATCCAAGGGCGATCCCCTGCGGCTGCCGCCCAATCTTCCCCTTGCCGAGGGAGTCAAGGTCATCTGGCCACGTGATCGACGCGCCGATCAGGTGGCTAATGGATCTCCCTGATCTTCAGTGGATGGAGGTGCTGTTGTTGCCGTCGCCTCACGTGATCCAAGGAAGGGAGTGAGCGGAGATGACATGCACTCAAGATCATCACGTGGTGTATCGGCGTTGTGGCTGTGCTGACGCCGTGACAGGCAAGCGGCTGGGAAACCGCTGCGCCCGGCTGGCGAATCCCGTCCATGGCAGCTGGTACTTCGCCGTCCAGGTGACGGACATGGCCGGGCGGCGGCAGCGACTGCGCCGTGGCGGCTTCCCCACGGCCGACGCTGCGCGGCAGGCCGCGTGCGATCTCGCTGTGTCGCTGGAGGCGGCGCCTGTGACCGAGTGTTGCACAGTCGCCCAGTGGCTGCACTACTGGTTGTCGGTGGTCGAGCAGCGGATCCGGCCGACCACCTACAAGGCCTACCGCGATCACATCCGGCTGTTCCTGATCCCGCATCTCGGCCCGATCCCGCTACGCCGGCTGTCGAGACGGCACGTCGTCAAGATGTTCACCACGGTGGCCAGCCGCCGCACCCGCTACGGCAAGCCGATCAGCGCGGCCACTCTGGAAAGAATCCGGGCGACACTACGGGCCGCGCTGAACGAAGCCGTCCGAGAAGACCTGATCCGCGACGATCCGGCACGTGGACTGCGGCTACCGTCGTCGCGCCACGTCCACCCAGTAGTGTGGACACCACGTCGCGCTGCCGCGTGGAGACGCACCGGTCATCGCCCCGCCGTGGCGGTGTGGACGGTCGAGCAGCTGACCGAGTTTCTCGCCTTCGTCCGTGACGATCGGCTGTTCGCGCTGTGGTGGCTGATCGCCCTGTGCGGGCTGCGGCGCGCCGAGGTGGCCGGCCTGCGCTGGATCGACCTCGACACCGACCAGCGCGAACTCACCATCTCCTGCCAGCTCGTCCACACCGACCATGGCCTGCTTCCGTGCCCGCCGAAGAGCGCCTCCAGCCAGCGCGGCATTGCTCTGGACCTCGACACCCTCCGGCTGCTGCACCGCCACGAACGAGCCCAGCGCGATGAAATGAGCACCGCTTGGTCGCCGTCAACCCCGATGTTCACCCGCGAGAACGGCGAGGCGATCGATCCCGACTACCTCAGCTACCGCCTCCACAAACTGGTCCTGGCCAGCGGACTTCCCCCGGTACGGCTGCACGACCTGAGGCACGGAGCCGCGACGCTGGCCCTGGCGGCAGGAGCCGGACCTGCGCGTGGTGCAAGGACTACTCGGACATGCCAGCATCGTGCTCACCGCCGACACGTACACGTCGGTGCTGCCGCAGCTGTATCACGAGAGCGCCCGGGCCACCGCCCGGCTGGTTCTCAAAGCCGCTCGCAAGACCGCACGCAAGGTCAGCAACGCCCGCCCTGGTACGTGACTCACATGTGTCCCACCGTGACTCACGATCAGACGACTCGACTACAGAATCTCGGGGAACCGCAGGTGAGAGTGGTAGGGCGCCCGGGCTCGAACCCGGAACCTACGGATTAAAGTCGCAGTTCTCAATGCCGCTCACTATCGAATCGTGCCCGATTGTGGCGCGGTGTCATGTGTTGTCTCTTCTTGGAATGTCCAAGAATGTCGTCCAGTGTCGTGCCGTATCAGGTGCCGACGAGCATCCAATGAGCAACCATGGGGCGGATGGGCATCCCTTGACCCTACGCATTGTCCATGCGTTGGCCGGCCGGAACACATGATTCATCCGTGGTCTCGGTGGCTCGGATCGCTAACTCGCAGACCTGGAAATTGCCGGTTACTCGGCTGTGAGGCCCGCGTCGTTGAGCCGTTTGATGAGGCTGGGTTTGCCCTGGTGTCGTTCCCGGAGGTGGGTGAGGCGCTGGGTAAAGGTGGGGGTGTGCTCGTCGCGGATGGCCAGGGCGTGCAGGTCGCGGAGGAGTTCGACGGCCTGGTCGTATTCGCGGGGCTTCTTGGTGTCGATGGAGGCTTCCACCACGTCCCACGCGGCGTCGAGGTTCTGGGCGAGCCGGTTCAGGCGCAGTTCCCTGGCCTGCCGCTGCTCTTGCTCCCTGCGGGCCTGTGCTTCGGCGCGCCGGGCCGCCTCCTGCTGCTCGCGACTGTGACGGCGGGCGGCGGCGGCGTCCAGCAACTCGGCGACCGTCCGCCCCGTCTCCACCTCCTGGCCGGTGATGCCACCGCCGAACTCGCGCAGCAGTTCCCACCGAACCTTCGCGCCGTCTTCCTCCATCACCCGCAACAGCAACGCGTCCTTGCGCTTGGCGGGCAGAGCGCCGATCCAGGCGGCCAGGGGCTTTCGATCGTGCTGTACGGGTTGCACTGGAGCGCTGGCCTCGGCGGCTGCCGCGAGCAGGTCGTCGTCCAGGCGCAGGAAGTCGGCCAGGGCCCGTTGTGGTGCGCTGAGCGAGCCTAATCCGGGTGGGATGGGCGGCTCGAGTTCGTCCTCCTCCTCGTAGTCGAAGGCGTCCTCGTCGCGCTCCCAGGTCCCGTATGCCGACAGCCAGGCCAGATAGAGCGGCCGCAGGTCACCGGCGGCCAGTTCGGCGCGGATGCCGACGATCGCCGACAGAGAGCGTTCGACGTCGTCTTCCCAGGACTCCTCCTCCGCCTCGCTGGTGAAGTCGAGGACGAGGTGGCCGCCGCTGGTCCAGGAGCTGACCTGCTCGCCGACGCGGTAGCGTTCGGCCTGCTTGGGGTCGAGCACGGCCTTGGGCAGGCGCAGCATGATCCGGTGGGTGCCCCAGTTGGCCAGGTACAGGTGTGCGTCGTAGTAACGCTCCATCATGCGGGACGGGTCACCGTGGAAGTCGCCCCAGTGGTACTCGTTGGTGAAACTGGTTGCGGTGATGTGGGCCCGGGTGGACAGGGCGCGGACCTCGGCCTGCTGCTGGTCGGTGAGTGGCCGGTCGATGGCCAGGAACTCGTAGTACTGGTACTCGCTCACGCTCTCACCCAATCCAGCGTGCGAACGCGCCGGTCCACTCGGCTCCGGCTGGTGACGGGTCGGGCAGCAGCAGGTCGAGGATGCCGATCGCCGGTTGGATCGTCAGGGGGCCGAGTCACAGGAGCGCACGATACTCCTGCGGGAACCCCTGTGATCACCTTGGCAAGGGACTGCTGGACCGTCAAGGCTGTGCGGGGGTGATGTCGGTGTGCGGGAAGTCCTCGCCTTTGAAGAGCAGGGGCTGGTCGAGGTCTTTGGCGAGCGCGTAGGCGAAGCAGTCGCCCATGTTGAGCTTGGCCTTGGAATTGTTGCCTTTGCCGTAGGTTTGGTACGCCCGGCGCGCGATCCTGGCCTGATGAGGCGTTACCGGCTCGATGATGAGGCCCATCTCATCAACGAGCGTGTCGAAGGCGTTGCGCATGGCCTCACCACGGTTGTCCGCCACGATGGCCGCTTCGACGTAGTTGACGGCCGAGATGCGACACACGTTTGCGGCGATGGTGTGAGCGAATGGAATGGCCTCTGGCTCACCGTTGATGACCGCAATGATGGCGCTGGAGTCGATGATCACGCGGGAAGACCGGTGTCCGGGTCGTACAGATCTTCCACGGACAGTCGGTCTCGACCGAGGTGGGTCCGCATGCCGGCGGCAACGCTCAGAATGCGTTCGGCCCTGCCGGCGGCTTCGGAGCGGCGTTCCAGCGCATCCAGGCGGCGTTTGAGCACTTGAGCGGCGTGCTGGGTCTCCTCGGCCAGCCGGATGACCCGGCGGGCGAGGTCATGGATGGGCTCGTGTTCGAGGTCCACGCTCACCGTCGCTCGACTCCCTCCGTCGCGGTGCCTGAGTTGCACCTCCAGCGTAACTGGTGGCCGAGCTTCACTCTGGCCGATGGCCGGCATCCTCCTGCGGTTTCCGCAGAGTCAGGGATTCTCCCCGGGCGTAATATCGGCGGCGGCATGCCAGGCTTCCCAGATCTCAGGGCGGAGTCTGCCGCAGTCGGCGACCGGGAGTCCATGTTCACGAGCCCACGCGCGCACCTGCGATGCGGTCGGCTGCTGGTCGCTTGGACGTGTGATCTCTGCTGGTGTCTTTGGCGAGGAAGGGCGCGGGGGAGCGTCGGTGGCTGGTGGGTGCTCATTTGAGCCGGACGTTGTGGTGGTGAAGCCAAGGCGGGTGAGGGTGCGGCGCCGCTTGCCGTACATGCGTTCCAACTGTGGGACTTGTGCGTCCAGATAGTCGTGGACTTCGACGCCGTGCTTGGTGGCGGCTTCTCGCATGATCCGGCCGACATGCTGGATCACCTTGCCTTTGAACGAGATCGGCATCGCGAGGAACAGGGCGTCCAGTCGCGGCAGATCGAATCCTTCGCCTGCGACCTTGTCGATGGCCAAGAGCACCAGCGGGCCTGTCCCGGCATCGGCAAGGCGGGTGCGGACGCGGTCGCGTTCTGCGGTGCTGAGCTGCCCGTGAAGGAGTGTCACGGTCATGCCCTTGTCCTCCAGGGCCGCAGCCAAGCGTTCGAGGTGTTCCATTCGGTTGGTCAACAGGAGGCTGTTCCTGCCTCGGCTCGCCGCGTCCGCGACGTCAGCGGCGATCTGGGCGGTCCGGGTCTCGTCTGCGGCCAGTTCGCCATAGATCGCTTGGAAGGAGATGCCGTCGTTTCCGATCTCCTCGGTGCTGAAGCCGGTCGCGTGCACAATGAGCCGCTGGGCGAAAGACACCTCAGAGGTGATCTCATGCCGAATCGGTCCGCACTGCATGGTGATGAGCGCGTCCATCTGGTCGGCCCGGTACGGCGTCGCCGAGAGCCCGATCCAGCGCTTCACGGCCACCTGACGGATGGCGGCCTCGGCGGCCGGAGCACCGACCGCGTGACATTCGTCGACGATGACCATGCCGTACGCGTCCAGTAGCGATGGGTCGGCGTCGCGGTGGGCAACGGACTGCAGCATGATGACATCGACGACTCCGTGCCGCTTGTCCTTGCCCCTGCCCTTGGCACCCACCTGCGCTCCGTCAAGATCGAGGAACATCGTCAGCCGGTCTCTCCATTGGTCGAGCAGTTCGGCGCGGTTCACGATGATCGCAGTTGGTACTTGGTGCCGGGCGATCAGTGCGCAGGCCATCACGGTCTCGCCCGCGCCGGGTGGCGCCATCAGGACTCCCGTGAGGTGCTTGGCCATCGCGGTGACCGCCTCGGTCTGTACATTCGTCAGCTCACCAGTGAAACGCACCGCGATGGGGTCATGGTCCGGCACCGTGGTGGTGATCTCGATGGCGCCGCCCGCTGCCCCGATCAGATGTTCCGCTTGCTCCGCCAGCCCTCGTGGGAGTCGTAGCCAGTCGGGGTCGCTGTCGTCGAAGCAGCGTACGAAGCGCGGAGTGGCGAAGGTGGAGTACCGCATCGACTGCCGCCGGTAGAACTCTGGGTTGTGAAAGGCGGCCAGGTGTTTGAGAGCGGCGATCAGTGGCGCGGGCAGGCTGTCGGTCGAAATCGCCAGCATGGCGCCGAGCCGTGCGTGCACCTGTTGAGGAGCGACACCCAGCGCTTCCCTATGCGGTTTGGCCGGTAGCCTGCCCGACGTCGACGGTCCGGCGTCGATCTGGCCGAACCGCTTCACCAGTGCATCCACCTCGACCGGGCGTAGCCGGCGCACACCGGACAGGAACGCGAACTGGTCCTCATAAGGCTGCCAGTTTCGTGGGTCGCAGAACAGCGTTGTGCCCTGCTCCCGACTGCTGCCATGCAACGGCAGCGCGATCAGATTCCCGAACCGGAACCGGGCCGCCGCCTTGACCGGAAGCGAATCCTGCGCGGGAAACAGCCGGTCATAGCTGGCCAGCGACATCGTGCCTCGCCGGTCGATCGCCTCACGCAACAGTCCCATGCCGATGGTACGTGCCGACGCGGCCAGGACGGGCTCGGTGAAGAACATCCACACGTGGGCACCGGCTCCCGACCGGGAAATCTCCGCCGCCGTAGGGATGCCCACCCGCGTACAGGCTTCCGCGTAGGCGGTGGCGTCGCCCTGCCAGCCCGCGCCGTCGAAATCGCACGCCAGCAACTGGCAGGTGTCGTCGGGCAGCATCGGATACAGCCCAACATGGGAGTCGCGCCCGTCGGTGGTTCGGCTCAGGTGCGCGATGAGAACCTCGTCCGTCAGCGGCAGGAACTCCCGCTCGGCGTCGTCCCGTTTACGCCAGAACTCCTTCTCCGCAGGGCCCACCCGTGCCGTCCGGACTTGCGGCTGAAGAAGCGGGTCGCATACACATCGCGGCGGCCGACGAACAACGCCTTGAACAAGGCGAGCTTCGCAGACGGAGGCGACGACACGTCCGCATATGGCAAGCCGTCCTGCGGCGGGTTGACGCAGGCAGCGGAGGTCTGATCAGGATCGGCGGCGTCGTGCTCGCGCGAAGCCGAGACTCGCTGACGGAGAAGATGCTTGAGCCGGTCGTTCTCCTCACGCAACTCTGCGATCTCGACCAAGGCGGCGTCCAACCGCATTCGTAGCTCGACCGGGTCGTCCCATTCGGCCCACAAATCCACGGATCTATCCTGCGCGATTTCCGCCAGGCGACCAAGCAGACACGAATCGTAACCTACGGCGAGGTTTCCCCATCGTGTCCTGGATCGCTGAACAGGAATGCTGCTGCCTTGATGACGGGATGGACGGAGTTGAGGATGAGCGTTCGTTGGGCGGGGGTGTGCTGACCGGAGTATCCCGCGGTTGTCTGGTAGGACTTGTGTCCGGCGATGAGTTGCATGACTCCTGGTGCGACGCCGCCGTCGCGGAGCATAGTGATCATGGTGTGTCGAAGTGCGTGTGGGGTGATGTGCTTGGCCAGGCCGCGTTGGTGAGCGCGTTCGAGGGCGGGCTGCAGCACGTTGTTGCGCTGGTTGGCGTAATCGATGTAGCCGCCTCCGCGTCCCTGAAAGAGGGGCTGGCCAGGATCCCGACCGTTTGCGCGGCGCGCCAGGAGCGTCGCCAGTTCGTGGCAGATGGGCACGTCGCGCTGCTTCTTACCCTTCGGGTAGAGCCTGAGCTGCCATCGCCGGCGGCCGGTCGTCTCGTCGAGTAGATAGGCGTACGTCTGAACTACATGGATCACGCAGCCGACCGGATCCAGGCCGGACACGTGGAGCCCGGCGATCTCACCCCACCGCAGGCCGGTGGCCATCTCGGTCACAATGAACAAGGCAGTGTCCGGGTCGATGTCGTGGACCGCTTGGAGGTAGGTGTCGACCTCGGGGCCGTACAGGATGGCGCGGGCGGTCACCGGGCCGGTCGGCAGGCGGAAACCGTCACAGGGAGATGAGCTGAGAAACGGTGGCTCGCCGTTCTCACCCTGCTGCATGGCCGCCTTGAAGACCGGCTTGATCGCTCCCCGATAAACCTTCGCCGCCGTGGCCGGGGAGAGCGTCGCGGGGGCCGGTGGTGCGGGTCGGGGGGAGCCTGCGTCCCGCCACTGCCGCAGTACGCCGGGCGGCACGCGTCCGGTCTTCTTGACCGCGACGTCGTTGGTTCGTGCCCATCGTCGTGCCGCCTGCTCATCCGACATGCGAGGGGCGGGCTGGTGTTCGTTGCGTGCGGATGGTTTGGCGAGCATCCATTCCGCCCATTCGCGCAGCACCCGACGGGTGACCCGATCCAGGGGCAGGTGGCCGAAGAAGGGGAAGACATGCCGTTCGGCCTCGGTCAGGTAGACGAAGCGCTGAGTGGGGGCGGCCCCGAGCCGGGTGGCGTAGTCGTGGCGCGCGTACTGCTCGAAGGTCGGCATGTCGGCGTCAAGTGTGCCGTCGAAGTGTGGGTCCTCGACGCCATGGCAGCCTTTGGGGTAGCCGTGCGGACGATTCTCGCCGCTGAGCTCGACCAAGGTCGCGAAATCTTCGGCGATCGGCCGCTCGTAGCAGGTCTCGAAGTCTTCCTTTCCGCCTCTTCCCCCACCTGTACGCCACTTCACCAGCCACGATCTCGCGCCGTTCTTGGCCATGCGTTCGATGATTCGCGCCACAACTCCCCCTGACGGTCCAGGGACGCATGGTGAAGGAAGCAGCTGGCACAGACGGTCACGACTCGCATCAACGAACGGACTTTTCACCGTTGCGTGGTGAGATGCGGGAACATCGGGGGAACATGATCTTCTAGGCGGTCTCGCCGGCGTCGTGTCACCGCCTCGAAGAAAGCGCTTTCGACCTGCACTTATGGAGTGGTAGGGCGCCCGGGGCTCGAACCCGGAACCTACGGATTAAAAGTCCGCAGCTCTGCCAATTGAGCTAACGCCCCTCGCACGAGCAAGGGTACAGAGATTACCGCCCTGCCCGCGACGCCTCCATCACCGGTAAGCCGCCATCCCCGTCAACGCCTCACCCAGCACCAGCGTATGAATCTCCTGCGTCCCCTCGTACGAGCTGGAAACACCTACACGATAGCTGACAAGATCCGACGCATGGAACAGCCTCCCCTGCTCACGCAGCTCCTGCACGGCGAGCACCTCGGCCCGATCGACCGGATCGTCTACCTCGGCGACCTCCGCGCCTCCATCCGGGAGTTCTACAACACGCTGGGAGCCACCCTGCAAGCGGCTGTGGCGGTCGTCGCTGAGACGGACCTTGAGGAGGCTGCCAAAGCCTTCGGCGTAGCTCCCGCAGCCCTCGTAGCGATGGCCCAGAGCCCCGACTTCCCAGACGTGGCACTCCTGCGAAGCGGCCTCCAGGCCGTGCGCCGCCTGCCTGACCTATCGGTGGAATCCATCTGCGATGTCAGCGACGCCTTGACCATCGACGGCGCAACACTCACCGAGGCCCGTGTGATCGCACGCCTGTTGTGCCAGGTTGCCGACCAAACCCCCCTTGACGGTCCGATCTGGGCGGACGCACAAGCCAAGGACCGCGTCAGATTCGCGCAGGCGGTTACCTACGCCAAGTCTCTTTTGGCCTCTGATTGACGGTTAGAGAACAGGCTTCCCATTGATCCACCTTTGCCCTACCGTGAGCAGCTTGCACAGCGGTAACAGGGGGTCTCCTCGGGGTGGACATCGACAAGCACAAGCGTGCCCTACACCACGTTATGCAACAGTTGGGCTACCAGACGTCGGACGAGATCACAGTGGACGACCTTGCCCGACTCATCAAGTTCAGCAAGGCCCGGCGGCAATGGCTCGCAGATGAACATGACATATGGGAAGAAATAGAGCACTTCGGGATCCTGGCGCTTCGTGAGAAGTACAACGTCACCGGCATCCGGCTCACGAGCCTGCTGAAGGAAGCATCGGAAACGCTGGAGGAGGCACACGGCCGCCGCTTCCAGCTCTCACCCAGTGGCATCAAGCGAGCCATCGGCCCGCAACTCGAAGCGGTTGACGCATACATGGAGTCAGGAGACACCGGCACTCTCCCCTCCGTGCCCGCGCTCCATCTCGTCACAAGCGAGCTACACCAGCAAGAAAGAAAGGCTGCGGAGGCTCCGACTCCGGAGGAACGGCAGCGGGCGAGCCGCTTGGCGGCCTTCTGGCGTGATGTGCGACGAGTCTTGTTCGGGAAGCACAAGAACGTCGCGGGCCTGGTGGCCCTCCCTCTCCTAGGCATGAAGAAGCTGTTCGGCGTGGTCGGCCCTGCGGGTTCTGGTGCGGCCCCCGTCGCGGGCGGGGCTGTAGTCCTTTCCAAGGTGACCATCGCGGGCGTCACACTGGCCGAGGTCACAACTGGCGGCTTCGCTCTGACCACGGCTGGAACGGCAGCGGTAGCTATCACCGCAGTAGCCGTGCCCGTCACGATCACCACCACGACAACGCCCAGCGTCCCCGCCTCGATGCCAGTGGCGGAGGCAACCCCTGAGGCCACGGCTGAAGACAACCCTCCGACGCCGGAATCAGACATTACTCTTCTGCCGGAGCCGACTCCCACGGCGACGCCATCAACTAGCGCAATGGCTTCACAGCACTATGAAGTGTCACCTACTGCGGAGTCGGTGACGATTCCGACGTCTCGGGCCACGACAAGTAAGGGGATCTCTACCCCCACTCCCACCGCGCCGGCCACTCCCACTCCCACTCCCACTGTCATGCCAAGCAGCACCTCACCGAGCGCGTCACCGACGCCTGTGGCTCCGCCTTCAGACACGCCGCTGCCGACAAGTGCAGTGCCCACAGCGACTCCTACTAGCTCCCCTTCAGTAAGCCCGACAGCGAGTAGTGATTCCACTCCGACTCCGCTGCCTATCGACACCTCATCTGTCGTAGAGACTTCTACTCCTTCACCCACGGTGAGTCCCGCGCCACCGGAGACTCCCACAGTCAGTCCCACGGGATCGCCGGTACCCAGTCTTGGGACATCCGAAAGTGCGCTGCCGATCCTGGAGACTTCTGTAGGCAAGCATGCCGTTGTCATTCCGTATGCCGTGGGCTACGATCCGCTACAAGTAGGTCGGTACAACTCATTCATCTCGATTCGATGATTGATGTTTAAACTTACATATGTGATGACCTGCAGTTTTGGCGTTGTTGCAACCTGCAACACGGGCCACGGGCAAGTATCTTTACAAGTAGTTCGGCCTGCGCCAGGATCTTTTTCGGCCACGCGATAACCCGTCGCTTATGGTCATCGCGCACACAGAGCGCACCACCACTCTCAGTAACCCTGAGTAGTGGATTGACAAGTTTATGCAACATGGTAGGGTCGCCGCCAGACAGTGAGGACTAGAGATGTTCCGAGCCCGGAGGCTTCCCCGCCATGGCACGACCGCTATCCATCGACGAGCAGGAAGTAAGACGCCTGCACGAACTCAATATGAGCTCACCCGAGATAGCCAAGGAACTGGGGGTGCATAGGACTACCGTGACGAGGGCGCTTGATCGGCTCGGCCTGCTGGAGAAGAACGTCTCCACGCTTGACCGTTTGCCCCCGCACTGGCCCAAGATCCTGCCGAAGCACCTTGAGGCCAAGCCGCTGCAGTACATCCGTGCACTGGTTCGGTTGATCGAGACGGAGGGCGAGGGGGCAACCGAGAAGGTCAACGCCGCGGGTCGTTGGGCGAACCTCATCGTGAGTGAGTCGAAGGACATCGACTATGACCCCAAGTATCGAGGCAAGCAGGTGTGTGAGGAAGGCGGGTTCAAGCTGATCGACGAGCCGGCGGAAGGCGGCTGGCTGCGACAGTTGCTCACCGATGCCCTGGCGGCCCGGGAGCGCCGCATGGAGGAGTAGCGAGAACCCGTCTGGTCGTATAGGGAGTCCAACGGGGGACTCCCGGCTGTAAGGAGTGATAGTTGACCCCCCTTAGCCCCACGTGGTCCGCGATCGAACTCTTTGGATCACTCTACGTGCTCATTGATTTGCAAGGAGTGAAGCTCATGAGGGTGGAATACCAGGACTGGGAGATATACGTGCTGCGGATTGCCCCTCAGGGTCACTCCGAGTCCGTGCTTGCTGAGGCGCTGAAGGCGCTGCCGCCCACGAGCAGACCCCGCGCCGTCAGCAGCGAGACAGAACGCTACTACGGCCCATTTCCCGCCGCTGTGACTCGCAAGGAGGAGGCCCGTCTTGCACAGGTCAGCTAGCCAGCTACTCGAGTACTCCCGCTGTGGACTCGCCTACAAGCTCAAGCGAGTAGACCAAGTGGATCAGCTTCCCGCCGCATGGACCTTCCAAGGAACAGCGGTCCATAAGGCAGTCGAAGCGTGGGAGCGCTCCAAGCGAACCATGCCGGTTCTCGGCGCACTCCAGGTCTTCACCGCGACATGGGATCAGTTGATAGCCAAGGCGCAAGAAGAGCAGCCCAACTTGAACCAGTGGCTGCGGGGCGGACGGAAGTCCACGACCACAGACATCGAGGACCGCTACAGGACAGGCCGATCACAAGTCGTCGGATACATCGAATACGCCAAGCAGGATCACCTCAAGCCCCTCACACTGCCCGACGGCGAACCGGCGGTAGAGGTCGGCGTGGAGACCGAGATCGGCGGCGTACGGGTCCTCGGCTACATCGACCTCGTCCTTGAGGACTTCGAGGGCACACCCTTCGTGCGCGACCTGAAGACCGGAACCAAGACCCCTCACCTGCCCGTACAGCTCAAGGTGTACCAGCGCGGCCTAAGAGACGTCCTCGGCGTTGAGGCCGACTGGGGCGACTACTACATGGCCAAGGACGGGCAACCAACTGATCCGATCGACCTCGGCAGCTTCTCTGAGCCCCTCCTCGAACGCTGGTTCACCGACATGGACCAGGCGGAACGAGCCGGGATCTACATGCCCAACCCCAGCTCGGACAACTGCTGGAGCTGCCCCGTGAAGCACCACTGCCCCGTCTACCGGAGCAACTAGCACGACTGACGCCCGACTGCGGTCGGGTAAAAAAATCAGGGTTTTGCAACTTGGTAGGAACCTGCTATGGTCCGAGTCACACCGAGAGGGAGCCGCAAAGCTCCAGTACCGGCCACGTGCACGCGCCCCGCCTAGCGGGATTGAGAACTGAATAGTGGACAGCCAAGAAACTAAGTAAGAGGTGTTGGTGTACCTCATCACCAGAGCCCGAGCCAGGGCGAAGAACGCCGGGAAACCACTCCCCGTCGTCTTCAAGACCCTGGCTCTCGTCGGGGCACAATTCAGGCGAAGCCAACTGGTCCTAGTGGCCGGCGCACCCGGCGGAGGCAAGTCCGCCTTGGTGGCCACTCTCCTGCTCAAGTCCGGCGCCCGCGGCATGTACTTCAGCGCGGACTCCGACGAGAGCGAGCAGTACTCCCGAGCAGTCAGCATCCTCACTGGCACTCCGCTGGCAGAGGTGCTCGAAGCCATGGAGAAGGGAGAGACGGCCGACTACGACAAGCTGCTGAACGAGCGGCTTGACATGGTGCGGATGGACTTCAACGCCGCCCCGACACTCGACGATATCGACAACAACGTACGGGCCTACGCCTATCTCTACGGGCGGTGGCCCGAAGTCATCGTGGTCGACAACTTGAGAGACGTGGTCTACGACGAAGTCGCAGAGACACACGTCGCGCAAGAAAACGTCCTCGGCTGGTTGAAAGACCTCGCGCGGCAGACGCAGGCCTGCGTCATCGTCCTTCACCACGTCACGGGTGAGTGGGAAGACGGAACAAGACCGATCCCACTCAGCGGTCTACGTGGCAAGGTCGGCAAGATCCCTCAGATGTGCCTCACCCTCTTCACCGAAGAGGACGAGTTCGGAGGGCAAGGCCTAGGCATCGCCATCGTCAAGAACCGTGGCGGCCGAGCAAGCAGCGCAGCGAAATTCACCGTCGTCTTGGACTGCGACCTGTCAACGATGACCATCCAAGACCAAGACCGGGACACGGGCCTCGAGCTGGAGCCCGGGTTCCGCCGACTGATGGAGGAGTTCACGTGACCAACCTCGATCTCAGTTCGTGGGAGCGCTGGCGTGCGGGAGGAAAGAAACCTCCGAACGGCTGGACAGCGGCGTTCCTAGATCACTGGATCCTGGGCAAGGCGATAGACGCCTACTGGAGCAACAGGCTGACGGCTGGTTGAGCGAGATAGCGCGCCGCAACCGAGCGAACAAGCGACGCGGCTACCGCTGGGAATCCGACAACTGCCGGTACATGAACGAAGCAGGCTTCGTCTGGGGCCGCAACGGACAACGGCACGGAGGCAAGGACCAGGCCGACATCGACACAGGCCCCGTCCCCCTTGCCGTGCAGTGCAAGGACGTTGCACGCATCTCCATCTGGCAGGTTGCAGAAGACGCAGCGGAGCAAGCGGCTAACAAGAGCGTCGACGAGTGGGTGATCTCGCTGAAGAGGCGAGGGAGGCCCACGGGCGACGGACTCGCCATCGTGCCTCTCTGGTTCTTCCGGAGGATGGCGGCGGCTTACTACAAGGACTTCCTTGATGGATCTCCCGCTGACCCCGGTGCTTGAGCACTACGGGATATTTTTTGAGCCGATTATGCAACATGGTAGATGGACGACGATCCTGTGCCCCGTGCACGAGGAGGACCGACCGTCCGCCAGGACCAACGGCTACGGCCTCATGTGCCACGCATGCGGCTTCAAAGGAGACGCAATTGCCCTAGCAAGAAGAAAGGAGGACCTTGACTACGCTGGTGCCCTCAGATTCCTTGAGGGCGTTTATGGAAGAAGCCTCGATCAGGTACAACGCGAGCATCAAGGCATCGCCCGCAGAGAAGTACCTCACCGAAGAACGAGGACTCACAGACGCAACCATCGAACGACATCACCTCGGGTACGTCGAAGACCCCTTTCCGGGACATGAGATGTACCACGGGTGTCTCGCCATCCCCTACCTAACCCCAGATGGTTCCGTCACCAGCATCAGATTCCGGCGGCTAGATGGCGAAGGATCAAAATACCTGACAGTCGCCGGCGACATGACCCGCCTCTACAACACTGCCGCCCTCACACTGCCGTACAGCAAGGTGTGTGTGACTGAGGGCGAGATAGACGCCATGACGGCGCAGCAATGCGGACTGCCCGCCGTGGGCGTGCCGGGTGCCAACTCATGGCAGCCCGTTTGGCATCTGCTCTTCAAGCAGTACGACACCGTTTTCGTCTTGATCGACGACGACAAAGCCGGTCATGAGTTCGGCCAGGCGGTCGCGCGAAGCCTCGACACCGCGCGCATAGTGCCGATGACTGGCGGAGACGTCAACTCGTTCGTGCTCGAACACGGGCCCCAAGCCCTGAAGGGAAAGATCAATGGCCGTGGTCTACCCGGAGATGGAGAGAACACCTGAAGACGACTGGGATGACGACCACAGCGGCTGCAATGACTACAACTGCCCCTGCTGGGACTTCCCCCTGTGACTGACCTGGTCAACCACCCAGAGCATTACACAAGCCATCCATCTGGAATCGAGTGCATCCAGATCGCAGAGCACTTCCCATTCAACGTGGGAAACATCATCAAGTATGCGTGGAGGGCAGGACTCAAACATGAAAATCCTATCGAGGATCTTCGCAAGATTGTCTGGTACGCCAACCGCGAAATTCACCGGCTTGAGAACTCCGGAGACAACCAAGGAAGCACTGTCGGCTGACATCGATGGGGAATGGAGCCTGACACCCCACGAACTGGCTGTACTGCACGCACAGAAGGGATGGGTATACGCCAGCCCACACGCGGGCTATGGCACACCCACTGCCGAGGAAATCAAGCGACTCCTCAACTACCTCGTGAACAGGCTGGCCGACGACCCCGGCCCCACCAACTACATCAGCCTCGGGCGCTTCATGGCACATGAGGACGCGGACACCTGGGGCTCTTATGACTTGTGGCTCCATGTCGGCTACGTCAGAGGAAAGGACTGGGAAAGCAAGGAATTGGTGTCCTGATGGAAGAAATCATCGAAGAGGCAGCGGACATGAGTGTGATGGCCTACAACGCCCTCGTCACTCGCGGCCTTACATATGAAGAGGCCCTGAAGCTCACACCCGTCGTGCTCAGCATCGCGGGGAAGATCGCCGAGGGGGACACCTGAGGCGCGTCGTCATCATCTCGGACACGCAAATCCCCTACGAGGACAAGCGTGCTCTGCAGAACGTCATTGGTTTCATCAAGCAAACCAAGCCCGCCGAAGTTGTCCATGTCGGCGATCTCATGGACTTCCCCCAACCATCAACCTGGAGTAAGGCAACACGGGCTGAATTCGAGGGGAGTATCTACCAGGACAGCGAGCTAGGAAAGAAGTATCTCGCCGAACTGCGAGAAGCATACTCCGGCCCCATCAAGGTGATCGAAGGCAACCACGACCTACGGCCGCGGGCCTACCTCGCGAAGTACGCGCCGGCACTCGCAGAGTCGCGAGACTTCGACCTAGACCAGCTCCTCGACTTCCAGGCCTACGACGTCACCCTCATTAAAGGGTTCTACGACATCACCCAGGACTGGACGATCACGCATGGGCACCTCGGTTTCTCCATCAGCCACATCGCGGGCAGGACAGCTCAGAACGCTGCCAACAAGATCGGCAAGAGCGTCGCCATGGGGCACACGCACAGACTTGCGATCTCCCGCGAGTCGTTCGGCTACCAAGGCAAAATCTCAACCCTCACCGGTTTCGAAGTAGGCCATCTTTGCGACCTAAAGAAGGCCCACTACCTGAAGAACGGCGGCGCGAACTGGCAGCAAGGGTTCGGTGTTCTGGATATTGACGGAAGCTACGTGCATCCACAGGGGATCCCTATTCACAAGGACAAGACGTTCTCTGTGGACGGGTTCAAGTACGGAGGAAAGTAGGTGCGAGACTACGATCCATCCCAGTATTGGGACGACGCAGTCAGTGCGGCTCGGATCGTAGCGAATAGCTATCAGCGATTCGAGACAGAGGACATCGCGCAGGCAATCATGCTCGACATGTGCGAGCAGCCTCAGCGGTATCGCAGCATCAGTGGCGGGCTGCTCTACGAAGCGATGAAGCGGGCAGGATACCGGCACTGCCAGAATGAAGCCAGCCGCATCTTGCACTTCTACGACGAGTACGTGTACTCGGCCGACGAAGTCAAAACACTCCTGAGCCGGTACTACGACCCAGGAAACTGGCCCAACGGCTGGAAGCAGCCAGAGTGGGACGGGCAGGAAGATTCGCTAGAGGCCTTCGGCGAAGAGCTCGAGCTCTGGGCCGCGCACACGCAAATCTACGCCGACATGTTCGATGTAGAAGCGGCTGTCGCCAAGCTCCGCCCGTCTCATTTGCGGGTCATTGAGAAGAAGTACCGGGACCGTGAGGACCTCACTAGTCAGGAGCAGAAGTACATCAGCCATGCTCTTCGCCTGGTGACTCTCTACCTCAATGAGGGCACACGCAGCACTCGCGCCGGCACCCCTTGGGACTACGAAGGCCCCGGCGCCCGAAAGGCCATGAGCAACGCTCAAGCCCAGCAGCACACATCAACGAATTACTAAGGCTATGAGGAGCAGGAATGAACAACGAGCAGTTTGAGAAGGACCTCACCAATCTCGTCGCCCGTGCTCTTGGCGTGGAGGTGGAGCACCCCATGAGCGCCTTCGCGCAGGAGATGATGCAGATCAAGAAGACCTTCGTGGACGCTGGCTTCGATGAGTATCAGGCGCAGTGGTACACCGACCAGCTCTTCAACCACGCGCTCACGGTGTCAGCAAAGCGTGCCTGAGTTCGTCATCGGACTCTTCATTGTGTTCTGCGTTGTCTCTTTGATCGAGTACCTCTACTTCAGGGATTGGAAGTCATGAACGTTTCCGAGAAGAACGCCCGCACTATCACGCTCGAGCTGACCGAGGACGAGGTCCAGGAGCTGCACTCGCTCATCGTCTTCTACCCGGTGAAGTCGAGCGAGTCGCCGTCGGATAAGTACTACAAGCTTTCCAGCAAGTACTCCGATGCCTTCTACAACCTCAAGATCGGCTACGGCAAGCGCGCCGACTACATCCGCTAATCCACCACCTCAAGGAGACCTTATGAAGACCACTGAATCCACGACGCGCACGATCACCATCGAACTCACCGAGGCTGAAGCGCAGCAACTGCGCGGCGTTCTGACTTGGTTCCCCACCAATACCCGGGAGAACTACACCGGCCCCGCAGAGGACTTCTTCAGCGACCTCGACAACGCGCTGTATGCGCGGTCGGTGAAGCTGCCCCCGCGCGCCGAGTACGTCACCGACTCCCTGTAGGGGCGAGTATGCACGACCCATTCCTCGATGACCCGTTCAACTTTGATGATCCTGAGGGCGATGAGATGCCATGGGATGAGTCGACGAAAGAAAGGAAGTCCTTGACGCTGACCGACGATGGCAAGGTCGTCATCACTCTGAAGGGCGGCCCTGGTTTTGAGGCCCCGTGGATCGTGATCCACGCGGGCAGCGTTGACGAAGCCGAGGACACCCTTGACGAGGTGTACTCCAAGGGGCTGCAGCACAAGGTCACCAAGGCCGCCGCCGCGTTCAGCACGGGCGGCTCGTCAGGCGGCCGCACTGCCTCCCGCTCGAACCCGCCCGGCGTGGCCAGCAAGACGTGCCAGCACGGCGAGATGACGTATCGGACCGGCACATCGGCCAAGGGCGCATGGAAGGCCTACTTCTGTCCCGCCGAGGACAAGAACGAGCAGTGCTCCCCGGTGTGGGTCAAGTAGTCACTCGTTGACCGATCGAGGGAGGCCGGCGCTGAGTCGGCCTCCTTCTTCATGCCTGCGGGAGGCACCATAAGGCAACTTCACTACCGCATCCGCGGTTCGCCCGTCCGGATCAATGTCACCGAGGACGAGGAAGACCTCCGGCTGTTCGCTGAGTGGGCGGTAAGAAACCCAGTGCTCGGGTTCGACACCGAAACCACCGGACTGAACATCTACTCTCCAGGCTTCCGAGTGCGACTTGCCCAGTTCGGTAACTCACGCGAGTCGTGGGTCCTGCCCATCGAGAAGGGAGCGCGCTACGCCTGGTACGCGCGCCGAACGCTTGAGATCGCTGAGCGGCTCCACTGCCACAACGCGACCTTTGATCTCCTGACGGCAGATGAGCACCTCGGCGTACCCCTGGAGCTCACCTACAGGAAGACCACCGATAGCCGCATACTCAGCCACCTCATTGACCCGCGAGCAGCACATGAAGGCGGTATCGGTCACGGCCTGGAAGAGCTGACGGCCGCGTTCGTCGACCACGCCACAGCCCAGGATGTCAAAGGCTCAGTCGCCCGCATGGCGAAGGAGCTGAAGACCACTAAGGCGAGGTTCTGGGGCTCCGTACCCCTCGAACACGAGGGCTACCAACTGTACGCAGGCATGGATCCCATCCTCGCCTCGATCCTGGCTCAGAAGCTCGAACGGCGGGTACCCACCAGCTCACGAAAATTGGTGGCGTACGAACACCAGCTCGCCCGCGTATGCGCGCACATGGAGCGCCGAGGCTTCCTCGTAGACACGGAGTACCTGGAACAACTCAGTGACGAGCTGCTCGACGAGCAAGAGCTGTACGAGGACAGAGCAGCAGCTCTCGGACTGGAGAACGTCAACTCGCCCAAGCAGGTAGCAGAGGCCCTCATGAGGGACGGTTGGGTGCCCAGGAAGTTCACCGCGACTGGCCAGGCGCAGGCGGACAAGCGGGAACTCGAGGCCCTAGCAGCAGAGGGCAACCAGCTCGCCGAGGCGATCCAGAAGGCGCGGCGGGCATCGAAGTGGCGAGTGACATACGTTGACGCCTTCCTCGAGCTGAAGGACTCGCGAGACCGCATTCACTGCAGCATCAACTCACTCCAGGCTCGTACAGGCCGGATGAGTATCACGAGGCCGGCGCTTCAAACTCTCCCCTCCGGAGAGCACATGATCCGAAGTGCCTTCCTCGCCGAGCAAGGGCACGTCATCGGCTCCATCGACTACATCGCCATGGAGCTGAGAGTCCTGGCAGCCCTGTCTGAAGATCCGGTGATGCGCGAGGCGTTTGCCTCGGGCGCCGATCTCCATCAGATGACCGCAGACGCCGCAGGCGTAGACAGGAAGGTCGGCAAGCTGGCGAACTTCCAGCGCGTGTACGGCGGAGGCTCCAAGGCCCTCGCGGAAGCAACTGGCCTACCTCTCTCCGTGTGTGAGCGGGTCGGCAAGGCCTTTGACGCCACCTACCAGGGTGTATCGGCCTACTCGAAAAAGCTGCAGCGACTCGCACGACGAGACGGCTTCATAACGACAATCACAGGACGAGTTCTTCCTGTTGACCGCACAAGGCCGTACTCGGCGCTGAACTACATGATTCAGTCGAGCAGCCGCGACGTGCTCGGCATGGCACTCCTCAACCTCGATAAAGCAGGCCTCACAGACTATCTCAGACTGCCAATCCACGATGAGGTCGTCTGCTCACTGCCTCAAGACGAGGCGAAGGAACTTTCTCAGTCGATTGCACACCACATGCAAATGACGTTGCGAGGTGTCGATATAGCGACTGACCCCGAAATCGGTAGGCGATCTTGGGGAAGCCTCTACATGAAGGAATAGACATGACCAGAGGGCAGAAAGTCTTCTCTCTCATTGTGGCGGGCATCATGTTCGCGCTCGCCGTTACCGCACTGGCCTTCGACGTTGAAGGCATTGCCTGGTTCATCACCTGGTACGTCCTGATCGTCAGCGCGATCACATTCGCCAGCACCGCAATTCTCCTGACTGCCGACAACTGAAGGAAAACCGCTTGCCTTTCTTTGAGTACTCCCAGAACAACTCATATGGCCACTTCGACTACCAGGACAGCGGCATCAGCGCCCTCGTTGTGATCGAAGCCGATTCCGCCAAGGCGGCAAACTCGACAGCCGAGGAACTGGGACTCTATTTTGACGGAGCCGGTGACTGCCCCTGCTGTGGAAATCGCTGGTCCGATAAATGGGGAGATGATGAGGGCGATGAGGAGCCTTCCTACTACGGCACGCCGATACGTCTGATTGAGCGCTGGCAGTGGCCTTGGATGGGTGCAAAGCCGGAGATGTTCATCCACTACAAGAACGGCGACATTGACGCCGTTTTCGTCAAGGACGAAGTTCCCGAGATCAAGCCTTGGAAGCGCACGGAAGAACAGAAGGCCGTAGAGCCAAAAAAGACCCGCACGAGAAAGACCGCTAAGGAACTGGAGTCCGCATGATGAATCCCGAGGTTAAGGCGGAGTGGCTGGCGGCGCTGAGGAGTGGCGCATACAAGCAGGCCCAGGCCAGGCTTTTCGACCCCGAGACAGGAGGCTACTGCTGCCTTGGAGTTCTGTGCGATATCGCGGAGAAGCGAGGGGTGATCAAGCGCAGGGTGGATGACGATGGCATCGTCTGGTTCGGCAACTCGTACACGGTCGTCGAGGACCGGCGTGTACGCGAGTGGGCAGGCCTCGACTGTAGCAACCCCGAACTTCCCCACGTCAAAGGCCCCGACTATGTTTCCAGCTCAGCCGCTGGCCACAACGACAACGGCCTGAGCTTCGCTGAGATCGCCGATCTCATCGAGCAGCATCTGTGAACTCTTACTACCACGCTAAGTCGTGCACGCGGCGATGGGGAGGAGAAGTCTCTGACTACCTTCCCATTCATGAGTTCATCGACTCATCTAAGAAAGTAATTGGCGACGTAAGGCATCGCAGTATCTATCACCACACCCTTGGCGTGTGGCTGTGCCAAGAACTTTTCGGTACCACCATCACTGTGCAGAAGAACAGCAAGTCTGTTGAAGTGCCTGTCCGACTCATCGCAGAGCAACACATCCTTGAGGATCTCGGCTGGATCCCCAGCCCGAAGGACTATATCGACGGCATGCCGATCCAGGCCTGGATGTCGGGCAGTGTCCTCAAGGAAGTCCCCCTCTCCACCCTTCTGAAGGAGCGTAATGACCAATAGCACTCTTGCCGGCCTGCCCATTGTGGGCGAGCCTGTCTTTCCCCGATCGAGCGCTGGCGTTGAGCAGTGGGGCGAGGAACGGTTCAGTGAACTGCTCCGCCCATTGGTCGAGTCGCCTCGAGTGGAGGCCATTCGTTGGGAGCAGTACACGCCCTACTTCAACGATGGCGACGTTTGCGAGTTTGACGTTCATGTCCCGGAGATCAAGGTCAATGACCGGGCGGAGGCAGCGGCAGACGAGTGGGACGACGACGAGTATCACACGATCTACAGCGTATTCATCGAGGGCGGCTATCCAAGGCGATGGGTGAGAAATGAAGGTTCTTGGGGAGGCAGGTGGGAGAAGTACGGAGACGAGATCCCCCGCCATGACGACTATGACGCCTTCTCAGAGCTGACACACGCCATGGAAAAGGGCCACTTTGAAGAGCTGCTGTATGAGAAGTTCGGCGACCACGCCCAGGTGACCGTATACCGCGACCGCATCGCCGTCGAAACCTACGAGCACGAGTGACATTAAGGCGGAAAGTAAGCCGTGACGTAAAACTGTTCACGGTGGGAACCGTCGCCGCTTTAGTCATGTCCGGATGTGGCACTTCCGATGTCACCGCTGACTGCGTGGAACGCAACCCAGTTGGCGATGGGTATCGAGTCGTAGATGACCGCTACTGCAGCGGCGGATCCCACAACACATACATGTGGTACTACGGCGGCAATTACTCCAGTGGCTATGTGAGAGGCGGAACAACCGTCCGGCCAGCCAATACAGGCATCAAGAGCCGTACCGGGACCGTAATACAGCGTGGCGGGTTCGGCTCTCGCTCAAGCAGTGGTGGCGGCTGAGCTTGCAGCCCTGCATGCCGGACTTCTGCTGGTGGCTCCCTGGGCATCCGGGGAGCCCTTGCTTGATCGAGCCAGGCCACTACGCCACCCATCCCCATTACATCCGCGATGTGGAGGGGCGATGGATGCCCACCATGTGCCTCACCTGCGGTCACACGAAGGGCGGGCCGTGGTGGATGAACTCATGGATATGGGGACCAAGGCAACTACTACCGGGAGGTTGAATGACTACTGAGATCACTTTTCACCCGTGGCCGAAGACACCCAGGCTCTTCAAGGACTGCGTGATCACTGAGAAGCTCGACGGCACCAATGCTGCGATCGTCATCACCGAGGATGGCCAGGTGGGTGCCCAGAGCCGCAAGAGACTCCTGCCGATGGGGCCGCGGGGACTCGATGATGCCACCTGGCAGTCGGAGGACAACTACGGCTTCGCGGCGTGGGTTCGTGAGCACCGCGACGGCCTGGTCGCCGAGCTGGGCCCTGGACGACACCACGGCGAGTGGTGGGGCGCCGGCATCCAGAGGACGTACGGGCTCAAGGAGAAGCGGTTCAGCCTCTTCAACACTGCGAAGTGGAGCACCCAGCTCGCGGCAGGCACCTCGGTGCCGGGCCTGGGCGTCGTGCCCGTGCTCTACCAAGGCCCGTACAGTCTGATCAGTGTGGAGACCGCGCTCCTGGACCTGGCGCTCAATGGCTCCAAAGCCGTTCCGGGCTGGACCCGCCCCGAAGGCATCTGCCTCTACCACACGGCCGCGAACCAGATATTCAAGGTCATTCTGGACAAGTAAGGGATGGCCATGAGCTTCGATGAAGCAATCATCGTTCCCTGCTTGATTACTTTCATCGCCGGTCTACTGCTCGGCTTTAAGCTGGCGAAGTAGAGGACTGAACAAGAAAGGGCTCGGAGGATTCCTCCGGGCCCTTTCTGCTTTCCAAAGTATCTAGGCCCGTTGAAGGGTTATGCGCCGAGTGGATAGTCCGTGAGCAGTTCCCGCACCTGCGGCACATCTGCGTACGTTTCTAGCCTGCTGAGCACAACCAAGGAGCGAGTGTGTGTACGGTCGCTTGCCACATCTCCGGATAGTTCAAGCATCCGGCGGGCGGTATGCGCTGCTTCCTCCGGTTCGTTCGCGTCTGTGAGCGCCACCGCCAGCCATGACAGATACAGAGCCAGCTCTCGCGTGTGGGTGGCGTCGTACCGAGCCAGTACATCCGATAGGAGAGGTACCGCTCGGAGCGGGCGACGCAACTCGGTGTAGACCCTGGCCTCCATAACCTGGAGCTCTCCCGCATCCACCCAATAAAGATAGCCAGGGGTGTCCTGCACGCGGTCGCCGCCCAGAGCAGTGCTGGCCTCCCCGAGGGCACGCATTGCGGACTGAGCATCGTTGTCTCGGGCATGAGCCCAGGCCAGGCGATCCCAAGCAAGAGCACGGGCGCGGCCTGGAGAGTGTCGTCCGGCTGTCTTTACCGCTGCCTCGGCCAGCGCTACCGCATTGCCCGTATCCCCTATGTTGGACATCTGATAGGCGAGAGAGCCGATTAGGTTGGATTCGAGGACAGCGTCCCCCGCCTCTCGTGCAGCGCTTATACCGAGGGCATACGTTTGCTCGGCCTGACCATGCTCGCCGGCGTCAGAGGCTACCCATCCAGCGATCTGCGCGCATTCACCAATGACAGTCAGAAGCTTGCGGCCAGTGTCCTCAGTGTGGATCGACTCCCGGTAGACCCGCACCGCGGCATCCAGCTCACGAAAGGCTGGGCCGATCAGGTCCTCACCCCCGAGCACATCGTCGGCTAGCCGCAAGCTGTGAACGCGGGCAGTCAAGTCGTCGACGATGCTCTTCCCAACTCGGCGGCCAGCCTTGAGAGCAAGAGGCACAAGCGGGTCACCGTCCGGCATGATCGACGCGAGAACCTCCTCAGGGCTCTTCCCTGACGGCTTGCATGGATCGGCGAAGAGATCCAACTCATCCATGCCGAACGCGATGGCGTACAAGCGCCGGTATATGTCGCTCGGCTTCCACCTCCCAGCCTCCCAATCACGCATCTCCCGCATGATGGACGTTCGCTGCGGAAGCCGCAGATCAGGAGGAGCAGCCTCAACAAGCTGTCTTGCCATGTCCTTCTGGGACCAGAAGCGCGCTTTTCGCTCCGCCTTCAAGCGGACAGCCCACGCCGGCAGCTTCTTCCTCTGATCGCTCACGGCACACCTCGCGCAGATGGGGGACTCTCCGCTTCTCTCCTCTAGTCTCTCCTGGTCTGAGCCTGCTACCCAGCGTTGTGATGAAGTCGTGAATTCGGATGCGAACCGCCTCTTCAACTGGGAAGCCAGCGACAGGGACAGTAGAGGGTCGTGCGGAGTGACGAACTACGCCGCTAGAGCCGAAGAACGTCTAAGGCAAGCCCTTGATCACCTACCAGTAGGTTCGGCGGGCTTCGTCCAGCTTGTCAGGCTCGACACCACGATGCGCCCTACCGGTTACCGGCACGGGAAGGTCGTCCTGAGCCTGATCAGGAACCACGATTCAGTCGTCTCGGCCAAGGGCCAGTGGCATGCGGCAGGATGAGGACCTTAGCCCACGGGATGTCGTGACCTGTCGCCAGGCACTCGACTTCACCTTCGTCGCGCAGTTCAGCAACTGGCGTCGATTAGTGACCGTTCCTGCTCAAGGCCGCAACATCAGATATCGAGTTTCTGAGCTGTCATGGGTGTCCGCCATTCAGCTAACCAGTCACCATTATCAAATGGCGTTGCTAACGAAAGTGCTTGTCGATGGCATCCCACTGCTGTCAGCTCAACAAGCATTGGGTGCTGAAGACCTGGCCGCCGTATTAAACATGTGGGAACCCTGGGCAGCCCAGCAGTCAGACCTATTTTGGACCGGAAAAGGCGTGGTCTCCCCTGAGGACTACAGGAGGATTGTGCGCACCCTCAAGGAGAGATCTATATAGCCTCCCCGGCCCGTCGTTGCCCTCGGCTTCGACGGGTTGGGGAGTCCAAGCCGGGCCCTGGCGTCCGGCACAACCGAAGAAACTAACCCCGAGGAGAACACGATGTCGGCCAGGATCGAGCCCGACCTACACAGGGTCGAAGTCTCAGAGGACAAGTGGGCGCCGCTCGAAGGTACCCGCTTGGAGTACGCGCCGATCGGGGACACCGATGACTACGCGGTCCGCGTCAAGGGCCGACAGGAGGACGAAATCCGGAACGCCGGTGACGCCTTCCGCAAGCTGGGCGCGGTCCTCGGCAGAAGCGCCGGCCTCGCGCAGGTGGACGGGGAAGCGGACCTGTACGAGTACGACGTGGACGAGGACCGCTACGAGGCGGTCGAGGGGATGGGCCTGGAGTACGCCCGGATCAACGACCACGACGCCTACTCCGTACGCGACCAGGAGCACCCGGGCGACCTCCGGGCGTCCGGCGACGACTGGCGCAAGCTCGGCATGATTCTCTAGCGCCCGGCCGTAAGACACTCCGGGGCCGGAAGGTCAACCCTCTCGCCCCGAGCCCTCGATCAGGCGCGGCGGTCCTTCCCGGCCCACACTTCCCCGGTTGGCCGCCGCGCCGCAGGAGTGACTGTTATGCGTTATTGGGAGCCGTACATCCCGAATAGGTACGTCGTGATACTTGAAGCCTCCTGCTGTGAGCAGTTCGTCCTATGCACATGGGGCAATAGCGAGTATTTCGTCAAGCACCGCACCTCGAACGGGCGTGAATTGATTACCGCCCGAGGACCGTACGGGCCAGCCGCTCGAACCTGGCAACGACTCTCCGCCTCGCACAACCACCGGAAGAGGGCCACGTCGTGATCGCGCCGACGGACGTCCTCCTCCTGATCTGGCTGACCGGCATCGGGCTCTTTGTCTTGCCGACGATCGAGGCCATAGATCGGCTCACACAGCGAGACGTCTCGAAGATGTGTGGCGGCTGCAAGGCTCGGAGACGAGAGCAGCTCATCGTGTCACGCCAGTGGGCCGTCATCGGCCCCATCGGGTTTCCGCTCATGGTCATCGCGTCGGCTGCACGCTGGCCGATCTTCCCGGTTTTACCTGAGATCCGCCGTCTGGCTGGCTACGACTTCGCTCCTCGTTGCGCCGGCCCGAGCTGCTCGGCGCACAAGCGCTATTTCCCCACCTGATCCCAAGCCGAAGGGACTGCGCAGCATGCACACCGTCATCGTCAGCCCGTACCTGGACGGGGAGTACTTCGCGCTAAGCCCTGGCCGTCGAGGAGGCATCCGGATCTCCGAGGCGAAGTATCTGGAGCTCTCGGCCGCGGCCGACTCTCCGGCCTGGTTTCCTGAGGCCGCTTCCTCCGTGTGGGGAGACATCGACCTGGAGCCTTTCACGGACAAGGTCCTCGTCCGCCAGCCGAGCTCGTACGGCTACGTCAGAGCGACTTACGAACTCAACCTCGGCTGTAACTACGACTGCGAACACTGCTACCTCGGCCTCAAGAAATTCGAGGGGCTGGAGTGGCCGGACAGGGAGAAAATGATCCGGGATCTCCAGGCTCTCGGAGTCCTCTGGTTCCAGCTCACCGGAGGAGAGCCAACGATCGACAAGCTGTTCCGGGAGACCTACATGCTCAGCTTCGAGCTCGGCATGATGATCAGCATCCTCTCGAACGGCTCCAAGCTCCACGACGCGCGGATTCTCGAGATGCTCACCGAGCACCGGCCGCACGACATCACGATCAGCGTCTACGGCGCGACCGAGGCCAGCTACGACAGCCTGACTCGTCGGCCTGGCTCCTACAGGAAGTTCATCAAGGGTGTCAGGGCCGGACACGAGGCTGGCCTTCCGCTCAAGTTCAGTTTGATCGTCACCAAGCACAACGCGGACGAGCAGGCCCGGATGGAGGGCATGGCGGAGGAGCTCGGCATCCCGTATTCGACCTTCGTCAACATGTCGCCGACCATCTACGGCGGCGCTGAGACGCTCCCCTCGCAATCGCTGGAGCACCTCCGCAAGAGGAAGACATTCACGGGCTGCAATGCCGGTCACACGTT
Organism: Nonomuraea gerenzanensis; assembly: GCF_020215645.1. Lineage (NCBI taxonomy): Bacteria > Bacillati > Actinomycetota > Actinomycetes > Streptosporangiales > Streptosporangiaceae > Nonomuraea > Nonomuraea gerenzanensis. The sequence continues at coordinate 11,440,007 of NZ_CP084058.1, read as the reverse complement.
CTTCCACGTCGATCCGCACGGCATGGCCTCGATCTGCAAGATCGGCCGAGAGCCCAACATCGACCTCGTAGCCGAGGGGCCGGAAGGCATGTACCGGCTCGGCGAGATCGCTGACTCCCTGCTCCTTCGGCAGGGCGGATGTACCGGGTGCACTCTCCAGGGCTCTTGTGGGACCTGCATGCCGCTCGTCCAGCTCTACCGGAAGGCCAATTCCCCTCTGGCGAACTACTGCCAGCACGGACACCCGAAGGAGGTGAACGCCACATGACCGCAGTCATGGTTGAGATCGGGACCAAGCCCGCGCCGAGGCCTGAGATCGAAGTGATTCAGGACATCGACGCTCTGACTGGTCCGCAGAAGTGCTCATGCTCGTCGTCTGACGACCAGCCGTACTAGTCCATCGACGCAGGCCAGGGGCCGTCCTACCGATATCGTGGGGCGGCCCCCGGCGTTCAAGGACGGAGGAAGTGTGACTGTAGAACGAACACACTGGGAGGACCTCCCGGACTCCACAAGAGCAGCCGTGGAGAAGTACACCGGTCGCGTCATGAACGCGGAAACTGCATCCGAGGGCATGAACTCGGCCGTCGCGCTGATCCTGGAGACGGAGTTCGACAAGTTCTTCGTCAAGGGCCTGAAGCGTGCGTACCCGAGGCGCTGGACGCAAGACATGGAGTGGACCATCGGGCCGTACGTGGCCTCGATCTCTCCGCGCGTCCAGTGGCGGGTAGAGGAAGACGAACACTGGGACCTGATCGGCTTCGAGTACATAGACGGCCGACACGCCGACTACACGCCAGGGTCGGAAGACCTCCCCAAGATCGAACACACGATGGCCGTCCTCGGCCGAATCTCGTGTCCCAGCCTGGACCTGAAAACGGCTGAGAGCCGCTGGAAGCCGTACATCCTTAATGAGGAGGATCTCCACTGGCTCGTAGGAGACCGCCTCCTCCACACCGACTACAACCCGTTGAACGTCCTTATCTCGGACGGCCGCGCCCTTCTCATCGACTGGGCATGGCCAACGAAGGGGGCCGGGTGGATCGACCCAGCATGCATGATTCTGCGGCTGATAGCCGGAGGGCACACAGCGGAACAGGCCGAGACGGTGTTCCGAGACCTCCCCGCCTGGCAGGCAGCACCGGCCGAAGGACTGAAGGTCTTCGCGGAGGGCTGCGTGAACATGTGGACCGAGATCTCTGAGGCAGACTCGGCCAAGTGGAAGATGAAGATGCAGTGGGCCGCCCACGAGTGGCTCAGCCATCGACTCTGTATCGGTACGTGAGACCACCCCCCGCATCCACTGTGAGGCGGGGGTGTTTCTCCTTCACCGGAGGAGCATGACGAGCTGCCCCAGCAGCGTGACATAGCCGAGCACCAGGCCGAGTGCAGCCGTGTTGTACCCCCGGTACGGGCCAGTCCTAATCTCCTTGCGCGCCTGGTGACCTGTCACCACGGCAGCAATCCCCAGAACGGCACCCACGTAAGGAAGAAAGAGTCCGACCACTCCGAACAGCACACTGAGCTTCGCTCGACTCGATGGAACAGTGCGCCGCGGTGCCGGCTGCCAGTAGCCCGCCGGCGGCGTCGGTGGGGGAGCTGGCGGCGGGTGCTCGCTGTAGGGGTAGCCGTACGGAACGGGCTCTTCGGGCTGGAGGGGAGTGGCCATTGCCGACCTATATCTCACGAGATCGTCCTACTCAAGCCTGCTCGGTCTTTTTGTCTGGGGCCGCGTCAACAGCCTGTCCATCCCGGCGCCCGAGCTGGAGCACGATGGGAAGCCGAAGACGGCTGGGAGAAGCTGAAGGAGGGAGCTGCTTGAGCAGTTTCGGATCAATCCGTATCACTTCACGCAGGAAGTTGAGCCACATTCGATAACCGAGCAACCAACAGACGCTGGTGATACCAGCAGTGACCACAACGGCCAAGATCCAGCCCATAGAACACCTCGTGCAGCACGTGGTGACCTCCGCTTGAGTCGGTGTCACGTCCTGTCGAGTTGTTCAGTTGTCTAGCACGACTCCAGAGTCTTCAACCGGGCGACGCAATGGAGTCTTGACATCCATTGCCTCAAGGTCGCCCATCCGATCCTTTTCGGTCATGCCCTCTGGTGTCAGGTGTGCTACTTGTCTTGCCGTTTCTTGGTGGTACTCGAAGTCAGACTCTACCGCAGGCTCCCACGTGGGAGCGCAGGAGAGCAGTTGTGAAGGTTGGAGTGAGTTCCTGCACTCTCGGGTTACTCCGAGTAAGGCCCAGACCCGTATTGACTCGCGAGAACCACTCCCCCGGCGGGGTTCTAGCTGGCCGGCCTAGTGATTACCCCAGGCACTCTGGTGTTGTGCCTGGTCAGAGGGGGTGTGCAACTGAGGGTGTTTCAGTGCGCTGCTCTGCTTGCCGCTTGGCAAGTGGGCTGACTCGTGACTCGGAGACTGGTGACTGTCCGGCTCACTGGTGAGCACTGACTGAGTGGGTGAGGACAGAGCCGCTCTGTGGGGCGGCATGGCAGTGAGGGGCTGACTCTGTGTCGGCTCACTCCGTGTGTGTGGGAAGGAAGTAAGCGCAGTAGGCCGGTAGTGGTGGCTTGCTGCGTGTGGGGGCCTGTGATGCGGGCTGTGCCGAGAGTTGCTGTCTGTGCGGTGGGCTAGGTGGCCACAGGTGGGCTGTAGGGCCGCCCTGGGGTGGGCTGTAGGGCTCTCTGGGGCGACTTGCTGGCAAGTGGCTTAGCTACTGGCTTTGACGTGGGGAAACGCCCTGTAGGGCGCTATGAGGGGTGCTTGGGGCGGGAAGCCTGCCAAGAAAAGTTTTCAAGATCTTTTAGAGTGGCCTTTCAGTGCCGCCTAGCTGCGGAAACATCCTAGTTAGGGTTCTGCAACTTGGTAGAGAATGGCTTAGTCGGAGTTGTGCAACTTGGTAGACAGGCCCTAACGTTCTGCCTGTCGCCACCACGGGACGCCGGAACGGCCAGCAAGACAGGCCGAACCGGAAGCGGGCCGGAACTACCAAAGTCAGCGGTTAGGGCTTACGGAAAGCCGGACAAGCCGATCGATTCTTGAGAACTCAATAGTGGGACAGTGAGCGGACTTTGATCCGACTCGCAGTGGCCTAGTCGTCAGACAACTTGGAGAGGCCCGCTTAAAGGCGGTGTCCGTGCCCTAACTGAGGCGGCTTGTGACTAGTGACCAATCCGGTTCTGGCCTTAGGCCCATGACGCACACTCACACTGTGCGCTTGGGATCGCCGAAAGACCAGTTAACCGGCTGGAAAACCTAGATGCGGATGGCCATGTCATATACGGGTACCCGACAGGACGTGAAGATCGGGCGTTCGCAACCTTAAACGGGCGAACAAGCTCACAGTGAGGTTAGCGCTGTGGGCGAAACAATAAACCATCGCGACTCTTCTTTGAGGAGGTGAGAGATGGTTAGGCGCACCATTGTGAACGGGCTCTACAAGCTCGGATTCAAGCGTCTCCGCAAGCGAGACGTAATGCTCGTGCAGGAGCAGGAACTATTCAAGATCCTGGTATTGACCGAGTACGCCGGAAGCGGCATTCCGAGCATGGAAACACTCATCACGACACATGATGAGAGGCTCGCTCGCAAGATGTTCGGCGAGATGCAATAGCAGAGTTTGCATCTCCCGACAGCCCTGGCCGGGAGCGATCTCGGCCAGGGCACTAGCCACTAGTTGCAAACAACGGAAGACACAGCCGTTGGCTAGTGGCGAGTTGGGAGGGTTCCCTTTGGAACCTGCAGAGTCTCCTACACCAGTAGTGGTGTGTATGGCCCAGGACGAATACGGAAACTGGGTCTACGTCACCTGCCCGACAGTAACCCAGACAGTGTCTGGGCCGCCTGTCACCACGACGGAAACTATCTGGACCAGCACTCCTAGCCCAGTGGATCCGACGTACACGCCCACGGCCACTCTCTGGAGCACTGTGACGCAGTTCTCCACCGAGTACCGCACTGAGTTGAAGTATCAAACGACTACTCAGTGGGCGACTAGGGATGTAACGCACACTCCTCAGGCTCAGGTCTCGACTATCAAGGTGACGGAGTTCGTAACTCCTTCTCCGGTAGTGGGTTCTGCTCTTACTCCGCCTCCGCAAGCGTCTTCAACACGAAGGGATGAGGAGCCGAGTATGCGTGCCGGTCTGCCGGTAGTGGAAAGGACCACAGAGTTCAAGACCGTCACGGTTTACGTGACGACTACTGAGCCGTCGGTGGCTCTACCCCAACCATCCCCGAATGGGGATATCGGTTCACTGGTAGCCATCGGCGTTCTTGTGTGCGTCGGTGTAGGGCTCGGTCTGCGCATGGCGTGGAAGCGAGTCCGGGACCAGAAGAAAGAACCACAGAACCCTGAGGTAGCAGCAGGCTAACTAGCTACGCCCTACCGGGTTTCAAACCCCGGTAGGGCACTCACCCTTCCAAATCCCAGTGATCCAGGAGGTTCAACATGCGTTTCTTCTTCGAACCGATCTACGACCTGACTAGCGACGAGTCGTGGGCTTGGGTGCAGACGACGGCCGATGGCCGGGTTGTGCGAGCCTCACGCGCTCTGTGCGCGTGCGGCAACCGTTATGGCCTCTGCCACCCGGAGGCATGAGATGACCTACAACTACGGCGGAAACCTCGACTACGACGCCGAGATGCACCACTACCTGACCAACTCCAACTTCTGGAACTAGGAGCCTGTGTGACGAATAAGTGGTTTTCTCGGTACGAGCCCGAACCGCCTGCCCTACGGAAAACAAGCCTCGACTTGAACGGCCTGGTCCTTGTGCCAGGCCGTAAGTGTGTCAAGTGCGGATCTCTCAATTCTGATCACGACCGCCCTAACGACTGGTATGTGGTTATCAGCGACCAGATTGAAGACATGTGTCCTGAGTGCAAGCAGGACCACGTGTGGACTGACGACTACTGGAGGTTTGATCCGCTGAACCGAATCTATGTGTATCTGTTCGTGAAGACTCCGCAGTTCGAACAGGCGTAGGCCGGTTGGATTCTGAAGCCCCTCTCCACCTGGAGAGGGGCTTCGTGTCGAACCTGTCTAAACCTTCAAGAAATGGAGTTGTTGTGTCTGAACAGATTCTCGACCCAACGCAGCAAGAGTTGAACCGACTTGCCGTGTACCGCACCAGCTCAACCTTTAACGAGGAGGAGGGATTCTACGTCCTGCCGAACGGCATGAAACTTCCCTGCTGCGAGGGGTGTGGGGCCTGGCCCTTCTGGGTGCGTCCGACGAGCTATCCGGACCCGATGGGAGCACCTGCGACCGTCGTCAACCACCTCGTGTGCTCGAGCTGCTGACCGATGACAGAAGCAGAGCACCCCTTTGAGGTCCTCAGGCACTTCGAGATCAGAGACTCCGATGATCCCGCCAAGCACGACCTAGAGCTGTACTGCTCGCGATGTGGCGAGCACATATGCGATGTGCAGCACATGGACACACTCGGAGTCCTTGCGGATGTCGCTATCGACCACGTGTGCATTCACGGAGTCGTTGAAGACATCTCATCTACCGGCACAGCGTGGCTGTAAGAAAGGAAGTGCCGTGCCCATCGAGTTCCAATCATGCGGAATTGGTTACACGAAGGTGCTGGACGAGGGGAAGGAGATCGGGAGCGTCCGCGGCTATCACACTACGGGCGGATACCAGCTCGTCGAGCACTGTCAGACCCATGGCTGGCACGGACACGTGTTCTGGCCGGAGGCCGCCGAGGCGTTGCCTCCTCGGCCTGAGCACTGGAAGACGGCTCACGTGATGAAGGGCAGTGAGGCGCCCAAGTGGAATGTGCGGCGGCCGGCCGACGGTGCGGAGGAGTATCAGGTCTTCCGGGAGGAGACCTTTGTGGGGTACGTCGAGGCCCTCGATGGCGGCGAGTTGCTCGCACACGTCGTGACTGAGAGCGGCCACGAGCATCAGGAGGGCGTACGTTACTCCAGCCTACGATTCCGCACCGCGCCTGACGTGTTCCGCGACCTCATCGAAGCTACTCGGGTCATCCAGGAGTGGGCGGGATACCCCGGAAACTACTGGGCCGACAAGATCTGAATCGGTTTGAAAGCCAAGGGCAGGACCGCGCGGTCCTGCCCTTTTCTTACGGGAGTGAGCTTGGAACCACACCTGGGCATCTCTGATGTTCTTGCTTGCAAGATTTGCGGCCTCATGCTGAACGTGCTGCGAGACGCAGACACGAGCGAGATTATCGCGTATCTGCACGGTGGAATCGATAGCCGACCGGATCACGAACCAGACCCAGTGGTCCGGAAGGTGACAGAGACCGGGGCGGTGTGTGACTTCTGTCTAGTACCCAATCCGGGCATGGCTTTCCTGCCTGGTAAGCCTCTATTGAGGCAAACCGGCCCGATCGTTCACGACTTCTCCAGTCCCTGGGCCTCGTGCTGGCGGTGCGCACGACCGGTTCAGAGACGATCGCTTCACCTGCTGCTTGATGGCGTAGTGGCGCGGTCACCGATGGCCCGCTACTTGAGCAAGCGTGAGAAAGAGGAGCTACGCCGACAGTTGAAGCCTACTTACCGCGAGTTCCTCGCGACGAACCCAAAGGGTCCGTTCCCCCTTGAGTAGCTAGAGGCCGGTTGAATCTAGGCCACGAGTGCACGCCACTCGTGGCCTTTATTGTGCCTGTCTCAAGGCGCAAACAGAAAAGGAGCGCTAAATGGATTATGAAGCCGTGCAGAGAGCAGAGACAGTTAAGACCCTCATGTCGGCAGTGTCTATCACTGACGCACTCCTGCATGGGGCTGAATGGCACGCCGAGCGGTTGCCTGCGGCGTCTAGCTCCGATGAGCGGGAAGCTTTCGACAGGGTCAAGGAGGTTGCTCGCCTCTTCTCCCAGACGGGCAATCGGGTGAGGAAGGGGCACGCATCACCGCGCGAGGCCTTCCTCGCCGTAAGTAACTACAAGAGCCAGTTCGGCCACGATCCGCAGGAAGGGCCGATCGAGCGGCTTATGACCGCGCACCTGGAGAAGGTGCTGACCGTGGTCCGCTTCACTCTGGCCGGTATCAGCCAGTGGGAGGGCGGCGTTGAGTGAGGAGCCGGGGAACTGGACCTTCATCGTCGACTGGAGCGACCCTTACGACGACATGAACCCTGTCGTGATCTATGTGTCTGGCGACTCGGAGACGCAGGCCCGGCGGGCTGCAAACAGACAGGGGACCGACCACTTCGCCAACATCGGCGTGACCGACCTGCTTGGTAGCGACGGATACGTTGTCGCAGTGTTCCGAGGGGACGTCCGCCCACTCCTCGTGGGCGCTTACAGCATCCTCTGAGGCCCATTTGGTGAGGCCCGAGCCGCCATGGCTCGGGCCTTCGCCATGTCGGATAGGAGGTGAAACCGCGTGACCAAACAAGGCGTCACAATAACGTGCTGCGGAACTAAGTGTTTCGAGGTTTTCCCGCACACTGCTGCCCACAAAACCAGGGCCGACGCCGAAAAAGAAGCGCACGGAGTCTGGTACTACGCGCGTACGTTTCAGGGCTTCAAGTTGTACATGTGCCCGCCATGCTGGCTGAAGGAGAATCCTGGCCAGGCGTTCCACCCGGTTACCGTTCTGGCTGTGGCGTTCGCGCTCATCCGCACACAAGGGTGGGTGTCGAAAGAGGATGCGGATAAGCGTGATGAAGTAGGCACTGCCGAGAGAGTCGTGTGGGTGTTCAAGGGTATCGAACCGATGCCGGACATTCTGACTCGCGACATCACAATGGCCAATGACGCAGTCTCCTGGTACATGACGAGACGAACCGGTCATGCGGACGTGACTGCCTATGAGAGAGAGGTGGCCGCCGCTATCTGGTGGAGTCTCACAGACGGCGGAGTCTGGGTCAACGGACGCCCGAGTCTGTCAGGTAAGACGATTGTCTACAGCATGGCCAAGATTGCATCAGGCGCTATCGCCTATCGCGACGGTGTGAGAAAGGCTCAGCGGAAGCAGACGTGGAAAAGCCTGTCTGCCTCCCAGCGCGTTGGGAAACCCAACGAGGTACTCACTGACTTCGTGGTGACAGTCACGCACGTCAGGGCCAAGACGAGAGAGTTCACAGGCCGCGACGGCGAACCCAACGTCAAGACGCTCCACACATACAAGCTGCTCGATGACCTCGGGAACGCCTACAAGTGGTTCGAGACCACGACGCGGCTCGCAGAGGGTCAGCGAGTCCTGATCAAGCGTGCCCGAATCGTGCGATACGAGACGTACAGCGGAGTGGAGTTCACAATCCTCACTCGCTGCAAGACGGCCTATGCCGTTTAAGAACCGAGTTTTCGCTAGGTCCAGTTGATCCCTTTGAAAGGAACTAAGTCATGCAGGTGACCATCTGCGGATTCTGCAAGATCTTCAAGAACGACACAGTGACCGTCGTGGTCGACGACAGTCTCTCAGTGCCTCTCAACCCTGACGAGATCGAGGGGCCCAAGATTGTGTCCTGCCCCGACTGCTTCCCTCAGGCCGTCAACATGGTGCACAGGCAGCGTCTCGCCACCGGCCTGGAGCACACCGGCATGGAGCCCCTGTTGGAGCAGATCGAAGAGATGGCTCGGGCCGCCGCTGAGGAGGACGAGGAGGAGGCCGGCGAGGAGGACCAGGAGGACCAGGAGGAGGAGTACGAGGAGGGCGACGACGAGGAAGAGGAAGAAGACGGCGCCCTCCCCGAGAACCTCGATGAGCCGGGAGTGCGGAAGGACCTGGAGGCCGTGTTCAGCCGAGCCTCCATCGAGCCCGCTCGGCGAGTCACTGCCCCGCCGCTTACCGAGTACGGCAAGAACGTCGTCCGCGACTGGGGAGTCAAGAAGGGCGTCCAGAAGAAGATGGGCATGCTGAAGCCCTCCACCATCGCGGCGTACATCGCCGAGAACGGGGCCGAAGACTCCCACGTGTTCGCGCTCTGAGCTATCTCCTTCCTTGGGCAGACCCGATCGGGTCTGCCCTTTCTATTGCCTGAATGACTATCGATTGGAGCACCATGGACCTGGCCAACAGGCCAACGCCTGACGAGGCTGTCTACACCGGCCTGCTTGGCCGGATGACGAAAGAGCTGGCTCCCCACACAGAGGCGGATCCGGTCGGCGTACTTGCTTCCCTGATGAGCTACTTCAGCACCGCCATCGGCGCGAAGCCGCACATCCGGCTTGAGGGACCGGCGAAGCACCCACTCACCTTCTGGAGCCTCCTGTGCGGAGTAACGGGGGACGGAAGAAAGGGGACAGCGACCGGCATGGCGGCTGAGGTGTTCAGCCGAGTCGACGACGAGTGGATGACCAAACACCACTACTCGGGGTTCCCCCAGTCGGGCCCGGCTCTGATCTCATCCATGCGGGACATGGCGTATGAGGCAGGCTGGACCGAAGACACGATCGAGATCGACGGCAAGGGCAACGCGGTCGCTGGTGCGCTGTTGCCCGGATACCCAATCCTCTACGTCAAGGAAGAGTGGGCGGAGGTCATGATGACCTGCCGCGGGGACAAGGGCCTCGGCGAGGCCATCCGCCTCGGCTGGCAGTCGAGCCGACTCGTGAACAACACGAAGAAGGACGGCGTCATCTCCGTCAACAAGCCCCACATGGCTGTGATCGGTCACGTCACGCCCGAGGAGTTCAAGTCATGTCTCAGCCCCGCCGAGCTCGCGGGCGGCACCTTCAACCGGTTCATGTTGCTCTACGTGGAGCGGGCACGGTCGCTGTCGCGCGGCGGAGGACTTGAGGACGACGACTTCACCGAGATGGCGAAGCGCCTGGGCGACGCGGTGGCGTTCGCGTCCAAGGCCGGGCGTGTCGAGTTCAACGAAGACTGCTGGGAGTATTGGGACAGCAACATCTACGAGGTGCTGCCGAACCTGTCGAAAGACTCCGAGGTCATGCGCGGCTTCTGCGCCCGCTCCCTCGGCTACGTCAAGCGCATGGCCGCCCTGTACGCACTCTCGGACAAGCGGACGATCATCCGGCTGAAGGACCTGAAGGCGGCCGAGGCGATGTTCCGATACTGCATCGCCTCGGTTCAGTTCGTCATGATGAGCGAGACGCAGACCAGCACGCACGGGAACGTGACGCGCATGGTCGAGGTGGGCATCAACGCGAACCCCGCGCATGGCGACCCCGAAGTGATGGCCCGCATCGTCCAGGCAGTCAAGGACGCGGGCGAGGAAGGAGCGGTTACACAAGAGCTGTACGCCGCCCTGCCGAAATCCGACAAGACGGGCAAATACAAGAAGGCGCAGTTGGAAGCCGCCACAGCGCTGGCCATGGAGAAGGGCCTCGTGCAGCGGTTCAAGCTCCCGAGCACAGGCGGGAGGCCCGCGTTCATGCTGCTCTACTCCGGTCCCGACGAATGGACCCCAGACTCGGACACTCCCGAGAAGGCAGCCGCTGAGAAGCGCCAGACGGCCACGGTGTCGGCCGCGTCGACGCCCGCCAGGGTGGAAAGAAAGTCGTCGGCCGCCCCTGTACCTGCCGAGCCGTCTGCACAACCGAGAGTGAGCGTTCGGCCCATCCGAACCTCTGCGAAGCCTACGACCACGAAGAAGGTGAATGGGCATGACCCGCTTCTCGACCTCTTCTCCTGAGGCCGACTCGATTGCTGGATGTTTCCTGTGTAAGGAGGTGTTCGAGCTCAACTCGGAAGAGGCTATGGTCGTAACGATTGACCCCAAGACGGGGCTGCCCCCCGACTTCAACCCTGCGACTGGCAAGATGGATAGGCCTCTTACCGAAGATGTTCTTGGACGTGTGCGGCGCATGCCGGTCTGCCCGGCTTGCGTGGATCGAGTGAACACGGAAAGGCTGCGTTTGGGTCTAGCGCCATGGCGCTAGACCGCAAGCACGCTACAGTAAGTACGACATCATTACTTGAATTGGAGTGCCTTGATGGCAAAGCGGATCGTTGAGTCGTTCATCGACGACATCGACGGAACTGACGCCGAAGGAACCACCACGTTCGCCCTCGACGGCACGAGCTACGAAATTGACCTGTCGGGAAAGAACAGGGAGAAGCTTGAGAAGGCTCTCGCGCCTTACCTGACCAAGGCGCGAGCCGTTCGTGCTGAGCGGCCTGCTCGTCTGCGGCGCGGGGCTGCGACGCGGACGCGAGCCATGAGCCGCGAGCAGAGCGCCGACATTCGCCAGTGGGCGAAGGCGAACGGTCTGCCGGTGAGCGAGCGCGGCCGGATCGCGGCTTCGGTGGTGGAGCAGTACGAAGCAGCTCACTAAGCTGCGCGGGACACAAGGCCCCCTCCCACGAGGGGGCCTTTCTCGTTCCTCGAAGTCTTGTCGGCACCCTCTGACAAACTCGGCACAGACATGGAGGAAACATGGTTAAACGGGCACTGGCCTTCATCAAGACGGAGCCAGGGTGCGGTATGGAGCCATCTCAGATGGCCTGCGTTGATCGACTGGCGCAGGAGAGGGGTTGGGAGATCGTTGAGTACGTGATAAGCGACCAGCAGATCAACACCGAGTGGCTGATACCTCGAGCGGATGACTTTGACGCACTGCTCGCCGCGGACTCGCGCTACCTGACAAGGAGTGCCGGGCGCTTGGACCACCTTGTGAGGTGGTGCGAGACTCACGGCAAGGTGATCGCCACCAGCGACATCACCACCGACACTGCGATGGGCAAGGCCGTGGCCGGCATCATGAGTGTGATGATGGAGCTCGAGCAGGAGACAGCCCTCAAAGAGATCGCCCGCACCGGAACGCTGGCATGCCCGAGCGCTGAAGTGGTCGACTGGGCAGCGCCGAGTGATGGATCACCGCTGCTGCTGAAGATTCACCCCCTTACGATCTCTCTGCCTGTGGACGAGATCCAGGAGCGCGCCGATGCCAGCGAGTTCCTTGACTCCCTCATCGAGGCTGCGCAAGAGCTGCGCAGCAGCATCCCCGAAGGGCTGGGCGAGAGCGACTCATGAAGCTCCACTACTTCGAAGCCGTCAACTCGGCATCCGGCGGCTTCAACTGGGGCAAGTTCGCCGTCGGCCTGTTCGGGCCTGACGAATGGGAGTGGCGCAGCGCCACCACTGACGAGAACGGGGAGACGAGCCCATACCCGGTTCTCCGGACGCAGGGTTGGAGCCGTCGCCACCTCTGGGTTATGGACTTGGCGACAGGCGAGGGCGCTCTCTTCCTTCCTGGCGGCTCCGCCCGTGCTGACCTCAACAAGCATCAGATCTGGGTCTGCGTGCTCTACGAGGCATTCCTTGCGTGGCTCTACGAGCAGGCTCGCGAACGTGGCGGCCGACTTACGGATGAGGATCTCGCCGAGCTGCCCAAGCTCGTTGAGGTTGCCGTACCTTCTGCGTGGGCTGGGTACCGGAGAGGTGGGAAACTCCTGAGCGAGCTGGTGGCTGCGTTCGCCGCTGGAGAGATGACTCTTGAGGACATTGCCACAGAGCTGAACGCTCACGGCATCTCGCCCGAGGATCTACGGGTTGCACAGATACGAGCTGAAGGAGAGTAGAGCCTACTCTGAGGCACAACTACCCCTGAAATAAAGAAAGACCCCCTCCCGAAGGGGAGGGGGTTTCATGTGTCCGGGAAAGGGGGGCCGGACAAGATCATACGAGAATTTGTCATGGACGGCGGTGATTTCCTCGCGCCCTGACTATAAAAGACATGCCAGATGTGAAAAATGCGATCAGCCCGACTGCCGCCAACGTTCCGCCTCCGATAAGGAGTGACGCGTTAGCAATCTCCCGTTGTTCTTCAGGGGTTTTTTCCCCCCAATCATCCGTCACGGGATTTCCGTGAGGGTTTGCTCTAATAAAAGCATCCCATGGGTCAGGCGAATGGGTTCCCGGCTTCTCGGTACTTACTGATGGATACGCCTTTGGGGTGACTTCAGCACTTGGTGTGTCTGCGGGTATCGGGCTGCCAGTCATCGCTGGCGAGGCTGTAGCGGCGGACGACGCCGTTGTTGCAGGGCGGTATGCGGTGGCTTTGTCAATCTCCAGGCCTTCCTGGGCTATCGAGATGCCAATCGCTGTAAGCACCAACCCAAGGATCATGAGCGGCAGACCCAGGATCTGGGTCCATTCAGCGATCACCGTTGTGAGCCTGCGCGGAGACTCCGCCATCGTGTGACCTCGCAGCGTTTGCCTTGTAGGACTCGTCTAGGTAACGAAAGACTAGATGGAATCGTCCCCGTTGAGCATGCGGTGCACATAACTTGCCAGGGCAGCGCCACCGGCCTGCAAGACAAGCGCGCCATAGCCAGCCCAGTCAGGTAGCGAGCCGTCAGTCAGGGCCGTAGTGGTCACGCCGGCCACCGCCAGGAGCACAGCCACGATGGCGCCCTGCCCCAAGGTGCGCAGGGACCGCGCCCTGGCGTCGGACTTGACCTGCCTCTTGGCTTCGGCCTCCGGCGTCACGCCGGTCGGCTCGTCCGGGATGGGATCAAAGTAAGTGGTCATGAGTGGTCCTCGATTCTGAGTCCGAAACGATCATGGTTGGTGAATGAAGCAGCGCGGCGATAATTTGTCAGTCGCCACCGCATCGGCCAGGAGCCGTCATAGCCCCAGATGGTCGGAGGCGTAGCGCCCACAGCGCGTGGCGCACGGTCCACGGACACGAGTGCGAGACGCAGCAGGCCGTCATCGGCCACGTCCGATTCCTGGACCAGGTACGGCCAGACGCGCGGCGTTGAGGCGGCCATGTTCTGCAGGCTCGGATCCATGTACGGGAGCGGCTTCATGCCGCCCTGCAAGTCGGCCGCTGAGTGTACGAACCTGATGATTCGTTTGTTGGCGTCGACCACGGCCACGGCCATGTTGAACGAGGTGTTGCCGCCAGTCGACCAGTCGAACGACAGTGACAGCTCGACATAGTCACCGTTCGCGGCTGAGACAGGGAAAGCCGGTAGGCCAGCTACTGCCTGCCAGACGCCCACCGGCCCTTCGGGAATCTGTAGTGAGTACGACTGCGAGGCTGGAAACCACACGTCGCCCGCCGCGATGTGCGGGCCCAGGAGGGCGTACAGCTCGTCAAGGTCTAGGTCCAGCAAGCTGTGTCCTCACAGGTGACCATCGCGACGCGGCTACCGGTCGTCCGGGCTCCGAGCGATCCCGCAACGTCCTCTACTGCATCGCGCAGCTTCGCCCAGGCCGTGCCCCAACCGACAACGGACGCTGGTGTCTCACCGGTGTGCACGTCCACATGGAAGTGCGTCGGATCCTTCGGAACGACCAGCTCGAAGGACAGCACACGGTAGTCGTCGAGTAGTGGCCGCACAGTCTCCGCCGCACGGCCGTAGATCTTCTTGTGCGCAGAGGGCGGGTCTTCGGTCTCTACATCCCACACGTGTGTCTCTGTGTCCGCCGCAGAGCCTCGAGTCCCGTCACGGTAGATCTCGACCGTGAAGCGGTACGTTCTTGTGCCTATTACTGCCATGCAACCTCTAACTAGGAAAGTAAGTATCTAGGCCCAGGCCGCTGCCCAGGTCTTAGGGCCGATGACTCCGTCCACCGCGAGGCCGGCCTTCTCCTGGAGGCGCTTCACCACGCCCAAGGTCTCGGGACCGAAGATGCCGTCCACTTGGATCGACCAGCCGCGGGCCTTCATCTGCCTCTGCCACTTCGTGAGGAAGCGGGACTTGGAGCCGAGCCGCAGCAACTTGCCGGGGTAGGAGGGCGCATCGTAGATAGGGCCGGTCACCGGATTCACCTCAGAGGCGTACTTCGGGTGGCCGTAGCCGTAAATCCTGGTGCTGTTGCGAGGAAGCGTTTTGATGTAGACGCCGTCCCCATCGTGGTACTTCCCGCCGTAGGTGCCGCCGGTGTTGCCGCCGATCGTCTTCAGATAGGTGTCATGCACTTCTATGACGAGCTCGACGTGGGTGGACCCGTTTGGTCCGAAGAAGACGAGCGACCCCTTCTTAGGGGTCTGGGACCACTGGTTGCGCTTCTTGAACCACTGGACGGCGTTGTAGCAACTCGCTGTCCACGGAACCAGCTCGGCGGCGTGGGCCTTTGGTTCGGGGCTTCCGGCTCTGTCGTACGCCCGCTTGAACATGATGTTTAGATAGATCATGCACCAGGCGACGCCGTTCCAGCCCCATTCGCGGCCGAAGTCCGTCTTATTGGTGGCCTTCTCTCGGGTACCCTCGTACCTCTTCGCTTCCTTAATAACGTCGGAAGCTCGTAACAATACTGATTCCCCTTTCGCTGATCCTCCTAGCGAACGAACGCGGTCACAACGGCCGCGATGGCTGTGAGGATGGACACGGGAAGTCCCCACATCCATCGCTCGAGTACGCGCAGACGCTTTTCGTGATCGTCGTCTGTCCTGCGTGATTCCTTGAGTTCGCTAGTCAGGGTTCTCACTTCGCTCGTGAGTTCCCTCATCTCTTCGTATACATCGCGGATGGTGACGACGAATCCGCCTTCATCGCTCATGTATTACCGCCCGCTGACGATCGCGGCTGCAGCCATGCGCGCACTGTTGACTGTGATGGTGGAGACGGTTCCCGATACCACGCCAACTTCCATACGCACCGTGACTTCTCCGTCTACCCGGGCAAAGGCGCTGAGGTTGAACTTGTGAGTCGTGCCGCTGGCGTTCATGGCCTCAGCGAGCACTTCCGATGTTTGCGCGTTGATCAACCTTGCCTGGGTAGGTGCCGCACTGGAGGTAATAAACCAGCAGTAGGCCGAGATATGCGCCACGCCCTTATTGATGAAGTTGAGTCCTGTCGTGCCCTGACTGTTGGAGAAGATCGACAGGCCGTTGTCGAAATAGGTGTCAGACCAGTTCGACGTAAAGCCCACGTTGGCGGTGTACCATGACCCAGCGGCAGGTGTGGTGATGGTCTGCGTTGACAGCGACGACGTGCGCTTGCCCATCATCGGAAGGGCGTAATTCTCAGGGGGCGAGTAGAGGATTGGCTGCCAGCTAGTCGAGCTGTATCGCTCCGTAAAAATAAGTGCCCGCTTGGTGTCCTTCTCATAGATGATCTGGCCAAAACCGGGTGCCTCCGGGCGAGTCTTCGCCGTGCAAACCACCACTCGCTTACCGGCGAAGTTGCGCACATCCTCAACATCCGCAGGAATGACGGAAGCCGAGTTAGCCCTGATTGTCACATGCGCCAAAGGCACCTCCCGTGACTCCCAGGATGTATCCAGGGGCGGGGCTGCCGGAGTAACCGCAGGAGTGCCCTGCCGAACTACGAGATTTACGGCATTGCTATCACGATTAACTCGCAACGCCACGAGGTCGATTCGAGGATTCGCCGTAGTGTTCGGCTCGATCGTCACCGGCGTGTCGGTGTTGAGCTCGTAGAAGAAGCCAGCAACGTGTGCTCGGCCTGGTGCGACTCGCAGGGTGAGGGGCTCACTGTTGGAGGTGACCTTGAGGTCGCTGCTGCGGTGATCAGCGGCATCTACACCATCGTCTTGCCAACCATCGGCCATCCGCGACCACTGGCCTTCAGTGATGATGCTGCCCGGCCCCGCATCATGCGGGAAACTAGTCTCTGTCAAGAAAACCCTTTCAGCGTCGAGCTTCAAGCTTGCGGAGCGAAGCCCACAACTTGCGGACCTGCCTATAGAGCAAAGGCGTCTCAGTAGCGCCATCAGAACCGACGACAGGCCTAATGACTGGGCCGCCAGTGTGAGAGTCGGTCAATCGGACTTCGCGCAGAACGTCAGTCAGATACTGGCCGTTGATCTCAATAGAGATTCGGTCGCCAAGGAAGTAATCCCGCCCAAACAAGAGCTCGGGGGTGTGGATCGGAGTGATAGACAGTGACCCTGCCTCGGCGAAGTCCACAGACTCTTCGTCCGCGGCCGTCTGCATCGCCTTGAGTTCGTCGTCCGTAGCAGGTGTGCCAGCCTCGGCGTTGATGACCTGTCGGCTGGCGTTGTAGGCCAGTGGAATGTCTCGTCGGTCGACGAACCGTTCTGCCCAGTAGCGGAGCCACGGAGTAGCCGGCGGTGTGGGGTTGTCGATGATCTCGTAGGGGTCAGCGCTCACGCCAGGGACTTCGAGACTGTTCTCGATGTACGGAAGGATGTAGCGCAGACGCCCCTCGCCCTGGGCGGCAAGGAAGAATCGGTTCGCCTCGGGTGCCTGCAACACATAGGAGAAGTCCTGAAGGTTGCCCAGAACGTGAGAGAACACCACGCTTCCCGCGCGGTCCCTGGGGCGATAGATCTCGAAGGCCAATGTGGCCGCGCTCGTCTGCACCACTCTGAACCCGAGACCTTGAGAGGTCGCCAGCTCGCGGACCTTCTCGCCGAGCACGTCGAACCTGCTGGTGAACTGGATGGGGGTTCCGAGGAGTGAGGGGACGACCTCGAGGCCTGGTATGCGTCGACTAGCGCGGGCACCGGGGCCAGCGTTCAAGTCAACGAGACTTGCTATGGCAGGACCGGCGAGGCCTGAGCCCCTGTAGGTGTCGATGGTCTGGCTCGCGATCGACAGGGCGGGCTGCGGGTAGGTGACTCGCTTCCACAGGGCCAGCTCGTCGCTGGAGCCTGAGAAGGTGACAACACCGCCGCCGGGCTCCGTGTCGGACCACTCGTGCTTGATTCGTGTCACAGGCCCGGACAACACTGGCTCGTCATGGCCGTCGACCCAGATGACTACTCCGCGGCCGGGTTCAAGCAGGTCTGCTTCCGAGGAACCGTACGGAACGGTGATCGACCAGGAGCCAACGTCACACCAGCGCGGGATGACGTCGAGGAGCGTGTACCGCTCGATGACGCCAGTGCGCTTGAGATCTCTGTCGCGTGTCTCTACAAGGAACTTAGGCACTGATGTACCTCGGCTGGTAGAGCATGACGACGGAGGTCTCTGCGCCCACATCGGACATCGTGATCGTCACCTGGTTGCGGCCCGGAGCGATGGGCCACAGCTGTGGATTGGGGCCGAGACGGCTCCAGAAGCTCTCACCGGTCGTCTTGTGGCGCACTGACTTGCGACCAGGGCGTGTGTCGATGACCACCGCGTCGGTGGGTCCGAGACTGATGCCTAGGCTGAACGTGAGGTCTGGGCCAGTCGAGACCGAGCGCTTGAACGTCAGGTTGTTGCCAGGTCCCTGCACATGCCATACCGGCCAGGTGTCCACATCTCCGGTAATGGTCACCTCGGACGTGCCGTTGATGTTCGCGCTGCTGTTCAGGTGCAGGCCGAGGAACGGCTCACTGAAGAACTTCTTGAGTGACAACGCGCCTGGCGTGAACTCGACTACCTGGCTAGATCCCGCGTAGAAAAAGGGGTCGAAAGCTCTCAGCACGAGACCGTACTTGCACCAGTACACGCCGGCCTGACTCTTGCCTTCATCGCCCTCCGCGCCGGAGGCGTAGTAGACCTCGATCCACCGGGAGGAGCCGTCCTGCTCAGTGACTCTGATCTGGCCAGCCCCGTATGAGGGATTGAAAGACGATAGGAGACGCCTCTTGAGATTCAGGAGTGTCGTCCGATCCGTCGCTGAGAGAAACAAAGGAAGAAAGAGTTCACGTGCCTGAGCGCGGACGTGCCGGAGGTTAGCGCCGTCAAGTGCGGGCATCTCGTCGTAGTGGAGGAGGAACGGGGGTGCGTCGAAGCCCTTCATTCCCGGCATTACCAGAACGCCATGTTCACCAGAGGTGAGGTTGTAGACGGGGCGCACCCCGGATGAGCTGTCATGCCCAGCCGGGGGAACCCATTCAATAGTTGTCAGCGACAAACAGTGACCGCCTTATGAGTAGAGGGCATCTACGTACGACAGGGTGGAAACCAACTGCTGTTCCGTGGGAACCGTGGGGGCAGCATTCAGCGTGACTTGATAGACGCGCGACACCGGCTGATCGAGCTCTCCGCCAGCCGTTTGCCGGTTGGTAAGCGCGGCAGTGTTCACCGTCGGACTCGACTGAATAGGGATGGCGCCGGCCTTGATACCGACACCGAGCTGGGGGTTGCCCCACGTATCAGTCACAGTGGTAGCCAGGCTCGATACGGCATTGCGTACACTGTTTTGCTGGGCTTCGATTCCTACGATCAGGCCTTCACCGATGCTTGAACCGATGCCGCTGAACACCTTGGATGGGGAGTTGATGCCGAGTCTTTCCTCCACCCACTTGACGATGTTGTCGATGCCGCCGGAAATGAGCTGGACGAATTCGTCCCACTTGTTGCGGACGCCGGTCTTAAATCCTTCGACGATGTTTTCGCCAATTTCGAAGAATCGGCTGATCTTTTCGTCGATTCTGGAGCGGATTTCCTGGAACTTGTTCTGCGCCCACGTTGGCAGGTCGTTCCACCAGCGGACTATGCCGAGCCAGGCGTTTTCGGCTCCCTTAGCGATTCCGCCTGTGAGTTCGGTCCACTTTTTGTCCACGTCATCGCGAATTCCGGTAAACCATCTCGACAGGTCGTTCTTCCAGCCGGTGACGGTGGTGGAGACACTCGTGGTGATCTCGTCCCACTTCTCAGGGATCCAGGTCTTCAGTGGTTCGAGCTTTTCCTTGATGGCCTTGTCCATCTCGTCGAAGTTGCCTCCGACGGATTGGGCCATAATTTTGGTTTCGGAAGAGCTGGTCTCGTTTGCCCCGCTGAAAAAGTCGGAGATGTCCGTACCGAGATCGTCGAACCAGTCGCCGATGTCGGTTCCGATATCGCCCCACCACTTGCCGATATCGGTGGCCATTTGATTGATGGCCTTCTTGCCGTCTTCGGCGCTGAGAGGTAAGTCAAAGCCGAATAGCTGAGCGACTGTCCGTGCTAGATGTTCCGCAGATCCAAGAATGGTTTCAAGCGCGCCGCTGACGGTCTCTGAGTCGAAAGTCAGTAGCCCGAAGGCCAGGCGCACCGCGCCAATGTTGACGTTGATGAGATCGAGTGCAGCGTTGATCAGGCCGAGTACGAATCCAAGTCCACCCCCCTCTTCGCCGGATAGTGTCTTGGCGAGAGTGGATACGGCGGGAATGAAGTCCTCGCGGATGTCCTTGATGAGGCCGGAGAGGTCTGTGTCTCTGCCGAGTTCGAAGAACTCCTTCGATACGTCCCGGACGAGAAGGATGACCTCGTTGACGGCCTTCTTGCCGTTCTCGAACCACTCCTTGAGCTGGTTCTTTCCTTCAGTGCTGGACGTCCAGTCCTTGAAATCCTTAGACAGGTCTCGAATGGTGGTGAGGAGGTCGTCGCCGTCTTCCTTGCCGGTAAGGAAGATATTCGCGAAGCCGCCGCCGAGGTTGACGACGATTTGCAGGAGGAGATCGAGGGTTCTCTGCACGTCGGCCCAGAACTCGTTGAGCTCTCCTGATGCTTCCTTCTGCTTCATGGTCTCGGCGAACCAATTAGCGAACTCCTTGACGACATCGACGATCCATCTTAGGAATGGGTCTGCCGAATCGACGAGGATGAGGAGTCCGCTCGCCAGGTCTTCAACGACGCCGTCCATGTCTCGGAACAAGTCGTTGTTGGTGGCGAGGATGCTCTCAACCCTGCCTGTGAAGAAAGGAGTGTTGGTGAATTCGATGAATCCGCCGATGAGTCCGCCCAGAATTGAGCCGGTCTCAGTCAGGCCAGACTGCAGGACCTGAAGTAGCGGGGTCGAATTGGTGAGCGCCTCCTGGATGGGAGGAAGAAAGGCCCCTTGGATCGATTGCTGCGATGCGAGGACCCGCGGGATCAGTTCGTTGTTCAGGAAGAGCACGAATTCGCGCCCTGCCGGCGACAGCTTCGACAGAGCGATCTCGGCATTGCGCGCCTGAGTCGATGTGGTGGCAAGAGCATCGGCCTGCGCCCTGAGGGCCGATGAGACATCGGACTCTGCTCGTTCAATCTGGCGAGCCCCGTCCACACGGGCCTGGGCGATGGCCGCCTCGGCCTCAGCGATGTCTCGAGTGCCGTCCTGACGAGCGCGAGCGAGATCGCGTTCCGCGTCGGCTATGGCTTTCTGAGCGCTCTCCACCTGTCGGGCGCCGTCAAGTCGGGCCTCGGTTAGATCGCGCTCAGCGCGGGCAAGGCCTGTCTGCGCCTCTTCGTATTCCCGAGCTGCGTCCCGACGGCTCTGTGCAAGATCCTGTTCGGAGCGGAGGACCTCGTCAGCCGCTTCCTGGCGGACACGGGCGAGTTCCTTCTCGGCCTCGATCTCGGCGTCTTGCGCGTCCTTGAGGCGTTCCTTCGCATCGGTGACCCGCTGGGATCCCTCGATGCCCTCCTTGTTGGCCTGCTCGACCTCTCTGCGGAGGTCCTCGTTGCGCTCCCGGATCTCGTCAAGCCGTTGCAGACTCTGGCGGTAAGCCAGCTCCGCTTCCCTGCGGTCAAGGTCACTGGCCTTGGGATCAAGGTTGATCTCGGTGAGGCGCTGCGAAGCGCGCTCCACAGCGAGTTGAGCTGCTTCTTCGTCCAGGGCGGCGCTCGCCTCTGCAAGAGCGAGGTCTTCGAGACGCTCTCGAGCTTCCTCGCGGGCCTGGTTGAGATCGGCCAGCGCGTCAGCGGTCCGCCGGTGAGAGTCCTGGAGCTGCTGTTCGGCGTTGACGATGCGAAGCGTGCTAGACGCTTGCACGTCGGCAAGGCGTCGTTGGGCGTCGGCTATCCGTTGTGCGCCCTGTTCCTGCACTTGGACGAGTCGAGCCTGCGCGTCAGCAATGCGATCTTGCGCATCGACGACTCGGCTCGCCGCCGCTTCTGCAGCTTCCGCAAGTCGGGCCTGAACATCGGCAAGGCGATCCTGGGCTGACTCGATCTGACGAGCGCTCTGCTCCTGGACATCGACCAGCCGGGCTTGAGCCTGCTCAACCCTTTCCATGGCCGATCGCTGTGCGTCTGCCAGGCGCTCCTGAGCGGAACGGACCCTCTCGGCCGCCGCTTCGCGCGCTTGGGCCGCCGCCTCAGCGTTCGCCGCGCTTTGATCGTCGGCCTTCGACAGCGCGTCAAGCGCGTCACCGACACCCCAGAACGCAGCAGTGAGGACTCCAGCGCCTTGAGCGATCACCGCCAGGACGGCGGGGATGGCCAGGAGTGATCCGGCCGCGTACGCCGCCGAGGACGCCAGCGCCGTGAAGCCCGCAACCAGGTTGGAAAGTCCCGCCAGTAGCGGTGCCCCGAGGACAGCAAGTGCTGCACCGATCAGGCCGCCTCGGGCGATCATGCCGAATACGACCGACTCGAAGGTTCCAGCGAACCTCTCGCCCAGATCCTTGCCGGACTTGGCTACAGCGCTTGTCGCCGACTTCAGGCCGTCAGCGACGACCTGGCCCATGCGCTTGAAGCCGCGATCCACTTCCTTCTCTGCGGAAGCGACGATCTTCGTCGCAGCAGAGACAGCACGGCTGTACTGGTCCATGGAACGCTGCGCGTCCTTGACCGCCTTATCGCTCTCTCGGAAGAGCTTCGTCGTCTCGCGCTCGAGCTCCTGCATCGGGCTCTTGACCGCCCGCTCGACGCGGGAGGCCATAGACTCGATCTCTCGCAGGCCGGCGCGGATAGATGACGACTGGCGAGCTGAGAGAGTGTCCACCTCAGTGGACAAGTCGCGCAGGCGTGATCGAAGCGTCTCGATGCCACGGGCAGTCTCAGGGTCATTGAAGGCCCGAAGACCAGTCCGCAAGGCGATGTCGAGTTTCGAGATACTTTCGCGAGCCCCGGCTAGGGAACGATCGAAGTCGGTTTCGATCCGCTTCGTAGACCTGGAGGTCTCGTCAGCCGTATCTCTTACCGTGTCGCGGAGCTGCTCGTTCGCGTCCTGGAACGAGGCGGTGTTTCGGAGCCTGGCCTCTACATCGACCTTGAACGGGCCAAGCTTCTTGATCTCCCGCTCTACGAGAGTCTTCAGCTTTGTCGCGAAGTTCTCATCCAGCGTCGGCTGGATGACCGCCTCCAGCGCGCCGATCTCTCTAAGTTCGTCCTTGATCTTCGCAGTGAGCGTCTTATTGAATCCGCTCAGCTTCGGCGAGATCTCAATATAGCCTGCTCCGACCTTCACGTTCGGGTCGGCCAACTAATCACCTGCCTATTGGAGGTTCGAGAAGAAAGCGGCCACCTCGTGTGGTGCCGCGAACTGTGGCCCGTCGCTGCTGCTGCTGACGCCGGGCTGAGTATGGCCAGGTCTCGGGAATGGATCGGGTAGCGGGTTCGCCGCACCCTTCGCCTTGTTGATCTCGACAAGTAGCCAATTGGTCATCGCTGTCCGGTCGAGAAGCTCAGCGAGCAAGTAGTTCTGGTCTGGCCATGAGGCTGTGTCGCCGAACTGGGCTCTACTCAGAGCCGACTCACCATGCATTGACAGCAGGAGTCGCACAAGGAAAGAAAGGCGGCGGAAGCTCAGCTTCCGCCGCCACAAGTCGAGTAGATCGACGTTATAGAAACGCAGTAGGTCTGCTTCTAGCTCGTTGGGGTAGTTCCTCAGCACACGAGCTAGGAGAATCAGTTTCCCAGCTCACCACCGGACGCGCCCGCGATGGCCTCCATGAGTGCGACGGCATCTCGGACCTTCGGGCCGGTCTTCCTGAACTTCTCCACCTGGTCGCCCAGCAGGCCATCAACGGCCTTGGAAACCTTGCCGTCGGCGAGCAGGTCCAGAGTGTCGTAAGGCCAGTCCAACGGAGCCGGAATGACATACACCTCGTCCCGGAACGGGACCTCAAGCGGCTTGTCAGTCGCTTCGGACTCAAGAGCCTTCACAGTGGCGGACATAGAGTTACCCCTTTCAAAGAAACTAAGTAAGTAGAAGCAGAGCGACCAGGATTAGGCGGCGGCGGTGATACCCGCAGCGTTGGTCAGGATGTAGCCGAGTCGGCCGGCGGAATCCAGGGCCTCGAACGTGACGCCAAGGCTCTGGGAGTTGGTGCGAGTAAGCTTGAGCCCCTCGCGCTCGGAGATCATGCCGCGGGGGATGACCAGACGAGACGTCGAGTTGGCGTCGCCCCACTCCACCGCAAGGGCCTTCTCCGCCAGGTTCGGAGTGCTGGCCAGGTCGAGGATGAAGGTGTTCGCGATCGTGGTGCCGTCGTCCTTCGTGGCGGCCTTCCACTCGGTGCCGAAGTACAGGGCCGTCGCGTCGGCGTCGAACTGGAGCAGGGTGAACTTCAAAGTGCACGCAGCGCCGTTGACCACGAACTTCACGGGAACGGCCGACTGCCACACGTCCACGGCCTGAGTGTCCACCGAGGGAGTCAGCTCACAGCCGTCCGGGCTGACGTAGCCCAGTTCCTTCCAGGCGGCAGCCCAGGGAGTGGTGACGTCCTCAGGGGCCTCGGTGCCGATTGGAGCGACGAGAATCTTGCCCTTGGGGGCAAAGCGAATAGAACCAGCGTTGTTAGCTGCCAAAGGGGGAGAACTCCTCTTAGTTCTGAGTAAGGAAAAGCTGGACCGAGAACATGTGCCGCGTGTACGTGGTCTCTAGCTCGGTCAAGTCAGTGAGGCCGATGTCCTCAACGACGTCTAGGGCGTATACGCCATTCGCGTGTGCCGTCTGCGGCATGCGTTCAAGAACCGCTTCGCGAATGGCCAGAGCGCTCGTAAGCCCGAAAGGCCTACTGGTGTGGAGAATGTTGATGACGAGATGCGCCATCTCCTGGCGCCGCTCAACTCGGCGCTCCATTCCCTCAAGCTCAACCGTGACCCACGGCACCTTTGTGCTGGACAGTCCGTTACGGTCGGCCGCGATTGTCGGCTTGGGTGCGGGGAGATCTCGATACAGATCAGTCAGGTAGGTCACCGTCAAGGTGACTGGATCGATTTTTATTGCTTAACCTCCGCTAGCTTTTGATCCGGTGCATGCGCAGAGCGCGACGGAATACAAAGCGGCCACCGTGGTGCTTACCGGCGAGATCAGTCCAGCCAAACTCATTGACCATCTCGTGCCGGTCGGCATAGATGTATCCGGTCGGTACCCCGCGCTTACTCGCCACCAGGGAACTAAAGGAGGGGGAGTACGAGGGGTTTTGGGTGTCGTACTCCTTGGCGAGGGTCTTGGCCGTTCGTTCGATCGATCGAGTGATGCGGCGAAGCTCGTTGACGTATGGCCGCCGTGTCAGGAGCACGTTCAGGGCCGAGTAGTCGACCACAACTTCAACGTCTTTCCTCACGGGCCGGTGCTTTCGCGCTTCGCGTTGACCTTGATGTGAGGCAGCCCTCCGAACTTCCAAGTTTCGGGGTCGCCGTCGATGAACCATTCCTTGCCGCGTATGCGGAGGAAAAGGCCAGGGTTGTTCTCGTCCGGCTTCTCGTAGTCGAACCTGGCGTCACTCGGGAAATAGATACTGACGTTCGAGAGCGTCTGCGTCTGGCCTTGCCAATCCCTCGTGGAGATGGGCTTGACAGGGATGCGGTAGGTGGCCATGACGATGGGATTGAGATAGTCGTGGATGCCGCCGAACTCGGATTCCACGTAGCGTGGGAAAGCTACGTCTACCGTCTCGAGTCCCTTCCGGAACTTGATGCGCCTCACAGCCGCACCGTCCGGATACTCCGCCTGTAGCGCCTCAAGAGCCTGCGTGAGTCGCGAGACAAGGTCGGCTGGAAGAGGCCGTAGTCAGTGACCAAGTCACCGATCTGCTCCTGGCTGACACCGGGCTCGCTGCCGAATCGGTACAAGGCCTCGGTCAGCGTGACCGCAGCGACCTCGCCGGGAACCTCCGCATAGCCATACGTGAGGGTTGCTTGGACTGCAGGCACGTAGTCACCCATGAGGGCCAGGCCGCTTGAGCGAACCTCATAGGCCGTATAGGGCAGTCCGTCCGCAGTCACTGCTTGAACGCTGTGTACCGGCCGGATGGAGTGGGGCCAGGGAATGAGGCGGCTTAGACCCTCCGTGTGGAGAGTGACTGTCTCGTTGGTGTGGAGGGCGAAGTCCCGACCACAGAAGGCCTTCACGAGGGCCGAGACGTCCTCGATGATGATCTGAGCCTTCGCCTGCTCGGCCGAGTCCAGTGGGCCGCCAGTGGCCGCGGTGAAGCGCTCGATGGGTATGAGCAGAGTCCGCCTCCTAGAAAGTAAGAAAGGCCGGCGCACTGGCCGGCCTAAACTCGGTCGTGACTAGGTGGTGGGGACGCTGCCCGCGATCACCAGCGCTTCCGGCCTCATGACCTTCGCGCCGAAGTACATCCGGCCCTTCACGGCAAGCGTGAACTTCTTCTCCGGCTCATACGGCTTCAGCTCAGAGAACTGACCGGCGTAGGAAACGGCCATGTTGTGGCCAACCATCAGATGAATGCCCTTAGCCGCGCTGTGCGGGTTACGGACACCCTTCTTGGTTGGCAACGTGGCATCGAGGTGAGAGCCGATGGTGTTGGCGACGATGACGGGCAGGCCCAGAATGGTGCCCACCTGGCCATTGATGACCACGGAGTCGCCCCCGTAGCGGCTGTTGTCGATGAACCTTTCATCCTTCAGGATGTTCGCGTATTCACGCGGACCCAAGATGATGTATCGACCCTCATGAGGGACATTATTGATGTCCAGCTCTACGTTCGCTTCAACGATGGTCTCGTACAGGTTCGTCGCGGTTGGAGCGGCAATCTGCTTCACGCTGCCGTGCAGGGAGTTCGCGGCGTTGGTGCCGTTCAGGTCCTTGCCGGTGATGGCAGAGATGATGGTCGCGGCAAGATGCTTGTCGACGGATTCAGCCAGGTTGCGGCCAGACTGACGAATCAGCTCAGACATCAGGTCGATGCCCTCCTGCGTCCTCATCTGGTGCAAGCTGTCGACTTCGAAATGCCAGGTCCTAACCTGGTCGATTCGCATCGTGAGCGAGTCAAGCTGTGCCCGGTCGGCCGCACCGATCTCGCCATAGGCATCGAAGCTGTTGCCGATCTGAACCGTGTCGAGGACGTGCGGGATCCTGACCGTGTCGCCGTGCTTCTGGATGCTCCCCTCATACCGCCTGTTCGTGACGGTGGGGGAAGAAAGAATCAGACCCGTCTCAAGGTCCTCCCACAACTGGGAGAGCCAAACCTCGGGGATGAAGGTCTGGAGCGCACTCGGCATATGAAGATTGCCGCTCTGCGTCCAGACACCGTTAGCAAGAGTAAGTGCCAAAAACTACCTCTGACAAATTTAGGGCTCACCAAGCATGAGCGCATTGAGTCGGCCCTCGGCTCGGGCCTTATTGATTTCGGCTGGCGTAAGTCGCGCCAGTTCTTCACGAGTGAGCTGCGCAGGACCGCCCTGATTGCCGCCCTGAGGCCCGACGCCGATGTTCTGGGGGTAAGTCGGCTGCTTAGGCTGTGCGGTCTTGAACGGATCGATGAATGCGGCAATGGCTGCCATGTCGGCGCTGCCGTCATCGGCCACGAAACGGGTGGCGTCGAGGAAATCAGTCACGGACGCAGGAAGCGTGACCCCGTTACTGGCGGCGTAGGCCTTCAACTCGGCATGCGCAACGGAGACGCCGGCCTCCGCCCGGCCCTGCCTGCGGCCGTCCTCGCGAGCCAACTCAACGGCCTTCTCGGCCTCTGACAGATTCGCGCTCTCCAACTCGGAAAGCTTGGTGGTCGCCTTCTGCCAGTTGTTCTCGTGCTTCCTGGCTAGGCTGCGCCACTTCTCAACCTCGGTCTTGAGCGTCTCGACATCGTTCGTGTCGGTAGTGCTTTCGGGCGTTTCCTCGACCTTGGCGGTCGGCGGAATCGGCTCACCCATGTGTGTCAAACCCTCCATGTCGGCTGGTGCGCCCTATGCCAGGGCATAAAAAAAGCCCCTTACGGGGCGGGCTATTCGCGCCTATGTCAGGCGGCGATCTTCTTGTTGTCGTTACCGCTATTGCCACGTTGTGGCTTGGCAGCGTCACCCGGCTTGCCGCCGGGAAGTCCTACTGGCTGCGGCATAGCCGCCACCATGGCCTTCTGCTGCTCCAGCTTGCGCTGGAACTCGGCCTCCTGCATCTCCTCGAAGCGGGCGATCTGCTGCGGCGAATAACCGGCGTCCTCCCACAGTTGCCTCTGAGGAACTCCAAGGCCTTGGTTGAGCTTCACGAGAGCGTCGATTCGCTGGCCCTCGGAGGCGTACTCAT
Source organism: Nonomuraea gerenzanensis (assembly GCF_020215645.1). Lineage (NCBI taxonomy): Bacteria > Bacillati > Actinomycetota > Actinomycetes > Streptosporangiales > Streptosporangiaceae > Nonomuraea > Nonomuraea gerenzanensis. The sequence continues at coordinate 11,412,057 of NZ_CP084058.1, read as the reverse complement.
GGTTGCCCCAGATGGTCTCAGCGCTCATCTCCTCGGCGCGGGCATCCTTCTTCACCTTGAAGGCCATCCGAATGACCGACTCCCAGCCCTCACCCATGTGGAGCTTGCGTTCAGCGATCTTGAAGCCGAGACCAGACTCCTTCGTCTGGTAGGACTCACCGGAGTTGGACGACCCGGATTGCGCAAGGAAGTAATGCGGTGGAACCCGGGCGATCGATGCGAGGTGCATCACCAGCATGTCAACGAGGTAGACGTAGTTGCGGAGGTCACTGGCCTCGAACTGGCCCCACTTCACGTCCGGATCCTCGAGGAGGATCAGGCGGTCGATCGCGGACTTGATCGGGCTGACGTCGTTGCCATCCTCGTCCTCGAGCTCCAGGCCGGTGATGATCCGCTGGGCGTAGGCGCTGAACTCGCTGGCTACGATCGAGTCTGCCGTGATCTTTGTGATGGCGTCCTGGATCGGAATGATGGGCTTGAGGTCAGACCAGGGGTGCCAGCGGTCGCGGCCGAGGCGAGGCCGGTTGGTCATGGGCACAATAGGGACGGCGCCCAGAGGGTTCGGCTTCCCATCTGGCTCTGTCCACTTCTTGGAGCCGCGGGACATGCCCCGAGTCGACGTATAGACGGTGTCCGGTGTCCACAGGGTGATGAACTCGGATCCCCAGTCGTCTCGGTACTTCTTCATGCCGGCGTCGAGCTGGCGTCGCTTGCCAGGGGTTCGATGGACGATGACCTCACGTGAGGACTCGGGACTGATCACGGGCTCGTCGTCTTCGTCACCCCACACGATGACGTAGGACTCGCCGGTCACCATGGCGTCGGTATGTACCTGTGGAGCTTCCGTGTCCAGGGCGTTGGCCTGCCAAAGCTTCTGTGCGTCTTTGTCAGCCTCGGGGGCCTCGCCCCAACGAAAACCTTCGACCTTCATCCGCTCCACGACTGCATCAACAGCGATGCCGCAGAAGTTGTCCCTCCACTGCGTGAACATCGGCCCGAAGTCCTCGGAGAACTTCCTTTGCGCAAAGGCGAGGATGGCCTCCTCCGCGTCGTAATAGCGGTAGTACTTATCGATGTCGCCCTGACGTGAGGCCAACTTGCCTTCGAGGAAGACAATCCAGTCGAGCGGGGTTTGCGGGGCAGCAGTGATGCCCGGAGTAGACAGTTGCTACCCCCTTCTAGAGAACACGTATTTTCTTGCGCCGCTTCAGGCGTCCGTCAGCGATGGCGTCCGCCCTCGCCTCGTGCGCGAGGATCGAAGCCACGGCGGCGTCAATCTTCTTGCGGCTGCGTTTGGATTCCTTCTGGATGACGTAGCCTTGTCGCGTCTCGCGCGTTCGCGCGTTCGCGATGTGCCTGGCTAGGTCACGGTTCCCGTCGTGGGAAACGGCCTGACGCATCACGTCTGTGTGGAAGCGTTCAACAGCTTCCGACATCTTCGTCTCCCGATTGGGGGAGTATTCGAAGACGATGTCGTCACCGAACTCAACAGCCCAGTGGCCGACTTCGGAGCGCCAGAAGGAAGGATCGGCATACATCCACGCGACGCGATAAGTCCGGAAGACCTCGGCTACCCGGGCATCCACAGCCAGGACGTCAACCTCCCAGTCCGGAGATCCGTCTGGCTCCCAGAGCCCGAGAAGGAAAAGGTGGCCGTCCCGCAAGCGCGAAGCGACGAGGGCGGTTCCGTCATACGACTTGGAGCCGTCGAACCCTAGGGCAATCTGGTCTTTCGGACTGAGCGGGTCATCGTCCCGCCGGCAGGCGTCCCACGCCCACTTCTCAATCCAGGTGTCCGCCGTAGCTGCGATCTGATTCAGATAGAAGCGGAACGCATCTGAGGCAGGCGTGCGAGGGTCCTGGATTTCGTCAATGACACGATCCAGGTCCACCCAGACGGAATCGCCGTATGCCTCAATGAGAGCTTCACGGAGCGCCTCTACGTTACCTAGATCAACGTTGGGGGATGCTTCCAAGCAGTCGTACAGAATGCCTCTGGATCCCGCGAGAACGGCCTCATGCGTACGCTGAGCCACGCTGTCCTGTGTGGGGTTGTAGGCGTTCGTCGACTCGACGAAACGAGCCAGGCCGCCAGGGTTCTTGCCAAGGTTTCGGCCGATAACCCGGAACACCTTGTGGCCGCCGTTGGTCTCATGCCACAGGTGCGTCTCGTCCAGGACTGCGAAGGTAGGACGGCCGCCCTCGAGCGTCTCCGAGTTCGAGGTGACCGGTTCGATCTTGCCTGGCCGACCATCGGAGAACTGGATGATGGTCTTGCCGACATCGATGGAGTAATCCTCGATCGCCGGAGAGGCGACGAGCATGCCCCTGATCATTTCCAGGGTGTTAGCCGTCTGATGGATGGCTGTGGCCGCCACCTGAACCCACGGGGCTGCGATTGCGCGGCCAACAGGCTCCTTTGAGCCATCCGGCATATCTACCCAGTGGGAGAATCTGCACGGCCCGATGAACTCAATGAGAGAGAGGGCGGCCAGGACTGGCGACTTTCCCCAGCCTTTTGAGCGCCTGAGTGACGCGGATCGATAGAGCCACTTGCCGTTTTCGTCAACGGCGTAATACCAGACGAGAAAGTGAACCTGCTCGGGCGTGAACTTCCACGGAGTGCCCGCGTCTGGGCCATCAGGCTGCCTGATGTACTTCTCGGCCCATGCCAGGATGCTCCAAGCGAGGGTGTATTCGCCTCTGTCTGGGTCTGGTAGACGCGCAGGAATGTTGCCCGTTTGGGCCATGTGAATCGGCCCTCCAGGACATGCTTGATTCAGTTGGCAATGCGGGACGGAAGGAATTGAACCTTCTCCGCCCTCCCGTTTCGGACGGGGACTAACCGCCTACTAAGGTCGAGAGTGCGCGCCTACACCGCGCCCCTAGGTCATCGCCAGCCAGCTAGTCAGGCCGGTGACGGCAACCAGCACAACCCCCAGGGCTCGAACCTGGACCTCCCTGATTTGGAGTCAGGGGCTCTACCAATTGAGCTAGGGTCATATCGCGTCGCTTGGGTTAGCGTGGTCCCGCAGGATGTCACTCCAAGTCAACGCAGTGCGGAATAGAGGAATCGAACCCCTGCCACCTGCTCCCAAAGCAGGCATGATGCCACTTCACTAATTCCACTGAGTGTGACCGAGAGGATTCGAACCTCCAACGTCCGGCACCACAAGCCGGTGCTCTGCCAGTTGAGCTACGGTCACCGTACCGACCCCCGGATTTGAACCGGGACTACGCCGCATTTTGAGTGCGGGGCCTCTACCTGTTGGGCCAGGTCGGCTTTGAGCCGGGGGAAGGGCGAACCTTCAAGCGCGGCTACGAGTGGCGGAGGTGGGATTTGAACCCACGATCTCAGGGCCTATGAAACCCGCGAGGACGACCTAACTCCTCTACTCCGCTATGTGTTCACGGGGCGCACCAGGGTGACGTTTAAGAAGCCGGAACAGTTGATCAGACTGAACTGGGTTCCCCCGTTTAGCTCTCTCAGCTCTGAAGCCAGACCAGCGGATACCGGCCGTCGGGAGCCAGACCTGGCGTCGAGAACAGCGTGATCGGGAACTCATCAAGGGTGCTGTGGGTGTACGAGTCGCCCGTCCGCAGGCTGGCGAAGGCCTTCGTGCAAGGGACAGTGACGGAAGTAACGCCGGTGAACTTCAGAACCAGCCACACCGGCCAGTCGGTGTCTCGGGCGGTGACGCTGTTGTGGAACCACATGGTGGCAACGTCATTGCTGACGGATGAGAAGTCCAGGGAGTTGGTCCAGGCGAATGGCAACGTGTTGTTGCCCTGATGCTCGTAGAGCGCGGCCTGTAGGGAGCCAGCGGCCCCCGTGTTCTTGTTGCAGTGGAGCGAGACGCTGTCGATCTGCGCGCCTGCCGGAACCGTCAGTCGTACCGCCCACAGCTTGGGGAGCGACTCAGCGGAGATGCTGGCGTTCAGGGCCCAGAGGGGGACAGTCTGTATGGGGGTGATGTGGCCGCTCTGCAAAACAGTCATATGTCTCCTTATGTGTTTGGTTACCAGGTCGAGGACTCACAGCGCGTGCGCTGGCCGACGAAGCGCCTGCCCTGGTAGGCCTCAGCACGGGTACACCAGTGCTGATTGCCGGCAGGGTCCTTCACTGTCTTAAGGGCTGAGCACGTGACTGCGTTCAGACACGACTGGTCGACTACGGCGGCCTGCTTCGACCCACGCCTGAGTTGGGCGCGGACTCTGACATCTACGTGTGTGTCGCACTTCAGCGAGGCCTGTGCGAGCACCCTGCCAGCCTTCCTTGTCGGAGCAGCCGCGGTGAGAGTGCAGTAGGCGAGCGCGCCGGCCTCTACTCGTGAGTGAGTCAGCGCGGCAGGGGCGGGCACGGCGACAAGAACCAGACTGGCGAGGAACACGGCCGTCCACCGCTTCAGCGGACTAAGCAACTGAGTCGTCGTCTCCTCGCTTGTAGGCATCGCGGTACTTCTGGATGTCGGCCACCTCGGGTGGAAGCTCGCTCGGGTCGGGCGGCTTCTTCGGGCCGACCGACATGCGAAGGGACTGACGGTCCCTGATCGTCGCGCCAAGCCTTTCCTCGTTGAGCCGGATCTCGGCCAAGATGGCGGGCTTGGGCTCTTGCCAGTACTGCTCAACCAAGGGGGCTAGCTGCTGGAGCCTCTCCCAGTCGGTCGGCATAAATGCCTCGGACTGCGGGGCGCTTGCCCAGGTGCGCCACCAGCGTCGCGTCGCTTCGCTGTAGCGGTCTTCCTGGTACAGCTCGGGCGCCTGGTCGACCGGGGAGCCGGTGAGTTCTACGGAGGGATGCTTGTTCGTCCTCCGGGGGTTGTCCTTGGGCCTGGGGCCTCTGCCTGCCACGGGATCACCCCCGATATCAGTTGTGTAACAAGATCATTGGATAGGCGGTTGTATAGGACCGCCGTGGCCTGCGGAAAAGGCTGTGACCTGCGCGTTCGCATTGCGAACGCTCCAAACGGGCGTTTCGCCCGTTGGTGAACAAAAGGTGCTGTCGGGCCAAGGGGCTACCGTGTCCCTGTGGACAACGAAGATCACTACGAAGCCGTCATCGGCATGATGATGGATGGCGTAAAGGAACTGGAGTCCCATCAGGGGACTTTCTTCCTTGAGAAGGCTGCGGCCTGGCGGCAGGCTGCGGACGTGATCGCGGAGGTTAGGGAGTACTACCGGTCCTGGTAGTACTCCTGACGGCTTTTCCGGGCGTGGCACACCGAACAGACGGCCCGAAGATTCGACAGCTCGTGTGTGCCACCCCTGGCGATGGAAACGACGTGGTCCACCTCGGTCGCTCCCTCGCGACCGCAGCGGTAGCACCGGCTGTCGTCGCGGATCAGCACGGCGCGGCGGAGCGTTCGCCAGTTGCCCGGTCTGGAGCGGTTCCTTGCCGAGGTACGAACCCAGGACGGCCTAGTGTCCTTGAGCTGGTCTTCGTCGCAACGCCCTCGGCGCGTTGCAGGTTTGAGGCAGCCTGGGCGGCTGCACACGCTTCGCGCGAAGCGCAGTTTGTTACCTCCCAAATGAGAGGGCGGTACGTTCCCCACCGTTTCGTACCGCTGGCCAGATCCCAAGACACTCGGAAGACGGCCTTGCCGTGTGTGATCTGGCTTCCCGTGGAGTTTTGATATAGCAGCTACGGCTGAAGATCTCTGGATGTTGTGACGGCCGGTCGACACCGGCCCAGATACTTCGTTGATCTAATTCGATAGCTGGGTATCTAATAGTGACTACTAATGAGTAGAGCCAGCCTTTGGGGGCTGGCTCTTAAAGAGATAAGTAGTGACTGGTAGAGCCTCTTTGGAGGCTCTTCTCACTTATATATAGAGGGGGAAGTGGTGGCCCGAAACAGCCCTCGAATGTCACGGCTTTGTAACGATGATCTCGTGTGGTTGGCCGGAACGAAAATGGCCCCCCGGAGCAGAGTCACCGGGGGGCCACCGCTCCAGGGCACCCCCCGAAGCGGTTCGCCTCAAGTCTACAAGGCCGATGCGAGCGTCAGATCGCCCAGGCCTTGCGTGAGCTGTTCCAGCCGTTCCAGGTCTCCCAGGTCGATCTTGATGTCCGGCAGGCCTCCAGTGACGTCGTAGGAGATCCTCACGCCCCACTGGATTAGCAGGCGGTTCCTGGCTTCCGTGTCCAAGGCGGCCCAGTGCTCAGCCACGGTTACGCCGGTCGGCTGGTAGGTGTACCCGCTCGGCCTGGTCGGTTGAGCCAGCAGAGTCTTCCTGCGCGCTACGAGCGCTGCGAGTCGCTCCATGTAGGCGTCTTCGTCTCCCTCGTAGAGGCCGAGGTCCTTTTCCTTGCGAACGCTGCTGATGGCGTCTTCAACCTGCGACAGTTCTTCGGTGTGGTCTTCTCCGGCGACGAACACCTTCTCCTGCCATGGTTTGTCGCCGAACCTCGTCATGATGGCCTCGATGAGAGCGCCTTCAAGTTCGGCGGCTTTGATGCGGCCGTTGGCGCAGCGCCGGGCGATCGTGCCGTTGTACTGCTGCGTGTGTGACGCGCACCGGTACCGTAGCTCGTACTTCTTGCCGTTCTTTACTGTGAAGTTCTGGTGCACATTTCCGCCGCAAACACCACAAGACCCAACCTTCCGGAGAAGCATCGTGTTGCGGCGTGACTCTTCAGTGGTGTTGATCGAACGCCTGTCCAGCTCGGTTTGAAGCCTCGTCCATTCGGACATCCGAAGCAGCGGTTCAAAGAAGATGATGGGTTCGCCGTTGTCATCTCTGATGACGCTGCCCTTGTATTCCTTTTGCCCAATCAAATGCCTGTTCTTGAGCATCCGCCACAGGTTGGCGGAACTCCAAAGCTGGCCTTCGGTCGGCAGGCCCTTGAGCTGTCTTTGCCGGTCAACTGCGGTGGGAAAGTTGCGTTCGTTCAGCTCGATCGCAATCGACGTGATGGACCGCCCTTCGTGGACCGCCGCAACGATTTCCAGGAAGACCGGGTACATCTCGGGATCAATGACGAGCTTCTTGGTGCCGTCGCTGGTGTCGAGCATCCGGCCGAAGGGGATCCGGCCGCCACCCCACCTCCCATTTGCTCTGAGCGAGCGCTGGTTCTCCTTGGAGCGCGCCCTGATGGTCTCCAGCTCCAGTTCGGCCAGGATGGCCATGATCGCCGCTACGGCGCGGCCGATAGGCGTGTCCAAGTCGATGGGGTCATTCGTGCAGGCAAGGGTCTTGCCGCGCTCTCCGAGCCACTTCACGAGCAGCGCGAAATCCAGGGCCGAGCGGCACAGCCGGTCAAGCTTCCAGGAGACGAGCATGTCCCACTGGTCTGCGCCTTGGTCGGTAAGCCACGGCCCCAGCTCGGGGCGCTCCCATGGGTTGGTGGTGCCTGCGGAGACGTCGAGATCGACGGCCCATCCGACGATCACCCATCTGGTTCCGTCGGTGCTTGATTGGTTCTTCGCAGAGATCCAGTTCTCGATGATCGATCGCTGGAGGTCGGGCGAGATGGTCTGATCGTGGGTGCGCGACTGGCGGATGGCGGCGACGACCCTGACGATCTTGGGTTTGGTGGCTGGCGGCATGCGTCCTCTCCGTGATCTTGCTGCCGAACCGTACCTACCAAGTTGCAAAACTGCCAGTGGTACGGGCTTCCAGCCGTGAAGAGGAGGCGGTTATCGCCGGTCAGCGGAAGGCATCGAGGCCGGTCAGGGCCTTGCCCAGGGTGAGCAAATGTACTTCCTGCGTGCCCTCATACGTCAGGACACTCTCCAGGTTGTTCATGTGCCTGATCACAGGGTACTCCAGCGTGATCCCGTTCCCGCCCAGGATGCTGCGGGCCTGCCGGGCGATGTCGAGGGCGGCGCGGACGTTGGCGAGCTTGCCGAAGCTGATCTGCCGGGGCTCCAGCCGCCCCGCGTCCTTCAGCTCGCCGAGGTGCAGGGCCGTGAGGCCGGCCTGGGCCGTGCCGACGTACATCCAGGCGAGCTTCTCCTGGGTGAGCTGGAAGGAGCCGATCGGCTTGGAGAACTGGACGCGGGTCTTGGCGTACTCGACGGCCGCCTCCAGGCAGGCGCGGGCGGCGCCGACGACGCCCCAGACGATGCCGTAGCGGGCTTCGGACAGGCAGGACAGGGGGCCGCGCAGGCCGGTGACGCCGGGGAGGGCGGCGGAGGCGGGCAGGCGGACGTCGTCGAAGTACAGGGAGGACGTCACGGAGGCTCTCAGGGACAGCTTCTTGTGGATCTCAGGGGCGGAGAAGCCGGGGGTGGAGGTGGGGACGACGAAGCCGCGGACGCCGTCGTCGGTCTGCGCCCACACGACGGCCACGTCCGCGACGGAGCCGTTCGTGATCCACATCTTGGAGCCGTTCAGTATCCAGTCGGAGCCGTCCTTCTTGGCGTACGTCCGCATGCCCGCGGGGTCGGAGCCGTGGTCGGGCTCGGTCAGGCCGAAGCAGCCGATGGCCTCGCCGGCGGCCATCCGGGGCAGCCATTCCTCCTTCTGCTCGTCAGAGCCGTACTTCCAGATGGGGAACATGGCCAGCGAGCCCTGCACGGACACGAAGGAGCGCAGGCCGGAGTCGCCGGCCTCCAGCTCGCGGCAGGCCACCCCGTACGACACCGCGTCCGTGCCCGCGCAGCCGTACCCTGTGAGGTGCATCCCCAGCAGGCCGAGCGAGCCGAGCGCGGGCGCGAGCTCGCGGGCGGGGAAGGCGGCCTCCTCGAACCAGTCCCCTACGTGGGGGAGCACGCGGTCGGCGACGAACGACCTGACCGTGTCGCGGATGAGCCGCTGGTCAGGGTTGAGCTTGTCGTCCAGGCGCAGCAGGTCGTCCATGGCGGGTCCTCTCGTGCAAGGGGGACTACCAGGGTTCTACCAGGGGCAATCCTGATGTGCGAACACCGGGCCGCCGGGCAGTCTTGAGGCATGAGCGAATACAACGTCAAGAAGCTGCGTCGGACTCACAAGGGCCGGATCATCGCGGGTGTCTGCTCGGGCGTCGGCGAGTTCGTGGGGATCGACGCCAACCTGGTCAGGATCGCGCTGGCGATCGCGACGCTGTTCGGCGGGGCCGGAGTCGCGCTGTACGCGATCGGCTGGCTTCTCATGCCGGACGAGGAGCACGAGACCTCGATCGTCCAGGACATCATCAACAAGCAGCAGAACAAGGCCACCCCGACCGACTGGAGCGGCGAGCAGAAGCCGCAGCAGTGATCAGGCGGTGGCCTCGGCGGGCACCCGGGCGGTCTTGTCGCGGGACTCGGTCCAGATCATGGCCAGCACGGCCGCGCTGATCACCCCGGCGATGCCCGCCAGCGCGACCACCGGCTCAGGGCCGAGTCTCTCCGCCGCGAACCCGCCCACCAGGATGCCGATGCCCTGCACGGCCATCAGCCCCGACTGCACGAGGCCGAACGCCTGCGCGCGACGTTCGGCCGGTACGTGCTGGACGAAGGCGGCGTTCGCCGCGAGCTGGTAGGCCCCGCCGATCCCCGACAACACCCAGGCCGCCAGCACCACGGCCAGCGGTGGGCGCACCGCGGTGACGATCAGCGGCGCGCAGCTCAGCATGGCCATCCAGCCCATGAGCCGCAGCCGCCGCTGCGGCGAGACGAACCTGCTGAACAGGAACGCCCCCACGACTGTCCCGGCGGGCATGGCCGCCATCAGCAGCCCGGTGATCACGGGCACGGGCAGCGTGCCGTCGGCGAGCCTGGCCGCGTACGGGGCCGCGATGCCCTCGGGCAGGATGTAGAACCCGCACAACCACGCGAACAGCACCAGCGTACGCAGCTTCGGCGAGCCGAACACGAGCCGGGCGCCGCTGGTGGTCATCGACCACATGGACGGCTTCGACGCGCCGCCTGACGCGGGCCGCCGGCGTACGCCCGAGACCAGGATCAGCGCCGAGCCCAGGAACGTGGCCGCGTCGAGGGCGAGCGCGCGGTACGGGCCCATGGTGGCGATCAGGGCTCCGCCCGTGGCGAAACCGAGCATCTGGACAGCCTGGTTGGTCATGTTCTGCAACGCCGAGCCGATGACGTACGCGTCGCCGTCCAGCACCTCGGGCAGCAGCGCCGCCCGCGCGGCCGAGAACGGCGCGCTGAGCAGCACGACCAGGAACACCAGCACGCACAGCGCCCAGAACGGCACGCCAGGCACCGCCATCACGCCCACCAGCGCCGCCCGCAGCAGGTCGCAGGCCAGCATGACGCCCCGGCGCGCGAACCGGTCGGCCAGCCCGGCCAGCAGCGGCCCGCCGAGGATGGAGGGCAGGTACGTCAGCGCGTACACCCCTGCCGTGGCCAGCGGCGAGCCCGTGCGGTCGTAGACGAGGACGGCGAGCGCCACCTGGGCGAGCTGATCGCCGAGGAGGGACAGGCCCTGGCCGTACCAGAGTGCCCGGAACTCCTTGACGGCGATGACTTCCCGATATGTGACTTGTCGTGCGTCTCCGGCACGGCGATGCCGTCCCGGCGGCCGTCGCGCCCGCATGGCCCCCACTGGACTCCGCTGTGCCTGACTAAGGGTGCTCGCTATGTGACCTAAGGTGCCCGACGGCCAGGGGTGACCGCAACCGAAAGCAGCCAACCAAAAGCAAAGGGTTACCAGCCCAATTCGTGAAGGCGGGCGTCGTCGATGCCGAAGTGATGGCCGACTTCATGGACGACCGTGATGCGGACCTCGTCGATCACGTCTTCCTCGGTATCGCAAATTTCACATATGGGATTGCGGTAGATCTCGATCCGGTCGGGCAGAACTGCTGAGTACCAGTCGCCGCGTTCGGTGAGGGGGACACCGGTGTACAGGCCGAGCAGGTGGGGCTCCGGCGGATCATCGACGACCGTGACGACGACATTACTCATGGCACGCGTGAGGTCCGGCGGAATCGTGTCCAATGCCTCGGCCACGAGTTCCTCGAACTTCTCCCGCGATACCTCGATCACACCTGCCATTCTGCCCCGACCGACAGGTAAGCAAGAAACCGTATGAAGTTCGTGCACAGGTCAAAGGCAGTCCTCCGATCGCGCGGCGCGCGGATCGCGGCGGTGCTCCTGGTGGCCGCCGTGGGCGCCTGGCTCGGCATCTTCCTCAGCGGCACCGTACGCGCCCAGATCGGCCCCGTGGAAACGGGAATGTCACTCCGACCGGCCTGGGACGGCGAGACGGTCGTGGACGCCAGCCCCCTCGGCACCCTGACCTTCCAGACCCACAGCGCCCCGCTCAGGCTGCGCATCACCCTGGAGAACATCGACCAGGAACGCGCCAAGTCGCTTCTGGAGGACCCGCGCATCGCCGACCGCCTGCCCGACGTGATCGAGCAGGATCTCCTGGACGGCGTGCGGGCCCTCGTCATCCGCTCGCTGCTCTGTGCGGGCGCGGGAGCGCTCATCGCCGTCCTCATGGTCTTCCGGCGCCCGAGAACGGCGCTGATGGGCCTTCTGGCGGCTTCTGTGGCCCTCGCCGCCACCGGAGCCCTGGCGGCCGTCACGTTCCGCCCCAGCTCGCTGGTGGAGCCGCGCTACTCGGGCCTGGTCGCCGCCGCGCCGTCGCTCGTGGGCAGCGCGGAGTCGATCGTGACGCGCTTCGAGTCGTACCGCTCCCAGCTCACCAAGCTCGTGACGAACGTCTCGAAGCTGTACGACACGGTCTCGACCCTGCCGCTCTACGACGCCGACCCCAAGACCATCCGTGTCCTGCACATCTCCGACATCCACCTCAACCCCATCGCCTGGAACGTCATCCGCTCGCTCAAGGACCAGTTCGCCGTGGACCTGGTCATCGACACCGGTGACATCTCCGACCACGGCACCAAGGCGGAGAACAAGTTCGTCGACGAGATCCGCACGCTCCAGGTCCCGTACGTCTTCGTCCGCGGCAACCACGACTCGATGACCACCCAGAAGGCCGTCGAGAAGCAGAAGAACGCCATCGTCCTGGACGACACCGCGCAGCAGGTCGCCGGCCTGACCATCTACGGCCTCGGCGATCCCCGCTTCACCCCGGACAAGTCCGTCAGCGTCGACTCCGACCCGGCGGCCCTGGCCGAGTACGGCCGCGCCCACCGGGCCAAGGTCGGCAAGGCGGACCTGATCGCGGTGCACGACGGCGAGGTCGGCAACGGCTTCTCCGGCGCCGCCCCCATGATCCTGGCCGGTCACACCCACGAACGCCGCACCACCGTCTTCCCGACGGGCACCCGCATGCTCATCCAGGGCTCGACGGGCGGCGCGGGCCTGCGCGCCCTCGAACACGCCGCACCCACCCCGGTCCAGGCCTCGGTCCTGTACTTCGACAGGGAGACCAGGCGCCTGCAGGCATGGGACGACATCACCCTGGGTGGCCTGGGAGAGCAGTCGGTCTACATCCAGCGTCACGTGGAGCCCGACCCACAACGTATGATTTCCCCGGAGCCAACGAACGCCCCGTCGCCAACGGGATCGGTCACTGGCACCCCCGCTTCGCCGGCCGCCGGTCCGCCACTTTGGCATCAAGGGCAATCGTCCCCTATGCTTCAGAGGTCCCCGACGGAAGGCGACAGGGAAACCTAAGCCCCCATCGTCTAGCGGCCTAGGACACCGCCCTTTCAAGGCGGCGGCACGGGTTCGAATCCCGTTGGGGGCACCGCGAGCGCCTAGCGCACCCGCAAAAACGGCTGGTCGAAGACCACCGAAGAGCTGGTAAGCTAAGCGAGCGCAAACAGAACGAAACGCAAGACGCAAGGTCCTGTAGAGCAGTTTGGAGTGCTCGCCACCCTGTCAAGGTGGAGGTCGCGGGTTCAAGTCCCGTCAGGACCGCTCTGGGTCAGGTAGCTCAGTTGGTACGAGCGTCCGCCTGAAAAGCGGAAGGTCGGCAGTTCGACCCTGCCCCTGACCACCAGCATTGAACAGCGGAAACGCCCCTCCACGATCATGTGGACGGGGCGTTCGTGTTTCTGCGTATCTGTCTGAGTGACTCCGGTGCCGGAGTGAGCGGGAAGATCTCGTCCATCACGGTCGCGCTCGCTCGGGCGCTCTGAACGCTCATCACCTGCCTGCTCAGCCAGCAGTGCCTTGAGGACCGTCACACAGCTCCGGGGGCAATCCCGGCCCCACCCCGGCGGCCCTCGCCACAAAGCCGGTGAACGTCTTTTGACGTCTTCGTCAGGGCAGTGCTCTACTCCCTGCCATGACTCCGACAGACCTTCAGCCCACCCCTGTCATTGACGAGACGGCCCGGCTGCTGACCGAGCATTATGTCTTCCCTGAGATCGCCAAGCAGCTCGCGGACCTGCTGCGCCAACGCCTCGCCGAGGGCGCATATGACGTTGGCAGTGCCGAGGAGCTCTCCCGGCTGGTCACCGCGGACCTGCAGTCCGTCAACAACGACAAACACCTGAGACTGAAGCACCACGCCGACCCGGTGTCCTCCGAGGAGGGCGCGGCAACCCTGGAGTCCATCCGCCGGGACTTCGACACCTCGCTGGGCGGTGCGCCCCGGGTGGAGCTGCTCGACGGCGGAGTCACCGTGCTGGAGCTGGCGCCGATGCTGTTTCCGCTGGACTGGGCCGCCGAACCGCTGAGCGCCGCGCTCACCCTGGCCTCACGCGCCCAGGCGCTGATCGTGGACCTTCGCAACAACCGGGGCGGCGACCCGGACGCCGTCGCCTTCGTCTGCAGCTACCTTCTGGACGAGCGCACCCACCTCAACACCATGCACTGGCGCGGTGGCGAGCGCAGCGAGCAGTCCTGGAGCCTGCCGCACGTTCCCGGCGCGCGTTTCGGCGGCAGCAAACCGTTGTACGTGTCGGTCAGTGGCGACACCTTCTCCGCCGCTGAGGAACTGGCATACGACCTGCAGCAGCTCGGCCGCGCCGTCGTCGTCGGCGAGCCGACCCGTGGCGGCGCGCACCCGTGCAAGGGCTGGACCGTGCACCCTCATCTGGAGGTCACCGTCCCCACCGGCCGCGCCGTCAACCCCGTCTCCGGCACCAACTGGGAGGGCACCGGTGTGCAGCCGGACGTCCCTTGCCCTGCCGCGCAATCCCTCGACCGGGCACACGCGCTGGCCCTCGCCCGACTGGCAGACTGACGCGGCCCACCTCATCGACCATGTGGTACCGACCGTCGTACGCGCCTTTCATGCGAAGCACCCTCTCTCGTCTTACGGCTCCTGAGTGACAGAGTGCGTGACAACCTGAGCGACCAGCCATCGTTCGGGGCGTTCTGGCGTTCGCTGGGAGCGACGTCATCGGTTCGACAGTTCCAACACGGTGTCGTCCGCTTGCTGCGGATCCGGCATGTTCCGCGACAACGCAGGCACGTCCGCGCCGATCGGTCACATGTGAACTCGGCGCAAGCCGACCTCAGGCTCCCTCGTCCATCCACCATTCGGTGGATTTCCGGATCAGCATCCTGCCCACCGCATGATGGCCGCCAGGTCGATTCGCCGAAAAGGCCGGCGCAGGAAGCTTGAGCCATGGCAGTCATCGAGGTCACGGACCTACGCAAGGCGTACGGAAACCAGCAGATCCTGGACGGGGTGTCGTTCTCCGTGGAGGAGGGCGAGATCTTCGGCATCCTCGGTCCCAACGGCACCGGCAAGACCACCATGGTGGAGTGCGTGGAGGGGCTGCGGCAGGCCGACAGCGGCACGATCAGGGTGCTCGGTCTCGACCCCGTCAAGGACGCGCGCAGGCTGCACGAGCAGATCGGGGTGCAGCTGCAGCAGACCCAGCTGCCCGAGAACCTGAAGGTGTGGGAGGCGCTGGACCTGTACGCCTCGTTCTACGCCGAGCCGCGTGACTGGCGGGAGCTGCTGGAGGAGTGGGGGCTGGCCGACAAGCGGAACACCAGGTTCGGGAAGTTGTCGGGGGGTCAGAAGCAGCGGCTGTTCATCGCGCTGGCGCTCGTGGGCAACCCGCGGGTGGCGTTCCTGGACGAGCTGACCACCGGGCTGGACCCGCAGGCCAGGCGGACGACCTGGGAGCTGATCAAGCGCATCAGGGCGAGCGGGGTGACGGTGGTGCTGGTCAGTCACTTCATGGACGAGGTGGAGGAGCTGTGCGACCGGGTCGCGGTGCTCAGCCGGGGCAAGGTCGTGGCGGTGGACACGCCGGCGGGGCTGGCCGGTGGCGAGCACCGGATGCGGTTCACGCTGAAGGGGGAGCACCTCCTCGACCTGACGGAGGTGCCTGGGGTGATCGGGGTGTCCAGGTCGGGGGACCGGGTGGTCGTCACCGGCAGGGGGGACTTCGCGACGGCGGTCACGGCGCACCTGGCCCGCCACCACGTGCTGGTCAGTGACCTGCGCATCGACAAGCGGACGCTGGAAGACGCGTTCACCGCCCTGACCGGCCCGTCCTTCTGAGAAAGAGAGAAGAAGCGATCATGATGAAGCTCGCCCTGGTCGAGACCAAGCTGCTCACCCGCGAGCCGGGGGCGCTGTTCTCGCTGCTCATCCCGCTGTTCATCCTGGTGGTGTTCGGCAGCTCGATCCAGCCGGGGGACACCGTGCTGCTGCCGATGGCGCTGGCCATCGCCGTGGGGCTGGTGGGGCTGTACCTGCTCCCCACCACCCTGGCCGGTTACCGGGAGCGGGGCATCCTGCGCAGGTTGTCCATCACGCCGGTGCGTCCGGGGAGCCTGCTGGTGGTGCAGTTGCTGCTCCAGCTCGTCCTGGTGGTGGTCGCCTGCGGGCTGTTGATGACCGTCGCGGGCACGGTGCTGGGCGCGCGGCTGCCTGTCCTGGTGTTCTCGGGCGCGCTGGCCTTCCTGCTGGGTACGGCGAGCATGTTCGCGATCGGCTCGCTGGTGGCCGCGCTGGCGCCGAACGGCCGGGCCGCCAACGGGGTCGGCGTGCTGCTGTACTTCCCGATGGCCTATCTCGCCGGGCTCATGCAGCCGGTGGACCAGCTGCCGGATATCGTAGCGACCGTCGGGAGATTCACCCCTCTGGGCGCTTTCAGGGAGAGCCTTCAGAATGTCTGGGCGGGGAGTGCTCCCAGCCTCGTGGCGTTGGCCGTGATGGCGGTGTACACCCTGGTCATCGGCCTCGCGGCGACCAAGCTCTTCCGCTGGGAGTGAAGGATGGCCGGTCGCCTCGACCGATGGGAACGGTTGCTGGAGCGCCAGCTCGCGGCCCTGCCGTACGTGCTGCTGGCGATCTCCACGGCCCTGGGCCTGCTCACCGGAGGCCGGCCGGGGATCACGGTCGGCCTGGCCGCGCTGGCGGCCACGTGGATGTGGCTGGTGCCGCGCGGTGCCGTCTACGTGGTGGGGCTGGTGGTGCTGATCGGCGCGCTCTGTACGCAGGGGGCGTGGTTCGCGAGCTTCTTCGGCTTCATCGGATACCTCCACTCGTGGCAGTACCTGAAGGGGAAGTGGCGCTTCGCCGGCGTGAGCGCCACGGCGGCGATCAGCGTCGCGGCCTACGGCGGCGGCCTGCCGGAGCCCACCCCGTCCGCGATCCTGACCTACCTGCTCTTCACCGCCGCCATCGTGGCCGGGGTCGGCCTGTTCAGCTTCGTCGGTGAGGTCACGGCCGAGCGCAGCGACGAGCGCAGGCGCATGGTGACGCAGCTGGAGCAGACCATGCGGGAGAACGCGGGCCTGCACGCCCAGCTCCTCGTCCAGGCCCGCGAGGCGGGCGTGCTCGACGAGCGGCAGCGCATGGCGGCCGAGATCCACGACACCCTGGCCCAGGGCCT
Source organism: Nonomuraea gerenzanensis (assembly GCF_020215645.1). NCBI lineage: Bacteria > Bacillati > Actinomycetota > Actinomycetes > Streptosporangiales > Streptosporangiaceae > Nonomuraea > Nonomuraea gerenzanensis. The sequence continues at coordinate 11,395,401 of NZ_CP084058.1, read as the reverse complement.
GACCGGCATCATCACCCAGCTCCAGGCGGCCAAGCAGGGCCAGGACTGGCGGCACGTGGACGTCGCGGTACGGCTGGCCCGCGAGAGCCTGGCCGAGGCCCGGCGCTCGGTGAACGCGGTGGGCCCCGGCCAGCTCGACGCGGCGCCCCTGCCCGAGGCGCTCGCCGAGATCACCGCCCAGTGGAGCGAGCTGCACGCGACGCGAGCCGAGTTCACCGTCACTGGTACGGTCCGACCCATGCATCCAGAGGTGGAGGAGACGTTGCTGCGCACCGCGCAGGAGGCGCTGGCCAACGCCGCCAAGCACGCGAACGCCTCCAGGGTCGGGCTGACCCTGTCGTACATGGAGGACGTGATCACCCTCGACGTGCGCGACGACGGCATCGGCTTCGACCCCAGGCTGACCGCGTTCGGCCTGACGGCGATGCGCAAGCGGGTGGACCGGCTGGCGGGCACGCTGGAGATCGAGTCCGAGGCCGGCGCGGGCACCGCGATCTCGGCCAGCCTCCCGGCGGTGACCCGTGGCTGAGCAGCGGATTCGGCTGCTCATCGCCGACGACCACCCCATCGTCCGCGACGGCCTGCGCGGCATGTTCGCCGGCGACCCGGGCTTCGAGGTGCTCGGCGAGGCCGCAGACGGCGCCCAGGCCGTCGCGCTCGCCCAAGCGCTGCACCCCCACGTGATCCTCATGGACCTGCGCATGCCCGGCATGGACGGCGTCGCGGCCATCAAGGAGCTCGCCAGACTGGGCAGCCCGGCCCGCGTGCTCGTCCTGACCACCTACGACACCGACCGCGACGTCATGCCCGCCATCGAGGCGGGCGCCACCGGCTACCTGCTGAAGGACACGGGGCGGGACGAGCTGGTCCGCGCGGTCCGCACCGCGGCGCGGGGCGAGGCCGTGCTCTCCCCGTCGGTCGCCACCCGCCTGCTCGGCCAGGTCCGCACCCCGGCCGCCGACCCGCTGAGCGCGCGGGAGCTGGAGATCCTCCGGCTCATCGCCGACGGCGCGACGAACCGGGAGGCCGCCGCGCGCCTGTTCATCAGCGAGGCCACGGTCAAGAGCCACGTGCTGCACATCTACACCAAGCTCGGGGTCAACGACCGCGCCGCCGCCGTCGCCACGGCGTTCCGCCGCGGGCTGCTCACCCTGGAGAACGACTGACGGCCCGGAGCACGCGGCGGCGGTCGTCCGCGTGCTCCGGGAGCCAGGGTCACTGCGTGGTGGTGCAGACCGTGCCGTTGAGGGTGAAGACGGACGGCAGCACGTTCGGCCCGCTGTAGTTGCCGACATAGCCGATCGTGGTGGTGGCGCCCGTGGCGAGCGAGGGGTTGGCGGGCTCGTTCACGGCCTTGACGTTCGATCCCGTCTGCGTCCAGACGGCGCTCCACCCGCTCCCGAAGCTCTGCCACGCCCGAGGCCAGGTGAACGACAACGTCCAGCCGTTGAGCGGCGCCCCGTGGTTGGTGATGTCGATGGCGCCGACGTAACCGCTGGCCCAGTCCGTCTGGACGGTCAGCTTGACGGAGCAGGAGCTGGTGGCGGGGGTGCCGGTGGTGAAGGTGAGCGGCGGGGAGGGGTCGGAGGTGGCGCCCCCGGCGTCCCTGGCGATCACGTTGACGGTGTAGCGGGTGCCGGGCTTGAGGTTGCGGACCGTGAGCGTGGTGCCGCCGGTCTCGCCGAGCTGCTCGGAGACGGCGCCGTGCTGGCGGTGGACCTCGTACTTGGCGATCGGGCGGGCGCCGGGCTTGGCGGCGGGCCAGGTGATCGTGGCGGTTTGGTCCGTGACGGCGGCGACGGCCGGCTGGCCGGGGGTGCCGGGGCGGCCCGGCTGCACGGCGGACGGCTTGAGGATGACGGTGGTCAGGGAGAGCGGCGGCAGCGTCTGGGTGGTGGCCGTGCCGGTGGCCGCGGTGGTGATGCTGGTCGCGCCGTTCGTGTGGGTCAGGACGGTGGGCGCGCCGGCGGCCGGGGTGAAGCCGGAGTAGTCCAGCTCGACCGGGTACGACGTGCCGGACGAGGTGTTGATCAGCATGACGGCCAGGTCGCCGTTCGGGCGGCGGGCCGCGTGCGCGGTGACCTCGGCCTGGTCGGTGGCGGCGCGGAGGAAGCGGTCACCCGGCCGGGCGAACCTGCTCGTCATCTGCAGCGCGTAGTACGGCGCGAAGGGGGTGTTCAGCGCCGGCTCGCAGACGCTGCCGTCGGAGGTGCACGTGCCGCTCGACAGCAGGCCGAAGTCGCCGTAGTCGGTGTGCCCCTCGACCTCGGTGACGGTGCCGATGCCGTTGTGCACGTTCCACCAGTCCACCGTGAAGACCCCGTTGGCCAGCAGCGTCGCGTACGCGTCCGCGGCGGCCAGCGCGCCCGGCTGCGTGTTGGTGCCGTTGCTGTTGGAGCCGGTGTTGAACTCGGTCATCGCGATGCCGATGCGCTCCGAGCCGGGCCCGGCGTACTTGGCGATCTGCTCGCGGGTGAGCTGGATCATGTCCGGGACGTGCCCCGTCTTGTCGAGGGCCCCGGGATACCAGTGCAGGATGACGAAGTCGATCTTCGATCCGGCGGTGGACAGGACGACCTTGTTCCACGATCCGCTGTCACCCTCGGCCACGATCGCGTCCGGCCAGTTCGCGGGCGTGGTCAGCACGGCGCCGATCTTGATGGTGGGATCGACGGCCTTCATCGCGTCGGCGTAGGCGACGACGTGGCGGGCGTACTCGTTCGGGCTCTTGTCGGCGTGGTCGTCGGCCTCCCAGGCTGCGCCGTAGTGGCCGTTGCCGTAGTTCTCGTTGCCGATCTCCCAGTACTTGACGCCGTAGCCCTTGGTGAGGTTGGCGTGGCGCACCCAGGCGGCGGCCTCCTCGGCGGTGCCGGTGCCGTAGTTCGCGGTGACCATCGGCTGCGCCCCGGTACGGCGCACGCCCCGCATGAACGTGTCGAAGTCGGTGTTCGGCGCCACGTAACCGCCGGGGGCCGTGTGGTCGGCCCAGTGGTAGATGTCGGAGTAGGAGCCGCCGGGGTAGCGCAGCACCTTCATGCCCGCGTCCTTGAGCAGGTCCGCGGTCTCGTTCGTGCCCAGGTTGCTGTCCCAGATGGCGTGGTTGGTGCCCAGGCCCGTCTCCGGGACGGTGGCCAGTGCGGCGCGGGCGTTGACCGTCACCTGGACGGCGTCGGTCTCGTCCGCGTGCGCGGCTGGGGCGTTCAAGGCGGTCAGCGTCAGCAGGACCGCTGACGCGACTCGCAGGGAGATTCTCGGCATCGGCGCACCTCGTGCTGGATTTGCGGGTATTCAGCTCGACGCCTCCTCCTGACCAGGAAGCATCATGATCATGGGCGGTGCCCGCACGGGCGTCAATCGAGGCTGAAACTTTCACCCGCGTCCGGGTCAGGTGCAGGTGGTGTCGCGGGCCGGGAGGCGGCCGGTGGTGACGTACGTGCTGACGTGGCCGATCACGCACTCGTTGGCCATGGCGGCGAACAGGTTGTGCCCCGGGCCGTCGAACGCGATGGTCCTGCTCCCCGGCACCTGCCGGACGACGCGGGCCGTGGACGCGAAGTCCTGCCAGGTGCCCGCGCCCAGCAGCGGCGGCAGGCCGCGCGGCAGCGGCGCCGGCGGGTTGGCCACGGGGGCGGGCCAGCCCGCGCAGCTGAGCGGGGCGTGCCAGGCGAGCGGGAAGGCCGCGCCCAGGTTCGGCGCGATCCTGTCCAGGCGCTCGACCGTCGCGGCGAGCTGCCGCTGGCCGGCGGGCCGGGGGTGATCGAGGCACTCCTTCACCCCGCCGCCCGGCAGGCCCGGGTACGGGTTCCTGCCCGGCGGCGCGAAGCCGGAGGCGTCCCCGGCCTCGGCCGCCTCGATGGCCGCGGCGGCCTCCTGCCACCGGTCGGGGCCGGGCCGGAGCTTGGCGAACATCAGGAACCGCAGGTGCATGCCGTGGTAGGCGGCACCGGCCGCCGGCGCGGGGATCGGCCGTTCGTCGGCCGCGGCGATCAGCGCGCGCCAGCGCCGCTCCGTGCCCGGCTGCGCCCAGGCGAAGAAGCGGTCCATCAGGCCGCCCGAGTCGCGGGCGATGGCGTCCAGCTCGCGCTGCCAGCTCCGGGTGGCGTGGTTGCCGGTTCCGTCCACGTACATCGTGCGGATCCGACGGGGGAACTGCCGGGCGTACGACTGGGCGATCATGCCGCCGTACGAGGTGCCGATGAAGTTCATCCGCTCCTCGCCGAGCGCCCGGCGGATGGCGTCGGCGTCCCTGGCGTCGCTCGCGGAGTCCATGTGGTCGAACAGCTCGGGGTCGGCGGCCCGGCACCGGTCCGCCCTGGCCCGGTTGCCGGCGGCGAGGCGGTCCAGGGCGGCCTGGTCGGCGGGCAGGTCCGGGGTGCGCAGGAAGCTCCAGTCGCACGGCAGCACCGGGGTGCTCAGGCCGGGGTAGCCGCGCGGGTCCCAGGTCACGACGTCCATCGACCGGCGGATCCGGTCGAAGATCCGCACCCGGGAGGCCATGATGGCGATCTGGTTGCCCTGGGGGCCGCCGAAATTGATCATCACGGTGCCGCGCTTGACGCCCGTGGCGGGCAGGCGGGCCACCTTGAGGGTGATCTTCCGGGTGCCGCCGGGGGACACGGAGACGGGCACGTCCGCGCACCGCAGCTCGCCCGAGCAGGGCTCCCACGAGAGCGCGGGGGCGGCGGCGGGGACGGGCGCGGTCAGCATCGACAGTGCCAGCAAGGTTCTGATCATGCGGGGAACGCTACGGGCGGCCTGCCGGGCCGATCTGCCTCCGAAAGTCATCACCGCTGTTCTCGAAAGTGGACAAGTAGGGTGTGGCGCATGGCCTGGGTTGTGGCGGTGGTGGCGGCTGATGTGGCGCTGTTGTGGCTGGACGATCCGACGGCCGGGCTGGTCCCGTACGCGGTGCTGACGGGCCTGGCCATGGCGGCCTCGCGGCGGTGGCCGTTCCCGGCGTTCCTGGCGGCCCTGACCATGGCGGTGCTGTCCGGCGCCGCGTACGCGTTGCTCATCTGCACCGGCTACCGCACCGGCCAGCGCATCGTCACGCGCGCCCACGTGGCGGCGACCGCCGGGGCGGTGCTGGCGTACGCGGGGGTGCTGGCGATGGTGGCGCAGCGGTCGGCGCTCGAACCCGGGCCCGTGCTGGCCCGCGTGGCGCTGCTGACGGTGCTGCCCGTGCTGGCCGGGCGCTACCTGACCAGGCAGCGCGAGCTGTCCGCCGACGAGGAGCGCAGGCGCATCGCCAGGGACATGCACGACTCGCTCGGCCACCTGCTCGGGCTGGTCTCGGTGCAGGCGGCGGCGCTGGAGGTGAGCGCGTTGCCGCCCGACCAGCGGCAGGCCGTACGCGGGCTGGCCGGCTCCGCCCGGGCGGCGGTGGCCGAGCTGCACACGGTCGTGAGCACGCTCAGGCGCTCGCCGGGCCCCGGCCTGGAGGGCGTCCCCGCGCTCGTCGAGCGGTTCCGGGCCGCCGGGGGCCGGGTCACGCTCGTGCGGTCGGGGGAGCCGGGGCACGTGGCGGGCCAGGGCGCGGCCTACCGGGTGGTCCAGGAAGGGCTGACGAACGCGGCCAGGCACGCCCCCGGCGCGCCCGTCCAGGTGACACTCGGCTGGGAGGCCGACGCGCTGCTGGTCACCGTCTCGAACCCGCTGCCCGGCGGTCACCGCGCGGCGGGCGGCGGCAACGGGCTGGCCGGGCTGGCGGAGCGGGTGCGGGAGGAGGGCGGGCTGCTGCGCGTGCACGCGGGGCCGCACGAGTTCCGCCTGGTCGCGATGCTGCCCCTGCTGGTGGGGGTGAATGCGTGATCAGAGTGCTGGTGGCCGACGACGAGCCGCTCATCACCGCCGGGATCGCCGCCGTGCTCGCCTCCGCCGGGGACATCGAGGTGGTGGCCACCGTCGCGGACGGCCGCGCGGCCGTGGACGCCGCCCGCCGGCACCGCGTGGACGTGGCGCTCCTCGACCTGGCCATGCCGGTGATGGACGGGCTGGCGGCGGCGGCCGAGCTGGCCGGGGTCCCGGTGGTGATGCTGACCGCGTTCGGCGACGCGGAGAACGTCCGCCTGGCGCTCCAGCGGAACGTCTCCGGATTTGTCGTGAAAAGTTGTGAGCCTGCGGAGCTGATCAGGGCCGTCAGGGCCGCGCACGCCGGTCACGCCTACCTCTCCCCGTCCGTCACCCGGCACGTGCTCGGCCTGGTCTCCTTCGCGGACGGCGAGCGCGCGAGCCGGGCCAGGCAGCGGCTGTCGGTGCTCAGCCCGCGCGAGCGCGAGGTGCTCGACCGGGTGGCCGAGGGCCTGTCCAACGCGGAGGCGGCCCGCCGGGTGCACATGAGCGAGGCCACGGTGAAGACCTACGTGAGCCGCATCCTGACCAAGCTCGGCTGCGCGAACCGGGTGCAGGCGGCCATGCTGCTCAGGGACGCCGGCGACGGGCCCGCTTGACGTACTGCGGAGGTGACGATGGAGCTGCTGCCGGCCCGGTTGCGGGCTGCCGGGTTCGAGGCGGAGTCCGTACGCGCGGTGCCCGGCGGCGTGGTGGCACTGGCGGGCCTGGCGACGCTGCGCGACGGGTCGCAGGTGTTCGCCAAGACGTTGCGCGCGCCCGCCTCGGACCTGTTCGAGGTCGAGGCGGCGGGGCTGCGCGCGCTGCGCGAGCTGGGCGGAGTCGCCACCCCGCGAGTGCTGGCCGTGACGCGGGACCTGCTCGTGCTCGAACCGCTGCCGCCGCGCCGCGACGACGACGAGCGGTTCTGGGAGGAGCTGGCGCTCGCGCTCGCCGGCCTGCACGCCGCCACGGCGGGCGAGCGGTTCGGCTGGCACCGGGACGGCTGGCTGGGCCGCCTGCGCCAGGACAACACCTGGGACGCCGACGGCCACGCCTGGTTCGCCCGGCGCCGGATCCTGCGCTGGCTGCCGGAGCCGCTGGTGGAGGCGGCCTTGGACCGCGCGGAGCGGCAGGCGCTCGAACGCCTCTGCGCGGCCCTGCCCGACCTGCTGCCGCCCGCCCCACCGGTGCTCACGCACGGCGACCTGTGGCTGGAGAACATCCTCGCCGCCCCGGCGGGCGGCCCCGCGCTGATCGACCCCGCCGTCTCCTACAGCTGGGCCGAGGCCGACCTCAGCATGTTGTGGTGCTCGCCGCGCCCGCCGGCCGCGCGCCGCTTCTTCGAGGTGTACGCGGCCACCGCGCCCCTGCCGGACGGCTGGCAGGAGCGCATGCCGCTGTACCACCTGCGGGAGCTGCTGAGCAGCATCGCCCACGACGACAACGCCAGGGAGTGCGCCGAGGCCGTCCGGGAGATCGTCGCCCCCTTCTGATCAGTTGTACTTGTACAGCCTCGTGCCCTTGCGCCGGCCCTGGTCGAACACCGAGGCCCGGTACATGCTGATGGACAGCTCGCCGTGCTCGGCCTTGCCGCAGGTGCCGATGCCGGCGAGCTGGTGGATCTCGTAGCGGGTGGTCGGGTCGCCGGCCACGAAGTACTCGGCGCGGGCCTGGTACTCGTCGGCGCTGGTGTCGCAGGCGTAGACGAACGTCTTGCGCTCGGCGAAGCAGACGGTGGCGGCGCCCTTGGTGGAGGTGCAGGTCCTGGACTTGGCGCGGGCCTCGGCGGGGGTGGTGCGCGTGTCCCGCTTGACGGGATATTTCGCGACATTGCGGACGGTCTTCCAGCGGCCGTACTTGACCCGGCGGCCACCCTGGTACAGCGCGGCCCGGAACGTCACGACCTTGCCGATCTCCCGGTTGCCGCGCACCTCGCCCTCGCGGCCCAGGTTGTGGATGACGTACTTGGTGCCGAGGTAGCCGTTCAGGTAGTACTCGACCGCGGGATGGCGGTGGTCGTCGGCCGTGTCCTCGATCGTGATGCCGGGGCGGTCGCTCCCGTCGGGGCCCACGCACGCCTCGGCGCCCTTGACCCGCACGCACACCGGCTCGGCGGCGGCCCCGGTCGTGGACGCGGTCGTGGACGCGGTCGTGGACGCGGCGGCCGGTTCAGCTGTGGGAACCGGCGCGGCGGTGGCCTGGCTCTGGGGTTTCTGGACCGCTGGACGGGGCGGCGCGACCGTGGCCGCCGCCCCGTCGGTGCTGAACGCGGTGGCCATCATCACGGCCGCCGCGATGACTGTGCGACGTAATGCCACTTGCAACCTCACCAGCCTCACCTGTCACAGTGACTTTGCCTGAGTGAGACGCGAGGAATGCGGCAAAGGTTCAGATTCGTTCAGTCGCCGTTCAGAAAACGACCGGTGCCGACGTGCCCCCGGTCGAGGACGCCGGCACCGGCGGGCACCAGGGTCAGGGCTCGCGCCTGTTCGGCGTCACGCTGGCCAGCAGCAGGAGCAGCGCGCTCTGGGCGAGCATGCCGGGGGCGAGCGGCGGCGCCATCCCGACCGACTTCGTCAGCGCGTACCACCACTGGGTGAGCGGCGAGTAGGAGTCCCACTGCGGGTCCATCGCGCCCATGCCGAAGTTGACCGACACGTGCGTGTAGACGCCGTACAACGAGCAGAGCAGGACGATCGCCGCGAGCACGCGCACGACGGTGAGCACCGGCCCCGAGTCGCGCAGCAGGAGCAGCACCAGCGCGACCACCTGCACGGCTAGCGCCACCCAGGGGATGAGCTGCACGGGGCTTTCCCAGTGGCGTTCGAAGGCGAGCTCCAGCGCGGCGCCCACGATGCCGATCGCGACCAGCGCCAGCAGGCCGAGCCGGAGCAGCGTGGTGCCCGGGGCGGCCAGCTTGCGCGAGTGCCGCGCGGTCGTCTGAGGGGGAGATGAGGTCATGTGGGGGACCACCGTCCGATGCGAGGTCTCTTTCGAAGTCGCCTCCAACGTCTCCAGGCATCCTCAGAGGAATCTGGTTGAATTCTGAAGAATTGGTGAGAAGTCAGGTCCGCTCGCGCCGCAACACGGCGTCGAACACCTGGGCCAGCTCGGCCGCGTCCTCGCCCGCGTGGTGCGTGTGCGGGAGTTTCTCCAGGCCGAAGCGTTTCTTGATCTGGCTCTTGTGCGAGCCCGACCACTCGGAGCCCGTCGCGCCCATCCAGTAACTTCTCAGGTCCACGCCGGAGCCGGTCGTGCCGAACGGGTTCTTGCCGGTGAACCGGACGAAGTACCAGTGCACGTACATGCCGTCCCACACCGCGGGCGCGGCCAGGAAGACGGGCCGCCCGATCCTGCGCAGCCCGTTCACCCAGCGGGCCGCGGCCGCCATCGCCACCTCGGGCGGCGGCGCCTCGCGCAGCAGCCGGTCGCGGTCGAGCCCGGAGACGGCCAGCGCCTCGGGCACGAAGTCATCGGAGATCGGGCGCAGCTCGGTGTAGAACGACAGGTCCTGGCGCCCGGCCACCGCCATGCCCAGCGAGAGCATGCTGTAGGGGCCGGGGATGGGCCCGTCGGCCTCCACGTCCACCGCGACGTACAACTCAGGAAGTTCCGGCACGGCGGCCAGGATAACTGCACGACATCTTCACGACATCCGCACACGGGCCTGGTGGAGTGGGCGGGCCCGCCGAGGTGTGCTCGAAGGGGAGGGGACACACGAGGGGGTGCCGCCGGTGGAGAACTGGATCGACCAGCCGATCGTCGACCCCGCCGTGCCCGAGCGCGACCGTCACCGCCTCGCCGCCGCGTGGCCGTCGGCGCAGGACGGGCGGCTCGGCGGGGGCGTGCCGGCCCGGCTGCTCGGCCGGCCCGAGCCCGAGCCGCCGCGCTGGGTGCGGCGGCTGTTCGGCCTCGGCGGGCTCTGCGCCGCGGTGTCGGGGTCCGTGCTCGGCCTGGCGGCCTTCGAGACCGGGCACGAGACCACCGGCCTGGCCGCCATGATGATCTTCCTGACCGGGGTGCTGTTCGTCGGCGTCTCGCGCCCGAACCCGGTGGAGCGCCTGGCCCGCCTGTACGCCGGCCGCTACGTCGTCCCTTCGGAGCTGGACGACCCGGCCCTCGATCTGCTGGCCAGGGCCAGGAGAGCGATCAGGGACGTGACCGGCTCCCGCGTGCACCGCCTCGGCCTGCTCGACGCGGTCGCCAACGACGTCGTGCTGCCCGAGCGGCTGTGGGAGATCGCCCGCCTCGTCCGTGTCCACACCGGCCTGCGGGCCGAGCAGGCCCTGGCGCTCACCGAGGTGGTCACCCCTGAGCTGACCGCCGTGCTGGGGCCCCAGCAGGAGGCGCTGCGACGCTCGGTGGCGGCGGTCACGGAGCGGGTGTGGGAGCTGGAGGCCTACGCCTCCCGGGTGCGCTCGGCCGACTCCGCGTTACGCGCGAGCGAGCTGCAGCAGAGCAACGACACCTACCTGGACCTGCTGGCGCAGACGGGCGAGGAGGAGGGCGTGCGCGCGCTGAGCGACCAGGCCGACGCCCTGACCCGCACCCTGCGCGAGGCCATCGCCGCCGGGGAGACCTTGTGATCGGTACGACCGCCCGAGCCGTACCGATCACCACCGGATCCCATCACATGTTGATCATGTGGCCCGCGAGCCCGTGGACGGCCTCCTTGACGGCCTCCCCGAGCGTCGGGTGCGCGTGCACGTTGCGGGCCACCTCGTGCACGGTCAGGTCCCACTGCTGCGCCAGCGTCAGCTCGGGCAGCAGCTCGGTCACCTCGGGCCCGATCAGGTGCGCGCCGAGCAGCTCGCCGTGCGTGTTGTCGCTGATGATCTTCACGAACCCGGCGGAGTCGCCCAGGCCGTGCGCCTTGCCGTTGGCCGTGAACGGGAACTTCGCCACCTTCACGTCGTAGCCCAGGTCGCGGGCCTGCGCCTCGGTGTAGCCGAAGCTGGCCACCTGCGGCTGGCAGTACGTCGCCCGCGGGATCATCACGAAGTCGAGCTCCATGGTCTCCGCGCCCGCGATCGTCTCGGCGGCGATGATGCCCATGGACTCGGCGGCGTGCGCCAGCATGAGCTTGGCCGTGACGTCGCCGATGGCGTAGATGTGCGGCACGTTCGTGCGCCCGCGCCCGTCGACCGCGATCGCGCCGCGCTCGGTCAGCGCCACGCCGGTCTTCTCCAGCCCGTAGCCGTCGACGCGCGGCTGGAACCCGATGGCCTGCAGCACCTTGTCGGCCTCCAGCACCTGCGTCTGGTCGCCGCGGGTGACGGTGACCTTGACGGAGGAGCCGGTGTCCTCGATGGAGTCGACGCGGGTGGAGGTGAGCACCTCGATGCCGAGCCGCTTGTAGCGCTTGGCCAGCTCGGCCGACACCTCTTCGTCCTCCAGCGGCACGACCCGGTCGAGGAACTCGACGATGGTCACCTTGACGCCGTAGTTGTGCAGCACGTACGCGAACTCCACGCCGATCGCGCCGGCGCCCGCGATGATGATGCTGCCCGGCAGCTGCTCGGTGAGGATCTGCTCCTCGTACGTCACCACGCGCTCCGACAGCTGCGTGCCGGGGATCAGCCTGGTGGTCGCGCCGGCCGCGATGATGCAGTGGGAGAACGTGATCGTCTCGCCGTTCACCTGGAGCGTGTTGGCGTCGAGGAACGTGCCGCGACCGTCGTACTCGGTGATGGCGTTCTTCTTCATCAGGTAGTGAACGCCCTTGACCCGCCCGTCGGCCACCTTGCGGCTGCGCTGGAAGGCCGCGCCGTAGTCGAAGGTGACCTCGCCGCTGATGCCGAAGGTCTTGGCCTCGTTGTGGAAGATGTGGGCGAGCTCCGCGTTGCGCAGCAGCGCCTTGGACGGGATGCAGCCCACGTTCAGGCAGACGCCACCCCAGTACTTCTCCTCGACGACCGCGGTGCGCAGTCCGAGCTGGGCGGCGCGGACCGCGGCCGTATATCCTCCAGGACCCGCGCCGAGAACGACGACGTCATAGTGAGTGCTCATGAGTCGGACCATACCGCCCGCCTGACTCTGCCCCTGACCTCAGACCTCCACCTTGTACGACAGAGTGAGTTCATCTGCGGGAACACCACGGATTCCCCAGTTGACCTTGGGCGTATCGATGATGGTGATCTCCACGTCCTCAGGGTCGAGTCCCGACTTCTCATAGATCGCCCGGATCAGCGCCCGCTTGGCGTCGTCGCTGCGGCCCGTGAAGCAGAGCACCTCGATGATGAGATACCGCTCACTGCGCTGCGGGCAGATGAAGTCGTCCTCGTCCAGCAACAGGAACCGGTGGAACCGCTTGTCCTCCGGCATCCCCCACGCCTCCACCAGACACGACTGCAGCAGGTCCGAGAGCTCCCGCTGCCGCCCCGCCCACACGTCCCTGCGCCCGTACACCTTCACTTGTCCCATGGTCGGCCAATATAGAGGCCAAGATAGAGAACTGTGATCCGCATACTCCTGGCCGACGACGAGGCCATGATCAGAGCAGGGGTCAGGGCGATCCTGGAGTCCGATCCCGAGCTGGAGGTCGTGGCCGAGGCCGGCGACGGCAGGCAGGCGGTCGACCTGGCCATCAGCCACCACCCCGACGTCGCGCTCCTCGACATCCGCATGCCCCGGCTCGACGGGCTGGCCGCCGCCGCCGAGCTGCGCAGGGCCGCGCCGGGCACGGCCGTGGTGATGCTGACGACGTTCGGCGAGGACGACTACATCGCCAAGGCGCTCGACCTCGGCGCCGCCGGGTTCCTGCTCAAGTCGGGCGACCCGCGCGAGCTGATCGCCGGCGTCCACGCCGTCGCCGGCGGGGCCGCGTACCTGTCGCCCAAGGTCGCCCAGCGCGTCATCGCGCAGCTCGCCGGCGGCAGGATGGCCAGGGGAGCGGTGGCCCGCGACCGCATCGGGGCGCTGACCGACCGCGAGCGCGAGGTGCTCGCCCTGCTCGGGGCCGGTCTGTCCAACGCCGAGATCGCCCGCGAGCTGCACATCGTGGAGGGCACGGTGAAGGCGTACGTGAGCGCCATCCTGACCCGGCTCGACGTGCGCAACCGCGTACAGGCCGCGATCATCGCCCACGAGGCCGGCTTGGTAGCCTGACCCGTGATGTATCGCCTCGTGTTCTCGCAGGTCTTGCAGCGTCTCGACGCCGAGGCCGTGCACCATTTCACCGTGAGCGCCCTGGCGCTCCTCGCCCGGCTGCCGCTGGTCAAGCGGCTGCTGCACCGGGTGTTCGCGCCGCACGACCCGGCCCTGCGGGTGACCGCCTTCGGCGTGCACTTCCCCGGGCCGTTCGGGCTGGCCGCCGGCTTCGACAAGGACGCCGCGTGCGCCGAGGCCGTCGCCGCGCTCGGCTTCGGCCACGTCGAGGTCGGCACCATCACCGCCCACGGCCAGCCGGGCAACCCGCGGCCCCGCCTGTTCCGGCTGGTGCGGCAGCACGCGGTGATCAACCGGATGGGCTTCAACAACGCCGGCGCCGTGGCCGCCGCCCGCAGGCTCCGCCGTACGCGGGGCGTGCCGGTCGTCATCGGGGTGAACATCGGCAAGACCAAGGTGGTGCCCGAGTCCGAGGCCACGGCCGACTACGTGGCCAGCGCCAAGGAGCTGGCCCCGCTGGCCGACTACCTGGTGGTCAACGTCAGCTCGCCCAACACGCCGGGGCTGCGCAACCTCCAGGCCGTCTCGCTGCTGCGGCCCCTGCTCACCGAGGTCAAGCAGGTCGCCGACGCCACGCCGCGCCGTACGCCGCTGCTGGTCAAGATCGCCCCAGACCTGGCCGACGAGGACATCGACGCGGTCGCCGAGCTGGCCCTGGAGCTGGGGCTCGACGGCATCATCGCGACCAACACCACGATCAGGCACGACGGAGAGACCGGCGGCCTTTCGGGGCGCCCGCTCAAGGCGCGCTCCCTGGAGGTGCTGCGCCGCCTGCGCGCCAAGGTCGGCGACCGCCTCACGCTGGTGTCGGCGGGCGGGGTCGAGGACGTGGACGACGTCTGGGAGCGCATCCTGGCCGGCGCCACCCTGGTGCAGGGCTACACGGGCTGGATCTACGGCGGCCCGCTGTGGGCCGCGCACATCCACCGGCAGCTTCTGCGCCGGGTGCGCCGCCACGGCCTGAAGTCGGTGACCGAGGCCATCGGCCGCACCGCCTGACGCCCCCTATCGTAGGACGGTGATCGAACCAGTTGCCCTCACCGACGACGTCGTCCTCCGCCTCGCGACCGAGCAGGACCCGGAGGCCCTGCAGGTCGCCTACGTCCGCAACCGCGACCACCTGACGCCCTGGGAGCCGCGCAGGCCGGCGGAGTTCTTCACCGTGGAAGGCCAGGCCACGCGGCTCAAGGCGCTGCTGGAGCAGCAGGCCAGGGGCCAGGCCGTGGCGTGGGTGCTGGCCGACGGCGACCGCGTCGTGGGCCGCATGACGCTGAACGACATCGTCCGCGGCCCCTTCCTCAACGCCCACCTCGGCTACTGGATCGACTTCGGCTACCTCGGCCGCGGCCTGGCGACGAAGGCCGTGCGGGAGGTGTGCAGGATCGCCGACGAGGAGCTGGGCCTGCACCGGGTCGCGGCGGCCACGCTGCTGCACAACGAGGCGTCGCAGAGCGTGCTGCGCAAGTGCGGGTTCGAGCTGTTCGGCACCGCCCCGCGCTACCTGGAGATCGACGGCCGGTGGCAGGACCACCGGCAGTACCAGCGCATACTCAACGACCGCCCGGCCTACTGATCAGATGCTCGGCCGCGTCGACTCCGCGTGGTGGGTCATGGAGTCGATGCGGGCCATCACCTCGGTGACGCGCACAGAGCTGGGCCGGTGCGGGCGGCGCCGCTGCCACGGGTGCGGCCCGTTCAGCGGGCGATACTCGACGCCGAGTGCGTCCAGCCGGCCCAGGTGCTCGGCCAGGCGCCCGTCGAAGTCCGCCGCGGGCCCGCCCGACCAGGCCACCTCGGCCAGCGCGCAGGCGCGCGGCCACAGCCGGTAGTCCATCGTGCGGGCGTCGGGCACGCGCTCGGTCCAGAGCTGGGCCTGCACCCCGAGGACCCGGTCCCGCTCCTCCTGCGACCAGTCGGCGGGCGCGGGCGAGAACGCCGCCACGTCCGCCACCGTGATCGCGTCGCCGATGGCCATCGGCTCGTCGGGCGAGGAGGCCTCGGCGTAGTCGAAGTACAGCGGGAACACCGGGGTCGCCACGATGTCGTGCCCCGCCGCGGCCGCCCGGCGGCCCACGTTCATGCCGCGCCAGGGCATGACGATCGTGTCCTGGCGCAGCCCGCCGCTGACGAACGCCTCGTCCCACACCACGGCCCGCGCGCCCCGCTCGGCCAGCGCGTCGGCCAGCCGCCGCAGGAACCACGCCTGCAGGTCGTTGGTGGTCTCCAGGCCCAGCGAGTCGCGGTACGCGGCGATCTCCGCCGACGCCGCCCAGTGGTCGAGCACGACCTCGTCGCCGCCGATGTGCACGTACGGGGTCTCGCCCAGCGCCCCCAGCAGCTCGTCGAAGATCGTGGTGAGGAACTCCACGGTCGGCGGCAGCGGCGACAGGATCGCGGGGGAGATGCCCCACCGGTCGAGCACGTCGTACCGCTCCCCGGTGGCCCCGAACTCGGGGTAGGCCGCCAGGATCGCCGAGGCGTGCCCCGGCACGTCGATCTCGGGTACGACGGTGACGTACCGCGAGCGCGCGTAGGCACCCAGCTCGGCCAGGTCGTCGAGCGTGTAGTAGCCGCCGTGCGGCACCTCGTCGTAGGTCTCCGGCTCGCGGTGGTGGTTGGTCGCCGTACGCGGCCGGTGCGAGGCGACCTCGTGCAGCAGCGGGTACGC
This sequence comes from Nonomuraea gerenzanensis, assembly GCF_020215645.1. Lineage (NCBI taxonomy): Bacteria > Bacillati > Actinomycetota > Actinomycetes > Streptosporangiales > Streptosporangiaceae > Nonomuraea > Nonomuraea gerenzanensis. The sequence continues at coordinate 11,379,734 of NZ_CP084058.1, read as the reverse complement.
CCGGCTCTCCACCCGCCAGCCCTGGTCGTCCACCAGGTGCAGGTGCAGCCGGTTCAGCTTGTGCGCGGCCATCAGGTCGATCAGCCGCATGACCTCCCGCTTGGGGAAGAAGTGCCGCGCCACGTCGAGGTGCAGGCCCCGCCAGGCGAAGCGGGGCGCGTCCTCGATCCGCACCCCGGGAACGGGCCACGAGCCGCCGGCGGAGAACCGGTAGGAGGCGTCGGGCAGCAACTGGTGCAGCGACTGCGCCGCGTAGAACGCGCCAGCCCGGCCACCCGCCGCGATCTCCACGCCCCGGGAGCCGACCGTCAGCCGGTAGGCCTCCTCGCCCAGCTCCGGATCCCGCCGCACGTCGATCTCGCCGGAGTCGCCGGGCAGCGGGCCGAGCCGGGCCAGTGCCGTGCGCACGGCGTCCACCAGGTCGCCGGACACGGTCGCACCCGAGGTCAGCGTGTAGGAGGAGGAAAGATCACGAAGCAGCTGAGGGCGAGGAATCATGCTTCGAGATAGTGCTGCAATCCGTTCGCGAGCGCCAGGGCGATCTTCTGCCGGAACTTCGGGTCCTGGAACTTGGCCGCCTCGGCCGGGTTGCGCATGTTGCCGCTCTCGAAGAGCACCTTCGGCACCGTGGACAGGTTGAGCCCGCCGATGTCACTGCGGGGGTCGAGCGCGTTCTTGCCGATGTAGTTGGAGTACGGGATGCCCGTGCCCTTCCGGTACGCGTCGCGCACGGCGATCCCCAGCTTGGTGGAGGCGCCCACGACCTTGTCCACCGGCCCGTCGATCTTCTTGGGCAGGATGACGTGGAAGCCGCGGTGGTTGACGTTGTCGGAGCCGTCGGCGTGCACGGAGATCGCGGCGTCGGCCTCGGCCCTGTTGCCGATGGCGGCCCGCTCGGTGATGCACGGGCCCACACCGTCGTTGCTGGTCCTGGTCAGCTTCACGGTGGCGCCCCGGCCTTCGAGGATCTTGGTCATCCGCTTGGAGACGTCCCAGGTGAAGGCCGCCTCCGAGTAGCCACTGGCGGTCGCGGTGCCGGTGGTGTCGCAGGCCTTCCACTGGGTCAGCACGTTGACCTTGCGGTTGATCTGGGCGGGATGGCGGTAGTTGGCGCCGTTGTGGCCCGGGTCGATGACGATGACCTTGCCGTCGAGCGGCTTGGCGTCCGGCGGCGCCTGCTTGGCGGTGGCCGAGGACGGCGAGGCCTGTGCCTGGGTCGACGCGGGGGCGGCCTGACCTGCCGCGGCGCCACCGGATCCGGTGCCGCCACACGCGGAGGCGATCAGGCCGCAAACGGCGAGGACTGAGGCTGGTAGAGCACGCATGCCGTCCAACTTACGGCAGTGTGGGAGCTCAAGCCCGTCTTATGCCGAGCGTGGCGAGCCTTCAGGACGCGTTCACCAGACGCGCTCGCCGGCCTCCTGCCGCTCCAGCAGGGCGGCCAGCTCCCGCGCGTCCTCGGCGTCGAGGCCGAGGACGACGCGGGGGCGGCCCCACGGATGATCGAGCGAGTGGGCGACGTAGCTGGCGACCGATTCGGCGCCACCGTCGGTGCCCCGCCCCCTGCCCGCCCGCCACTGTCCCCAGGCGCGTTCGAGCTCGGCCGCCGCGCGCTGGGCACAGGACACCAGTTCCGGATCACGCATGACTGTTCCCCCGGATCAGACCGTGGCCGGAACGGATCCGGCCACTCTTAGCATGACCCTGACGAGTAAACCGCCGTGTGGCCGCGCCTCCACACGGCTTGACCCAGCCTTGGCACATCCTTAGGCAGGTCCCGTGCTCCGTCGCACGATCAGCTCGGGGCGGACCTCCCGCAGGCGCGCGACCTGGGCGGGATCACCGATCCGGTCGCTCAGCAGCGCGGCCGCCGACCTGCCCATGCTGCGGCGGGCCTGGTCGACCGAGGTCAGCGAGATGTGGGTGGAGGCCGACAGGTGCGTGTTGTCGTAGCCGACCACGGAAAGGTCCTCGGGCACGCGCAGGCCCAGCTCGCTCGCGGCGGAGAGCACGCCGAGCGCTACCACGTCGTTGGCGGCGAAGATCGCCGTGGGCCTGGGGTCGCGGGTCAGCAGCGCCGTCGCCGCCTGCCTGCCGCCCTCTTCGGTCGAGTCAGCGGCCTCGACCATGATGTACGGCGCCAGCGAGTGCCTGCGCATCGCCACGAGATAACCCTCGCAGCGCGACGATCGCCGGCCCTCGATGTGCGCGATCCTCTTGTGGCCGAGCTCGACCAGGTGGTCGATGGCCAGGCGGGCGCCGAGCTGGTCGTCGTCGACCACGATGTCGACGCCGTCGAGCTCGATGTCACGTTCCCCCACGACGACCGTGGGCGTGTACGCGGTGGCCTCGATCAGCGTCTCGCTGGTCGGCGGGATGCCGAGCAGGACCAGCCCGTCGACCCGCAGCTCGAGGAAGGCCTCCACGGCCTCGTCCTCGAACGCCGGGTCCCACTGGCTGTTCCCGATCAGCATGCGCAGCCCGTCGCCGTGCAGGCTCTCCTGCAGGCCGTCGAGGAACTCCGCGTAGAACGGGTTGTGCAGGTCGGCGACGAGCGCGCCGACCAGGTGGGTACGGCCTTCCACCAGGCTCCGCGCGACCGCGTTCGGCCGGTAGCCGAGCTCGCGGGCGGCCTGCAGCACGGCCTGGCGCCGGTGCTCGCTCACGTGCGGGGATCCGCGCAGCACGAGTGAGACCAGCGATTTCGACACGCCGGCTCGTTCGGCGACGTTACGGATGGTGGGTCTGGGCCGAGGCAGCGCGTCTACCTCTCTTAGCTCAGCGATGGTTGAAGTGTTGACGGGCGGTCCTGACATGTGTCTCCCCCGCGATGCGGATATGGGCACCTGTCTGACCAAACGATCGAGTTCGCCGCAGGGTACGGCCTTCGTTACGGATTGGCTCAACCTGAGGGGCGAAAGGCCGTCATTGACTGGAAGCTTCCACGTCAGCTATTGGGTGGGGCGTCGGATACCGTACAGATGTGACACCCGGGAAGTCAGCCGAGACGGCACGGCCGGCGCGGCGCAGGCTCAGCGTGGACCGGCGGCGTGAAGAGCTCATGGCGGCGGCGCTGGAGCTGTTCAGCACGCGCGACGCGGAGGACGTCTCGATCGACGACGTGGCCTCGGCGGCGGGCGCTTCGCGGGCCCTGGTCTACCACTACTTCGGCGGCAAGCAGGAGCTCTACGTGGCCGCGCTGAGGAGCGCGGCGGAGCAGCTGGAGTCCCGGCTGCGGCCCCAGGGGGGCGGCAGGCCGCTCGACGAGCTGGCCTCCGGGCTGCGGCGCTACTTCGACTTCGTCGAGGAGCACGCGGCGGGCTTCGCGGCGCTGCTGCGCGGCGGCCCGGCCAACAGGACGGGCGAGGTCGGCGAGATCGTCGACGGGGTGCGCAGGCGGCTGTTCCGCCTGATCCAGAAGCAGATGGGCGTCGAGGAGCCGAGCCCGGTGCTGCGCACGACGCTGCGGTCGTGGATCGCCTCCGTGGAGACCGCCGGCCTCGACTGGCTGGAGCACCGCGACCTCGAACGGCCCATGCTGGAGAAGCTCCTGGTGGAGCACATGGTCGCGCTGCTCGGTGTCGCCGCCGCGCACGACGGCGAGGTCGCCGGGCTGCTGGAGCGGCTGGCGTAGCGTCGCGACGGGGGCGCCGGGGTAAGGGGTGAGTGGGCAGGAAGGCAGGGAAGAGTGGCGCCGGCGCGGGCGGCGCCAACCTCCCCATCGTCACAGCGGTGGACCGGGCCAAGTGGCGACCTGGTCCACCCCTTCAAAACCCCCCTGAGGTCGGTGACCGACCTTCCCGCTACTCGGAACGCTGCTGCGGAATCCCCGCTAGCAGCGCGCGAACCTCGGTCTCCCGGTAACGCCGATGACCGCCGAGGGTACGAATCGACGTCAACTTGCCCGCCTTGGCCCACCGCGTAACGGTCTTGGGGTCGACCCTGAACATGGTCGCGACCTCAGCGGGCGTGAGCAGTGGCTCGGCCTCGGGTGTACGAGCTGACATTTGTGCGGCCTCTCCTCCGTGTGGACCGGCGTAGCGATCCTGTGACTGCCTTTGCGCGTGTCACGGATGTCCCCCTATGGCGCAGAGCGTGCGGCTTTTCTGAGCCATATGCGGCATCACCCGATGTGACCATACCGCCACGCAGAGCGATTGGCGAGCCCTTCTTTGACCCAACTGCCCGCCCCCGTGGCCATGTCACGCTCGGTGATTCTAGCGACACGGTTCGTGGTATCGCAGTGAAAACGGCAAACTACTCAGTTCGCAGAAGAGAGCAGCCGCGAGACGTGACCTACTCATGCAGGTCAGACGGCCGTATTGGGGCTCAGTTGGCAGATTCCAGCAGTTGCATTGACTTCCACCGCAGGATGACCCTCTGGTACATGGCGTAGGCAAGTTCTTCTTGACCCGTGTCCAGGCCCGTCAGAGCCGCTGAGAGCTCCGCGACGGACTGGTCCGCCTGCAGCGCGTCGTCGTCCATGAGGTGGACGAGACCGCCGTAGTCGAGCTCCACCAGCGAGTGGGGGTGGAACTCCTCCAGCCACCTGGCGACGTCCTCCACGTCGAAGTTGGCCGCGACGTCGCCGAGGTGCCTGCGCAGCACGCTGAGCGCCCGCGCCGTGCGCCTCCTGGCCTGGGCCATGGAGGTGACGTAGATCAGGTTACGCCCCGTAGTGGTGGTCACGTCCTGTCCCGGGTTGGCGGAGCCGAGCACCAGCCAGCGCTCGTTTCCATCAAACGGCACGAACCACGAAGGCGGCACGTGCCACGCCGTGGTGCGGATGTGCGTGCGCAACGCGTCGGAGCCGGCCTGCCGCTTGTAGCGGTCGAAGTCGTCGGCCGTCTGCTCGGCGATCGCCTTGGGCACGAGATGGTCCATCAGTTTCACCGGAGTGGTGCCACGAAGCCGTGAGAACGCCAGCCACGAGCGCAAACGGGTTTGCCAAGGGCAGACATAGAGCCGGTCCTCAACGCGCCGGAGATAGGCGTTGGGGCTCTCCTGGGCGGGAACGGGTTGAGGGGGCACGCCGAGCAGGCGCATGACGGACTCGCCGTGCTCCGCATTGAGCGCGTTCGCGCGCCGCGGGCGGTCACGTGAGTCGGCATAGTCGGCCCACACCTTGCGCTCGGGCTCGGCGAACGCGGTCAGTGGCTCATAGACACGGAGGTAGGCGGCATAGGGCAGCACGGAGGCATCGTGTCACGAAGCGAACCTGCGTGCACCGTCGAGGCTTACTACTCTGTGAGGTGATCTCCGCCGCGACGGTGCGGCGGACCGGACAGGGAGTCACTACCGTGACCGACGTCTTCGGAGCGTCTCACAAAGACGTTCACGAGCAGGTCGTCTTCTGCGCCGACGAGCAGAGCGGCCTGCGTGCCATCATCGCCATCCACAACACGGCGCTGGGCCCGGCCCTGGGTGGCACGAGGTTCTATCCCTACGAGAGCGAGTCCGCGGCCCTGGCCGACGTGCTCAACCTGGCCAAGGGCATGGCGTACAAGAACGCGCTGGCCGGCCTCGACCTGGGCGGGGGCAAGGCCGTGATCATCGGCGACCCGGCCCGTGACAAGAGCGAGGCGCTGCTTCGCGCGTACGGCAGGTTCGTCGAGTCGCTCGGCGGCCGTTACATCACCGCCTGCGACGTGGGCACCTACAGCGAGGACATGGACATCGTGGCCCGTGAGTCGCGCCACGTCACCGGCCGCACGCTCGCCCACGGCGGGGCGGGCGACTCCTCGATCCTGACGGCGTTCGGCGTGTTCCAGGGCATGCGGGCCTCGGCCGAGCGGGTCTACGGCACGCCGTCACTGCACGGCAGGCGGGTCGGCGTGGAGGGGGTCGGCAAGGTGGGGCACCGCCTGGTCGGGCTGCTGCGCGAGGACGGCGCCGAGGTGGTGGTCTGCGACGTGGACCCCAAGGCGGTCGAGCGGGTCCGGGCGCGGCACCCGGAGGTCGACGTGGTGGCCGACGCGCGCGCCCTGATGGCCGCCGACATCGACGTGTTCGCCCCGTGCGCGCTGGGCGGGGCGCTCGACGACGACTCGGTGACCACGCTGCGCGCGAAGATCGTCTGCGGCGCGGCCAACAACCAGCTCGCCCATCCCGGCGTGGAGAAGCAACTCGCCGAACGTGGCATCCTGTACGCACCCGACTACGTCGTCAACTCCGGCGGCGTGATCCAGGTCGCCGACGAGATCGGCGGGTTCGACATGGAGCGGGCCAGGTCGAAGGCGACCCGGATCTACGACACGACTCTGAAGATCTTCCAAATCGCGGCCGATGAGGGCGTTCCACCCGCGGTCGCAGCAGATAGGCTGGCCGAGCGCAGAATGTCGGAAGTCGGGCGTATTAGGGCCATTTGGCTAGGCCACTGACGCCCCGCGCCCATACGACGTACCGAGCTGGGCACAAAACAGGTACGGTAATAGGCGAACGATAGGCTGACGCCCGTAGTCAGGCGGCGTCAGTGTGTGGTGCGTTAGCGACGAGGGGTCGGGGACGACCCCACACGAGGGGGTCGAGCCAATGGGGCGCGGCCGAGCAAAGGCCAAGCAGGTCAAGGTTGCTCGCCAGCTGAAGTACAACAGCGGTGGCACGGATCTTGACCGTCTTCGCGACGAACTCGGGGTCGGAGACTCCAGCCGCAATGACGACGCCGACGACCTCAACGATGAGCTGGCGGATCGCTATGCCGATTACGCCGATGACTATGGCGCCGGAGACGACGACGATGACCGTACGTCCGGCCGTCGATAGCCGTTCTCCTGAGTGATGTGGCCGAGGGCCCGGTGGCGCAGATGCCGGGATCCTCGCTCACGCTCGTCGGGCCCCACGGGCAACCGTGGGGCTTTCGTCACGTGTGTCGGAAAGAAGCAGGGCGCATCACGATCGTTTCGTGATGCGTCCACTTCTGCGTGCGCCGGGCCCCGCGCGTCCGGCTCCACGCTCTGTGCGGGCTGGGTGCGCGTCGCGCCTCGGGCTCGACGCGGGTCGCCCCTGCGTCGAGTCACGTGATGTGCGTCGCTGCGCCGCATGACGCGCGCCGCCTCCGCAGGTGGAGGGCCAGGCGCCGCGTGGGCGCCTGACCCCGAGGTGCGTCAGCGGTAGCGGGCCTGCCCGCTGCCCGGCACGATCTCGCCCATCACCCAGGCGTCCAGACCGCGCCCGGCCAGCAGCCGGATGGCCTCGTCGGCCGCGCCGGCGGGCAGCACGGCCGCCATGCCGACGCCGAGGTTGAACGTGCGGTCCATGTCGCGCTGCGCGATCCGCCCGTACGACGACAGCACGCCGAAGACCGCCGGCGGCGTCCACGACGAGCGGTCCAGCAGCGCGTCGAGCTGCGCGGGCAGCGAACGCGAGAGGTTGCTCTCGATCCCGCCCCCCGTGATGTGCGCGTAGGCGTGCACCTCGACCGCCCTGGCCAGCTCCAGGCAGTGCAGCGAGTAGATGCGCGTCGGCTCCAGCAGCTCCTCGCCCAGCGGCCGCCCCAGCTCGGGCAGCACGGTGTCGAGTGACAGGCCGGCCTCCCGCAGCACGTGGCGGACCAGCGAGTAGCCGTTGGAGTGCACCCCCGAGGAGGCCATGGCCAGCACCACGTCACCGGCGGCCACCCGCTCCGGCCCGAGCATGGCGGAGGCCTCCACCACGCCGGTGCCCGCCCCGGCCAGGTCGTACTCGTCGGCGCCCATCGCGCCCGGGTGCTCGGCCGTCTCGCCGCCCACCAGCGCGGCCCCGGCCAGGCGGCAGCCCTCGGCCACGCCGCCGACGATCTCGGCGATGCGCTCGGGCACCACCTTGCCGCAGGCGATGTAGTCGGTCATGAACAGCGGCTCGGCCCCGCAGACCACGAGGTCGTCGAGGACCATGCCGACCAGGTCGATGCCGATCGTGTCGTGCTTGCCGTACTGCTGGGCGATCATGACCTTGGTGCCCACGCCGTCGGTGGAGGTCGCCAGCAGCGGGCGCCGGTACTTCAGCAGGGCGGAGGCGTCGAAGAGGCCGGCGAAGCCGCTGGCGTCGTCGACCACCTCGGGCCGCCGCGAGCGCGCCACCTTGTCCTTCATCAGCTCGACGGCACGCTCGCCCGCCTCGATGTCGACCCCGGCGGCCTCATAGGTGCTCACGGGGCCTCCTTCGTCGGCAGTGCGAGCACTGCACTGCTGCGTCTGATGGTTCGTTCGCCGCGCTCTCTCACGCTTTGCTCTCCAACACGAACTTGCCCACGTTGTCCTGGTCGATCGGGATCGGGTACTCGCCCGTGAAGCAGGCCCGGCAGAGCCGGTCGGCCGGGATCGTGGTGGCCTCGGTCAGGCCCTCCAGCGAGATGTACCCCAGCGTGTCGGCCCCCAGCGAGGCGCGGATCTCCTCGACCGACAGCGACCCCGCGATCAGCTCCGCCCTGGTGGCGAAGTCGATGCCGTAGAAGCACGGCCACTTCACGGGCGGCGAGGAGATGCGGACGTGCACCTCGCGCGCCCCCGCCTCGCGCAACATCTTGACGATGGCGCGCTGGGTGTTGCCGCGCACGATCGAGTCGTCCACGACGACCAGGCGCTTGCCCTCCACGACCTCGCGCAGCGGGTTGAGCTTGAGCCGGATGCCGAGCTGGCGGATGGTCTGCGAGGGCTGGATGAACGTGCGGCCCACGTAGGAGTTCTTCACCAGGCCCTGGCCGTAGGGGATGCCGCTCTCCTGGGCGTAGCCCACGGCGGCGGGCGTGCCCGACTCAGGCGTGGGGATGACCAGGTCGGCCTCCACCGGGTGCTCGCGGGCCAGCACGCGGCCGACCTCGACCCGGGTGACCTGGACGCCGCGCCCGGCGATGGTGGTGTCGGGGCGGGCGAGGTAGACGTACTCGAACAGGCAGCCCTTCGGCTCCGCCAGCGCGAAGCGGCGGGACCTGACGCCCTGCTCGTCGATCGTGAGCAGCTCGCCCGGCTCGACCTCGCGCACGAACGTGGCGCCCACGATGTCGAGGGCGGCCGTCTCCGAGGCGACCACCCAGCCGCGCTCCAGGCGGCCCAGGACCAGCGGGCGGATGCCCTGCGGGTCACGGGCCGCGTAGAGCGTCTTCTCGTCCATGAACACCAGCGTGTAGGCGCCCTTGACCTGCGGGAGCAGCTCGGCGGCCGCGTCCTCGACCGAGCGGCTGCGATCCTGCGCGAGCAGTGTGGTCAGGACCTCGGTGTCGGTGGTGGCGCGGATGGAGCCGGGCGCCAGGCGCTCGGCCAGCTCCGGGGTGTTGATCAGGTTGCCGTTGTGGGCCAGCGCCAGGCCGCCCACCTCGGTCGAGCTCAGCGTGGGCTGCGCGTTCTCCCACACACTGGATCCGGTCGTGGAGTAGCGGCAGTGCCCGATGGCCAGGTGGCCGCGCAGGGTGCTGAGCACCGACTCGTCGAAGACCTGGGCGACCAGCCCCATGTCCTTGTAGACGAGAATGCGGCTGCCTTCGCTGACCGCGATGCCCGCGGACTCCTGGCCGCGGTGCTGCAACGCGTACAGCCCGTAGTAGGTGAGTTTGGAAACTTCCTCGCCCGGAGCCCAGACGCCGAAGACACCGCAGGCGTCTTTGGGTGCGCGGTCGTGGGGGTCCAGGTCATGGCCGAGCCGGCCGTCGCCCTTCAGCACATGCCTCAGTTTAGGTCGGCCGCTTCCGTGCTCGCACACCCGGGTGTGAGATCAGAGCGCGTGGGCTGACCTGCCCGCATTCGAGCCGTCCCGGATGATCTCTCCTGTGAGGTTGTGGTTGGCCGCCGAGCCGAGGAAGACGATCAGCGCGGCCATGTCCTCGGCGGTGGAGAGCCTGCGGCTGGGCGTGCGGGCCGCGAGCCGGTCGAGGACCTCCTGCGGGAACGGGCGGACGCCGGTGACCGTGAGACCCGCGACGGCCACGTTCACCAGGATGCCGTCCCTGCCCGCCTCCCAGGCCAGGCCCCTGGCCAGGCCGTGCAGGGCCATCTTCGCGGTGCCGTACGGGCCGGGCCCCGGCACGCCCTCCTCGGCGATGCCGGACGAGACGAGCACGATCCGCCCCCACCGCCTGCGCCGCATCTGCGGCAGCACCGCCTGGACGAGCAGGGCGTTGCCGACCACGTTGGCGTGCATCATGGCCGACCACTCGGCGGCAGGGACGTCCTCGAACGCCACGCTGCCCGGCTGGATCCCGCCCCAGCGGACGGCGTTGGCCACGAGCGCGTCCACCGGGCCCGCCTGCGCCACGGCGGGCGCGATGGTGGCGTGGTCCTCCAGGTCGAGGTGGACGGCCGCGCCCCGGACGCCGGTCTCCTCGACGCGCTTGACGACCTCGGCGGCGCGGTCCGCGCCGCGATTGTAGGTGATCGTGACGTCCGCGCCCGCTCTGGCGTACGCGAGCGCGGTGGCGGCGCCGATGCCGGACGAGCCGCCGGTGATGAGTACGTGCACGGGGTATGCTCCTTCGTTAGCCGACTAATTAGCCAGCTAACTGGAGGCTCCTTCGGACTGCAAGGGCGTTTCGCTAGCAGTGAAAGTCGGGCGCGGCGCGCAGGAACCGGGACAGCAGCGCGCGCTCCTCGGCCGTGAAGCCGCGCTGGAGGTCCTCGTCGAGCTGGGTCCAGATGCCCTCCACCGGCTCGCGCAGGGCCTTGCCCTCGTCGGTGAGGTACACGCGGCCGATCCGGGGGCGGTCGGGGTCGGGGGCCCGGTGGACGAAACCCGCGCGCTCCAGGCGCTGGAGGGTCTTGGTGACGGTCGGCGGCTCGACGCCCAGCCTGGCGATCAGCTCGCCCTGCGTCAGGCCGTCCTCGCGCCACAGCTGGTTGAGCAGCAGCTCCTGGCCCACGTGCAGGCCCAGCGGGACCAGCGCGGCGGCGAGCTGGTTGCGGTGGGCCTTCATGAGCTTGATGAGCGCGTACGTCAGGGTCTCGTCCAGCATGCACTCATCTTGCCTCCCGCCTGGTGCTTTGGCGCATGGTGACCCAAGGATGAGCGGCCTCTTACCGTGTCGCGTGGTTTAGCCGACGGCTTCCGCGAAAGGGTGAAGTATCCGGCATGCAGACCCTCGGGAGACGCAGACGTGACCACACCTGAGGACCCGAACGAGCCCCGCGAGGGGCAGCGCCCGCACGGCGACCGGCCGCAGGAGGGCCGGCCGGAGAGCGAGCCGCCCCAGCACGAGCCCGACTGGTGGAGCGAGGGCACGCTTCCGGAGGACGAGCGGCCGCCCGAACGGCGCCCCGGCGAGAGCGAGCCGGGCGCCGGTGAGCGGTGGCCGGGCCCGCACGAGGGCGACCTGACGCCACGCTCCTACGAGAGCGGCCCGACCGGCGGCGACCAGGAGCCCGAGGAGTGGTCCGCAGGCGGCCCTCCCGGCACCGGCCCCACCGGAGGCGCGGCCCCCGGCGGCAGCCCGACTCCGGGCATCACGCCCGATCGAGGCCCGGAGCCGGAGGGCGTTCCCGGACGAGGCCCGGAGCGGGAGGGCGTTCCCGGACGGGGGCCGGGTGCGGAGGAGCCGATCGCGCCCGCGCCGCCCGTGGTGCCCCGCCCCGACGCGCCGCCGACGCACGAGCCCAGGCCGGCCGGCGGCCCGCCCCATCCCGACCTGCCCACCTCACCGGAGACCCCGGGCCCCGCCGAGGGCGACCCCGAGGCGACCCAGGTGTACCCGATCCCCGGCGCCACCCCGTCCTACCCGGGCTGGGGCGGCCCGCCGCCGCAGGAGGAGCCGCCCGCCAGGCCGGAGCCCTCCCGCTACGAGCAGGGCGACCAGCCGGAGCAGGACCCGACGGTCCCGGGCACGACACCCTCCAGCCCGTACGGCGGCCCGCCCGGCTACCCGCCGCCCCCGCCCCCAGGAGCCCCCTACGGCTCCCCGGCGGGCCAGTACGGCCAGGGGCAGACCCCGTACGGCCAGCAGACCCCGTACGGCCAGTACGGCCAGCCAGGCCAGCCGGGACAGTCGGGACAGCCAGGCCAGTACGGTCAGCCAGGCCAGTACGGGCAATACGGCCAGTACGAGCAGGAGAAGCCGGGCAGCGGCCTGGCCACGGCCTCCCTCGTGCTCGGCGTAGCCAGCCCCTTCCTGGTGTTCGTCTGCTTCACCGGCCTGATCACCGCGATCCTGTCGATCGTCTTCGGCTGGGTGGCGCTGGCCAAGCACGCGGGCAAGGGCCGCGCCCTGGCCGGCATCGCGATCAGCGTCCTGTCGCTGATCCTGTTCGCGATCGTGGCCATCTGGTTCTGGAACGTGGTGCAGGAGTGCGCCCACCTGCCGGGCCAGCTCGCGGACCGATGCTTCGAGAGCAAGTTCCCGTGGATGAGCGGCACCCGCTAAAGCGGCAAATATCCGGATAGGTCGGCTCGGGCGCCGCTGGCCGACACCGCGCCGTTGGCCATGGCCTCGTCCCAGGTCAGCCGCCCGAGCGCGAGCTCGATCCAGGTCCGCCCATCCATCTCGACCACGTTGGGCGGCGTGCCGCGCGTGTGCCGGGGCCCCTCGATGGCCTGCACGGCGGCGTACGGCGGCACCCGCACCTCGACCGTCCGCCCGGGCGCCGTGCTCGCCAGCCTGTCGAGCAGGTGGCGCACCGCCATCCTGGCCGCGTCGCGCTCGGGCCGCAGCCCCCGGTCGTAGGCCGCCAGCACGGCGGCCACGAGCGCGCCGGCCAGCCCGGACGCGGGCCCGTCGTAGGCGGGCTCGTCGAGCGCGACGAGCTGGCCGTCGAGGGCCGCCCTCAGCTTCTCCTGGTCCATCTTGCGTGGTGGCACCCCGCCATTCTCTCCCGGGAAGCGTTCATCGAGACGGAGGTCTTCGTTCACCTCCGGTTTCGACAGCGAACGTAGCCTCCCGGCGGTACAACCGCGCACATATCTGGAGGACCTGTGGCGAACCCCAACGCGGGGCCGCGGCTGCTGCCGCTGCTCTCCACCCCGCACAAAGGTGGCCGTTCCGCGTTGACCTGTCAGTTCCGCTGCGGAAACGCGTGCGCGCATGACGTGGCCAACACCACTGACAACGCCTACTTCGGCGACGTGGTGAAGGAGGCGCTGTCGCGGCGCGGCGTGCTGCGCGCCGGCGCGCTCGGCGCCGTCGTGGTGGGCGCGGGCGTGGCGGGCGCCGTGCCGGCCCTGGCCGACGAGCCCGAGGCGGCCGCCAGGGGCTGGAACGGCGGTGGCGGCAGTGACATCCGCTTCACCCCCGTGCAGCCGAACACGGATGACGCGCTGACCATCCCGGACGGCTACCAGTCCTCCGTGGTCGTGCGCTGGGGCGACCCGGTGCTGCCCGACGCGCCGGCGTTCGACTTCGAGAACCAGACCGCCGACGCCCAGAGCAAGCAGTTCGGCTACAACTGTGACTTCGTGACCGTGTTCCCGATGGGCCGCGACCGCGCCCTGATGTGGGTCAACCACGAGTACTCCGACGAGAGCCTGATGTTCCGCGGTTACACCGGGGGCACGGCCGCGACCGAGGAGCAGATCAGGATCGGGCTGGCCGCGCACGGCGGCTCGGTCGTGGAGATCGAGCGCGCCGGCAACACCGGTCAGTGGAAGCTGGTCACCAAGGGCCGCCGCCGCTACAACCGGCGCATCACCGCCCAGACCCCGATGCGCTTCAGCGGCCCCGCCGCCGGCAGCGACCTGCTCAAGACGGCCGCCGACCCGAAGGGCACCACGCCCATCGGCATGCTGAACAACTGCGCGGGCGGCACCACCCCGTGGGGCACGGTGCTGACCGCCGAGGAGAACTTCAACCAGTACTTCGTCAACGGCGACAAGGTGCCAGAGGCGCAGAAGCTCTACATCACGCGTTACTCGATCACCACCGGCACCCCCTCCTCCAGCCGCCGGTTCGACCGCGTGGAGGAGCGCTTCGACCTGGCCAAGCACCCGAACGAGGTCAACAGGTTCGGGTGGATCGTGGAGATCGACCCGTTCGACCCCGACTCGACGCCCATCAAGCGCACCGCGCTCGGCCGCTTCGCCCACGAGGCCGCCACGACGACGCTGGCCCGCGACGGCCGCCTGGTCGTCTACATGGGCGACGACTCGCGCTTCGAGTACATCTACAAGTTCGTCTCCAAGGACCGCTACATCCCCGGCTTCGACCGCCACAACCGGGCGCTGCTGGACGAGGGCACCCTGTACGTGGCCAAGTTCACCGGCGACAGCCCGGCCGCCGAGCTGGACGGCTCCGGCAAGCTGCCCTCCGACGGCCAGTTCGACGGCTACGGCGAGTGGAAGCCGCTGGTCTCGGGCAACAGGTCGTTCGTGGACGGGATGACCGCCCAGGAGGTCCTGGTCTACACCCGTTCGGCTGCCGACAAGGTGGAGGGCGGCGCGACGAAGATGGACCGCCCGGAGGACGTGGAGCGCAACCCGGTCACCGGCGGCGTCTACGTGGCCCTGACCAACAACACCAACCGCACCGCCGCCCAGGTGGACGAGGCCAACCCGCGTCCCTCCAACAAGCACGGCCACGTGCTGGAGATCGTGGAGCGGCGCAACGACGCGGGCGAGCAGACGTTCGCCTGGTCGCTCCCGCTGGTCTGCGGCGACCCGAACGACCCCGCCACCTACTTCGCCGGCTTCGACAAGACCAAGGTCTCGCCGATCTCCTGCCCGGACAACGTGACGTTCGACAAGGACGGCAACCTGTGGATCTCCACGGACGGCAACGCCCTGGAGAAGAACGACGGCCTGTTCGTGATGCCGGTCAGGGGCAAGGAGCGCGGCTACGTGCGTCAGTTCCTCACCGTGCCGATCGGCGCCGAGACCTGCGGCCCGCTCGTCTCCGACGACCAGCGCAGCGTCTTCGTGGCGGTGCAGCACCCCGGTGAGACGGACGACGCCAGCCCCGAGACCCCGAGCAGCCACTGGCCCGACGGCGGCAGCAGCCAGCCGCGCCCGTCGGTGGCCGTGGTCTGGCACGCCAGGAACAAGAAGATCGGCGCTTGACCTCAACTTAACTTGAGGCCGTAGCGTCCATGCCATGAGCATGGAAGTGACCGCCTGGCACCAGCTGTACTCGATGAACAACAAGCCCGAGCGTCGCTCTGTGTCCAGGGCGACGCTCCGGCGTATCGGCGCCTTCGCACGCCCGCACCGCCGCAAGATCTCCTTCTTCCTGCTGCTCAGCGTGGTGACGGCGGGCCTGGCGGTCGGGGCGCCGCTGCTCGCGGGCCGGGTGGTGGACGCCATCTTCACCGGCGAGCCGATCGGCGTGGTCGTGACGGTGGCGCTGGCGATCGCCGGTCTGGCGATCGCGGAGGCGGGGCTCGGCCTGCTGAACCGGTGGCTGTCGGCGGGGCTGGGCGAGGACCTGATCCTCGACCTGCGTACGGCCGTCTTCGACCACGTCCAGCGGATGCCGGTCGCGTTCTTCATGCGCACCCGCACCGGCGCCCTGGTCAGCCGGCTGAACAACGACGTGATCGGCGCCCAGCGGGCCTTCACCGACACGCTGTCCGGCGTGGTCGGCAACCTCGTGACGCTGATGCTGACGCTCGTCGCGATGATCGGCATCTCCTGGCAGATCACGCTGCTGGCGCTGCTGCTCCTGCCCGTGTTCGTGCTGCCCGCCCGGCGGATGGGCACCAGGATCGCGCGGCTGCGGCGCGAGGCGGCCGACCACAACGCGGCCATGGGCACCCAGATGACCGAGCGCTTCTCCGCGCCGGGCGCGACGCTGGTCAAGCTGTTCGGCCGGCCCGCGCACGAGTCGGCCGAGTTCGCCAGCAGGGCCCGCCGCGTGCGCGACATCGGGGTGCGCTCGGCCATGACCCAGTCGGCCTTCGTCACCGCGCTGACGCTGGTCTCGGCGCTGGCGCTGGCCCTGGTGTACGGGCTCGGCGGCTTCTACGCGCTGGCGGGCCAGCTCGCGCCCGGCGCGCTGGTGTCGATGGCCATGCTGCTCACCCGCCTGTACGCGCCCCTGACGGCCCTGGCCAGCGCCCGCGTGGACGTGATGAGCGCGGTCGTCAGCTTCGAGCGGGTCTTCGAGGTGCTCGACCTCAAGCCGCTCATCCAGGACAAGCCGGACGCCCGCGAGGTGCCGGACGGGCCCGTCACGGTCGAGTTCGACGACGTGCGCTTCGCCTACCCCTCGGCCGACAAGGTCTCGCTGGCCTCGCTGGAGGAGGTGGCCACGCTCGACACGCGCGGCGGCGTCGAGGTGCTGCACGGCGTCTCGTTCCGGGCCGAGCCCGGGCAGATGGTGGCGCTGGTCGGCTCGTCCGGCGCGGGCAAGTCCACGATCGCGCAGCTCCTGCCCCGCCTGTACGACGTGGACTCGGGCGCCGTCCGGCTGGGCGGCGTGGACGTCCGTGACCTGAGCGCCGACTCCATCCGCGACACCCTCGGCATGGTCACCCAGGACGGCCACCTCTTCCACGAGACGATCCGCGCCAACCTCCTGCTGGCCAGGCCGGAGGCGAGCGAGGAGGAGATCTGGGACGCCCTCACCCGCGCCCGGCTGGCCACGCTCATCAGGTCGCTGCCCGACGGGCTCGACACGATGGTGGGCGAGCGCGGCTACCGGCTGTCGGGCGGCGAGCGCCAGCGGCTGACGATCGCCCGCCTGCTGCTGGCCAGGCCGCGCGTGGTGATCCTGGACGAGGCCACCGCGGCGCTCGACTCCACCTCCGAGGCGGCCGTGCAGGCGGCGCTGGGCGAGGCGCTCGAAGGCAGGACCGCCGTGGTGATCGCGCACCGGCTGTCCACCGTCCGGGCCGCCGACCTGATCCTGGTGATCGAGGACGGCCGGGTGGTCGAGCGCGGCACGCACGCCGAGCTGCTCGCAGCCGGGGGCCGCTACGAGGAGCTGTACCGCACTCAGTTCGAGGACCCGACGGTCTCCGGGGTGGTGGCGGCCTGAGGCTCCATGGTCTCCGGCCGGGGGCGCAGCGAGTAGAGCGCCACCGGGATGGCCGCCAGCACCACGACCGCGGCGACGACCAGCGTGAACCGGTAGCCGTCGAGGAAGGCGGGCAGCGGCGGCAGGCCGCTCGCGTTCTGCCTGGCTGTCAGCAGCGCCCCCAGCACGGTGATGCCGAGCAGGCCGAAGACCTCGCGGGAGACGTTGAGCACGCCCGAGGCGACGCCTGAGCGCTCCTTGGGCATGCCGTTCAGGATGGCCGAGGTCAGGGGGACGAGCAGGCCGCCGCCGAGGCCGTACAGGATGAACCAGGGGGCGACGTCGGTGAAGTCGCCGTCGGCGCCGACGCGCGAGATGAGGTAGATCGCGATTCCCATCAGCGCCATCCCCAGCGCGACCGTGCGGCCGATGCCCAGCCGCGCGCTGACCTGCTGCGACAGGATCGCCATGACGCCCATGACCAGCGCCATCGGCACGAACGAGGCGCCTGCCTGGGTGGGCGAGAAGCCGAGCACGTTCTGCAGCCACAGGGCGCTGAAGAAGTAGATGCCGAACACCCCGAACGACCAGATGCCGCTGGTCAGCACGCCGCCGGTGAAGACGCGCGACCTGAACAGCGAGACCGCGATCATCGGCTCGGCGGCCCGCGTCTCGACCAGCACGAACAGCGCGGCCGCCGCGGCGAACGCGCCGAACGCCGCCAGGATCGGCGCCGAGGCCCAGCCGAGGCTCTCGCCCTCGATGAGCGCGAACGTCAGCGCGAACAGGGCCAGCGCCGACAGGGCCAGGCCCGGCAGGTCGAGGCCGCGGCGCACCCGCGTGAAGGCGGGCCGCACGGCCCACAGCGCGAGCCCGCCGGTGACCACGCCGATCGGCACGTTGATCAGGTAGATCCAGCCCCAGTGCAGGTTCTCGCTGATGAGGCCGCCCAGGGTGGGCCCGAGCGCCATGGACAGCGCCCCCGACGCGCTCCAGATGCCCACCGCCCGGCCGCGCTCGGCGGGATCGGGGAAGAGCTGGGTGATCAGCGCCAGCGTGGTCGGCGTCAGTAGCGCGGCGCCGACGCCCTGCACGGCCCGCGCGGCGATCAGCATCCCGCCCGAGGTGGCCAGCCCGGCGGCCAGCGAGGCCAGCGTGAAGACGGCCAGCCCGCCGAGGAACACCCTGCGGGCGCCCAGCACGTCCGCGAGCCGCCCGCCGGCCAGCATGAGCCCGGCGAAGACCAGGATGTAGGAGCTCACGATCCACTCCAGGCCGGAGATCGTCAGCCCCAGCTCCCGCTGGATCGTCGGCAACGCGACGTTCCCCACGTTGTTATCCAAATAGGTCATGAAGGTGCCCAGGGTCACCGCGACCAGTGCCCACCAACGCATGACGGTTCCTCCTATACAGCGTACTTGTACGTCGTATAGTGGAACTTGTACGTCGTATAGTTGTCAACCGTGATGGGAAAACTGACCGCGCAGGCGATCGCCGAGCGGGCCCTGGAGATCGGCGACACCGAGGGCCTCGACGCCGTGACCATCCGCCGCCTGGCCACGGACCTGGGCGTCACTCCGATGGCCCTCTACTGGCACTACAAGAACAAGGAGCAACTGCTCATCGGCATGGCCGACCACCTGATCGGCGGCTTCGCGCCAGGGCCCGCCGACGACCGGCCCTGGCAGGCCCAGCTCCGCGACCTGGCCGAGGGCCTGATCAGGACGCTGCGCACGCACCCCTGCGCCAAGAACGTGCTGGAGCAGATCGACCCGGTCGCGGTGCCGAGCTTCCTGGCCGTCTGGGACCAGGCGCTCGGGCTGGCCCGCGCCGCCGGGTTCGGCGTGGACGAGAGCTGCCTGATCACCAAGTACCTGCTGCAGAGCGCCATCGCCATCGCCGACGCGCCCGTCCACGGGCAGGCCGAGCCCGATAGGGCGGAGCGGGTCAGGGCCAAGCAGGTCGGGTTGCAGACGCTGCCCGCGGACCGCTACCCGTACCTGGTGGAGATGGCCGGGCCGCTGGTGAACGGCACGGACCCGGTGCTGTACGACACGTTCGGCGTCGACCTCGTGCTGGGCGGCATCGAGGCGCTCGCGGCCAGACGTTAGAGTCCGGTCCATGCCCTTCGAGCTGATCTGCGAGATCGAACCCCCGACCAAGCCCGATCTGAAGCACGTACGGCACCAGATCGGCACCATGAGCAAGATCGCTTCGGCGTTCCTCATCCCCGACAACCACATCGGCCGCGCGACGGTCTCCAGCGTGGCCGTGGCGCACGAGGTCGAGGCCATGGGCGGGCGCGGCATCGCCTGTCTCAACTCGCGCGACCGCAACCTGCTGGGCCTGCGCCGCGACCTGCTGACGGCGGCGGCGTACGGGGTGGACCAGTTCCTGTTCGTCTACGGTGACAAGCCCACCAGCGGCAACCGGACGAGCGACCTGAACGTGCGCTCGATGATCGACGAGGCGCGCGCCTTCTCGCCCGGCTTCCGCGTGGGGGCCGCCGCCGGGCTGCGCCCGCTGCCCGCCTGGAAGCGTACGGCCGACTTCCTGTTCTCGCAGGTCAGCTTCTCCGTCGAGGAGCAGCTGCGCTGGCGCGAGGAGCACCCGGTGGACGTGCCCGTCTACGCCGGCGTCATGGTGCTGGCCAGCGAGCGGCACGCGCGCACCCTGGCCGCCGCGATCCCGGACATCGCGCTGCCCGAGAAGCTGATCGAGGCGGTGGCGGCGGACCGCATGGCGGGGGTGGAGGCGGCCTGCGAGCAGGTCCTCGCGCTGCGCGACTCCGGCGCCTTCGCCGGCGTGCACCTCGTGCCCGTCGCCCGCTACCGCGACGTGGAGTCCCGCCTGGCCGCCGCGCTCTGAGGCCGGGCGAAGGCGGCCAGCAGCGCGCCGAGCAGCGCGACGCAGAACAGCACCGCGTACGCCCGCTGGAACCCGTCCATGAGCTGGCCCACCGCCACCGGTGACAGCGTGGACAGGGTGCCCGCGTACACCTGGGCGCGCACGGCCGGCCCCACCGAGGCGGTCAGCACGCTGAGCGACAGGCCGACGCTGATCACGATGCCGACGTTCATCACCATGACGCGGAAGCCGTTGACCACGCCCAGGCTGCCGGCCGGCAGTGCCCGCATGACCTGCGTGGTGTTGCCCGTCAGGAACGTTCCGCTGCCGCAGCCCGCCACGAACAAGCCGATCCCGATCACCCAGTACGGCGTGGCGGGGTCGGCCGTCAGCATCAGCGTGCCGAGCCCGGCCGCGCTCAGCACCGCGCCGCCGATCGACAGCGCGTACGGCGAGACCCGCTGCCCCAGCAGGCCCACGATCGGCGAGGCCAGCCCGATCCCGACCGGCACGGGCAGCACGCTGAGCCCCGCCTCGAACGCGTCCACGCCCCTGGCGGCCTGGAAGTACAGCGCCACCACCAGGATCAGCGCGGAACGGGCCAGCGCGTTGCAGAAGGAGGCCAGGTTCGCGCAGGTCAGCAGCCGCCCGCCGAACAGCCGCAGGTCCAGCACCGGGTTGGGGGCCCGCCGCTCGGCCCATACGGTCAGCGGCACCAGCAGCACGAACAGGCCCGCCCCCACCAGCACGACGGGGCTGGACAGCCCGCTCGACCCGGCCGTGGACAGGGCCAGCAGCAGCGCCGACAGCGCCGCGAACACCAGCACGTTGCCCAGCCCGTCCACCGGCTCCTTCGGCTGCCTGGGCATCTTCCGTAAGATGGCCGCGCCCACGCCCAGCGCCAGCAGCCCGGCGGGCACGTTCACCCAGAAGATCCACTGCCAGCCGGCCGCCTCGGCGATCAGGCCGCCGAGCGTCGGCCCGGCGAGCTGGGCCACCGACAGCGTGCCGATGTAGACGCCCATGCCCTGGCTGAGCCGGTCGGGCGGGAAGGCGTCGGTGATGATGACGGTGCCGTTCGCCAGGATCATCGCGGCGCCGATCGCCTGTAACACGCGCATCGCGATCAGGAACCACACCGACGGCGACAGCCCGGCCAGCAGCGAGGCCACGGTGAACAGCGCGAACCCCGCCAGGTACACCTCACGCCTGCCGAGCAGGTCGGCCACGCGGCCGAAGAACACCAGGCTCGCCGTGTTGACCAGCAGGAACGACAGGAGGATCCAGTTCGACTCCAGGGCGTCCGCGTGGAAGTGCCGCACCACGGTCGGCAGCGCCACGTTCAGCGTGCTGCCGGCGATGCCGATGAGGACGAGGCCCAGGCTGGTGACCGCGCACACCTGCCAGGCGTAACGCATCCGGGTGTCGTCCTGGGGGGTGAGTGCGACCATGCCCTCCACTATGACGTACGGCGTACGTCCGGTTTCTCCCCAGGGGTCACCTTGCTCGCTTGCGCAACCCTTCGAGATCGTGGATCACCACGCGCCGCCTGCCGGTCTCGATCAGGCCTCGGTCCCGCAGGGTGCGCAGCGCCTTGCTGACGGCCTCGCGGGAGGCGCCGGTCCAGCCGGCCAGCTCGTCCTGCGACAGGGGCAGGGCCACCCGCACGCCGCTGTTGGTCTTCTCCCCGTACCGGTCGGCCAGCTCCAGCAGCCGGGTCGCCACCCGCCCCGTGGTGTCGAAGGCGCCGTACTCGATGCGCTTGCGGTCGGAGTCGCGCAGCTTGTTGCTGATGAGCTGCATGAGCAGCACGGCGATGCGCCCGTGGGTCTCCAGGAAGCCGGAGAAGTCACGCACCACGAGGCCGGCGATCGGCTCCAGCGCCGTCACGGTGGTCGAGCGGGGTGAGCCGTCGATGGCCGACAGCTCGCCGAGCAGCGCGCCCGGCCCGCGTACGGCCAGCACCACCTCGGTGCCGCTGCTCGTGTGGGAGGAGCACTTGACCCTGCCCTCCATCAGCACGAGCACCCAGTCGGAGGTGTCGCCCTCGGTCATGATGGTCGTGCCCCGGTCCCAGCGCCGCAGCCGACCGGCCGAGCGCAGCGCCTCGACCTCCTCGGCGGTGAGCATGGTCAGGAACTCTCCGGGCTCTGAATCCATGCGCCCGATTATGTCGGTACCTGGACCGCCCTACTATTCCATTTCGGTCAGAACGTAGGCCGTGACGAGCTCCTCCTTGCCCTTGAGGTTGAGCGGCCCGAGGGAGTTCACCCGCGCGCCGTCGCCCAGTTGCCGGTACGTCGTCTCCCCGATCACCACCGTGCCCGGCTCGGCCAGGGTCTGGAGCCTGGCGGCCACGTTCACGGCGTCGCCCATGGCGTTGAAGCCGCGCAGCTCGGGGCTGCCGATGTTGCCGACCAGCGCGGGCCCGGTGTTGACGCCCACCCGGAACGTCGGCCACTCCACCGTGTCGACCTTCCAGGCCATCTCCTCGGCGATCTCGGCGGCGGCCCGCTGCATCTGCAGCGCCGCCTTGCAGGCCTGCCGCGCGTGCCCGTCCTGCGTGGCGGGGGCGTTGAACAGGGCGAGCAGCGCGTCGCCGACGAACTGCACAATGGTGCCGCCGTTGTTCAGGATGCAGGGGACGGCGGCCGTGTGGTAGCGGTTCAGCATCTCGACGATCTCGCCGGGCGTGACCTTCTCCGAGAACGTGGTGAAGCCCTTGAGGTCGGCGAAGAGCGCGGTCAGCTCCTTGAGCTGGCCGCCCAGCGCCGCCTGCGCGGGGTCGGCGAGCAGCGCGTTGGCCACGTCCGGCGACATGTACTGGTGGAAGAGCGTGTGCAGCTCCTGGTAGAGGCGGGCGTTCTCCAGCGAGATCGACAACTGCCCGGCCAGCGTGGCGGCCAGCGCCTCGTCCTGGGTGGTGCGCCCGACCGGCACCTCCAGCACGCCCGCCAGGTTGCCCTTCACTGTCAGGGGGAAGGCCAGGAGCTGGTCGCGCCTGATCGGGTTGCCGTCGGTGAAGGCGTAGTCGCGCGAGCCGATCTGCGTCCTGCCCTCCGAGACCAGAGCGATCTTGACGTCCCCGTACGCCTGCCGCACCCGCTCCAGCGACACCGTCAGCAGCTCGTTCTCCGGCAGCCCGACCTTGGTCTGCGCGCTCACCGCCACCAGCGCGGCCAGCCGCTCCGACAGCTCCCGCTCGTTGGCCAGCGCTTCGCCCGCCCGGTCGAGCACCGCCGCCTGCCCCTCGTTGAGCCGGAACTTGCCCGACAGCCGGGTCGCGGCCAGCGGCTCGCCCCGGCGTACGTGCTCGACCAGCTCCTCCAGCGCCTCGTCATAGTCGCGCTGGATGCGCCGCACCGTGGCCGACAGCGCCACCGAGTCGAACAGGCCCGCGCTCGACCCCTCCCGCCTGAACTGCAGGTACGCGCTGTAACCCACGAACACGAAGGCCAGGGTGAGCAGGACGTGCCACTCCCACCAGGACAGGTGCCAGTTGAGCTGCGACATGCCCGCGATCATCGACTCGGCCAACAGCGCGTACGCGGTGATCAGGCTGATCAGCATGGCCGCCGGCCGCCGCCGGTGCAGCAGGAACATCATCACGCTCGCCGCCCCGTACAGCAGCACGCCCGGCACGGAGCCCCACACCAGCCAGTCGATCGGCGAGACCATCGGCGGCTCGCTGAGCGGCGTCAGCCCCGGCACCAGCGACACCAGGCCCCACAGCACCATGAACCCGAGCAGCGCCCCCCGGATGAAGTGCTGCGACCCCAGCACCGCCTTGGCGGCCCTGTCCTGCAGAGGCAGCGCGGAGGCGAACGCGAACGCCGAGGCGATCGTGAGCCCCACCTGCTGGCCGAGGTCGAACCCGACGGAGCCGGTGGTCAGGATGACCTTCGGCGTGGCCAGGCCGTGCAGGAAGAAGAACCCGGCACTGCTCAGGAAGACCATGGAGACCAGGAACAGCCGCGCGTCCTGCCGCCGCCGGGAGGCCTCGCTGATGAGCAGGCCGAGCGCGACGTTGACGCCGGCCACCAGGACGATCAGCCAGAAGTGGCTGGCGTTGTGCTGCCAGAAGACGTTGATGTGCGGCTGGGCCAGCAGCAGCCAGAGGCCGAGCAGGGGCAGGATCAGGTGGATGGCCCACACCACGCCGCGTACGGGCTGGGTGGCCGGGGGCAGGTAAGGCGTGGGACCGGGCGTTGGCACAGACCGATTATCCACGCGCCGTCCGCGTCGCCAATGCGTCCTTTTACTCACCTGAGTCGGAGACTTTCGGTCAAACCGGTCAGTAACCCTCCGTTTCGTAATGGATACGTTATGTAGTTTGCGTACACCTTTGGAACGGTCGAAGCGTGAATCTCATGCACAACATGAGCACCAACCGTTCCTCTGGAAGGAAAGCCGTGGCTATCAAGGTTCGAGGCGGACGCACGATCACGCTCGCCGCCGTCGGGGCGCTGGCCGCCTCCCTGCTCACCGTGGGTGGCGTCGCCACCGCCTCGTCCGCCGCCGCCGAGGTGCACGCCTGCGTGCACAAGAAGACGCGGTACGCCCGCATCGTCAACCCGACGACGAAGTGCAGGAAGACGGAGGAGCGGATCCTGATCGGCGGCTCCGGCACCTCCACGACCACCGTCCAGACGGGCGAGCAGGGCCGTCAGGGCGAGCGTGGGCCGGCGGGGCCGCAGGGCAAGCAGGGTGTGGCGGGCCCGCAGGGTCCCAAGGGCGAGACCGGCCCGCAGGGCAAGCAGGGCGAGCCCGGCCCCCAGGGGCCGCAGGGCCCGAAGGGCGACGACGGCAAGAACGGCCTGCCGGGCAAGGACGGCAAGGACGGCCTTCCCGGCAAGACCGGCGCCACCGGCCCGCAGGGGCCGAAGGGCGACACCGGCCCGCGCGGCCCCGAGGGTCCCAAGGGCGAGCCCGGCAGCGGCGCCAACTACACCACCTACGTCAAGCAGGAAAGCATCAGGAGCACCGGCTCCGAGACGGCGAGCTGCGGCAGCGGCGGCCTGGTGACCGGCGGCGGCTTCTCGTTCGGCACGCTCAAGAACGCGGTCGTCACCGGCAGCGCGCCCTCCCCCGGCAACAGCTGGACCGTCACCGTGGCCAAGGACGACAACGGCGGCGGCAACGACTACAACCGGCAGGCCGCCCCGTCGGCCTCGCCCTCTGCCCAGGCCGAGACCTACACCCACGGTGGCGGCAACAACGGCACCAGCGTCAGCGGCACCGTCTACGTCGTCTGCCTGAAGAAGGCGTAACGACAGGCGGAAGGGCCGGCACGCAACCCGTACCGGCCCTCCTGAACCACACCCTCAGCCGAACAGCGCGGGAAGCGCGGCCGTGTGCGTTTCCCGCAGCTCCGTCACGGAGACCTCGAACACGCCCTTGACGACCAGCGACTCCCCGCCGGTCATCCCCAGCCTGTAACAGGGCACGTCATGCCGCCCGCACAGCGACGCGAACTCCTCGTAGGCCTCCGGCCGCACCACGACCAGCGCCCGCGCCGCGGACTCGCTGAACAGGTCGGTGAACGCGTCACCCGTCAGCTCGACCTCGGCCCCGACGCCCCGCGCCAGGCAGGACTCGGCCAGCGCGATGGCCAGCCCGCCGTCCGACAGGTCGTGCGAGCCTTCGAGCAGCCCGCGCCTGCCCGCCTCCACCAGCACGGTGGCCAGCGCCTGCTCGGCCTCCAGGTCGGCCTGCGGCGGCAGCCCGCCCAGGTGGCGGTGCTCGACGTGGGCCCACTCGGAGCCGCCGAACTCCTCGCCGGTGTCGCCGAGCAGCACGACCCGCAGCCCCTCGGCGGTGAACCCGGACGGCACCCGCTTGGCGACGTCCTCGATCACGCCGAGCACGCCCACGACGGGCGTGGGGTGGATGGCCGTGGAGCCGGTCTGGTTGTAGAAGGAGACGTTGCCCCCGGTGACCGGCACGCCCAGCGCCCTGCAGGCGTCGGCGAGCCCGCGGGTGGCCTCGGCGAACTGCCACATGACCTCGGGGTCCTCGGGGGAGCCGAAGTTGAGGCAGTTGGTGACGGCCAGCGGCTTGGCGCCGGTCACGGCCACGTTCCGGTACGCCTCGGCCAGCGCGAGCTGCGCCCCCGCGTACGGGTCGAGCTTGGCGTAGCGGCCGTTGCCGTCGGTGGACAGCGCGATGCCCCGCGTGGTCGGCTCCGCGCCCTCGATCGCCTCCGAGATGCGCAGCATGCCCGCGTCGGCCGGCTGGGCCAGCACGGTGTTGGAGCGCACGTAGCGGTCGTACTGGTCGGTCACCCACGACTTGGAGGCCAGGTTGGGCGAGCCGAGCAGCTTGAGCAGGGTCGCGCGCAGGTCGGTGGGCCGCTCCAGCCGGTCGGGCGTGTCGCCGTTGAGTGCGGCCTGCCCGGCCGGCTCGTGGAAAGGCCGCTCGTAGACGGGGCCGTCGTCGGCGGCGGTGCCCGGCGGGATGTCCACGATGATCTCGCCGTCCCAGGTCATGACGAGGCGGCCGGTGTCGGTGACCTCGCCGATGACGGTGGCGGGCACGTCCCACTTCTCGCAGATCGCCATGAACGCGGGGATGTCGTCCGGCCGGACGACGGCCATCATGCGCTCCTGCGACTCGCTCATGAGGATCTCCTCGGGCCTGAGCGAGGGGTCGCGCAGCGGGACCAGGTTGAGGTCGACGGTCATGCCGCCGGTGCCCTTGGCGGCCAGCTCGGTGGTGGCGCAGGAGACGCCGGCCGCGCCGAGGTCCTGGATGCCGACGACCACGTCGGCCGCGTACAGCTCCAGGCAGCACTCGATGAGCAGCTTCTCCATGAACGGGTCGCCCACCTGCACGGCGGGCCGCTTGGCCTGCGACTCGTCCTCGAACGTGGCGCTGGCCAGCACGGAGGCGCCGCCGATGCCGTCGGGGCCGGTGGAGGCGCCGAACAGCACCACCTTGTTGCCGGGGCCGGGCGCGGTGGCCAGCTTGATCTGGTCCTTGCGCAGCAGGCCCACGCACAGGGCGTTGACCAGCGGGTTGCCGAGGTAGCAGGGGTCGAAGACGACCTCGCCGCCGATGTTGGGCAGGCCCAGGCAGTTGCCGTAGCTGCTGATGCCCTCGACCACGCCGGGCAGCACCCGGCGGGTGTCCACGGCGTCGGCCGCGCCGAAGCGCAGCGCGTCCATGACGGCGATCGGGCGGGCGCCCATCGACATGATGTCGCGCACGATCCCGCCGACGCCGGTGGCCGCGCCCTGGTGCGGCTCGACGTAGGACGGGTGGTTGTGGCTCTCGATCTTGAACGTGGCCGCCCAGCCGTCGCCGATGTCGACCACGCCGGCGTTCTCGCCCATGCCCACGAGCAGCGCCTCTGACTTGGGCGCCTTGGTGGCGAACTGCCGCAGGTGCACCTTGGACGACTTGTACGAGCAGTGCTCGGACCACATGACGCTGTAGATGGCCAGCTCGGAGCCGGTCGGACGGCGGCCCAGGATCTCCTTGACCCGGTCGTACTCGTCCTGCTTCATCCCCAGCTCGGCGAAGGGCATCGGCTCGTCGGGAGTCTCCGCCGCCCGCTTCACACTGTCTGTCATGCGTTCACCAGGTTCTTCAGGATGGAGGTGAAGACGCCGAGCCCGTCGGTGCTCGGGGCGCCCACCAGGTCCTCGACGGCGTGCTCGGGGTGCGGCATGAGGCCCACCACGTTGCCCGCCTCGTTGCGGATGCCGGCGATGTCGTTGAGCGAGCCGTTGGGGTTGCCGACGTAGCGGAAGACCACGTGACCGCCCGCCTCCAGCGCGGCCAGCGTGTCGTCGGAGGCCACGTAGCGGCCCTCGCCGTGCTTGATCGGCAGCACGATCTCCTGGCCCTGGGTGAAGGAGTTCGTCCAGGACGTCGCGGTCTGCTCGACCTTCAGCCGCTGGTCGCGGCAGACGTAGTGCAGCGAGGCGTTACGCGTCAGCGCGCCGGGCAGCAGGTGCGCCTCGCACAGGATCTGGAACCCGTTGCAGGTGCCGATCACGGGCAGCCCGGCCCTGGCGGCGGGGACGAGCTCCTCCATGAGCGGCGCGAAGCGCGAGATGGCTCCGCAACGCAGGTAGTCGCCGTAGGAGAAGCCGCCGGGCAGGAAGACGGCGTCGACTCCCTTCAGGTCGTGGTCGGCGTGCCACAACGGGACCGCCTGCGCGCCCACGAGGCGCACGGCTCTGGCGGCGTCCTGGTCGTCGAGAGTTCCTGGAAACGTGACTACGCCCACACGGGCAGCGCTCATGACTGTCGTCCCCTCCGGAGGAATGCGCGCGCGCACCACCGTCCCTTCGGGGCGGACGGCGGTGTCATCAGGTTATCGGGTGCTCCCAGGTGGTCGGCATCGGCTCACCCGGCACGCGTACGCGCAGCTCAGACAGCGGCCAGCTCGCGGGGACGGGCCTTGGCGCCGTCGTCCCAGGCGAGGTGCTTGCGCAGGTGGACCGTGGTGCCCCGGCCGGGCGTGACGCCGAAGGAGATCTCGTCGACGACGGAGCGCATGATCAGCAGGCCGCGGCCGTTCTCGGTGTCGGGAGGCGGGAAGTGCTGGGGCATCGCGGGGACACCGGCACCGTTGTCGGCCACGCGCACGTCGCACTGGCCGGCGCCGATGGCCGCCGTCACCTCGTAGCGGTTGGCCGGCCCTCCGTGCCGGACCGCGTTGGAGCATGCCTCGGAGACGGCGAGCAGCATGTCGGCGATGCACGTCTCGCTCACGTTGAGTGAACGCATGGCGTCGCCTAGCACTCGCCTGACCATCGGTATGCCGATCGCATCCCGAGGCAGTGCCAACGAGAACTCAATATCCACCGGACTCCTCCGGGCGCCGGAATCTCACCTGGAGTAGGTTTCCCTGAGAAAACGGGGCTAACCGCAAAATCACGTTGTTGTTATTTAGTGTTGGCACGCCCGTGGCATTGTGTCACGGCGCAACCAGGCTTTAACCGCCCCAGGGGAAATCGGGGCGGCAAATGTGCCTTAGCCCTCGACCCGGACGCTGTAGTCCTCGATGACGGTGTTGGCGAGCAGCGTCTCGGCCATCTTGCGCACTTCCTCCAGTGCCGCGTCGTCGGCCGGACCGTCGAGCTCGACCTCGAAGCGCTTGCCCTGACGCACGGCCGAGACGCCGGCGAAGCCGAGTCTGGGCAGCGCCCTGGCGATGGCCTGGCCCTGCGGATCGAGGATCTCGGGCTTCAACATGACGTCCACGATGACGCGGGCCACTGCGTTCCTCCTGGGAGCGGTGGGTGGATGGGAAGCACAGCCTACCGGCGCGTGTGGCTGCCACCACAACGGGAACGGGGAGGACATGGGGCTTGCGCACAGGGCTGTGACGTCTGCCACGATGGCCCCGAAAGCGTACGAACCACCACCTCCCGGTTCGTCGTTAGGTAAGGCTGGCCTAAGTTGGTAACCCCATCCGAAGTCCGGCCCCTGACCAGCAGGAGTGGCGCATGACCATAGACGCCTCGGGAGCATCTCCTGAGCTCGTCCAGCTGCTCACCCCCGAGGGAGAGCGGGTCGAGCATCCCGACTACGACATAGACCTGACCCCGGAGGAGATCCGGTCGCTCTACCGCGACCTCGTCCTCGTCCGGCGCATCGACCTGGAGGCCGTGGCGCTGCAACGGCAGGGCGAGCTGGGCATCTGGGCCTCGCTGCTCGGCCAGGAGGCCGCCCAGATCGGCTCCGGGCGCGCGCTCACCGACGCCGACATGGCCTTCCCCACCTACCGCGAGCACGGCGTGGCGTGGTGCCGAGACGTCGACCCGGTCAAGCTGCTGGGCCTGTTCAGGGGCGTCAACCACGGGGGATGGGACCCCAAGGAGCACAACTTCCACCTCTACACGATCGTGATCGGCAGCCAGACCCTGCACGCGGTCGGCTACGCGATGGGCATCCAGCGCGACGACGCGAGCGCGGCGACCATCGTCTACTTCGGCGACGGCGCCACCTCCCAGGGTGACGTCAACGAGTCGTTCATCTGGGCCAGCGTGTTCAACGCGCCGATCGTGTTCTTCTGCCAGAACAACCAGTGGGCCATCTCCGAGCCGCTGGAGAAGCAGACCCGCATCCCGCTCTACCGGCGGGCCTCCGGGTTCGGGTTCCCCGGCATCAGGGTCGACGGCAACGACGTGTTCGCCTGCCTCGCGGTGACGCGCAAGGCGCTCGAAGCCGCCCGTACGGGGCAGGGGCCGACGCTCATCGAGGCGTACACGTACCGGATGGGCGCCCACACCACCACCGACGACCCCACGCGCTACCGCGTGGCCAGCGAGCTGGAGGCGTGGAAGCTCAAGGACCCGATCGAGCGGGTCAAGGCGTACCTGTTCAAGAACGAGCAGGGCGACCAGGCCTTCTTCGACGCTGTGGAGGCCGAGGCCGACCAGCTCGGCGCGGACCTGCGCAGGCGCTGCCTGGCCATGCCCGACCCCGAGCCGCTCGACATCTTCGACCACGTCTACCGCGAGCCCCACGCCCTGATCGACCAGGAGCGCGCCCAGTTCGCCGCGTACTTGGAGGGGTTCGAGAAATGACGGTCCTGAGTCTGTCGAAGGCCCTGAACGAGGGCATGCGCAAGGCGATGGAGGACGACCCCAAGGTTCTCATCATGGGCGAGGACGTCGGCAAGCTGGGCGGCGTCTTCCGCGTCACCGACGGCCTGCAGAAGGACTTCGGCGAGGACCGCGTGATCGACACGCCGCTGGCCGAATCGGGCATCATCGGCACCGCGATCGGGCTCGCGCTGCGCGGCTACCGGCCGGTGTGCGAGATCCAGTTCGACGGGTTCGTCTTCCCTGCCGCCGACCAGATCATCACGCAGCTCGCCAAGATGCCGATGCGCTCGCTGGGCGCGATCAAGCTGCCGGTCGTTGTCCGCATCCCCTGCGGCGGCGGCATCGGCGCGGTCGAGCACCACAGCGAGTCGCCGGAGGCGTACTTCACCCACACGGCCGGCCTGCGCGTCGTCGCCTGCTCCAACCCGGCCGACGCCTACAGCATGATCCAGCAGGCCATCCGCAGCGACGACCCGGTGCTCTTCTTCGAGCCCAAGCGCCGCTACTGGGAGAAGGCCGACATCGACACCTCCTCCACCGACTGGTGGGCGCCGCTGCACTCCGCCCGGACCGTCCGCCCCGGCGCCGACGTCACGGTCCTGGCCTATGGGCCCATGGTCAAGACCTGCCTGGAGGCCGCCACGGCGGCCGAGGACGACGGGCGCTCGCTGGAGGTCATCGACCTGCGCTCGCTCAACCCGCTGGACGAGCCGGTCGTGATGGAGTCCGTACGCCGCACGGGCCGCGTCGTGGTCGTCCACGAGGCCCCGGTCAACAGCGGTTTCGGCGCCGAGCTGGCCGCGCGGATCACCGAGCGGTGCTTCTACCACCTGGAGTCGCCCGTGCTGCGGGTCGGCGGCTTCTCCACCCCCTACCCCCCGTCCAAGCTGGAGGAGCACTACCTGCCCGACCTGGACCGCGTGCTCGACGCCGTCGACCGGACCTTCGGGTACTGAGGGGGTTGCGCGATGCGACGCGAGTTCAAGCTTCCCGACGTCGGTGAAGGGCTGACGGAGGCCGAGATCGTCCGCTGGCACGTCAAGGCGGGTGATGCGGTCAAGGTCAACCAGATCGTCGTGGAGATCGAGACGGCCAAGTCGATCGTCGAGCTGCCCATCCCGTGGGACGGCGTGGTGGCGGGGCTGATGGCCGAGGAGGGCGACACGGTCGACGTCGGTGTGGCCATCATCGCCGTCGACACGGCCGAGGAGGGCGGCGCGGCTCCCGCGCCGGCGGCCGGCACGCCCGCCCACGCTCCGGGCGACCTGGCGGCGCTGGCCGACGACATGGTGCCGAAGCCGCCGGCGGAGGGTGCCGTGGAGCCGGGCGCCCACGGCAGCCCGGCGCCGAAGGAGGAGCGCCAGGCGGTCCTGGTCGGCTACGGCGTCAAGACCGGCGCCACCAAGCGCCGGGCCCGCAGGCAACCGGCCGCGGGCATCCCCGCCAACCCGGTGGCCAACCCGTCCCGCGTCGAGGTGGACGGCCCGCCCGCGTCACCTCCCGCCACGATGCCGCAAGCCGCTCCCGACACGGCTCCCGACACGGCTCCCGACACAGTGCGTACGACGCCGAGCCGCGTGGCCGTCCTGGCCAAGCCGCCCGTGCGCAAGCTGGCCAGAGACCTGGGCGTGGACCTGGTCACGATCACCGGCACCGGCCCGCAGGGCTCGATCACCCGCGACGACGTCCACGCGGCGGCCCAGGCCCCTGCCCAGCAGCCGGTCGAGCAGCCGGTCCCGCAGCCGGGCGCGCGTGAGGAGCGCATCCCCATCAAGGGCGTCCGCAAGGCCACCGCCCAGGCCATGGTCACCAGCGCCTTCACGGCCCCGCACGTCACCGAGTTCCTCCAGGTGGACATGACGGCCACGATGGAGGCGGTCCGCCGCATGCGCACCCTGGCGGACTTCGCCGAGGTCAAGGTGACCCCGCTGCTCCTGGTGGCCAAGGCGGTCCTGACGGCGATCGCGCGCCACCCGGCGATCAACGCCACCTGGGACGAGCAGGCCCAGGAGATCGTCGTCAAGCACTACGTGAACCTGGGCATCGCCGCCGCCACCCCCAGAGGACTCCTGGTCCCCAACATCAAGGACGCCCAGGACCTCTCGCTGCCCGCCCTGGCCGGGCGGCTCGCGGCACTCGCGGAGACGGCCAGGGCCGGCCGCACCCAGCCCGCCGAGATGGCGGGCGGCACGATCACCATCACCAACGTCGGCGTGTTCGGCGTGGACGGCGGCACCCCGATCATCAACCCGGGCGAGGCGGCCATCTTGGCGGTCGGCCAGGTCAGGGACATGCCGTGGGTGGTGGACGGCGAGCTGGCGGTCCGCAAGGTGGCCACTCTGTCGCTCTCGTTCGACCACCGCATGGTGGACGGCGAGCTGGGCTCGCTCTTCCTGGCGGACGTGGGCGCGATGCTGGAGGACCCCCTGCGCATGCTCGTCTGGAGCTGACGAGGAAGCCGGAGCTACGCGGAAGCCGGAGCTACGCGGAAGCCGGAGCTGACGAGGAAGGGAGTACGGCGATCGCCGGGAGGACCCCTCTCCCGGCGATCGCCGTACGGCGGGGACGCCCGCACCCACAGACGTCAGAGTGCCCAGGGGCGCCCGCGAATACATCGATATGGTGATCCCTATGATTCGCCACATCGTGCTGTTCACCTGGACCGCGGCCGCGACCGCCGAGCAGAGGGCCGCCGTCACGGCTGAGCTGCGCAAGCTCCCCGACCTGATCCCGCAGCTACGCGCCTACACGGTCGGCGCCGACGCGGGCCTCAACCAGGGCAACCACGACTACGCGGTGGTGGCGGACTTCGACAACGTGGACGACTACCTGGTCTACCGCGACCATCCCGACCACCAGAAGGTGATCGCCGAGCACATCAAGCCGATCCTCGCGACCCGCGCCGCCGTACAGCTGAGTCTCTAGAGCTCGGGCGGGTTGTTCTCGCGGTGCATCAGCCTGTTGTCGGAGGTCTGGCCCCGCCTGGGGGCCAGCACGATGCTGAGCACCACTCCCACGCCACCGACGATCATGAAGATGAGGCCGATGACATCCATGTGGACGGCCTGCCCGAACACGTCGGGCTCGATCGCGAACCTCAGGATGGCGCCAAGCGTGAGGAAGAAGATGCTGACCCCGACCCCCATGACGACCTCCAGGCAAACGGCGAGTACAGCCTCGGTCATACCCGGCTATCGCCGATCACACCCGTCGCTTCTCACGCCAGGCACGACAGCGGCCGGCCGCCGTTGTAGGTGATCATGTCCGTGATGGCGGTGACCAGGTCGATCGGCGCGCCGAGGGGCTGCCCGTCGAGCTCGCTGTAGGCCCGGTGCAGGTTACCCACGACGCGCTCGGGGTCGAGCAGCCCGGCCCACTCGCCGAGGTCGGTCTCCAGCGCGGTCTCCAGCGGCGTCAGGCCCGCCTGCTTGCCCCGCCTGGCGGTCTCCCGCACGAAGCGCAGGTAGCCCTCCACCGGCTCGTACGCCTCCGGCCCGCACACCTCGCCGTGCCCCGGCACCAAGGTCTGCGCCCCCAGCTCCCTGAGCTGCTCAAGGGCCCGCAGCGCCCCGGCCACCGAGCCCATCAGCACGAACGGCGTGCCGCCGTTGAACACCAGGTCCCCGGTGAACAGCAGCCGCCGCTCCGGGATCCACACGTAGGAGTCGTTGGTGGTGTGCGCGGCGTGCCCGACATGCCGCACCTCGCAGCGCAGCTCGTCGGAGTGCAGCGTGATCCGGTCGGTGAAGGTCAGGAACGGCGGGGTCGGCTCCATCTTGCCCCACTCCACCCCGGCCGACCACGCGCTGCGGTAGGCGGGCACGCCGTCGGCGATGATCTGCTCGCGCACGCCCTCGTGGCCGACGATCGTGGCCTCGGGGAAGAGCCAGTTGCCGAACGTGTGGTCGCCGTGGTGGTGGGTGTTGACCAGCGTGGTGATCGGCCGGCCGCTGACCTTGCCGATGGCCTCGCGAAAGGCGCGCGTGCGCCGCTCGGTGGAGCAGGCGTCGATGACGACGACGCCGCGCCGGCCGGCGAGGAACCCGGTGTTGTTGATCCACCAGCTCCCGTCGGGCTGTACGTAGGCGTACACCCCGTCGGACACCTCTTCGACGCGCGGCGGCGGCAGGGGGTGGTCGTGAGAGGAGGAGCTCATGCCGCGACGCTACACAAGGCGGCAGGGCGCCCGCTCGCGGTCGGGCGCCCTGCCGGTGTGACTGCCGCGGGTGGCAGTGAGGTGGCTCAGAAGGCCGCTTCCGGCAGCTCCATCAGCTCCAGGTCGGTGGCGGCCAGCACGCGCCGCTCGGCGGCCAGCCGGGGCAGCACGGTCTTGGCGAAGAACGAGGCGGCCGCGACCTTGCCCTGGTAGAACGCGTCCTCGCCGCCGCCCAGCTTGGCCAGCGCCACCTCGGACTGGCGCAGCAGCAGCCAGCCGATGATCAGGTCGCCGAGCGCGAGCAGGAGGCGGGTGGTGTTCAGGCCGACCTTGTAGACCTCCTGCGGCGTCTCCAGCGAGCCGAGCGCCCAGCCCGCCATGGTGTCGCCCATGGCCTTGACGTCGGCGGCGGCCTCGGTGAGCAGCTTGCGCTCCTCCTTGAGCCGGCCGTTGCCCGCCTCGGACGCGGCGAACTCGTTGATCTCGGCCAGCAGCGCGCCGATCGCGGCGCCCTGGTTGCGCAGGATCTTCCTGAAGAACAGGTCCTGGCCCTGGATCGCGGTGGTGCCCTCGTACAGGGAGTCGATCTTCGCGTCGCGGATGTACTGCTCGATCGGGTAGTCCTGGAGGTAGCCGGAGCCGCCCAGGGTCTGCAGGGAGCGGGAGAGCAGCTCGTACGACCGCTCCGACCCGACGCCCTTGACGATGGGCAGCAGCAGGTCGTTCATGGCGTGGGCGTGCCGGTCGTCCGGGTCCATGAGCAGGGTGTCCTGGAACGTGGCCGTGTAGAGCACCAGCGCGCGCATGCCCTCGGCGTAGGCCTTCTGCAGCATCAGCTCGCGCCGTACGTCGGGGTGGTGCGTCACGGTGACGCGCGGCGCCGTCTTGTCGGTCATCCTGGCCAGGTCGGCGCCCTGGACGCGGGACTTGGCGTACTCGAGGGCGTTCAGGTAGCCGGTGGAGAGCGTGGCGATGGCCTTGGTGCCGACCATCATCCGGGCGTGCTCGATCACCATGAACATCTGCTTGATGCCCTCGTGCACCTCGCCGACCAGCCAGCCGATCGCGGGGTGCTTGTCGCCGAAGGTCAGCTCGCAGGTCGTGGAGACCTTCAGGCCCATCTTCTTCTCGACGTTGGTGACGTAGACGCCGTTGCGCTCGCCGAGCTCGCCGGTCTCCAGGTCCACGTGGTACTTCGGCACCAGGAACATCGACAGGCCCTTGGTGCCGGGGCCGTGGCCCTCGGGGCGGGCCAGCACGAGGTGGAAGATGTTGTCCGACATGTCGTGCTCGGCGCTGGTGATGAAGCGCTTGACGCCCTCGATGTGCCAGGTCCCGTCGGGCTGGCGCACCGCCTTCGTCCGGCCGGCGCCCACGTCGGAGCCCGCGTCGGGCTCGGTGAGCACCATGGTGGCGCCCCAGTTGTGCTCGATCGCCAGCTCGGCGAAGCGCTTCTGCTCAGGGGTGCCCACCTTCCACAGCGTGTAGGCGAAGTTGGGGCCCGCCGCGTACATGTAGAGGGCGGGGTTGGCGCCCAGCACCATCTCGGCGGTGGCCCAGGCGAGGCTGCGCGGGATGCCGGGGCCGCCCAGGTCGGTGGGCAGGTCCAGGTGCGCCCAGCCGCCGTCGACCAGCGCCTTGTAGGACTTCTTGAAACCCTCGGGCACCTTCACGGTCGACGTGGCCGCGTCGAACACCGGCGGGTGCCTGTCACCCTCCTCGAAGGAGTCGGCGAGCACCCCGGTCGAGAGACGGTTCATCTCGTCCAGAACGCTGCGTGCGACGTCCTCGTCCACTTCCGCGAAGGGCCCGGTGCCGAGGATCTCGCCTCTCCCGAAGACCTCGAAGAGGTTGAATTCCAGGTCACGCACGTTGCTCTTGTAGTGGCCCATGGGCGTCGATCTCCTTGAACCGAGGCATTTCTACTGGTGAGTAACCTTACTCTGAAATGCTACCCGCGGGTAACCCGTCATATGCGTGGCATGCTCATCTCCATGGACGCCGCAGAACTCGCCGCCCGGTGGCGGGAACGCCTGGATTCCTGGGCGATTCCGGACGAGATCCTGGCCAAGGCCCCCTTGGATCCGTGGAGTCATTCGCCCGAGAGGTTCGGCACCCGTACCGACAGGGCGCTGGCAGAGCCGGACGACGGCCCGACCATGACCCGCCTGTCGGAGGCGCTGCCCGACAAGGGCACACTGCTCGACGTCGGCTCGGGCCCCGGCGCCGCCTCCCTGCCGCTGCACGAGCGCATCGGCCACCTCTACGCCGTCGACACCTCCACCTCCATGCTGGAAGGGCTGACGGCCAGGGCGGAGAAGCTGGGCGTGCCGGTGACGGCGGTCGAGGGCCGCTGGCCCGACGTCAGCGAGCAGGTGCCGGTGGCCGACGCGGCGGTGGCGGCGCACGTCGTCTACAACGTGCCCGACCTGGCCGACTTCCTGCTCGCGCTCGACTCCCGCACGCAGGGGCGGGTGGTGCTGGAGCTGCCGCACCGCCACCCGATGAGCTGGATGACGCCGCTGTGGCAGCACTTCCACGGCGTCGACCGGCCGGTGCGGCCCATCGCGGAGGACTGCGTGGCCCTCGCGGCGGCGCTGGGGTTCAACGTGCAGGTGGAGGAGAGGGAAGCCCCGCTGGAACGTTTCACGTCGCTGGACGAGCTGGCCGCCAGTGCGGTCCGCAGAGTGTGCCTGGACCCCTCGCGCGCGCAGGAGGTGGCGCGGACGGCGGTGGAGCTGGGCATGTGGCCGGTGCCCCGCGATCGCTGGGTCACGATCTGGTGGGAATGACGGGCCTGTCCCGCACGTTCACCTGAACGAGCGGACAGCTCCCGGACGAGACGCGCCGTACCCGGAACGCCAAGACGACGCACTCCAGTCAGTCTCGTCTTTCAGGGAGTGCTCGACATGGCGTGGATCGTCCTTGTGCTGGCCGGCCTCTTCGAGGTCACCATGGCCCTCTCGCTCAAACTCAGCAACGGCTTCTCACATCTGTGGTGGACGCTGTCGTTCCTGGTCACGGCCGTGCTCAGCTTCGGCCTGCTCTCGTACGCGCTCAAGTCGCTGGAGGTCGGCACCGCCTACGCCGTCTGGACCGGCGTCGGCGCGGCGGGCACCGCGCTGCTCGGCATGATCGCCATGGGTGACGAGGTGTCACCGGCGCGGCTCATCTCCATCGCCCTGATCCTGGCCGGCGTCATCGGCCTCAAGACACTGGCTTAACGGCTTAGGTGGTGTCTATTGTGTGAGGTGTGATCGAAATCCACGCCGTCACCATCGACGCCCACGACCCGTACGCCATCGCCAGCTGGTGGAGCCAGGCCACAGGACTGCCCCTGGGCGAAGGGGACAAACCCGGCGACGACGAGGTCATGCTCCGCACCCACCAGGACCCGTTCCTGCTGTTCATCCGCGTCCCCGAGGGCAAGACCGGCAAGAACCGGGTGCACCTCGACGTCAACGGCACCGAGGGCCGCACCCGCGACGAGGAGGTCGAGCGGCTCGTCGGGCTCGGCGCGACCGTCTACGACGATCTGCGCAAGCCCGACGGCTCCGGCTGGGTCACCATGCGCGACCCCGAGGGCAACGAGTTCTGCGTGTGCAGGAGTCAGGCGGAGCGGGAGGGTCAGTAGAGGTCACCGGGCGGATCGCGCTCGTCCCTTCATCGTGAGCGTCAGCACGCCGGCGATCAGGTAGACGAGCGCCCCGCTCCACAGCGCCCCGATGGCCGAGCCGAACACCCCGTTCCCGCCGAGCACCAGCTCCACCGGGTAGTCGAGCACGGCCACGATGCCGGCCGGCAGCAGCGCGAACTTGAACGGGTGCCTGAGCGACCAGTTCCGCGCCTGGCGGGTCACCCGGTCGCCCTGCTCCGGCTTGGACACCGCCCCGATCGCGGCGACCAGCGCGAACAGGCTGATGCCCAGGCTCACCGACCACGCCAGGTCGATGCCGGTGAGCAGCCCCACGCCCAGGCTCACACCGGTCGCGACGCCACCGCTGATGGCGGCGGCCTTCCAAGGGGCGCCGCGCAGGGCGGCGCCGGACAGCGATACTTCATCGCGTCGGCTGATTTCGTTGCTCATGCCTTCATGCTGCCTTTTGGCCTCCCCTGGAGGCATCGGGGTCCGACCCTGAGCTGTCCCTGGGAAACTGGCATGATTCGGGCATGCGGGAAATCGAGATCGTGCAGCTTGGTGCGGATGACGGTGAGCGGCTGCGGGAGGTGCGGCTGCGGGCGTTGCAAGCGGATCCGGACGCGTTCGGCTCCTCCTACGGCCGTGAGGTCGAGTTCCCGCCGCAGAAGTGGGCCGAGCGGCTGGCGGACCAGGAGTCGCGCTGGTGGGTCGCCACGCGTGACGGCGCCGACCTGGGGCTGGTGTGCGTCAGGCTGGAGGAGGACGCGGCGCACCTGCTGTCCATGTGGGTGGCGCCCGAGGCCAGGCAGGAGGGCGTCGGCTCGCGGCTGGTGGACGTGGCCGTGGAGTGGGCCAGGGGCACCGGGGCCGAGGAGATCGGGCTGTGGGCGGTGGACCGCAACCACGCCGCCAGGGCGCTCTACGCGCGCAAGGGCTTCACGCGCAGCGGCAAGGTGATGGCGCTGCCGTCCAACCCGTCGCTGATGGAGTCGCACTACGTGCTGTCGCTGATCTTCAGGCGGGCGCGCAGGGAGGACGTGCCGGCGATCGTGGCGATGCTGGCCGACGACCCCCTCGGCGCCCGGCGCGAGGGGGATCCGGGCGACGAGCGTTACCTGGCGGCGTTCGAGCGGATCGACGCCGACCCGTACGACGAGCTGATCGTGGCCGAGCAGGACGGCAAGGTGGTGGGCACGATGCAGCTCACCTACCTGGCGGGGCTGTCGCGGCTGGGCGCGGAGCGGTGCCAGATCGAGGCCGTCAGGGTCGCCGCCTCGACCAGGGGCCAGGGCCTGGGCCGCAGGATGATCTCGTGGGCGATCGGCAGGGCGCGGGCGCGCGGCTGCGCGATGGTGCAGCTCACCTCCGACAAGTCACGTACGGACGCGCACCGCTTCTACGACGGCCTCGGCTTCACGGCCTCCCACGTCGGCTACAAGCTCACGCTGGACTGATCTCCACGAAGTTGTCGTGGAAGCCGGGCCCCCTGCCCATGTCGGCGTCCCGCTCGGCCACGACGGCGTTCGGGTTGCTGCCGCCGGGGCTGAGCTTGGGCCAGCGGCCCTTGGGCGTGGCCACCACCCCGGCCGCCACCCGGTCGCTGATCTCCACGTCCGCCAGGAACTCGCCGCCGTCGTTGTGCACGCGCACCCGCCGGCCGTCCTCCAGCCCGCGCGCCGCCGCGTCGGCCGGGTTGACCAGCACCGTCGGCTCCTTGGCGCGCCGCCGCAGCTCGGGGTTGTTGCCGAAGGTGGTGTTGAGGAACGTGTGCGAGGCGGGCGTGACCAGCGTCAGCGGGTAGGGCGAGGCGCCGGCGGCGGAGGCCGTGTACGACGGCACGTACGCCTTCCCCGCCGGCGGGAAGCGCAGCCGCCCGGAAGGCGTCGGGAAGCCCTCGGCGAACGGCGTGAAGGGCCGCGGATAGTTCATCCGCACCCAGCCCTCCTTGCGCAGCCTGTCCAGCGTGATGCCCTCCAGCGACGGATGCCCGCTCGTCAGCAGCTGCTCGGCCAGCTCCAGGTCCGAGTCGTACAGCGACGGCTCGGTCATCCCCATGTGCGCGGCCAGCCTGCGGAACGTCTCCGTCGTGGACAGGCACTCGCCCGGCGGCTGCACGGCCTGCTCGTTCCACAGCAGGTACATGTGCCCGTACCCGGCGTGCAGGTCGTGGTGCTCGGTCTGCATGGTCGCGGGCAGCACGATGTCGGCGTAGTCCACGGTGTCGGTCGGAAAGTGCTCCATGACGACCGTGAACAGGTCCTCGCGCGCGAGCTGCCGCCTGATGGCGCCCGAATCGGGGGAGGAGCCGACCGGGTTGGCCGCGTACACCCAGAAGCACTTGACCGACTCCAGCTGCGAGGCCGCCTTCGTCATGGTCAGCGTGCGCACGGGCGCGGCGAGCAGGTCGTCGCGGCGGTCCACGTTCAGGTGCACGTGGTCGCTGGTGGAGAAGGCGATGCCGCCGCCGGGGTGGCGCCAGTCGCCGGTGACGCCGGGGATGGCGGAGATCACCCGCAGCGCGGCGCCGCCGCCCGCGTGCCGCTGCAGGCCGTGCGTGGCGCGCAGCGCGGTGGGGCGGGTGTGCGCGAGCCTCATCCCCAGCCTGTGGACGGCCTCGGCGGGGATCCCGGTGATCTCGGCCACCCGCTCGACCGGGTAGCGCAGGATCTCCTCGCGGAAGCCGGCCCAGCCCTCGGTGTGCTCGGCCAGGAACTCCTCGTCCTGGGCGTTCTCCGACAGCACGACGTTGAGCAGGCCCAGCGCCAGCGCCCCGTCGGTGCCCGGCCTGATCGCCAGGTGCTCGTCCGCCTGGTCGGCCGTCCTGGTGCGGATGGGGTCGATGGCCACGACGTGGGCGCCGTTCGCCCGCGCGTCCTGGATGAACTTCCACAGGTGGTGGCCGCTGGTCAGCGTGTTCGTGCCCCAGAGCAGGATCAGCTTGGACAGCGCGAAGTTCTCCGGGTCCATGCCGGCGGCGGTGCCGAGCGTGCGGCGCAGCCCGGCGTTGCCCGCCGCCGAGCAGATGTTGAGCCAGTGCCTGGAGGCGCCCAGCAGGTTCCAGAACCGGCGGCCCGCCACGCCCTCGCAGCCCTGGAGGTAGCCGAGCGTGCCGGTGCCCAGGTAGGGCCAGATGGCCTCGCCGCCGTGCTCCTCGACGATGCCGCGCAGCCGTACGGAGATCTCGTCGAGCGCCTCTTCCCAGGTGATCCGCTCGAACTGCCCCGAGCCCTTCGGCCCGGTACGGCGCAGCGGGTGGAGGATGCGGTCCTCGGCCCGGGTGTGTTCGAGGTAACGGTTGACCTTCACGCACAGCGCGCCCCGGGTGTAGGGCTGGTCGGGGTTGCCGCGCATCTTGACGGCCCGGCCGTTCTCGACGGTCACCACCCAGGAGCAGGTATCCGGGCAGTCCAGCGGACACGCCCCCAAAACTCTCAACTCACCCGACATGGGACACAGCCTACGTCCCCCCGCCACCACGAATTCGGAGGTGAACAGGGGGAAGTGCAGCGTGTAGCCTGCCCCGTGCGACACTGCGGGGACGATTGAGCACACTGGAAGTCAGAGATCGTATGGTCCGGCACGGGAAGGTGCGGAATCGCTGTCGGTGGCCGATATCAGGGAACGAGATGACACGGAGGGCCTCGCGGAAGGGGAGCCGGCCGTGGCCGAGTCGCGCGCAGACAACAGCGCGGAAAGCACGCCGAACGACGTCTACGTCGTAGAGCCGCTGCTGCCCCATCGCCTGCGCCGTCCCTCCGACCTGCTGCGCTTCTTCGCCACGCTCATCGTGCTGGGCGCGGTCATCCTGCTCGCCCTGGTCGCCAAGCAGACGCTCATCGGCCTGGAGGCCGACGTCAAGGAGGGCGCGGAGCTCGTGCCCCTGCTGAGCAGGATCGCCGCCTTCCTCGGCGGCGCCGCCGTGCTCATCGTGCCGACCGCCTTCGCCGTCGAGCGCGTCTTCCACCGCGACGGCCTGCGCGTCGCCGAGGGGCTGATCGCCGCCATCGTCGGCATGGCCGGATCGTTCCTGCTCGGGCAGTGGCTCGTGGCCGGCAACGTCGACGACCTGCGCGTGCTGCTCACCGGCGACCGCACCATCGAGCCGCTCAACACGCTGCTCACCTCCGTCATCGCCTACTCCACCGCCGTCCGCATCTCCCGCCGCCCCACCTGGCGGATGCTGATGTGGACGACCATCGCGCTCTACATCCTGGCCCTCTTCTCCGGCCGCCAGATCACCATCCCCAGCGCCATCGTCACCGTCCTGGTGGGCATGGCCATCGGCTACGCCACCCTGTACGGCGTCGGCAGCCCCAACACCCGGCCCCCGGGCAACGCCGTGGTCGCGGCCCTGCGCAAGCTCTCGTTCGCGCCCGTCTCGGCCCGCCGCGTCGAGGACGACCACCAGGGCAGCCGCCGCTACGCCATCGGCCTGAAGGACGGCTCCAGCCTCGACGTCACCGTGCTCGACCGCGACCGGCAGGTGGCCGGCCTGCCGTACCGGCTGTGGCGGCGCATCAGGCTCAACTCCGAGACCAGGCGGCGCGCCATCAGATCGCTGCGGGCCGAGCTCGAACGCGAGGCCCTCATGGCGTACGCGGCCCAGGCGGCCGGCGCCAGCACCCCGCGCCTGCTCGGCACCAGCGAGATCGGCACCGAGGCCGCGCTGCTCGCCTACGAGCACATCGAGACGCGCCCCCTGGACGAGGTGCCCGACGCCGAGATCGACGACGAGCTGCTCGCCCAGATCTGGGAGCAGGTCGAGCTGCTGCAGATCCAGCGCCTGGCGCACCGGCGCCTCACCGGCGACAGCATCCACCTCGACGGCGCCGGCCGCGTCGTGCTCACCGACGCGCGCAGCGGCGAGGTCGCCGCCGGAGACCTGCTCCTGCGGCTCGACGTCGCCCAGCTCCTCACCTACCTGGCGCTGCGTGTCGGCCCCGAACGCTCGGTCCGCGCCGCCGCCGACGTCATGGGCCCCGACGCGCTGGCCGCCGCCATGCCGCTGCTCCAGCAGATCGCGCTCACCAGGGAGACCCGCTCGGCCCTGGCCAAGGCCAAGAACGTGCTGCCGGGCATCCGCGAGCACATCGTGGCGCTCAAGCCGCAGAGCAAGGTCGAGGAGGTCCGCCTCGAACGCTTCCGCCCCCGCACCCTGATCACGATCATCGCCAGCACGCTGGCCGCCTACATCGTGCTCTACCAGCTCAGCCAGGTGGACGTCTACCACGTGATCACCACGGCCAACTGGGCCTGGTCGGGGCTGGCGCTGGTGGCCTCGTTCGCCAGCTACGTGGCCGCCGCGCTGATGCTGCGCGGCTTCGTACCGGAGCGGCTGCCGCTCTGGCGCACGGTGCTGGCGCAGTTCGCGGGGTCGTTCGTCAAGCTCGTCGCGCCCGCCGCCGTGGGCGGCGTCGCGATCAACACCCGCTACCTGCAAAAACGCGGGATCCATCCGGCCAGCGCGGTCGCCAGCGTCGGCGCCTCACAGCTCATCATGCTGGTCTTCCACATCCTGCTGCTGGCGCTGTTCGCCTACATCACCGGCTCGACCACGCCCACCTCGTTCACCCCGTCGCGCACGCTGGTCCTCGTGCTGCTCGGGGTCGCGGTGCTGGTCGTCGCCGTGCTCGGCGTGCCGCCGCTGCGCAGGCTGGTCACCGCGCGGCTGCGCAAGCTCTTCTCGAACGTGCTGCCGCGCCTGCTCGACGTGCTCCAGTCGCCCCGCAAGATGGTCGAGGCGTGCGCCGGGACACTCTCGATCACGCTCATGTTCATCGTCTGCCTCGACGCCTGCGTGGCCGCGTTCGGCGGCACGCTCAGCTTCACCGCCGTCGCCGTCGTCTTCCTCACGGCCAACGCGATCGGCTCCGCCGCGCCCACACCCGGTGGTCTGGGCGCGGTCGAAGTCGCACTCGTGGGCGGCCTGACGGTCGCCGGCGTGCTGCCCGAGGTGGCCACCTCGGCCGTGCTGCTGTACCGGCTGCTCACGTTCTGGCTGCCGGTACTGCCGGGCTGGGCCGCCTTCACCTACCTCCAGCGGAACGAAGACCTGTGATCTTGTCGATGGCGGCGAGCTCGTCCTCCGTGAAGGCGGGGCCGTCCACGCACGCCACGTTGTCCTCAAGCTGCTTGACGCTGCTCGCGCCGATCAGCACGCTCGTCACCCGCGGATCCCGCATCGCCCACGACAGCGCCAGCTGAGCCAGGCTCTGCCCCCTCGTCCTGGCGATCTCGTTGAGGTCGCGCGCCAGGTCCCGGTCGATCCGGTCGGCGCTCAGGAACCGGCTGGTCGCCGCCCGCGAGTCGTCCGGCACCCCCTCCAGGTACCGGTCGGTCAGCAGCCCCTGCGCCAGCGGCGAGAACACGATGCAGCCCATCCCCGCCTCCTCCAGCGTGTCCAGCAGCCCGTCCTCGATCCAACGGTTGATCATCGAGTAGGACGGCTGGTGGATGAGTAGCGGCGTGCCCAGCTCCCGCATGATCCGCGCGGCCTGCGCGGTCTGCTCGGGC
Organism: Nonomuraea gerenzanensis; assembly: GCF_020215645.1. Lineage (NCBI taxonomy): Bacteria > Bacillati > Actinomycetota > Actinomycetes > Streptosporangiales > Streptosporangiaceae > Nonomuraea > Nonomuraea gerenzanensis. Next base: position 11,335,173 of record NZ_CP084058.1, on the reverse strand, counting down.
GAGTAGTTGGAGACGCCCGCGTACAGCGCCTTGCCGGAGCGCACCGCCCGGTCCAGCGCGCCCATCGTCTCCTCCAGCGGCGTCTCCGGGTCGGGACGGTGGCTGTAGAAGATGTCCACGTACTCCAGGCCCATGCGCCGCAGCGACTGGTCGAGGCTGGACAGGACGTACTTGCGCGAGCCCCACTCGCCGTACGGGCCGGGCCACATGTCGTACCCGGCCTTGGTGGAGATGATCAGCTCGTCCCGGTACGCGGCGAAGTCCTCGCGCAGGATCCGGCCGAAGTTCCGCTCCGCCGAGCCGTACGGCACGCCGTAGTTGTTGGCCAGGTCGAAGTGCGTCACGCCCAGGTCGAAGGCGCGGCGCAGGATCGCCCGCGAGTTCTCGATCGGCCGGTTGTCACCGAAGTTGTGCCACAGGCCCAGCGAGACCGCCGGCAGCTTCAGCCCGCCGCGCCCGCTGCGGTTGTACGGCTGGCGCTCGTAGCGCCGCTCGTCGGCCCGGTAGGTCATGACGTGCCCCTCTCGATGATCCACGACAGCGCGAACGCCTCTTCCCGCCACGCGTCGTAACGCCCGCTGCGGCCACCGTGCCCGGCACCCATCTCCGTCTTGAGCAGGAACGGCCCGCCCCGCGCCGTGGCACGCAGCCGCGCGATCCACTTCGCCGGCTCGTGGTACAGCACGCGCGTGTCGTTCAGGCTCGTGATCGCCAGGATCGGCGGGTACGGCCTGCCGTCCACGTTCTCGTAGGGCGAGTACCCCTTCATGTACGCGTACACCTCGGGATCGTGCAGCGGGTCGCCCCACTCGTCCCACTCGATCACGGTCAGCGGCAGCGACGGGTCGAGGATGGTGTTCAGCGCGTCCACGAACGGCACCTCGGCCACCACGCCCGCGAACTCCTCCGGCGCCAGGTTCGTCACCGCGCCCATCAGCAGGCCGCCCGCGGAGCCGCCCCTGGCGATGATCCGCTCGCTCCAGCCCGACGCCTTCAGGTGCCTGGCGGCGGCCACGAAGTCGGTGAACGTGTTGCGCTTCCTGGTCAGCTTGCCGTCCTCGTACCAGCGGCGGCCCATCTCGCCGCCGCCCCGCACGTGCGCGACCGCGAAGACGAAGCCCCGGTCGAGCAGCGACAGCCGCGGCACGGAGAAGCCGGGGTCGATGGAGGTCTCGTAGCTGCCGTACCCGTACAGCACCGTCGGCGCCGGCTTCTGGGAGTCCTTGCGCTTGACGATCGACACGGGGATCTTCGTGCCGTCCTCGGCCGTGGCCCACTCGCGGAACTGCTCGTAGTCGGCCGGGTCGTAGCCGCCGAGCACCGGGCGCCGCTTGAGCAGGATCAGCTCGTGGGAGTCGAGCTCGTAGTCGTACACGCTGGGCGGGGTGACCATGCTCGTGTACGCCAGCCGCAGCCGCGTGGTGGTGAACTCGGGGTTGCCGGCGGGGCCGACGTCGTACAGGGGCTCGGGGAAGTCGATCTCGTAGGCGTTCCGCTCGGCCGCCTCCACCCGCTCGCGCCAGGTGGCGCCCGCGCCGCCGTACGGCAGCACGCGCAGGCCGGTCAGGCCGTCGCGGCGGAAGTGCAGCACCGCGTGGTCGGAGAACGCGTCGATCTCCAGGAGCCTGGTGTCCTCGCGATGGGCGATCAGCGGCGTCCACGCGGCGGGGTCGTCGAGAGGGGCGGTGGCCAGCTCGAAGTTCTCGGCGTTCTCGTTGTGGAGCACGTAGAAGAAGTCGCCGGCGTGCTCGACGCCGTACTCGACGCCGGTCTTCCTGGGGCGGACGACCTGGAACTCGCCGGCGGGGTCACTGGCGTCGAGGATGCGCACCTCGCTGGTGATCTTGCTGCCCGCGCCCAGCACGAGGTACTTCTCGCTGCGGGTCAGCCCGATGCCCACCCAGTAGCGCTCGTCGCTCTCCTCGTAGACCAGCACGTCCTCCTGGGTGCCCAGGGTGTGCCGGTAGACCTGGTACGGGCGCCAGGCGTCGTCCACGCGCGTGTAGAAGAACGTCGAGCCGTCGGCCGACCAGGCGCCCCCGTAGAAGATGTCGGTGATCTCGTCGGGGAGCAGCTCGCCGGTCTCCAGGTTCTTGAACCTCAGCGTGAAGCGCTCGTCGCCCTTGTAGTCGGTCGAGAACGCCAGCATCGTGCCGTCGGGGGAGACCGAGCTGGCGCCGACCGAGAAGAAGTCGCTGTCGCCGGCGAGCTGGTTGCCGTCGAGGATCACCTGCTCGTGGTCGAGCACCTCGCCCGGGGTGATCTTCGGGGGCGCGTCGCTGTCGGCGGGGACGCGGCAGGAGACGGCGTACTGCTTGCCCTCCTCCGTGCGGCTGAAGTACCACCACCGGCCCTTGCGGCTCGGGACGGACAGGTCGGTCTCCTGCGTGCGGCCCTTGATCTCCTGGAACACCTGCTCCTGCAGGTCGGCCAGGTGGGTGGTGTGCTGCTTGAGAAAGTCGTTCTCCGCCTCCAGATAAGCGGTCGTGTCGGGATCTTCCTTGTTGCTCAGCCAGGCGTACTCGTCGATGACGGTGTCGCCGTGATGGGTGCGCTCCGTGGGGATCTTCTTCGCCACTGGCGGCGTGTTGCTGCTCACGTGGGGAGTCTATGTTCGGTCGTGATCGTTCTGTTGCCGGAGAAGCGAGCGAACCGTCCCGAGCTGTCGAGAGGCGCTGCTAATCTTTAAGAGCCGACGCGGTGCGGCGCAACCCTCCTCCTTCACTCCGGTGACTTTGGTGTGTTGTGTCACGCTTGTCGGCAATCCCTTGTGGCGCGCCGGTTTCGGTGATCGATTCGCAGATCGGTCGAAGGGCTGGTAAGTTAGAGGGGTTGTCTCCGAAAGGGGGCATGGGTTAATTCCCGCAGGTCGAGCAAGTCCGGTCAATTTGACAGGAACTTGAACGGCTGAAAGAATTAAGACCACAACGACGAAATGAACGCCTCCGAGCGGGGGCCGCGAGAGCGGGCCTGGTGAGGAAGTACGCGTCCGTTTCTTGAGAACTCAACAGTGTGTTAAAAGCCAGTGCATGATTTTCATGCAACACCTCGTCAAGACATGATTCTTGATGGATTTTGCTCGGATGAATAATCCAGACATTGTTTGGAGAGTTTGATCCTGGCTCAGGACGAACGCTGGCGGCGTGCTTAACACATGCAAGTCGAGCGGAAAGGCCCTTCGGGGTACTCGAGCGGCGAACGGGTGAGTAACACGTGAGCAACCTGCCCCTGACTCTGGGATAAGCCCGGGAAACTGGGTCTAATACCGGATACGACCGCCTCCGGCATCGGGTGGTGGTGGAAAGTTTTTCGGTCGGGGATGGGCTCGCGGCCTATCAGCTTGTTGGTGGGGTAGTGGCCTACCAAGGCGACGACGGGTAGCCGGCCTGAGAGGGCGACCGGCCACACTGGGACTGAGACACGGCCCAGACTCCTACGGGAGGCAGCAGTGGGGAATATTGCGCAATGGGCGGAAGCCTGACGCAGCGACGCCGCGTGGGGGATGACGGCCTTCGGGTTGTAAACCTCTTTCAGCAGGGACGAAGTTGACGTGTACCTGCAGAAGAAGCGCCGGCTAACTACGTGCCAGCAGCCGCGGTAATACGTAGGGCGCAAGCGTTGTCCGGAATTATTGGGCGTAAAGAGCTCGTAGGTGGCTGGTCGCGTCTGCCGTGAAAGCCCGCAGCTTAACTGCGGGTCTGCGGTGGATACGGGCCGGCTAGAGGTAGGTAGGGGCAAGTGGAATTCCTGGTGTAGCGGTGAAATGCGCAGATATCAGGAGGAACACCGGTGGCGAAGGCGGCTTGCTGGGCCTTACCTGACGCTGAGGAGCGAAAGCGTGGGGAGCGAACAGGATTAGATACCCTGGTAGTCCACGCTGTAAACGTTGGGCGCTAGGTGTGGGGATCTTCCACGATCTCCGTGCCGGAGCTAACGCATTAAGCGCCCCGCCTGGGGAGTACGGCCGCAAGGCTAAAACTCAAAGGAATTGACGGGGGCCCGCACAAGCGGCGGAGCATGTTGCTTAATTCGACGCAACGCGAAGAACCTTACCAAGGTTTGACATCACCCGGAAAGCTCTGGAGACAGAGCCCTCTTCGGACTGGGTGACAGGTGGTGCATGGCTGTCGTCAGCTCGTGTCGTGAGATGTTGGGTTAAGTCCCGCAACGAGCGCAACCCTTGCTCCATGTTGCCAGCAGGCGCTTCGGCGTGCTGGGGACTCATGGGGGACTGCCGGGGTCAACTCGGAGGAAGGTGGGGATGACGTCAAGTCATCATGCCCCTTATGTCTTGGGCTGCAAACATGCTACAATGGCCGGTACAGAGGGTTGCGATACCGTGAGGTGGAGCGAATCCCTAAAAGCCGGTCTCAGTTCGGATTGGGGTCTGCAACTCGACCCCATGAAGTCGGAGTCGCTAGTAATCGCAGATCAGCAATGCTGCGGTGAATACGTTCCCGGGCCTTGTACACACCGCCCGTCACGTCACGAAAGTCGGCAACACCCGAAGCCCGTGGCCCAACCCGTAAGGGGGGGAGCGGTCGAAGGTGGGGCTGGCGATTGGGACGAAGTCGTAACAAGGTAGCCGTACCGGAAGGTGCGGCTGGATCACCTCCTTTCTAAGGAGCACTCTCACCTATCACCGCCGAATGTGTGGTGGGGTGACAGCTCACTAGTGGAGCACTGGCTACTCAACCGGCAGGCATCGCCGGGCCGCTAGTACCGCCTCGTAAGGGGAGTGGGAACGGGGTCGTCTGGGGGTGCCGGCTGGTTGGACACACTGTTGGGTCCTGAGGAAACGGGCGACCGGTTCTTCTGGGACAGGACCACTCAAGCAATCCTTGCGGGTTGTGGCGGTGGTTTGCTGTTTGTTGTTTGAGATTTGCATAGTGGACGCGAGCATCTTTGTGGCCAAGTTTTTTAGGGCACACGGTGGATGCCTTGGCATCAGGAGCCGATGAAGGACGTGGGAGGCTGCGTTAAGCCTCGGGGAGTCGCCAACCAGACGTTGATCCGGGGATGTCCGAATGGGGAAACCTAGCACCAGTCATGTGGTGTTGCCTCCGCCTGAATGTATAGGGCGGTTGGTGGTAACGCGGGGAAGTGAAACATCTCAGTACCCGTAGGAAGAGAAAACAACAGTGATTCCGTGAGTAGTGGTGAGCGAAAGCGGATGAGGCTAAACCGGGCGTGTGTGATAGCCGGCAGGCGTTGCATGTCCGGGGTCGTGGGACCTTCTTGAAGTGGCTGCCGCTGCTTCGAGCAGTGATAAATCCTTCCGATAGTTGAAGCCTCTGGGAAGGGGCGCCGTAGACCGTGAGAGCCGGGTAGGCGAAATCGGATGGACTGCTGGAGGGGATCCCAAGTAGCACGGGGCTCGAGGAATCCTGTGTGAATCTGCCAGGACCACCTGGTAAGCCTAAATACTCCCTGATGACCGATAGTGCACGAGTACCGTGAGGGAAAGGTGAAAAGTGCCCCGGTGAGGGGTCGTGAAATAGTACCTGAAACCGTGTGCCTACAAGCCGTAGGAGCTTAGCTGATTTTCGGATCGGCTGTGATGTGACTGCGTGCCTTTTGAAGAATGAGCCTGCGAGTTATGGTGTGTGGCGAGGTTAACCCGTGTGGGGGAGCCGTAGCGAAAGCGAGTCTGAAGAGGGCGTTTGAGTCGCATGCTGTAGACCCGAAGCGGAGTGATCTACGCATGGGCAGGTTGAAGCTCAGGTAAGACTGGGTGGAGGACCGAACCCACCAGGGTTGAAAACCTGGGGGATGATCTGTGTGTAGGGGTGAAAGGCCAATCAAACTCCGTGATAGCTGGTTCTCCCCGAAATGCATTTAGGTGCAGCGTCGCGTGTTTCTTGCCGGAGGTAGAGCACTGGATGGCCGATGGGCCCGACAAGGTTACTGACGTCAGCCAAACTCCGAATGCCGGTAAGTGAGAGCGTGGCAGTGAGACTGCGGGCGATAAGGTTCGTAGTCGAGAGGGAAACAGCCCAGATCACCGACTAAGGCCCCTAAGCGTGTGCTAAGTGGGAAAGGATGTGGAGTCGCAGAGACAACCAGGAGGTTGGCTTAGAAGCAGCCACCCTTGAAAGAGTGCGTAATAGCTCACTGGTCAAGTGATTCTGCGCCGACAATGTAGCGGGGCTCAAGTACACCGCCGAAGTCGTGGCATTGACTCCCATGTGGAGTTGATGGGTAGGGGAGCGTCGTGCAGCCGGTGAAGCAGCAGAGTGATCTAGTTGTGGAGGCTGTGCGAGTGAGAATGCAGGCATGAGTAGCGAATCGAGGGTGAGAAACCCTCGCGCCGGATGACCAAGGGTTCCTGGGCCAGGCTAATCCGCCCAGGGTAAGTCGGGACCTAAGGCGAGGCCGACAGGCGTAGTCGATGGACAACGGGTTGATATTCCCGTACCCGCTTCAATGCGCCCATACTGAACCCCTTGATACTAAGAGTCCTTAACTCGCCTAAAGCCTTCGGGCTTGGGGTCAGAGTGAACGCTCGGCCTGATTGGGTAGTAGGTAAGCGATGGGGTGACGCAGGAAGGTAGTCCAGCCCAGGCGATGGTTGTCCTGGGGTAAGCATGTAGGGCGGAACGTAGGCAAATCCGCGTTCCTTATGCCTGAGATGTGATGCCGAGCCGATTGTGGTGAAGTGGATGATCCTATGCTGCCGAGAAAAGCCTCTAGTGAGTGTTGTGGCGGCCCGTACCCTAAACCGACTCAGGTGGTCAGGTAGAGAATACTAAGGCGATCGGGTGAACTGTGGTTAAGGAACTCGGCAAATTGCCCCCGTAACTTCGGGAGAAGGGGGACCTCTGCTGGTGATGAGTCTTGCACTCGGAGCTGGTGGGGGTCGCAGTGGCCAGGGGGAAGCGACTGTTTACTAAAAACACAGGTCCGTGCGAAGTCGTAAGACGATGTATACGGACTGACGCCTGCCCGGTGCCGGAACGTTAAGGGGACCGCTTAGCTCAGCTTGCTGGGCGAAGGTGAGAACTTAAGCGCCGGTAAACGGCGGTGGTAACTATAACCATCCTAAGGTAGCGAAATTCCTTGTCGGGTAAGTTCCGACCTGCACGAATGGCGTAACGACTTCCCCGCTGTCTCAACCGCAGACCCGGCGAAATTGCACTACGAGTAAAGATGCTCGTTACGCGCAGCAGGACGGAAAGACCCCGGGACCTTCACTACAGCTTGACATTGGCGTTTGGAGCGTCTTGTGTAGGATAGGTGGGAGACTGGGAAGCTCGGACGCTAGTTCGGGTGGAGTCATTGGTGAAATACCACTCTGGTCGTTTTGAACGTCTAACTCTGGTCCGTGATCCGGATCGGGGACAGTGTCTGGTGGGTAGTTTAACTGGGGCGGTTGCCTCCTAAAGGGTAACGGAGGCGCCCAAAGGTTCCCTCAGCCTGGTTGGCAATCAGGTGTCGAGTGTAAGTGCACAAGGGAGCTTGACTGTGAGACTGACGGGTCGAGCAGGAGCGAAAGCTGGGACTAGTGATCCGGCATCGGCGTGTGGAAGCGGTGTCGCTCAACGGCTAAAAGGTACCCCGGGGATAACAGGCTGATCTTCCCCAAGAGTCCATATCGACGGGATGGTTTGGCACCTCGATGTCGGCTCGTCGCATCCTGGGGCTGGAGTAGGTCCCAAGGGTTGGGCTGTTCGCCCATTAAAGCGGTACGCGAGCTGGGTTTAGAACGTCGCGAGACAGTTCGGTCCCTATCCGCTGCGCGCGCAGGAGACTTGAAAGGGGCTGTCCCTAGTACGAGAGGACCGGGACGGACGAACCTCTGGTGTGCCAGTTGTACCGCCAGGTGCACGGCTGGTTGGCTACGTTCGGAAGGGATAACCGCTGAAAGCATCTAAGCGGGAAGCTCGCCTTGAGATGAGGTCTCCCACCACGAGAGTGGGTAAGGCTCCCGGTAGACGACCGGGTTGATAGGCCGGAGGTGGAAGCACGGTAACGTGTGGAGCTGACCGGTACTAATAGGCCGAGGACTTGACCACAAAGCTTCTTGCTCGCGTCCACTAGGCAATTCTGAGACAGCAACCAGTGCTGTTTCGCAGGGTTACGGCGGTTATGGCGGGAAGGAAACACCCGGTTACATTCCGAACCCGGAAGTTAAGCTTCCCTGCGCCGATGGTACTGCACTCGGGAGGGTGTGGGAGAGTAGGTCACCGCCGGACAATCGTTTGGAGAGGCCCCGATGCTGAGCGTCGGGGCCTCTTCGCTTTTCCAGGGGTCCCGGCGTCGATGCGCAAGGGCCTTCGTTTCAGAATCTCGGTGTGGCTGCGCCGGATGTGTCTTCGGTTCCAGGCCTCGGCGTCGGTGCGTCGGGGCCTTCGTGTTTTCTCAGGAGGCCTCCGTGTTTTCTCTTCGTATCGTCCTGCTTGGGTGGGGCTCTCTGAGTGCCGTGATACTCGTTCCCACGGCGATCAACTGGGCGACCGGTGGTTCGATGCCGGAGGACTTGGAGCCGTATCGAGGGTGGGTGTGGCCGGCGGTGGCCGTGCTGGGCGTCACCCCGGTGGTGCTGTTCGCGGTGGAGCAACTTCGTGTCGGCGAGCACGCTCTCTTCGGCCAGGGCGTGGTCTTACCCGGTGACCGTGATGCGGCGTTGCGGAATATTCGCACGGTGGTGCGGCGTAAGCTCGACCAGCGAATGGCCAATGTGACGCAAGTCGGCTCGGAGCTGGGCAATCGCCTCGGGGATGGTGGAGCCGCCGCGTACGTGGCGGCCGGTTCGGGGCACGGTCGAACGGGAGCCTGTTCCGGGCACGGGCATCGCGGAAGCCTTCGACCAGGCGGACCGGGCCATGCTGGTGCTCGGCCTTCCCGGCAGCGGGAAGACGACTCTGCTGCTCCGACTGGCGGACGAACTACTGGATCGGGCAGAAGCGGATGCGGATGCGCCCCTTCCCCTCTTTCTCGAGCTTGCCGACTGGGTGCGCAGCAACAGGCAGCACGGCCCGTTTCGGATCAGGGAGGCGATGAACCTCCAGGATATCGGGGAGTGGGCGGTCCAGGCGGCGGAGCGCGCGTACGCCGTCGGCGCGGGCATCGTGGGTGTGTGGCTGGCAGAACGTCGGCTGGTGCTGCTGTTCGACGGCCTCGATGAGGTTCCGGAGAGCATGCGAGCGGAATGCGTGCGGCTGCTCAACGAGTTGCTGCTTCGCTGTCCTCGGCTGGCGTTGGTCGTGAGCAGCCGTTCCAGGAGTATGTGCACCTCCGCCGGAGACTTCGGCTGGTCAACGCGGTGAAGATCCATCCCCTTACGAAAAAGCAGGTTCTGGGCCATCTCGAGGACGCCGACCTGACGGACGGGGTTGCGGGCAGCGGTACGTGCCGACGGCGAGTTGCTGGAGCTGCTGAATACGCCCCTGTGGCTGTACGTCGCCTCTCTGGCGCCGGAGGCGAGCGTTCCGGAGAGCGGCGGCCGGCCGTGGGGCTGCTACCTCGCGGTTGCTCGATGCGTACGTCGAGCACGCACTCGATCGGCTGCGTGTCGAGGGGCGCCGATACACGCGAACACGCGCCAAGCGGTGGCTCGCGGAGATCGCTTATGGACCTACGCGGTACGGCTTCGTCTCGATGCCGATGCCGTGGTGGCAGGAGTGGGGCGGGCTGCCCACGGGACTGCTCGCGCACTCATCATGGGAGTCGGCCAGTCCGCCACCATGGTGCTCACGGCCACCGTGTGCTGGCTGGTCGCCGATCTTGCGGGTCGGCCTATGGGGTGGCTGCCGCCGGGGTGTTCGCCGTCATGGCGGCCAGGGAGCTGGCCGGGCTCAGGCCAAGTGCCGTTGGAAGGGCAACCAGCGAGGAACACCTCCGATCGTGGATCCTGGGGCTCGCCCTTCTCCTGGTTTCCACGCCGTTCGTCTTCGTCTGGGAATTGGCGTTGGCGGGAGCGCTGGAAGGGCAGGGCTGGGCACTGTTCGCCGTCCTTGGTGCGTTCAATGGGACGGACGCCGTGCGCGCCATCGTCAGGGGCTGGAGAAGGCGTGGGGAGGGGGACGGCAGGTGGGGCTTGTCGAGGCCCTGGCGAACCAGTCCGTTGTCGTGCTCGGCTCTGTGGCCGCGCCCGTTGTCGTGTATGTCATGGGGCCGATCGGAGAGTGGCAGCCGCCACCACGATCGTTGTCCTGATGCTGGTCGGCTCGTCAACGAGAAGCTCCATCGGCTTCACCCCATGGGAGCTGGTGGTGGCGATCCTGGTGATCTCCACGACCTCTTGGGCGGCGACTCTTTCCGGCATGGGTCTGATCGGGCGACTGCAGTGGCTGATGGCGGCGCTCGATCGGCTGCCTTGGCGGAGTCGCCGCTTCCTGAAGACCATGGTGGCCTGCGGCCTCATGCTGAGGGACGGGCGTACCTACCGCTACCCTCATCTGATCTTCCAGCAACACTTCACAGCCATGGCCGAGAAGGAGCGCAGGCTACCGTAGAGCCGGGTCTAGACATGCAATGTGCCGGACAGGACGGTGACGGCTCGGCCGGCGAGGTGGACCCGGTCGCCGGCGTGCGTCACGTGGACGAGGCCGCCCCGGGCCGAGAGCTGCGCGCCCACCAGCGAAGGCCGGCCGAACCTGGCCGACCAGTACGGTGCCAGGGCGCAGTGGGCCGAGCCTGTCACCGGGTCCTCCGGCACGCCGACCCTGGGGGCGAAGAAGCGGGAGACGAAGTCGGTTTCGGTGCCGGGTGCTGTGACGATGATTCCTCTTGCGTCAACTGTGTTTAGAGCGGTGATGTCTGGGGTAAGGCGGATTACCGCTTCCTCTGACTCCACCTCTACTACCAGGTCGAGCTGGCTTTTGCCGACCCGTACCAGGGGGACGCCGAGGGCTTTCTCCAGGCCGGGGGAGCCTCTGCGGGGGTCACCTCCATGGCGGGGAAATCCATTGTGATCATGCCGTCGGTACGCCGATTCACCGTGAGCGTTCCGCTGGCCGTGGTGAATTCGAGCGGCCCGTCCCCCACCCCCGTCGAATAGAGGACGTGTGCGGTCGCCAGCGTGGCATGACCACACAGCGTGACCTCCACGGCCGGGGTGAACCAGCGGAGCGAATCCCCCAGCAGGAAGGCGGTCTCGGAGAGGTTCATCTCTGTGGCTACGCTCTGCATCCATTGCGCAGTAACCGGAGTGTCCAACAGGCAGACAGCCGCGGGATTACCCTGGAAAGCTGAGTCGGTGAAGGCGTCGACCACGAAGAGGCGCATGTGGCTGATGGTATACGGGGGTCGGATATCCAGCTGCAAGCAGGCTGCAAGCCGTACAAAATGGAATTAGGGCTGGGCGTGTCGCGTGGCGAATGCGGAATCGTCGGTTACCGTCCAATGTGTAGGGACGTGCCGATTACGGTGAGTTCCTGAGGAAAGGACAAGCCGATGGGGGCAGTGCGCAAGGTGGTGAGCTACCTTGGCCTGAGCGGGGTCGATCACTACGACGAGGGCTATGACGACGACGAGCAGTACGAGGACGAGTACGTCCCGGCCACCGAGCGGGCCGCCAGGCGGTGGCGCGCGAACGTGGACTCGTCGCGGATCGTGATGGTCCAGCCGCTCAAGTACAACGACGCACCGTTGATCGGCCAGCACTTCCGAGACGGTCAGACGGTGATCATGGACGTGACGGGCATGTCGATGCCCGAGGCGACGCGGATGGTGGACTTCGCCGCCGGGCTGGCCTTCGGATGCGAGGGGCGGATCGAGCGCATCGCCGAGCGTGTCTTCCTCCTTGCGCCGGCACACGTGGAGATTGAGACCACCTGAGTCCGTAACTACGAGCTGAGTATGGGGAACCTGCCTGAGATCGGGCGGGTTCCTCGTCATGTACGGCCCAGGGGCGCCATGGTGGCCTGTTGCAGGCCGGGCTGCCCGGTGCCCGACGCCCGGTGCCCGACGCCCGGTGCCCGACGCCCGGTGCCCGACGCCCGGTGCTGTGGCGGCTGGTGACGTCTTGGCGGGCGCCGGTGGTGGGCGGAGTGGTGCAGGCACGGCTGTGAGGCGCGGGTGGCACGCACTAAGCGGGCGGGGCGCTGGGCGCGGCAGTGAGCGGCTCTTGTGGGTCAGTGGGCGGCTCTGGGGCCGCGGCGGATGAGGCGGGTCAGTTCGGCCGCGTCGTCGGTCGCCTGCTTGGCGCGGTCCTCGGCCTCGCGGGCGTACGCGTGCAGCGCCCACACCGCCCCCTCGGCCAGCTCCTTCAGCTCGTTCACCTGCCCGGCGACGTATCGAGCGTCGGCCTCGACGAGTTTGCGGCGCTGCCAGAGCTGCCAGCCGGCCAGGCCGATCATGGCGACGGCCGCCGCGGCGAGGAGGTGGGGGCCGAGGGCGGCGCCGGCGAGGCAGGCGACGCCCACGACGATGAGCACGAGGGCGGCCCAGGGGCGGCCGCGCGGGATCATGCCCTCCGTGACGATCGACTCCTCGGCGGCGGCCAGGGAGACCTGGTCCGGCCCCTCCGGGCGCAGGTGGATGTGGTGGCCGAGGAGCGGGACGGTGAGTGTGTCGGGAGGTTCGAGGCGGCTGTCGGCCTCCAGCTCCTCCGCGACGCCGCGCAGGATCGGCGCCGCGACGTGCAGGGCGATCGCGGCGAGGTGCGGGTCGGCGCCGGGGCGCAGGTCGTCGAGCAGGTACGAGGTGAGCGAGGCCATCGGCCCGGCCGGGCCGCCCTGGCCGATGAGCTGGCGCAGGACGGCGAGGGGCTCGTCCTCGGCCCAGGTGGCGGCCGGGATGGCGGGGCTGTTGTCGAGCGGGGCGGGGGAGTCGTGCTCGGACTGCCGCGCCGAGGTGATCTCCGCGCACCGCCCGCGCAGCCTGACGAGCCGGGCGGCGGCCACGGCGGGCCTGGCCAGCTCGGGGATCTCGGCCATCTCCGGGAAGTCGGCCAGTGACGGCGGCACGACGACCGCCGGCTCGCCGGGCACCAGCGCCTGCACCCACTGCTGCGGGTCGGCGTGCTCCTGGACGGCCAGGGCGTCGAGCTTGCGCAGCACGAAGATCTTGCCGGCGGGCCCGTAGGCGCCCCGGGCGGCGGCCAGCCAGAGCGAGCGCTGGCCGTGGGAGACCGGGTGGTCGAGCGACAGCTCGCCGAAGGCGGTGCCCAGCCAGGAGGCGTGGATGCGGCTGCCCTGCCCCGACACCGCCAGCGCCAGGCAGAGGAAGAGCGCGGTCTGTTGCTGGTCGCGCCCGGCGGCCCGGCTCAGCGGCTCCAGCGGGTCGTCACCGGCGAGGATGGCGACCAGCGCTTCGAGCGCGGGGGGCAGCCAGTAGCCCGGGACGTCGCGAAAGCTCGGTGCGGCCGGCGGCGCGGTGCCCTTGGCGGCGAGGTGCGCCAGCAGCGCCTCGGCGTAGCGATGCAGTTCGGTCGCTGCTGGGGGGCTCGCAGTCAGGTCCGTGCTCAAGGCAGAGAACTCCCCATTTCGGCCTCAGTTCATGACCGCGTAAAGCCTAGCCGTTGGGGCGCGCCAACCCGGTGGAGGCGCGCCCACGGCGGAACGGGAGACTTTGAGCCAACTGCCTGTTTACATGCGCTCGGGGACAGGGACGCCCAGAAGGTCGAGCCCCGTCTCCAGCACCCGCAACGTCAGCGCGCACAGGGCCAGCCGGTGGTCTCTGGTCTCCGGGTCGACCCCCTCCTTGATCACCGGGCACTCCTCGTAGAACGTGCTCAGCAGGCTGGCCGTCTGGAAGAGGAACGCGCACAGCCGGTGCGGCTCGGAGGCGGTGGTGACCTGTGCGACCAGCTCGCCGAAGCCCAGCAGGTGCAGACCCAGCGCGCGCTCGGCCGGGGCGCCGAGCACGATGGGTGCCGTCGCCTCGGCCGGGGCGAGGCCGGCCCGGCGGAAGATGGAGCGGATGCGGGCCGTCGCGTACTGCATGTAGGGGCCGGTGTTGCCGGTCGTGGCCACCATGCGGTCGAGGTCGAAGACGTACTCGCTGTCGTGGCTGACCGACAGGTCGGCGTACTTCACGGCGGCCATGCCGACGGCGTGGGCGATCTCGCGCTGGGTGGCCTCGTCGTAGCCGCGGTCCTCGATGAGCTTGGCGGCCCGGTCGACGGCCTCCTGGAGCAGGTCCATCAGCTTGACGGACTCGCCGGAGCGGGTCTTGAAGCGGCGGCCGTCCTTGCCGAGCATCATGCCGATGCGTACGTGCTCGGCCGCGGTCGTGTCGGGCAGCCAGCCCGCCAGCCGCGCGGCGGCGAAGACCATCTGGAAGTGCAGCGCCTGCTCGTTGCCCACGACGTAGAGGATGCGGTCGGCCTTGAGGTCGTGCACCCGGTAGCGGATGGCCGCCATGTCGGTGGTGGCGTAGCCGTAGCCGCCGTCGCTCTTCCTGATGATGAGCGGCAGCGGCTTGTCGTCGGAGCCGGTGAAGCCGGGCGGGAACACGCACAGCGCGCCCTCGCTCAGCACCGCCGTGCCCGCCGACTCCAGGTCGTCGCAGGTCTTCTGGAGCATGGGGTTGTACATGCTCTCGCCGGCGATGTCGGCGTCGGTGAGCGTGACGCCGAGCATGGCGTACACCTTGTTGAAGAAGCGCACGGTGGCGTCCATGAAGACGTGCCAGAGCCGCAGCGTGTCGGGGTCGCCCGACTGCAGCGTGCTGACCCGCGCCCGCGCGCGCGTCTTGAACGACTCGTCGGCGTCGAACTTGGCCCGCGCCGCCTGGTAGAACTCGGTGCCCTGACCGGCTTCGAGCTGCGCGACCGCGGCGTCCTCGCCGACGTCGAGCAGGTGCTCGATGAGCATGCCGAACGGGGTGCCCCAGTCGCCCAGGTGGTTCTGCCTGATGACGGTGTTGCCCAGGTGCTCGTGCAGGCGGGCCAGCGAGTCGCCCACGATCGTGGTGCGCAGGTGGCCGACGTGCATCTCCTTGGCCGCGTTGGGTGCGGAGTAGTCGATCACGACGGTCTGGGCCGGCGTGATCGTGCCGACGCCGAGGCGCGGGTCGGCCAGCATCTGCCGGGCCTCGGACTCGATCCACGCGTTGTCGAGCGTGATGTTGAGGAAGCCGGGGCCGCTGACCTCGACCGTGCCGGGGAAGTCGGCCAGCTCCGCGGCGATCGACTCCGCGACCTCCCGCGGGGACCGTCGCAGGCGCTTGGCCAGGCTCATCGCGACGTTCGCCTGGAAGTCGGCGAACTGGGAGGGCCGGATCAGCGGATCTGCGTCGGCGTGCTCCGAGCCGAACGCGCGGGCCAGCGCCTGCTGGACGCGCTCGGTGAGCACAATCTGCGGGTCGGTCATGGTCTAAGGGTACCGGCGAGCTTGACCGCGGCGCTTATCATGAGCGCGGCCACGAGCGAGACGCCGACGGCGGTCAGGTCGTTGGCGAGATCACCCGGTTCGAGGGCGAAGAACTCCCTGACGAAGGGCAGCGACAGGGCGACGGCGAAGAGCACCGCCATGGCCGCGACCAGGCCCGTCCGCCACCAGTTGAGCGGCCTGGCGATGAGCACGAGCACCCACCAGGTGGTGAGGAACAGCGTGATCACGGCGGCCGTCTGATCCTCCAGGAGCGTGGAGGCGCCCCTGTGCGCGGCCCAGAACGACACGAGCACCGCCGCCGCGCACAACACCCCCGCCGGTACGGCGAAGCGCAGCACCCGCGGCACGAAGCCGGGCCTGGCGCGTTCGAGCGTGGGCGCCAGCGCCAGGAAGAACGCCGGGATGCCGATGACCAGCGCGTTGGTCAGGGTCGAGTGGCGCGGCGCGAACGGGAACTGCATCCCGGCCAGCCCGACCGCCAGCGACAGCACGATCGCGTAGAACGTCTTGGTGAGGAACAGGTTGGAGACCCGTTCGATGTTGGCCAGCACCCGCCGGCCCTCGCCCACCACGTGCGGCAGCGTGGCGAAGCTGTCGTCGAGCAGCACCACCTGCGCGACGGCCTTGGTGGCCGGGCTGCCCGCCCCCATGGCGATGCCCAGGTCGGCGTCCTTCAGCGCGAGGACGTCGTTGACGCCGTCGCCGGTCATGGCCACGGTGTGGCCGCGGGCCTGGAGGGCGGCCACGAACTCGCGCTTCTGCTGCGGGCTGACCCGGCCGAAGACGGTGTGGGCGTCGAGCAGCTCGCCTAGCTTGGCGGGGTCGTCGTGCGGCAGGTCGCGCGCGTCGAGCGCCCGCTCGCCGCCCGGGATGCCGAGGCCGGTGGCGATGGCCGAGACCGCCAGCGGGTTGTCGCCTGAGATGATCTTGAGGGTGACGCCCTGCTCGGCGAAGTAGCCGAGGGTCTCGCGGGCGTCCGGCCTGATGCGCTGCTTGAGGGTGACGAGCGCGACGGGCTCCACGGCCGCCTGGCCGCGTTCGGTGGCGTCCAGCGAGTCCGTACGGCACAGCGCCAGCACCCGCGTGCCGGTGGCGGCCAGCTCGGTGGCCCGGTCGTAACAGGCGCCGCCGTGCAGCAGCACGTCGGGCGCCCCTAGCACCCAGGCGCCGTGCCCGCCGAAGTCGGCCCCGCTCCACTTGCGGGCCGAGGAGAAGGGCACGGTGGAGCGAGCAGCCCAGCCGGCGGGGGCGGCGGGGTAGCGGGCCCTGATGGCCTCGGCGGTGGCGTTCGGACGCTCGTCGAGGTGGGCGAGAGCGGCCAGGGCCTCCTCGGCGGGGTGCTCGCCGGGCATGGGCAGGACCTCGTCGAGGTCCATCCCGCCCGCCGTGAGCGTGCCCGTCTTGTCCAGGCAGAGCACGTCCACCCGGGCCAGCCCCTCGATCGCGGGCAGCTCCTGCACCAGGCACTTGCGCCGGCCCAGGCGGACGACGCCGACGGCGAACGCGATGGAGGTCATCAGCACCAGCCCCTCGGGGATCATGGTGACGATGCCCGCGACCGCGCCGGTGACGGCGGTGCGCAGGTCGGCGGAGTTGTGCAGCTGGCTGTAGATCAGCAGGGCGCCGATCGGGATGACCAGCCAGGTGATGTACTTGATGAAGTTCGCCACGCCGGCGCGCAGCTCGGAGTGCGCCAGGTGAAACTTGCTGGCCTCCTCGGCCAGCTTGACGGCGTAGGCGTCGGTGCCGACCCGGGTCGACACGAACGCGCCCGACCCCGCCACCGCGAAGCTGCCCGACAGCACCTGGTCGCCGGGCTGCTTGTGCACCGGGTCGGCCTCGCCGGTGAGCAGCGACTCGTCGATCTCCAGGCCGTCGGAGTGCACGACCTCGCCGTCCACCAGCAGGCGGTCGCCGGGGCCGAGCAGGATCAGGTCGCCGAGGACGACGTCACGGGGGTTGATCTCGCGTTCCCGGCCGTCGCGGCGCACGCGTACGGGAGCCTCGTTGATCACCGCGAGGCGGTCGAGCGTCCGCTTGGCACGCAGCTCCTGGACGATGCCGATCAGCGCGTTGGCCACGATGACCAGCCCGAACAGGCTGTCCTGCCACTCACCGAAGATCAGGATCAGCGCCCAGAGCACCCCGATGACGAGGTTGAACAGGGTGAACACGTTCGCCCTGATGATCGCGCTCAAGGAGCGGCTGGAGCGGCGCGGGATGTGGTTCGCCTTCGCGCCCGCCACCTGCTCCGAGGTGAGCCCAGGTGTCACCGAGATGAGCCCATCCACATAAGCCCCCGTTTCTGTGGATCGGTCTCACACCCTAAGGGTTCGCCCCGCCGCGTGACAGCGACTTGGGTCTCCACTCCGTGCCGTCCGCGACTTGGGTCTCCACTCCGCGCCGTCCGCGGCTTGGGTCTTCACTCCGTGCCGTCCGCGCCGCGGCTCGCCTTCCACAGCCGGTGGGAGCGGCTCGACGCCGCCATCCGCTCGCCGATGGCGCTCACCACGCCGGCGGCCGACAGGTCGGCGGCGAGCCGGCAGGCCGCGCTGATCCCCTGGGCCTTGGAGGCGCCGTGGGCGATGACGACCGTGCCGTTCAGGCCGAGCAGCACGGCGCCGCCGTGCGCCTCGGAGTCGAGGCGCCGGCGCAGCTCGCGCAGGCGGGAGCGCTGCATGGCGGCGCCCAGCCGGGCCAGCCTGCTCTCGCTGATCGCCTCCCTGAGCTCGGCGAAGGCGTAGCGGACCGCGCCTTCCATGGTCTTCAGCGCCACGTTGCCGGTGAAGCCGTCGGTGGTGATGACGTCCACCTTGCCGGTGAGCAGGTCGTGGCCCTCGACGTTGCCGGTGAAGTGCAGGCCGGGGGCGGCCTGCAGCAGCTCGTGCGCCCGCCTGACCAGCTTGTCGCCCTTCTCGGCCTCGCTGCCGATCGTGAGCAGGCCGACCCTGGGCTCCTTGATGTCGTGGGCCAGCTCGGCGTAGGTGGCCCCGAGCTGCGCGAACTGCACCAGCATCTCCGGCTTGACCTCGGCGTTGGCGCCCGCGTCCAGGAGCACGGCGGGGGCGGGCAGCGTGGGCAGGTCCACGGCGATGGCCGGTCTGAGCACGCCCTGCTGGCCCTTGAGCCGGAGCCTGCCGGTGGTCACGATCCCGGCCGTCGAGCCCGCTGACACGACCGCGCAGGCGTCGCCGCGCCGGACGAGGTGGCAGGCGATCGCGATGCTGGAGCGGGGGCGGCGCAGGCTGGCCAGCGCGCCCTCGTCCATCTCCAGCGCCTCCTCGGCGCGGACGATCGGGATCTCCTTGGTGGCGTCGTGGTCGGCCAGCGCCTCGTAGAGCACGCGCGGGGAGCCGACGAGCACGACGGGCAGGCCGCGCTCGCGCACCGCGTGCACCGCCCCGGCCACGATCTCGTGCGGCGCGTGGTCGCCGCCCATGGCGTCGAGCGCGACTGGCCTGCTCTCGGACAATGCTCACCTCGTACGGCATCGAGCCCGCCGCCACGGCTTGGCCGGTACGCGGGCTCGGTATGTCCGCATCAGGCGAGGCAGGTGTCAGGGTAACCGGCGGGTAGGACCTGTTGGTTCCCTCCCGCGGGCGTTCCAGTCGTGGTCGCCCCGCCGCAGGTGGGCGCCTAGTGCAGGTTCCAGTCGTCCTTGCCCCGGGTGACGATCACTTTGGCGAACTTCGACGATCCCGTGAGCCTGATCAGAGGACCGTCGCCCTCGGACCCGGCCGACACCTGGCGCTTGCCGAACAGGGCGCTGCCCTCGTCGATGACGTGGGCGTTCTCGGGCACCCGCACGATCATCTTGCTGAACCGCGCGCTGGTCTCGATCGTGATCTCGCGCCCCGGCAGCACGGCGTCCGACAGGTCGATGATCAGCGCGCCGAACCGGGCCGACAGCGTGGTGTGCCGCGAGGCGACCCAGCGCCCCTTGCGCACGACCTTGCTGAAGTTGGAGGTGATGACCTGCCGCTCGACCGTGGCGGGCACGCCGGACGCGGACACCTCGGGCAGGTCGTGGGTGAGGGGCACGAGCTCGCCGACCGTCTTGGCCGTGTAGGCGACGTCGAGGCGGTCGGCGTGCTCGACGGTGGTGAGTCTTCCCGTGGCGAGTGCCTCGGACAGCACGGCGGCCACGCGGTCGCGGTCGGCGTCTGAGGCGCGCATAGCAGGATCGTCGGTCACAAGACGGAAGCCTACCCCTATACGCGATATGTCGCGAGTGTCCACAAACCTCAAGGAAAACTTGGAGCCCAGCGGAACCGCGAACGCGGGTGGCCGCGTCCGGGTATTAAGAACCGTAGACGCGCGACAGGGTCGTGAGGTTTACACCCGATCGAACAAAAAAGATGGGAACGGCCTAGTGATCTTGAACCAAGCAGGCACGCGACGCTTCCGGGCGTACACGTCCAAGCACCTCGACCAGCTTCTGCAGCGTGCGGGGCTGGGGGACGACGAGCGGCTCAAGGTGCGGGCCGTCGCCACGGTGCTGCCCTTCCGGACGAACGCCTACGTCGTGGATGAACTCATAGATTGGTCGGCCGCGCCCGACGACCCCATATACCGGCTCGTCTTCCCACAGGAGGACATGCTGCCCGCGGCAGAGGTGGCCAGGCTGGCCGACCTGCTGAAGGCGGAGGCGCCGAACGCCGAGATCCAGGCGGAGGCGAACCGCGTACGTGCACAGCTCAACCCGCATCCCGCAGGTCAGAAGGAGCTGAACGTCCCGAAGATCGGCGAGGAGCCGGTCCCCGGCATGCAGCACAAATATGCCGAAACCGTGCTGATCTTCCCCAAACAGGGGCAGACCTGTCATGCCTACTGCACCTACTGCTTCCGGTGGGCGCAGTTCGTCGGCGACGCCGACCTGAAGTTCGCCTCTGACGACATCGACCAGATGGTCGCCTACATCCGCCGGCATCCCGAGGTCACCAGCGTGCTGATCACCGGCGGCGACGCCATGATCATGGGTGAGCCGGTGATCAGGCGCTACATCGAGCCGCTGCTGGAGCTCGAACAGCTCGAGTCCATCAGGATCGGCACCAAGGCGCTGGCCTACTGGCCGCAGCGCTTCACCACCGACCCCGACGCCGACGACACGCTCCGCCTGTTCGAGCGGGTCGTGGAGTCGGGCAAGAACCTCGCGTTCATGGCGCACTTCTCGCACCCGCGGGAGCTGGAGTCGCCGCTGGTCTCCTCGGCCGTCGAACGCATTCTCGGCAGCGGGGCCACGATCAGGACCCAGGCTCCGCTGATCAGGTCCATCAACGACGACCCGGCCGTGTGGTCGGCCATGTGGCGGCGACAGCTCAGGATGGGGCTGATTCCCTATTACATGTTCGTGGAGCGCGACACCGGGCCACAGGACTACTTCGCGGTCCCGCTGGCGCAGGCGTACGAGATCTTCAGGGACGCCTACTCGGCCGTCTCCGGGCTCTGCCGCACGGTGCGCGGGCCCTCGATGTCGGCCACGCCGGGCAAGGTGTGCGTGGACGGCGTCACGGAGATCGCGGGGGAGCGCGTGTTCGTGCTGCACTTCATCCAGGCCCGCGACCCGTCGCTGGTCGGGCGGCCGTTCTTCGCGCGCTACGACCCGTCCGCCGTCTGGCTGACGGACCTGCGCCCGGCCTTCGCCGACCGTTTCCCGTTCGAGCCGGCGGACGCCCTGCTGACCGTCTGACCCCGGCCGCGCGCGTCCACCGCGACCGGAAAATGGGCCCCGGCCCCGTGAACATTTGTTTTCGCGACCCTTTGTTCACGGGCCGTCGGGGCCCTCTCGCGTTCTGCCGCAAGACGCGCGCAATATTGGAAACAAGACCCTCCTATTTCCGTTTTGTCGCTCCGCTCAACACTCCCCCTTTACTCGGTAACCGGGCTGCAAACCCCTGCTACATGGGCATTCATGAGCCTGCGGTGGATCAAGCCGAGTGATAGAACTGCTTGCGTAGCTCAGCCGTAGCGACACGCTTCGTGTGGTGCCCATAGCGCGTCCGCCACGGCATACGGGGGTTATCGATTCGCATTTCCACCGCATTCGAGAGCGATCGATCACGAGCCGGGAAGGCAATCATGAATCGAGTAGTCAAGACGGCGCTGGCCGTCACAGCATTCGGCTTGGCAGCGGCGGCCATGGCCGTGCCAGCGCAAGCGGAAGTCCAATACAACACCGCCAGGTACGCTCCGATCGACGGCCTGGGCGGGGGCACCATTGCCGGCGCCGACCCGCTGGGCGGGCTGCTGAGCAGCCTCATCGGTGGCGGGGGCGGCCTGCTCGGCGCGCTCGGCGGCACCGCGAAGTCCGGTGCCCAGCAGGGCGGCCAGATGTCCGAGCTCGAGCGCGACATGGCCAGTGAGAACCAGGCGGAGACCGGCACCACGGCCAACGCGCACGAGGACGTCACCGCCCACAGCGGCCCGATCCCCGAGCTGTCGCCCATCCTCTCCGGCCTCACCAGCGGTGTCCCGCTCGGCGGGGGCGGCCTGACGGAGTCCCTGCCCGTCCTGGGCGCGGCGCGCATGGCGCAGCCGGCCACCCCGTCGGTCAAGGCCGGCAAGCAGGGCAAGGACGCACCCGCGAGCCAGGGCGACGTCCTGGGCAGCGGCGTGACCGGCACGGTCGGCTCGTCCGTCGAGCGCACCGTGAACACGCTGAGCGGCGCCAGCCTGCTGCCGGCCTCCAGCAGCGGCGCCGTCGCCAAGACGATGGCGGGCGGCTCCAGCGGTCTGGGCACGTTCTCGGCCGACGCCCTGCTGGGCGGCGTCACCGAGGCGACGTGGCTCGCCCTGCCGCACGGCGCGGGCCGCCGGCTCGCCCCGGCGCTCGGGCAGGTGACGCCCGCGGAGATGGCCCCGGTGGTCGAGGCGCTGCCCGCCACCTCGCAGGCCGCCGCCATGGACGAGCTCGCCCCGCTCGTCCAGGACACCTCGGCCTTCGTGGAGGGCCGCGGCGTACAGGCCGCCGGCGCCTACAGTGACCTGATCACCGCCCTCGGCTGGACCACCGACGCGCTGACGAGCTCGGTGCGGGGCTCCGCGGTCCGCGACTAGCCGCCTCTCTGGGCTCGCGACCAGGCACTCCTAGAACGCGGCCGGCCACTTCCCGGCCCCGTGGCCAGGCACTCTCCCCTGATTCGTGGCTAGGCGCGAGTTCGGGGCGGTGACCTGGACGCGGGATCCGGGCTCGTGACCGGACGCGGCTCCTGGACGCGACCCCCAGGTTCGCGACTGGACCGTGATGGTGGCGCTGCCGAGCGCGGCCGGCCGAGGAACCGGCAGGACGGTTCGCGGGTGTCACAGGTGCCGACACCCGGGCACCGGCCCTGGCGGTGACCGGGCGGCTCGCTCGCTCGCCCCCAGTAGTCCCCTGACGGCATGTCCCTCGACCGGGCGCCGCTCTTCAACGGGCCTTCATCGCCCCGGCGCTCCGAGGGTTTCCCCGACCACGGCCCGAGGTCTCATCCGAGGTCCGGATCGGGACGCCGTCGCACTGATGCGGCAGGCCACACGGGCGCCCTCAGGTGCCGGGTGCCCGAGGCACTTCCGCGCGTAGGTTGCGAGTCCGCCGCCGTGAACGGGGCGGACTCACGCCGGGCCTGGGCGGACGCGCCCCAAGCCCGGGGCGCACGAGGCGCCGCCACTGCAGGGCAGCGGCGCCGCGCCCCACCCCGCCACCGGCCCCACCCCGGGGCCGGTGGCGATTTTCGTGCCCGGAGGCCGCACGGCCGCTGCGGGGCTTGAGCCGGTCTCAGGTTTCAGGGCAGACGGACGCCTGTGCGACGGGCTATCTGGGCCTGCAGCCGCGCCATCTGCCAGTGCAACTCGAGCAGCTGCTCGGCGAGCTGCACCCGCGGGATCTCCGACACGTCCTCGGTGGCCAGGTGGTCAATCGCGGTCGCCAGCTCTCCCATCGCGCGCCCCCACTCCATCACCGTTCCTCGGCTCGAATTGACGTTCGAATCCTATCGGAACAGGGGGCACGGTGTCAGTCATTCGCCCCTCGGGTCGCCGACGTTTCGCACACGAGATCGAAAAACACGCGAAGAGGCCGCGACACCTGGGCCCGGGCCCGGGTCGCGGCAGAGAGGAGCGGAGTCAGCCCTTGTTGTAGGCGGCGATGACTTCCTTGGGGTCGCCGTCCATCTTGATCTTGCCCTTGTGCAGCCAGATCACCCGGTTGCAGGTCTGCTCGATGACCCGCAGGTCGTGCGCGACCAGGAAGACCGTGCCGGCCGACTCGCGGATCTGGCGGATGCGCTCCTCGCTCTTCTTGCGGAACTCCCGGTCGCCCGTCGCCAGCGCCTCGTCGATGAGCAGGACGTCGTGGGTCTTGGCGGAGGAGATGGCGAAGCGCAGGCGGGCGCCCATGCCGGAGGAGTAGGTGGACATCGGCAGCTGGACGAACTCGTCGATGCCGGAGAAGTCGACGATCTCCTGGTACTTCTCCTTGACCTCGGCGGGCGTCATGCCCATGGCGTAGCAGCCGAGGACGATGTTGCGCTCGCCGGTCAGCTCGCGCATCAGGGCCGCGTTGACGCCCAGCAGCGAGGGCTGGCCGTCGGTGTAGACGGCGCCCTTGTGCGGGGGCAGCAGGCCCGCGATGGCGCGCAGCAGAGTGGACTTGCCCGAGCCGTTGCGCCCCACGATGCCGATGGCGTCGCCGTGGTAGGCCACGAAGGTCACGCCCTTGACGGCGTGGACCTCCTTCATCTGCGGCCGGCCCTGGCGCTTGAGAATGCGCGTGAGCGCGTTGACCGCGTTGCCCTTCTCGCTGTCGGAGGCCGCCCCGTAGACGCGGTAGACGATGTGCAGATCGTCGACGATGACGGTGGGAGTGCCTGTGGGGACGTCGAGGGGCCGCTTGCCCGGGGGCTCCGGGTTGGGATGCACTCTCACATCCTTGCCGGGGTCGGCGGGCTTGTCGCCCTTCACCTGTGACAGCTCCTTGGTCAGTTCAGCCACGCCCGTACCTCTCCTCGGACCGCCAGAAGTACCAGAAGCCGAAGCCGAGTGCGAACACCGCCCAGAATACGCAAGACACCAACACCATCGTCGGCGGGTGGTGCCCGTAGGTGGTGTTGTAGCTCGGGATGAGGATCTCGCGCATCCACTCGATGTAGGAGGCCGCCGGGTTCAGGTACATCAGGTCGGCCACCCACTGGGGCAGCCCCGCGGACCCCACGACCTTGGCCTGGATCACGAAGAAGACGCCGGAGGCGTAGAGCCAGGTGCGGGTGATGAACGGCAGCAACTGGTTGAGGTCGCGCATCTGGGCGCCCAGTCTGGCCATCACCAGCCCGGCCCCGATGTTGAACAACGTCTGCAGCAGCAGCACCACCGGGATCATGAGCCAGTACCAGGTGGGCCATTCGCCCGTGACCACCACGAGGACCAGCAGCACGCCCATGGAGATGGCGAGCTGCTGGAGCTCCTGGATCGTGTACGCCAGCGGGAGCGAGGCCCTGGGGAAGTGCAGGGCCCGGATCATCGACAGGTTGCCGGAGATCGACTTCGCGCCCGCGGTGACCGTGCGCTGGGTGAAGGTGAAGATGAACATCCCGGTCAGCAGGAACGCCGGGTAGTTCTTAACATCCTTGCCGCCGCCCAGGATGATGCCGAACATCACGAAGTAGATGCCGGCGTTGAGCAGCGGGGTCAGCACCTGCCACAGCTGCCCGAGCGCGGAGCTGGAGTATTTCGTGGTGTTGCGCGAGGTCGCGTACGTCAGGATGAAGTGACGACGCTGCCACAGCAGACGCAGGTAGACAGGGAACCTCGGCCGCGCGATGGCACGGCGAAGCCCGTATCTCTTGGCGAGCTTGGCCAGCGGCTCCTGCCCGCTTCGGCCGCCCGCCTGGGCGTCCGCGACAGCGGATTCCGGCTGGCTCATGGCAAGGACTCTATTGGATCCAGGTCGGTGGGGTGCCTGTCGTACGGGTTGACGACAGACTGTTGGACAGACTGTTGGACGGAGTCTTCGGACGCCGGGGTTCCAAGGCGTCGTCAAGACCTGCTCAACCGTAGCCCAGGGAGCCGGGGCGTGGTGGCAGAGGCGCGAGCAGTGTCGTGTAGGGGGTAGTTTTCATCGACTGTTCACGTCCAGGCTCAGCCCGTAGGTGTGGATTTGTACTGTTTGGTCTTCATGGGGTCAAATGTCTGTGACGCTGGATTGGCACACGTGTGACCGAACTGCAACGCGCCAGAGACTCGCTGGTGGCAAGTAGTGAGGGATAGTCGCGATCGACTGGCAGGGCGTCGGCTGGTTTGACCATGTCAGCCAAATCCGGGGGGATACCAGGAACTCCCCGTCAGGCTGCTCAAGATCACCGCAGCTCAGCGCTAGGCGCCCACCTGTAGAGGGAGGATTTCTTTCACCATGCGTGTTACTAAGGGCGCACGGATCGTCGCCGGTACCGCGCTGCTCGCCCTCGCGGTTGCCGCGTGTGGCGGCGGTGCCTCGGACAACGGTGGCACTGCCGCGGGCGGTGAAACGCCGGTCCGCATGGAGGTCGGTGAGCCCCAGAAGATGCTGTACCCGCAGGACACCACGGAGACCGAAGGTGCCGAGGTGCTCGCCGCGGTGTTCTCGCCGCTCGTGCGTTACGACGAGAACAAGCAGCCGGTCGAGGAGGCCGCCGAGTCCATCACGACTACGGACAGCAAGGTCTGGACGATCAAGCTGAAGTCGTACACCTGGCATGACGGCACTCCGGTGAAGGCCGAGGACTACGCTCGCGCGTGGAACTTCGCCGCTCTCCAGGACAACGCCATGAGCTCGTCCTACTTCTTCGGGCGCGTCGACGGCTACACCGACGTGCACCCGGGTGAGGGCAAGACGCCGACGGCCAAGGAGATGAAGGGGCTCAAGGTCGTCGACGACACGACCCTGGAGGTAACGCTCTCCGCGCCGTTCTCCCAGTTCAAGACGATGCTGGGATACACCGCGTTCTACCCGCTGCCCGCCTCGGCGATCGGCTCCGACGGCAAGCTCAGCCCGGCCTACGGTGAGAAGCCGATCGGCCAGGGCCTGTTCAAGCTGGACAAGCCGTACAAGAAGGGCACCGACCCGACCATCGAGCTGTCGGTGTACGACAAGTTCCCCGGCAAGAAGCCGGCCGGCTGGACCAAGCTGCAGTTCAAGGTCTACACGAGCTCCGAGACCGCGTGGAACGACCTCCAGGCCGAGAACCTGGACATCCACGACTCGCTGCCCGCCACGGCCATCTCGACCGCCAAGCAGGTGCTCGGCGACCGGTACTTCGACGAGCCCGACGCCTCCATCGGCTACATCGGCGTCCCGCTGAAGTACAACAAGGAGTTCGAGAACGTCGACGTCCGCAAGGCCATCTCGATGGCCATCGACAGGAAGACGATCTCCGACACGGTCTTCTCCGGCACCCGCTCCCCGGCCGACGACTTCATCAACCCGGCCATCCCCGGCTACCGCCAGGGCGCCTGCACCGCGTGCACGTACAACCCGGCCGAGGCCAAGAAGCTGTACGAGAGCGCCAACGGTCCCAAGACCATCGAGCTCGGCTACAACGCCGACGGTGGTCACAAGGAGTGGATCGAGGCCGTCGCCAACAACCTCCGTGCCAACCTCGGCATCGAGGTCACGCCGAAGCCGTTCGAGAAGTTCCAGGGCATCCTGGACGCCCTGGACGCCAAGGAGTACAAGGGCCTGTTCCGCATGGGCTGGTCCATCGACTACCCCGCGGCTGAGAACTACCTGACCCCGATCTTCGGCACCGGCGCCATCGGCACCGGTTCGAACTACGGCGGCTACTCGAACAAGGAGTTCGACGAGCTGGTGGCCAAGGGTGACCAGGCCACGGACGCGGCTGAGGGCCTGAAGCTCTACCAGCAGGCCGACGACATCCTGATCAAGGAGCTGCCGTACATCCCGGTGTACTTCTACCGCAGCAACTTCGGGCACTCCACCAAGGTCAAGAACGTCAAGCTCAACCTGCTCAACCAGATCAACTGGGCGGACGTCGAGAAGGCCTGACGTCATTCGTCTGGCGGACGGCTCTTGCCGTCCGCCCGTCGGAGGACTGAGCTTGGAGGCAGTCACTCGAGCCGGGTAAATCACCGATTCCGAGGGGCTGCCTCCAAGTGTGTACCGGAGGGCTTGAAAATGGGCCGTTATGTCATCAGGCGACTGATCCAGGCGATACCCGTCCTGATCGGCGCCACGCTACTCATCTTCTGCATCGTCTTCGCGCTGCCCGGCGACCCCGTGGCGGCCCTGTTCGGAGACAAGCGCCCGGACGCGGCCGTGGCCGAGGTCCTGCGCGAGCAGTACCACCTCAACGATCCGCTGTTGCTGCAGTACTGGTACTACATCAGCGGCGTGCTCTTCCGCGGCGACCTCGGCGTGAACTTCGCCCAGGTGCCGGTGTCGGAGATGCTGGCCGGCAAGTTCCAGGTCACGCTGAACCTGGCGCTGACCGCGCTGGTGATCGAGGCCGTCCTCGGCATCGGCCTGGGCCTGTGGGCGGCGCTGCGCCGCGGCAAGGCCACCGACACCTTCATCCTCGCCTCGACGCTGCTGCTGATCTCGGTCCCCACGCTGGTGACCGGCTTCGTCCTGCAGCTCGTCCTGGGCGTGCAGCTCAAGCTGTGGACAGGGCTGGACATCTTCCCCGTCGCGGGTACGTTCGCGGGCTGGCGCAGCTACCTGCTGCCCGGCTTCGTGCTCGCCGGGGTGTCCGTCGCGTACCTGACCAGGCTCACCAGGACCAGCCTGGTCGAGACCCTCAGGGCCGACTACATCCGCACGGCCACGGCCAAGGGCCTGTCGAGACGGCGCGTCATCGGCAGGCACGGCCTGCGCAACGCGCTGATCCCGCTCGTCACCTACCTGGGCGCCGACCTGGGTAACCTGATGGGCGGCGCGGTGATCACCGAGACGATCTTCAACCTTCAGGGGATCGGCAACCAGCTCTTCACCTCGGTGCACCTGCGCGAACAGCCGGTCGTGGTGGGCATCATCACCATCCTGGTGCTGATCTACATCGTGGCCAACCTGGTCGTCGACCTGTTGTACGCCGTGCTCGACCCGAGGATCCGCTATGAGTAACCCAACCCCGCCGGTCGGGCCGGGACTCCCGGAGACGCAGACGCTGGTCCCGGACACGGTGCCCGCCGCCCCGGCACCCGAGCGCGAGGGCAAGAAGACCAAGGCCGGCAAGCCCGCCAGCCTGTGGACCGACGCCTGGTACGACCTCAGGCGCCGCCCGATGTTCATCATCTCCGTGGTCATCATCGTGATCCTGCTGGTGATGGCGATCTGGCCGTCGCTGTTCACCTCGATCGACCCGTACAACGCCAGGACCTGTGACCTGTCGACGGCGCGGCAGGGGCCCAGCCCCGGCCACCCGTTCGGGCGTGACAACCTGGGCTGTGACGTCTTCGCCAGGACGATCTACGGAGCTCGCAACTCCATCGTGATCGGCGTGCTCACCACGCTGATGACGTCGATCATCGGCGGGCTGCTCGGCATCGTCGCGGGCTTCCGCGGCGGCGTGGTCGACACGCTCGCCTCGCGGGTCACGGAGATCTTCTTCGCCATCCCCTCGATCCTCGGCGCGCTGCTGATCGCGGCCACCTTCCGCGGCAAGGCCAACAGCATCTTCCTGGTCATCGTGGCCCTGACGGTGCTCGGCTGGCCCATGGTGTTCCGCATCATGCGGGCCGCCGTGATCACGGCGAAGAGCCAGGACTTCGTGGTCGCGGCCAGAGCGCTGGGTGCGGGAGCGGGCCGGATCATGTTCCGGCACCTGCTGCCGAACTCGCTGGCTCCGGTCATCGTCGTGGCCACGATCAACCTGGGCACCTTCATCGCGGCCGAGGCCGCGCTGTCGTTCCTGGGCGTCGGTGTGCAGTCGCCGGACATCTCGTGGGGCCTGATGATCGCCGACGCGCGTGACAGGTTCCTGGAGGCGCCGCTGCCGCTGGTGTTCCCCGCGGTGTTCCTGAGCATCACCGTGCTCGCGTTCATCATGATGGGCGACGCCGTGCGCGACGCGCTCGACCCGAAGCTCAGGTAGAGGGGGACCTTGTGAAGAAGACGTCCACAGACCTGTTGCCCGCCGAGGGAGGGCTGGGCGACGGGCCGCTGCTCGAGGTCGACGACCTGCATGTGGAGTTCCGCACGCGGGCCGGGGTCGTACGCGCGGTCAACGGCGTGAGCTACACGGTCGGGCCTGGCGAGACGCTCGCCGTGCTGGGCGAGTCGGGCTCGGGCAAGTCCGTGACGGCGCAGGCCATCATGGGCATCCTGGACATGCCTCCGGCGGTCATCCCCAAGGGGCAGATCCGCTTCAGGGGCACCGACCTGCTCAAGCTTTCGGAGGACGCCCGCACCCAGGTGCGTGGCCAGCGGATCGCGATGATCTTCCAGGACGCGCTGTCCGCGCTCAACCCGGTCTTCACCGTGGGCTGGCAGATCAGCGAGATGTTCCGGATCCACCGGGGCATGTCGAAGTCCGCGGCCATGAAGAAGGCCGTCGAGCTGATGGACCGGGTCCGCATCCCGGCCGCCAGACAGCGCGTGAACGACTACCCGCACCAGTTCTCCGGGGGCATGCGCCAGCGCATCATGATCGCCATGTCGATCGCGCTGGACCCCGAGGTGCTGATCGCGGACGAGCCGACCACGGCGCTGGACGTGACCGTCCAGGCGCAGATCATGGAACTGCTGGCCGAGCTGCAGCGCGAGAGCCAGATGGGCCTGATCCTCATCACCCACGACCTCGGGGTCGTGGCGGACGTGGCCGACAAGATCGCGGTCATGTACGCGGGCCGCATCGTCGAGCAGGCCCCCGTGTACGACATCTACAAGGCGCCCGCGCATCCGTACACCAAGGGCCTGCTGGACTCGATCCCCAGGGTCGACCAGAAGGGCCAGGACCTGTACGCGATCAAGGGTCTGCCGCCGAACCTGCTGGACCTGCCGACGGGGTGCGCGTTCCATCCGCGCTGCCCGTACAGGCAGGACAACTGCGTGACCGACGTCCCCCCGCTCTACGAAATCAGCGGCACGCGCGGCAGCGCCTGCCACTACTGGAGGGAGGTCCTCGATGGCGAGCGGCAGTGAGCGCATCCTGGAAGTGCGCGACCTGGTCAAGCACTTCCCGCTGACCCAGGGGATCCTCTTCAAGAAGCAGATCGGCGCGATCAAGGCCGTCGACGGCGTCTCGTTCGACCTCAACAGGGGCGAGACGCTGGGCATCGTGGGCGAGTCGGGCTGTGGCAAGTCCACGCTCGCCAAGGTGCTGATGGCGCTCGAACGGCCCACCTCCGGCTCGGTGATGATCAACGGCCGGGACATCGCCAAGGCCAGGGGCGGCGAGCTCAAGCGCATGCGCCGCAACATCCAGATGGTGATGCAGGACCCGTACACCTCGCTGAACCCCCGGATGACCGTCGGCGACATCATCGGCGAGCCGTACGAGATCCACACCGAGGTCGCCCCCAAGGGCGACCGGCGCAAGAAGGTGCAGGAGCTGCTGGAGGTGGTCGGGCTCAACCCCGACCACATCAACCGCTACCCGCACCAGTTCTCCGGCGGCCAGCGGCAGCGCATCGGCATCGCCCGCGGGCTGGCGCTGCAGCCGGAGATCATCGTCTGCGACGAGCCGGTCTCCGCGCTCGACGTGTCGATCCAGGCGCAGGTGATCAACCTGCTGGAGCGGCTGCAGAACGAGTTCAACCTGGCCTACATCTTCATCGCCCACGACCTGTCGGTGGTGCGCCACATCTCCGACCGCGTCGGGGTGATGTACCTCGGCAAGTTCGTGGAGCTGGGCAAGGACACGGAGATCTACGACCGCCCCGCGCACCCGTACACGCAGGCGCTGCTGTCTGCGGTGCCGGTGCCGGACCCCGAGGGGCGGGAGCAGCGTGAGCGGATCATCCTTCAGGGTGACCCGCCCTCGCCGGCCAACCCGCCGAGCGGGTGCCGCTTCCGTACGCGGTGCTGGAAGGCGCAGGAGATCTGCGCCGAGGAGGAGCCGCTCCTCCAGATCCGCCCGGGGACGTCCCACGAGAGCGCCTGCCACTTCGCCGAGACGCACGACGTCGTCCACGTGAGCTGACAGGCCACTCCGCTACAGCGTGGCGATGATCGCCGATCCGTGGCCGAACAGGCCCTGGTCGGCGGCCAGACCGACGCGGGCGCCCGCCGTCTGGCGGGCGCCCGCGCGGCCTCTGAGCTGGTTGGCCAGCTCGCAGACCTGCGCGAGCGCCTGCGCGGGGATGGCCTCGCCGAACGACGCCAGGCCGCCCGACGGGTTGACCGGGATGCTGCCGTTCAGCGCCGTCCGGCCGTCCCGCAGGAGCTTGTCCGCCTCTCCCGGCGGGCACAGACCGAGGTCCTCCATCCAGTCCAGCTCCAGCGCCGTGGACAGGTCGTACACCTCCGCCAAGGAGAGGTCCTCCGGGCCCAGCCCGGCCTCCTCGTAGGCCGCGTGCGCGATCGCCGCTCTGAACGGCCTCTCAGGCGCGGGCACGGCCGCGCAGGAGTCGGTGGCGAAGTCCGGCAGCTCCAGGATCGTGTTCGGGAAGACGGGGGTGACCGTCGAGACGGCTGCCAGGCGGACGAACCCCGTGCCGCGGCGGCGGGCGTACTCCTGCGAGGCGAGCACCACCGCCGCGCCCCCGTCCGAGGTGGCGCAGATGTCCATGAGGCGCAGCGGGTCGGCCACCATCGGCGAGGCCAGCACCTCCTCGGCCGTGACGGGCTTGCGGTAGCGGGCCATCGGGTTGAGCGAGCCGGCCAGCGCGTTCTTGACCTTGACGGCGGCGAAGTCGGCGGGCGTCGAGCCGTGCAGGGCCATCCGGCGGCGGGCGTAGAGGGCGAAGTAGGCGGGGTTCGTGGCGCCCAGGAGGCGGAAGCGCAGCCAGTCGGGGTCGTCGGGGCGGTCGCCGCCCACCGGTTTGAAGAAGCCCTTGGGGGTGGCGTCGGCGCCGATGACGAGCGCGACGTCGCACAGCCCCGCCAGGATCCGGGTACGCGCGATGTCCAGCGCCTGAGCCCCTGACGCGCACGCCGCGTAGCAGGAGGCGACCCTGGCTCCCGACCAGCCCAGCTCCCTGGCGTAGGAGGCGCCGGAGACGAAGCCCGGGTAACCGTTCCTGATCGTGTCGGCGCCGACCACGTACTGCACGTCGGTCCACTCCAGGCCGGCGTCGCGCAGCGCCTCGCGGGCCGCCGCGACGCCGTACTCCAGGAAGGGGCGGCCCCACTTGCCCCACGGGTGCATGCCCGTCCCCAGCACCGCCACGGCGCTCATGAGGCCCGCTCCCACATCCACACCAGCGGCCCGTCGGCCAGCGGCCCCGCCGTCAGCTCCACCTCCATGCCCACCTGGAGCTGGTCCACCGTCAGGCCCTTGACCTGGCCGAGCACCACGATGCCCACCTCGTCCAGCTCCACCGCGGCCAGCGTGACCGGTACGTACGGGTCGGGGGCCACGAAGGGGGCGGGGGGTGGGTAGCAGGCGTTGGTGTAGGACCAGACGCGGCCGCGGCGGGGGAGGGGGAGCACCCGCATGTCCGTGCTCGCGCAGCGTGGGTTGGGGCACGAGCCGCGGCGGGGCGGGAAGCAGATCGTGCCGCAGGCGGCGCAACTGGTGCCGAGGAGGTGGACGCCGTCCTCTTCCGAGATGGCGAACCAGCCGTCGATGGCGTACGTCATAGCCGGAGTATCACACAAGCGCTTGCTAGGTTGAATCCCCGTGCTCGCCGGGGTCTCTAGGCGGCGTCCCTGCCGCGCCGTCCGGTGTGCCGTAGGACCACCCGCGCCGACATCGCCACCACCAGGAGCAACATGCCCGCCACCACCGGCATCCTGGAGCCGGGCGCGGGCCCGGCGCCGAAGTACGGCCCCGGCGCGGGCGGCTCCGACGCGGGCACGTCGAGCCTGGCGGCCTCCTTCAGGGCCAGCAGCGCGTTGGCCACGCCGTGCCCGTAGGCGGGGCTGTAGCCGTCGGCGGGCCGCCGCCTGGTGCCCAGCTCGATGGCCAGCCGCACGTGGTACGGCGACAGGTCCGGGTGCGCCGACCTGATCAGCGCCGCGATGCCGGCGACCATGGCGGCGGCCGAGCTGGTGCCGTCGCCGACCACGTACGAGTCGCTGCCGTCGGCGGTGACGATCTCCGTGCCGGGGGCGACCACCGACACGTAGTCCTGCTTGTTGGAGAAGGGGGCCACCCGCAGCCGCCGGTCCACCGCGCCCACGGCGATCACGCCGGGGTAGGCGGCGGGGAAGTTCTTCCTGTTGCCCGCCTCGCCGTCGTTGCCCGACGAGGCCACCAGCACGGCGCCCTTGGCGATCGCGTACTGGACGGCCTCCTCCTCCACCGCCGAGCCCTCCCACGCGCCGCTGCCGCCGCCCAGGGACATGCTGATCACGTCGGCGCCGTGGTCGGCCGCGTACCTGATGCCCTCGGCCAGGGCGTCCCGCCAGCCTGAGCGCTGCTTGTCGCGGCGCGGGTCGCCGTTCTCCAGTGTCACCCTGATCGAGAGCACCTTGGCTGCGGGCGCCACTCCGATGACGCCGCCTCTGCGGGCGTCGCCGTGGCCGCGGCCGGCGATCAGGCTGGCCATGGCGGTCCCGTGCGGGCCCCACGCGCCAGCACCGTCATCGGCCGCGCCCGAGCCGGTGCGCCCGGGGGTGGTGGCGTCGGGGCGAGTGCGGGCTGCGCCTGCGTTGGAGCCGGTGCCGGTGGCGCCGGTCAGGTCGGGGCCTTGGATGACGGCGCCGCGCAGGTCGGGGTGGCGGGTGTTCACGCCGGTGTCGAGCACGGCCACCACCACGCCCGCGCCCTTGCTCGACCGCCACGCCTCCGGCAGCCGCAACGCCCCGAGCTGCCACTGCCCGGCCCGCGCCGCCTCCGCCACGTCATCCACCCGCGCGCCCTCGTCCCCACCGTCCGCCCAGGAGACGGAGCCGGCGACGCCCGTCACCCCGGCCGCACCCGCCACCAGCCCGGCCAGCAGCAACGGCAGGACCCGCCCCCGCACCAGACCGGCCTCGCCCGCCGAGCCACCACGCGCGCCCGCCAGGCCGGCGCCACTCACGTCAGCGCCCGTCACGCCGGCGTCTTGCCCCGTCACGCCGGCGTCTCGCCCCGGCGAGCCGGCCGTTCGGCTCACCGGATCAGCGCTTCGTGCAGCGCCGTAGCGAGCTGCCGCGCGGCGTCGCGCAGGCGGGGCACGACGCGATCCCCCGGCTGGTACGCCCGCCCATCCGCATACCCCGCCGCCGTAGCCACCAGATACCGCTCCCCCGACCCCACGACCACCCCGGTGAAGTACTGCCGGTCACCGAACCGCTCGGCCGGCCCACCGGGAAAGGCCGCGGGCCGCACGGTGGCGGGCCGTCCGGCGCCGTTACGCCCGGGGGCCGGGGCGTCGAGCACGGCGATGCCCACGGTGACGACGAAGGTCTGCGTGCTGTCGGCGTACGTGGCGCGTAAGGCGACGCGGCAGCCCGGACGCACGGCGGCGGGCTGGAAGGCGGTCCGGCAGGGCGCCTCGGGGGCGACCCCGTTGAGCACGTACGTGACCCTGGCACCCGACGGGCTGGAGCCGGGCACCGCGCCGGGGAACACCCGCGCGACCGGCCAGGCGTGCCAGCGCTCGGCGACGGGCGCCGCCGGGGTGGGCCAGATCAGGGAGACGAGGGAGAGCAGCACAACGGACAGGTGGTACACGGCGACCTCGAACGGAAGGGGAGGGACCTCCGATCTGCCCATGCATTCTGACATGGGAGGGCGCCCTCAATCCGACGCTTCGGTAAACAGACCGATACGTGGAGTAGTTACGGTTCTGCGGCTTTCCGTATATTGAGGGCTATGGAGAGGGGGATAGTCGCACATGTGCCCCCGGCGGGAGCCCCAGCCTCTGGGCCGCGTCACCGGAGTTGACCGCGATCGCGATCAGCCCCGCCGAGTCCGCGAACGCCACCAGCTCGCCCGGCGGCACCGCCGCGTACGTCTCCCTGAACGGCAGCGCGAGCTGCCGCCGCCCCAGCCACACCCCCAGCGTGTCGCCCACCCGCACGCCGAGCGCGTGCAGGTCGCCGGCCGCGATCGACAGCTGCGTGTTGCCGTAGCGGTCCACCGAGACGACCTCGCCCTCCACCGAGCCGTCGCGCAGCAGCGAGGTAGGCTCGGGCAGGGAGACCAGTCTGGCCAGCGGCACCTCGGGGCCCAGGTCGGCCGGCCGCAGCCCCCCGCACAGCCGCCCCGCGACCGGCGAGAACACGTCGCGCCCGTGAAAGGTCGGCGAGACAGGGTGCAGGAAGTGATCGGCGTTGCTGATCTCGTACGCCGCCCGCGCGCCGCCGCTGGCGTGCACGGCCCACGACAGCAGGCCGTTGTCGGGCCCGATGAACACCCGGCCGCCCGCCTCCACGGCCACCGCGCGCCTGGCGCCGCCCGCGCTCGGGTCGACCGCGCCGATGTGGATGCCCTGGGGGAGATAGGGGATGGTCTGCGCCAGAACCGCCGCGCCACGCCGTACGTCACCGGCGGGGATCAGGTGGCACACGTCGATCACCCGCGCCTCGGGGGCGATCCCGGCGATCACTCCATGACAGGCCGCCACATAACCATCCTCAAGCCCGTAGTCGGTGAGGAGCGTGATGACTGGGGTCACATTTCGTGACTGTACGTCTCCCGATCCGCCGTGAACAGCCGCACTCCGCACATTACGATGGCCACGGGCCGCGTGCGGGCGACGCGATCGTCATCCGCCCCTTTCGAGGAGGACACCATGGGAGCACCGCTCAGCGGTGACAATGCTGCCCACGAACCGTCCCGCCGACCACTCTCGGACCGCGAACTCGAGCTCCTCGCCTTCGAGCGCCAATGGTGGCGCTACGCGGGCGCGAAGGAGCACGCCATCAAGGAGACCTTCGGGATCTCCGCCACCCGCTACTACCAGTTGCTCGGCGAGCTGATCGACCGCCCGGAGGCTCTCGAGCAAGACCCCATGCTGGTCAAGAGGCTGCGCAGGTTACGGTCCACGCGCCGGCGTGACCGCGCCGCCAGAAGGCTTGGCATGCGTCCCTGACCCGCTGGGTACGGCAGGCGCGTGAAGAACATCCCTGGAATGGAAGCGATCCTGAGCGATCCGGCAGGCGCCGTGATCGGGCTCGACTTCGACGGCACCCTGTCGCCGATCGTGTCCGACCCCGCCAAGGCCGTGATCCACCCGAAAGCGCCCGAAGTACTCGCCGACCTGGGCGCGCACGTCCTCGCGGTGGCCATCGTGACCGGGAGGCCCGCGGCCACCGCACTGGAGCTCGGGCCTGGCCTGGCCGACGTGCCGGGGCTCGTCGTGCTCGGCCACTACGGCTTCGAGCGCTGGGAGGGCGGGCGGATCTCCGCGCCCCCGCCCCCGCCGGGAGTGCCGGAGGCCGAGGCCGAGCTGCCGCTGCTGCTCGACTCGCTCGGCCTGAGCGAGGTGGCCATCGAGGACAAGGGCCGGGCCGTGGCCGTGCACACCAGGCGCAGCCCCGACCCCAACGGCGCGCTGGCCACGCTGCGTGACCCGCTGGCCAGGCTGGCCGAGAAGCACGGCCTGGTGATCGAGCCCGGGCGCATGGTGCTGGAGCTGCGGCCGCCGGGCATGGACAAGGGGCACGCGCTGAGCCTGTTCCTGGCGGAGCGGGCAGCCAGGTCCGTCATGTTCGTGGGTGATGACCTGGGCGATCTGGCCGCTTTCGACGCCGTACGCGCCTCGGGGCTGCCGGGGGTGACCGTGTGCAGCGGCTCCACCGAGGTCACCGCGCTGGCCGAGCGGGCCGACATCGTGGTGGACGGGCCCGACGGGGTGGTGGCCCTGCTCGCCGAGCTGACCTCGGCCTTCACCCGCCCGTGAGAGCCGCTTTCAGTCATCGGCGACTGATCTGCAAGTGGTGATCCCTAGAGTCGGCGGCATGCACAAGCGTTACCTCGCCGTCGTGGCCGCCACCGGAGTGGCCGCGGCCACCCTCCTGTCCTCCTCGCTGCCCGCCGCCGCCACCGCTCCCGCCCAGCCGCTCACGTTCAGGGGCATGACGCTGTACGTGCCCATCCAGTGGGTGGTGCACCGGTTCGGCGGCGACGTCGTCCAGGTGGTCACCGGCAAGTGCGGTAAACCTCAGGGGTGGAGCACTCCGGAGTGTGACGCGTTCTACCTGCTCGGGCCGTCGTACATCAAGATCGGCGCGGAGGGCTTCGGCCCGTACACCGGCAAGCGGCCGTTCTACCCGTCCAGCGACGCCCAGCCCTGCCCGTTCAACGACAAGTGGGGCGAGGTGATCGGGCCCAAGGTCAGCCGAGGGCTGCGCCAGGTCGGTCCCGGGCACAAGGCGGCCTACAACAGCTGGCAGGCCACGTGCGTCTCCTACTCCAGCGGCAAGGTCCACAAGCGGTTCACGCAGCGCGAGTGGTACCTGCCGAAGTCGAAGATCCTCGTGGTGGACCAGTGGAGCACACCGGGCCTGACCGACACGCTCAAGCACGCCGATTGGGTGTGACGCGCGCCGGCCGGCGGTGATGCGCGCCGGCCGGCGGTGATGCGCGCCGGCGGTGATGCGCGCCGGTCGTAGTGACGCGCGCCGGCCGGCGGTGACCGGGCTCAGGTGCGCCGGCCGGGTGCCAGCACCCCGGCGACCGCGAGGCCGATGAGCGCCGGCACCATCAGGAACGCGTTCCGGGTGCCGAAGCCGTCGGCCAGCGCGCCGAGCACCAGCGGCCCGATCGCCATGGCGGCGCCCGCCCAGATGGGCGAGGCCGCCGCCGCCAGGTCGGCCCGGCCGCCCGAGCCGGCGATCAGCGCGCTCAGTGCGAGCGGGAAGTGCAGGGCGACGCCGAGCCCGCACACCACCAGCCCGGCGTACGACAGCACCGGCCGGCCGCTCAGCCAGAACACCAGCCACCCGGCGAGCGTCAGCCCCAGCGCCCCCACGAACAGCGGGACCGGCCGCAGCCGCAGCGCCAGCTGAGCCCCGGCGAACCTGCCCGCCGCCATGCCCGCGATGAACGCCGTCAGCCCGGTGGCCGCCACGGCCGTGGCCAGCCCGGTGCTGACGGCGAGCAGCTCCGCGGCCCACAGGTTGAACGTGAACTCCAGCGCCACGCAGCAGAACAACACCAGGCCCGCCAGGTGGAACCGCCAGCCCACCCGGGCCCGCGTGGCGGATGCCGTGCCGGTCCCCGTGCGTGGCCCGGCGTCCTTCCGGCCGGGCCCGGCGTCCTGACCTGGCCCGGCGTCCTGACCTGGCCCGGCGTCCTCGGGGCCGGGCCCGGCGGCCTGCGCGTCGGCGGGCCGGTGACCCGGCCAGACGCGGCCCATGGTCAGCGCGAGCAGCACACTCATGACAGGCGTGACCAGCAGCGCGGCCCGCCAGCCCAGCGCGCTCTGCCCCGCCACGCTGAGCCCGAACGTCATCACCATGCCCGCCACCACGGCGACCGCGTTCGCCTCGCTCAGGGCGGCGGCCCCGGCGGCCCCGTGGTGGTCGCTGAGCGCCGCCATGGCGGTGTAGAGCATGACCGAGCCGAAGCCGCCCGCCACGCCGTACCCGAGCAGGGTCACCGGCAGGGCGTCGGCGGCGAAGACGGTGAGCATCCCGGCACTCATTCCCGCCAGGCCGATCCAGCTCGTGGCGCGCCGCCCCCACCGACGGGTGAGCAGGGGGAGCAGCAGGCCGGCCGCGATCGTGGCCACGGCCATGGCGGTGCCGTGCAGGCCCGCCACGGTGGCCGAGGTGCCCTGGTCGGCGCGCAGCAGGGGCAGGGCGGCGCTCAGGCCGTACACGAAGCTGGCGAAGGTGCTGAGCTGCAGGTAGATGAGCCAGGTGGGGCGGTCTCTGATCAGACGGACGGGCGATGAGGCCGCGGTCACCCGGGCAGGACCTCGCTCTCCCATGTCAGGTGAGCGCTTCGAGCTGGGTCGCGAGCCACTTCTGCGGCGGCAGGGCGGTGGCGGCGGCGTGCAGCTTGTCGCGGCGGGTGCGGCGCTCGTCCTCCGGCATGACCAGCGCGTCGTGCAGCGCGGCGGCCGTGCCGCTGATGTCGTAGGGGTTGACCACGAGCGCGTGCGCGCCCAGCTCGGCGGCGGCGCCCGCCTCGCGCGAGAGCACCAGCGTGCAGCGCGGCGACAGGACCGGGCCCTCCTTGGCGACCAGGTTCATGCCGTCGCGGATGGGGTTGACCAGCAGCACGTCGGCCATCCGGTACGCGGCCAGCGAGCGCGGGTAGTCGTCGTTGACGTTGAGTATCAGCGGGTCCCAGTCCTCGGTGGCGTACTCGTCCTCGATCTGCTGGGCGCAGCGCTGCACCGAGGCGGTGTACTCGCGGTACTCGGGCAGGTCGTGGCGGCTGGGGTAGGCGAAGGCCAGGTGCACGACGCGGCCGTGCCACTCGGGGTGGGCGGCGAGGAACTCGCGGTAGGCGATCAGGCCGCGCACGATGTTCTTGGACAGCTCGGTGCGGTCGATGCGGACGATCAGCTTGCGGTCGCCGACCTGGTCCCGCAGGGCGGTCATGTGCGACTCGACGTCGGGCTCGCAGGCCCGCCGCCACAGGGCCTCGCCGTCGACGCCGAGGCTGTGCACGCCGATGCGGGTCGTCCTGCCCTCGTACGTGACGCTGCGCCCCACCCGGTCGGCCTCCGCGCCCAGGAGCCGCTCGCAGCAGTCCATGAACGCCTGCGCCCACCTGTCGGTGAGGAACCCGGCGTGATCGGCCCCCAGGATGCCTTCCAGGACCTCGCCCGCCACGTCGTCGGGCAGCAGGGAGAAGTATTCGGGCGGCGCCCACGGGGTGTGGCTGAAGTGCGCGATGCGCAGGTCGGGCCGCTCGGCGCGGAGCATGGCGGGGGTCAGCGTCAGGTGGTAGTCCTGCACCATCACGCGGGCGCCGTGCCCGGACTCCTCGGCCAGCGCCAGCGCGAAGGCGCCGTTGTAGTCGCGGTAGGACTCCCACTCGCGCTCGAACCTGGTGCCGAAGTTGGGGGAATTGGGGATGTCGTAGAGCAGGTGGTTGACGAACCACAGGGTGGAGTTGGCCACGGCGTTGTAGGCGCGGTGGAAGGTGGCGGGCGGGATGTCCAGCATCCGCAGCGGCCCCGTGTCGTAGCCGGCGTGGTCGATGCGGCCGCCCGCGGCCAGGCGGACGGCGCTGCGGTCGCCGTCGGACAGCGCGGCGCAGACCCAGAGCACGCCGTCGTCCTTGGCCACCCCCGACAACCCGGAGACGAGGCCGCCGCCGCCGCGCCGCATCGTCAGCTCACCGTCGTCGGAGACGGTGAAGGAGACAGGCCCTCTGTTGGAGGCCAGCAGGACGCTGTTCATCGAGCACCCCCGGAGATGCCCCCGCCTTCGGACGGGGAGGGAACGGGACCCCTGCGGGGCAGGGCAGAGGCGGGTGGTCCGCTGTCGTCGGGCTCCCTTCCATCGCGTTCGGGAAGGGAAGTAGGCAACTCGGCTCCCTTCGATCATAGGATCCCAGCTATGGCGCTTGATGAGCTAACCGAGGAACTCGCCCGCTCCGCTGCCGCGGGAGATCATCGTGCACTTGGCGAGCTGCTCGCGCGGATCGAGCCGGACGTGATGCGGCACTGTGCCCGGATCCTCCCCTATCACCAGGACGCGGAGGAGGCCTCGCAGGACACGTTGCTGGCGGTGGCGCGTAACATCGGCCGGTTCGAGGGGCGGGCCAGGTTCAGCACGTGGTTGCACATCGTGACGGCCAACTGCGCGCGTACGACGTACCGGTCGCTGAAGCGCAGGGCGGCCGAGCAGACCTCCGACGAGCTGCCCATGCAGAAGCCGGACGTGCGGCGGGTCAGCGTGATCGCGGGCTCGCGGCTCGACCTGCTCGACGCGATGGAGGCGCTGGAGGCCGACAAGCCGGACCTGGCGCAAGCCCTCGTGTTGCGCGACATCGTCCAGCTCGACTACAACGAGGTGGCCGAGCAGCTGAACATCCCGCTGGGCACGGCGAAGTCGCGGATCCATCAGGCCCGTAAATACGTGCAGGGTGTGCTGGGCGAGGACTATCGCTGAGACTGCTTGTCTCGCATGTTGAGACGGGTGGTAATTTCGGGCACTTAAGCGGGTAGAGTCCATTTCAACAACTTCATATTGCTCATCCAGAGGGGTGGAGGGACCGGCCCTGCGAAGCCCCGGCAACCCTCCCGGCTTTCGACTCGCGACCTGGCGAGGCCGACCGGGACAAGGTGCCAATTCCGGTTCGCGGTCAAGGTGGCCGTGGGCGAAGATGAGGGAAGGCCTCGCTTCATGTCGCTCGACTTTGGTCCTGCCGTCGCTCTGTCCTGCCGCGAGTGCGGCGCCCGCTACCCGCTGGGCCCCAGCTTCGCGTGCCAGGAGTGTTTCGGGCCGCTGGAGGCGGCCTACGACTTCGGTGACGTGACCCGCGCGGAGATCGAATCGGGTCCCGCCAACATCTGGCGTTACCGCTCGCTGCTGCCCGTTCCCTCGGACGTGGCCAGTAAGCCGAATATGAACCCCGGTTGGACGAAATTGGTCAAGGCCGGAAACCTGGGCCGCGCGCTCGGCATCAAGTCCCTTTACGTGAAGGACGACTCCGGCAACCCCACCCACTCCTTCAAGGACCGGGTCGTGGCCATGGCCGTCGAGGCGGCGCGCAACTTCGGCTTTCACACGCTCTCCTGCTCCTCCACGGGCAACCTCGCCGGCGCCGTCACCGCCGCCGCCGCGCGGGCCGGGCTCGACGCGTGCGTGTTCATCCCGGCCAACCTGGAGCAAGCCAAGATCACCATGGCGCGCGTGTTCGGCGGGCGGCTGATCGGCATCGACGGCACCTACGACGAGGTCAACCGGTTCTGCTCGGAGCTGATCGGCGACCCCATGGGCGACAAGTGGGGCTTCGTCAACGTGAACCTGCGGCCGTACTACGCCGAGGGCTCCAAGACGCTCGCGTACGAGATCGCCGAGCAGCTCGGCTGGCGGCTGCCGGAGCAGATCATCATCCCCATCGCCTCCGGCTCGCAGCTCACGAAGATCGACAAGGGCTTCAAGGAGCTGATCAAGCTGGGCCTGGTGGAGGACACCCCGTACAAGGTGTTCGGGGCCCAGGCCGCCGGGTGCTCGCCGGTCTCCACCGCCTACAAGGCCGGCCACGACGTCGTGCAGCCGGTCAAGCCCGACACCATCGCCAAGTCGCTGGCCATCGGCAACCCCGCCGACGGGCCGTACGTGCTGGACATCGCCCGGCGCACCGGAGGTGGCGTCGAGGACGTCACGGACGCCGAGATCGTGGCCGCGATGAAGCTGCTGGCCTCGACCGAGGGCATCTTCGCCGAGACCGCCGGCGGGGTCACCGTCGGCGTGCTGAAGAAGCTCACCGAGAGCGGGGTGCTCGACCCCGAGGCGGAGACCGTGGTGCTCAACACCGGCGACGGGCTGAAGACGCTCGACGTGCTCGGCGGCGAGTCCGTGCAGCCCACGGCCGTGATCAAGCCCTCTCTCGACGCGTTCCGCGCGACTGTCTGACAACCAGGAAAGGCGATTAGTACCATGAGCGTTTCTGTGCGGATTCCCACCATTCTGCGCACATACACCGGGGGGAACGCGGAGGTCAGTGGCGAGGGCGCGACTCTTCGTGACGTGCTCGCCAAGCTCGACTCCGACTACCCGGGGATCGGCGCGAGAATTCTGGATGAATCGGGCAAGATTCGTCGTTTCGTCAACGTTTACGTTGGGGAAGAGGACGTCCGTTTCGCCGAAGGGCTCGACACTCCAGCCCCTGAGGGCACTCAGATCTCCATCATCCCGGCGGTCGCGGGCGGCTGAGCCCGCAGACCCACCCTTGAAGGCGCCCCTAGTGGGCGCCTTCTCCTTTTCCAGGGGCAATTCAACGTTGAACCACCCGTACTGCGAAGAAATAGGCGGTTTGCGGATTGACTCTGTTGCCAAACCCCGTGCCACAGGTATGGTCGAGGGCGATCGTCTGGCTGCTTTTCCGTTAAGTCATACGATTACAGGTCCCGCGGAGGAATGGGCGAGATCTGGGAGACCAGTAAGAGGAGTCGGAAGTGGCGCAGGGCACCGTCAAGTGGTTCAACGCGGACAAGGGCTACGGCTTCATCGCGGTAGACGGTGGTAAAGATGTATTCGTCCATTACTCAGCGATCCTGATGGACGGGTACCGCTCTCTCGAACAGGGGCAGCGTGTCGAGTTCGAGATCACGCAGGGCCAGAAGGGGCCGCAGGCGGAGTCCGTCCGCGCGGTCTGAACGTCGAGCTGGTGTGCACCGGACGGGATCGCACGGCAACGCAGTCCGTGCGAGCCGTCACCTCTCTTTCGCCGACTCGTGTGCGGCGGGTCGCTCCCGCGGCTCGCCGCACCGACTGACTGACCTGGGCGGGAATGCCGGGCGGAGTGGCGTTCGCTTGCACTCGGCAGGGTAGAGTGCTAAACAGTTCGTTGGCACTCTGTGCAGCAGAGTGCCAACGACCGGATCGAGACGATGGGGTCTGCCGCACGGAGATGTGGACCCATGCCGTCGCGGGCGTCGGCTCGGTCCACGACAAGCCACCCTGCATCTGGGAGGTCTAGCCTTATGGCAGCCAAGATGATCGCGTTTGACGAGGACGCCCGGCGCGGTCTCGAGCGCGGTATGAACCAGCTCGCCGACGCCGTCAAGGTGACCCTCGGCCCCAAGGGCCGCAACGTCGTACTGGAGAAGAAGTGGGGCGCTCCCACGATCACCAACGACGGTGTGTCCATCGCCAAGGAGATCGAGCTCGAGGACCCTTGGGAGAAGATCGGCGCTGAGCTGGTCAAGGAAGTCGCCAAGAAGACGGACGACGTCGCTGGTGACGGCACCACCACCGCCACCGTGCTCGCCCAGGCGCTGGTGCGCGAGGGCCTGCGCAACGTCGCCGCCGGCGCCAACCCGATGGCCCTGAAGAAGGGCATCGAGGCGGCCGTCGAGCGCGTCAGCGAGGAGCTCTCCAAGCTGGCCAAGGATGTGGAGACCAAGGAGCAGATCGCTTCGACCGCCTCCATCTCCGCCGCCGACGCCGAGATCGGCTCGCTCATCGCCGAGGCGATGGACAAGGTCGGCAAGGAAGGCGTCATCACCGTCGAGGAGAGCAACACCTTCGGCCTCGAGCTCGAGCTCACCGAGGGCATGCGCTTCGACAAGGGCATGACGTCGATGTACTTCGTCACGGACTCCGACCGCATGGAGGCCGTGCTCGAGGACCCGTACATCCTGATCGTCAACAGCAAGGTCTCGGCCAACAAGGACCTGCTGCCGCTGCTCGACAAGGTCGTGCAGTCCGGCAAGCCGCTGCTGATCATCGCCGAGGACGTCGAGGGCGAGGCCCTGGCGACCCTGGTGGTCAACAAGATCCGCGGCCTGTTCCGCTCCGTCGCCGTCAAGGCGCCGGGCTTCGGCGACCGCCGCAAGGCGATGCTGAACGACATCGCGATCCTGACCGGTGGCCAGGTCATCGCCGAGGAGGTCGGCCTCAAGCTCGAGACCGCCACCCTCGACCTGCTGGGCCGCGCCCGTAAGGTCGTGGTGACCAAGGACGAGACCACCATCGTCGACGGTGCCGGCGACGCCGAGCAGATCTCCGGCCGGGT
This sequence comes from Nonomuraea gerenzanensis, assembly GCF_020215645.1. Taxonomy (NCBI): domain Bacteria; kingdom Bacillati; phylum Actinomycetota; class Actinomycetes; order Streptosporangiales; family Streptosporangiaceae; genus Nonomuraea; species Nonomuraea gerenzanensis. The sequence continues at coordinate 11,290,244 of NZ_CP084058.1, read as the reverse complement.
CAACGAGATCCGCGCCGAGATCGAGCGCACCGACTCCGACTACGACCGCGAGAAGCTGCAGGAGCGGCTGGCCAAGCTGGCCGGCGGCGTGGCCGTCATCAAGGCCGGTGCGGCGACCGAGGTCGAGCTGAAGGAGCGCAAGCACCGCATCGAGGACGCCGTCCGCAACGCCAAGGCGGCCGTCGAGGAGGGCATCGTGCCCGGCGGTGGCGTGGCGCTGCTGCAGGCCGGCGCCAAGGCCTTCGACAAGCTGGAGCTCAACGGCGACGAGGCCACCGGTGCCGCCATCGTCAAGAAGGCGCTGGAGGAGCCGCTCAAGCAGATCGCCGTCAACGCCGGTCTCGAGGGCGGCGTCGTGGTTGAGAAGGTACGCAACCTCACCCCGGGTGAGGGCCTCAACGCGGCCTCCGGCGAGTACGTCAACATGTTCGAGTCGGGCATCATCGACCCGGCCAAGGTGACGCGCTCCGCGCTGCAGAACGCCGCCTCCATCGCGGCGCTGTTCCTGACCACCGAGGCCGTCATCGCCGAGAAGCCCGAGAAGACCCCCGCCGCCCCGGCCATGCCGGGCGGTGGCGACATGGACTTCTAGGTCTAATCGCGTCGTACGGACGAAGGGCGGCCCGGGCTTTTCCGGGCCGCTCTTGTTTTGTTTATCTGCTATTACGTTTCACAATTGATCGATTACTTGGAGTGAGGGAAGGTGGTGGCGCCCAACCTCGACCGAAGGAGCACACAGTGCTTTTCCGCAGCACGCGTATTTTCGGCATCGCGGCCCTGACACTGGCCGCCGCGTTCGCCGTGACCGCTCCGGCGCACGCCGATGACCACTGGTCCGCCCTGTTCGTCCCGGTGGACGCCGGCGAGGAGGCGGAGGCCGAGGCGCACGCCGACGAGATCGCGGCCCGGGCGCGCGCCGACGAGGCGGAGAACCGGGCGCACGCCGAGGAGATGGAGGCCAAGTCGGATGCGGCCGGCGAGCCGGGGACCCGGGTGCACATCGACAGGCGGTCGACGCCGGACATCGTGCTGCCGCGCGAGCTGCACATGCCCATCTGCGCGCCCGAGGGGGGCTTCGGCATCCCGCTCCTCGACCAGGTGCTGCCCGAGCTGGTGGGCTGCCCGGCGGCCGCCCTGGGCCGCTGACCCCGGCCACGCCGGGCCGCTTCGGCCACGCCGGGCCACGTCGGCCGCTTCGGTCGCTTCGGCCGGCTCGGCTGCTGACCCATACTGCGTGTCGGCTGTTCGGCTGCCGAGGCTAGCCGTGACCGCCCACCGGGTGCCGGGCCGGAGCCCGGCGCCCGGTGCCGGTGGCGGGTGGGTCAGACGCCGAAGTGGGCGACGACGTGCCCCCTGGCCAGGGTGTTGGCGGTGATGTTGAAGCCCACCACCGCCGGGCTGGCGTCGCTGTCCACGCCCAGCTTGTCCACACCCAGCGCGTGCACCGTGAACACGTAACGGTGCGGGTCACCGGGGGGCGGGGCCGCGCCGCCGTACGCCTTGAGGCCGTAGTCGTTGCGGGCGTGGACGGCGCCCTCCGGCAGGCCCTTGAAGTCGGGCGCCGTGCCCGCGCCGGTGGCCAGCTCGGTCACCGAGGCGGGCAGGTCGAACAGGACCCAGTGCCAGAACCCGCTGCCCGTCGGGGCGTCGGGGTCGTAGCAGGTGACGGCGTAGCCGCGGGTGCCCTCGGGGGCGCCGGACCAGCGCAGGTGGGGCGACTGGTTCTGGCCGGTCATGCCCCAGTCGTTGAAGACGTGCGCGTCGGCGAGCGTCCGACCGTCCTGGATGTCGTCGCTCTCGACCGTGAGCGCGGGCACCGGCGGCAGGAACTCGTGGGGAAGGGGTGCGGGCACGGCATCCTCCTAGAGTGAGTGGCTGCTTGCTCAGCCATCCTAGAAGCGGCCGCGCCCGCCGCTCGTCATGCCACGAGCTGCGCAGGGAGCGCCTTGTCGTGCAGGACCGTCAGTGACGTGACGGCCCGGGTCAGCACGACGTACAGCCTGGCCAGGCCGCGCGGCTCGGCCGCGACGATGTCCGCCGGCTCGACGACGATGACGTGGTCGTACTCCAGACCCTTGGCCAGGGTGGCGGGGACGACGAGGAGCCGGTGCTCCTCGGCGGAGTCGGGGTCGAGCACGGCGTGCGGCAGGCCCGACAGGGCCGCGGAGACCTGCTCGACCAGCGTGTCGGGCACGATGACGCCGATGGAGCCCTCCTTCGCGAGCGCCTCCTCGGCGGCGCGCGCCACCTCCAGGCCCTGCCGGACGGTGAGGGAGCCGGCGCCGGGGCGCAGCGAGCGCGGGGCGGCCAGGTCGGGGGCGATGGAGGGCAGCAGGCGGGCCGCGAAGTCGAGCACCTCGCGCGGCACGCGGAAGCCGAGCGTCAGCTCCGTCACCTCGCCCTCGCGCTGCCCGAGGTGCTCCAGCACCGACTCCCACGAGCGGGTGGACCACGGCGTGGTGCCCTGGGCCAGGTCGCCGAGCACGGTCGCGGAGCCGTTGCGGCAGCGCCGGCCGAGCGCCCTGAGCTGCATCTCGGACAGGTCCTGGGCCTCGTCCACGACGAGGTGGCCGAGCGAGGGCGTGCGCTCCATGAGGTCGCGCAGCTCGTCCAGGAGCGCGGCGTCCGCCGCCGTCCACTTCGCGGACTTCCAGCTCCGGTACGGCTTGCGCCAGAGCAACGTCTCCTGCTCCTCGGGCGACAGGTCGGCCTTGGCGGCCCTGGCGAGGAACTCGGGGTCGGACAGCAGCCGGTACAGCACCTGCTCGGGCGTCAGCTTGGGCCACACCGCGTCCACGAGCTGCTTGACCGGCTTGGACCTGGCCACCGCGTCCTGCACCCGGTCGTCGGGCGACTCGCCGCGCTGCTCCATCCTGACCAGCACCATGTGGGCCAGGCGCTGCGCCAGCGCGGCGCGGCCCGGGTTGTAGCGGGTGGTGCCGCGCAAGGAGGCCACGATCTCGCGGACCTCGTAGTCGGCCACCCGGTAGCGGTAGGCGCCCTTCGTGAACACCACGCCCTCCGACGGCTTCACGATGTGCAGCCACAGGGCGCGTTCGAGCACCGGGGCCATCCTGGCGTCGCCCTTCACCGCCGCGACGAGCGGGTCCTCGGGCGCGGCGTGCTCGCCGAGCAGGCCCGCGACCGTGGTCTGATCGACCTTGACCTCGCCGAGTGCGGGGAGCACGGAGGAGATGTAGGACAGGAAGGCCCGGTTGGGCCCGACGATCATGACGCCCGACCTGGCCAGCCGCTCCCGGTGGGTGAACAGCAGGTAGGCCGCCCGGTGCAGGCCGACGGCGGTCTTCCCGGTGCCGGGCGCGCCCTGGACGCACACGGTCTGGGCCAGGGTGGAGCGGACGATCTCGTCCTGGTCGGGCTGGATGGTGGCCACGATGTCGCGCATGGGGCCGGTGCGCGGGCGCTCGATCTCCTCGGTGAGGATCTTCGAGGGGCCGATCTCCACCCCCTCGCCGAGCGGCTCGTCCTCGAACGCGGTGAGCGCGCCGCCGTGGTAGCCGAAGCGGCGGCGGCGGACGATCCCCATCGGGTCCGCCGGGCTGGCCTGGTAGAACGCTCGGGAGACCGGCGCCCGCCAGTCGATGACCAGCGGCTTGCTGCCGCCGTCGTGCACGTGGCGGCGGCCGACGTAGATGGTGCCGGGCAGGTCGCTCTGCCCGGCGTCGGCGCGGTCGAGCCGGCCGAAGAACAGCGGGGTGTCGGGGTGGTCGGCGAGCGCGGCCACGCGCTGGTCGAGCAGCGACTGGAGGATCTGCTGCGACACCCAGTCGCCCGCCGCGTCCGCGGACAGCGACTGCGCGTGGGCGCGCATGGCCTTCAGTGCGGCCCTGGACTCGGCGAGGTGGGCCTGCTCGGCGGCCAGCACGTCGGTGGGTATGTCCGGGGCCAGCTTGTGTGTGGGCATGCGAAAGCGCCTCCCTGGTTCGTCAACGGAGGTGGTCAAAGGCAGCGAATCGGCCAGTCTAGTAGCGACTTCCGCGTGCTTCCAAAGCATTTACCGGTGAGGGGCGGGGTAGGGATAGGAGGTGGCGCGGATACAGCTGCGTTTCTCGCCGATCATCCCGACGATCGCGAGCTTCCTGCTCGCGGCACTGTGGGGGCTGTCGGTGTTCGCGGGGTGGGGGCTGGCGGCGTTCTGCGCGGGGGGCGAGGCCACGTCCGCGTGCTCGCAGCGGCTGGGCACGGTCTCCACCGTCTCGGGGCTGTTCGCCGCGCTGGCCGCCTGCTGCACACTGGCCGCCTGGCTGCTCCCTCGCTCCAGGCACGACCCTCGGGCGTTCGCGCGCCTGATGGGCGCGGGGGTGCTGGCCTGGATCGCGGCGGAGGGTGTGCTGTTCCTCGGGGGCCTGCTGGTGCGCTAGTGCCCCCGCAAGCTGGAACGAACCTGGGAATACCGAAAAATTCGGGCAAATCAGGTGGGTTTGCCGGATCATGAGGGTATGTCGCAGGCGGCGTGATAGTACGCAGGTGAGGGGGGTGGTTCGAATGTCGTCGGCCCGCGGAGTCTCGTGGACGTGACACCACGTTGAATGCCTGGCCGCTCCGTGCGAGCGGCCGGGCATCTTTACCCTCAGACGCCGCCCAGCACGTCGTCGGCGTCGATGATCTGGTAGGCGTACCCCTGCTCGGCCAGGAACCGCTGCCGGTGCGCGGCGAACTCCTGATCCACCGTGTCGCGGCTGACCACTGTGTAGAACCGCGCGCCCCCGCCGTCGGACTTGGGCCGCAGCACCCGTCCGAGCCGCTGCGCCTCCTCCTGGCGCGAGCCGAACGTGCCCGACACCTGGATCGCGACCGTCGCCTCCGGCAGGTCGATGGAGAAGTTGGCCACCTTCGACACCACCAGCACCTGGATCTCCTTGTCGCGGAAGGCCTGGTAGAGCCGCTCACGCTCCTTCACCCTGGTCTCGCCCTTGATGACCGGGGCGTTGAGGTGCTCGCCGAGCTCGTCGAGCTGGTCGATGTACTGGCCGATGACCAGCACCTGCTCGCCCAGATGGCGGCGGACCAGCGCCTCGGTGACGTGCGTCTTGGACGGCGTGGTGGCGCAGAAGCGGTAGCGCTCCTCCGACTCGGCCATCGCGTACGCCAGCCGCTCCTCGTCCGTCAGCGTCACGCGCACCTCGACACAGTCGGCCGGCGCGATCCAGCCCTGGTTCTCCATCTCCTTCCAGGGCGCGTCGTAGCGCTTGGGGCCGATCAGCGAGAACACGTCGCCCTCGCGCCCGTCCTCGCGCACCAGGGTCGCGGTCAGCCCGACCCGCCTGCGGGCCTGAAGGTCGGCGGTCATCCGGAAGATCGGCGCGGGCAGCAGGTGCACCTCGTCGTAGACGATCAGGCCCCAGTCGCGGGCGTCGAACAGCTCCAGGTGGCTGTAGACGCCTTTGCGCCGGGTGGTCATCACCTGGTAGGTGGCGATGGTGACCGGGCGGATCTCCTTCTTGTTGCCGGAGTACTCGCCGATCTCGTCCTCGGTCAGCGAGGTGCGCTTGAGCAGCTCGGTCTTCCACTGGTGGGCCGAGACCGTGTTCGTGACCATGATGAGCGTGGTGGCCTTGGCGTGCGCCATGGCGGCCGCGCCGACGATCGTCTTGCCGGCGCCGCACGGCAGCACGACCACGCCGGAGCCGCCGTTCCAGAACGCCTCGGCGGCCTCGCGCTGGTAGGGCCGCAGCGACCAGCCGTCCTCCCGCAGCGTGATCGGGTGCGCCTCGCCGTCGACGTACCCTGCCAGGTCCTCGGCGGGCCAGCCCAGCTTGAGCAGGGCCTGCTTGACGTTGCCCCGGTCGCTCGGGTGCACGATGACCGTGTCGGCACCGACCCGCTCGCCCAGCATCGGCTGGATCTTCTTCGAGCGCAGCACCTCTTCGAGCACGGCCCGGTCGGTGGAGGTCAGGATGAGCCCGTGGACCGGGTCCTTCTCCAGCCGCAGCCGCCCGTAGCGGGCCATCGTCTCGGCCACGTCCACCAGCAGCGCGTGCGGCACCGGGTAGCGGCTGTAGCTGATGAGGGCGTCGATGACCTGCTCGGCGTCGTGGCCGGCGGCGCGGGCGTTCCACAGGGCCAGCGGGGTGACGCGGTAGGTGTGCACGTGTTCGGGAGCGCGCTCGAGCTCGGCGAACGGCGCGATCGCCTTACGACAGGCGTCGGCCCGCTCGTGGTCGACCTCGAGCAGCAGCGTCTTGTCCGACTGGACGATCAGCGGTCCATCGCTCACTGGCTATCTCCGTGGGGTTCAGACGGGGGCCTGGCGCAACAGGACCATCGTCTCTCGATCCCGGCGCCCCCGCTCCGAGTCTCCAACAACGGGCGGGCCAGGATTAGTCCTCGGGATCGCCTGATCACTCGTCGAAGGCGCCGCTGACCCCCAGGGCGACGAACGTGCCGATGGTGAGCACGAAGCCCACCCCGAACAGGATCCAGCTCCACATGACCATGGTGCGGGCCGTGCCCGGCTCGCTGCTGGACTTGCTGATGGCCAGCCCCGCCAGGATCGCGCCCGGCAGCCCCAGGACGTTGCAGCAGGAGACCAGTGCGAAGAGGTTGAGCACCAGGGAGACGATCGCGTTGGCGCTCGGCCCGTTGCTGCGCGGGGGAGGCGGATAGCCGTAGCCGTACGGTGGGGGCGGCTGCTCGCCGTAGGGCGCGCCATAAGGCTGGTACGGATACCCCGACGGGTCACCCTGACTCATGTTCACCTCCAGACAGGTCAACACTTATCACGGAATTGACACGCGTCTGACCGAGAGTACGAGATCCCCCTGGATCCGGGGCAGGGGCCGCTCAGCCGAGCCTGCTCCGCAGTGCCTTGCGGTCGAGCTTGAGCACGCTCGTCAGCGGCACGGAGTCGATGAAGCGGACCTCGCGCGGGTACTTCACCCGCCCTACCCGCTCGCGGGCCCACTCGATCAGCTCCTCGGCCGTCACCGTAGCATCCGGCCTCAGCTGGACGAACGCCACGACCTCCTCGCCGAGACGGGGGTCGGGCCGGCCCACGACGCCCGACGCCACGACGTCGGGGTGCCCGTTGAGCGCGTCCTCGACGTCACGCGGGAACACGTTGAAGCCGCCCCTGATGATCAGGTCCTTCTTCCTGTCGACGATGTAGAGGTAGCCGTCGTCGTCCACGCACCCGATGTCGCCGGTCCGCAGCTCCTTGCCGGTCAGCGCGGTGCCCTCCGGGTCGGGCTCGTGCTCGCCCCAGTAGCCGAGCATCAGCGAGTCGCCGGAGACGCAGACCTCGCCCACGTCGCCGATCTCCATCGCCTCGCCGTCGCCGTCGCGGATGGTGATCGTGTATCCGGCCAGCGGCAGGCCGACGCTGCCTGGCCGGCGCCTGCCCGGCGGGTTGAACGTGGTGACCGCGCTGGTCTCGGTCAGCCCGTACCCCTCCAAGATCTGCACGCCCGGCATCCTGCGCTCGAACTCCTCCAGCGTCTGCCTGCCGAGCGGCGCCGCGCCGCAGGTGAGGTAGGCCAGGTCGGGCAGCGGGTGCTCCTCCAGCGGCTCGGCGAGCAGCAGCTGGATCATCGAGGGCACCACGGTGCCGTAGTGCACGCGCTGCCCGGCGGCCAGCTCCAGGAACGCGCGCGGCTCGAACCAGCGCATCAGCACCGCCTGCTGCGGCTCGGTCGCGTGCAGCGAGGCGATCGTGATGATCAGCCCGTACGCGTGCGACAGCGGCACCGGCACCAGCGCGCGGTTCCTGCCCTCCTGGTGGGACAGCTCGAAGGCGTCCTTGGCCACGTGCCACAGGCCGTGGTGGCTCAGCATGACGCCCTTGGCCCTGCCGGTCGTGCCGCCGGTGTAGAGGAGCGCGGCCAGGTCGTCGGGGTCGCGGGCGACGGGGCCGCGCTCCGCCGCGCGTTCCAGCTCCGCCGTGTCCACATGGATCGGGATGTCGACGTTCGCGGCACGGACGTTGTCCGCCAGCTCCGGGGAGGTGACGACGGCGCGGGCGCCGCTGTCGAGCAGGATGTGGCGCAGCTCCTGCGGCCCCACGAGGAACACCACCGGCGTCACCACCGCGCCCGCCGCCCACAACGCCTGGTAGACGATCGGCACCTCGGGGGAGTTGGCCATCATGACGGCCACCCGGTCGCCCGGCCGGATGCCCGCCTCGGCGAAGCCGCCGCACATCCGGCGCGCCCGCTCGGCGAGCGCGTGACTGCGGTGCCAGACGCCTTCGTAGTACACCGAGTCGTGGTCGTCGAAGCGGCTCCACGACTCCTCCGCCAGCCTGCCCAGCGTTTGCTCGGTCACATGCACAACCTGATGCGTGTGAGCAGCTCCAGTCAAGCCTCTGTCTCTTGACTAGTCATTGTGGATGATGTTCTTGTAGCCCGTAAATAGGTATATAGCTTGCTCTGTCAGCATTCGTGTTTTCATGTTGGTCGAGATCGTGTAAAAGGTGAGGTAGTCAGGGATCGCGAGGTGGTCCTGACTCTCTGTCTCCGCAGTTCAGGAGTGGAGTGGTGACGCTACGTCACCGCCTGCATAAAACGAAGAGATTCGTTGTCTGGCGTTAATTCCTGTAGAAAACTTTCCAGTCAGCTTCCCGAGGTGGCTCCGTGACCGAAACGCCTGAACCGGGCGAGATCGACCTCGACAACATGACGCTCACCGGGAGCCTCAGAGCCGTCACCGATCAGTTGCGAGCCGTGACAGGACCGGCCACCGGGGAGCTGGCCAGGCGGGAAGCCGACACGCTGCTCCGCTCGTACCTGGAGCCGGGCTGCTTCCCCGAGGCGGTGCGCCGCCTGGCGACCCGGCACCTGCTCGTGCTCGTCGGGGAGCAGGAGACGGGGCGGCGCCTGGGGGCGCTGGCGCTGCTGTCGCGCATGTCGCTGGCCGAGAGCACGATCACCGTGCTGTCGCCGGCCGCCGGGGCGCATGACCTGCTGACGGGCACCGAGTACGAGCCCGGCAGGGCGTACCTGCTGCATGACTGGATCACGGCCAGCACCGACCGCACCGAGCTGGTCAACCTGGCACGCAAGCTGGCCGAGCTGGGCTCGTACCTGGTGATCACCAGGAGCGGCGGGCCGTCGCAGGCGGTCGAGGTGGAGCACGCGTGGGCCGCGCCCGAGCCCGGTGAGCTGTTCGACCTCTGCCTGAGCGCGTACGGGCTGCGTGCGGGGCTCTCCCCCGAGGCGCTGCACCGGGCCAGGGAGCAGGCGCTGGCGCTGCCGACGCCCGCCGAGGTCGTCCGCCTGGCCGCGCGGCTGGCACCGGCCGGCTCACCGGACGGCGAGCCGGCCGGTGAGGAGGTGGCGGCCTGGCTCGACACCAAGCCGCCCATGGGGGAGGTGCTGGCCGTGGCGGCGCTGGCGTTCACCCACCGGCTCACGCAGGCCGCCTTCGACGAGCAGCTCACCCGGCTCGAACGGCTCTGCCGCGAGAACGGCCGCCGGCCGCTCACCGGCCCGCTGATCGGCGTCGAGGACGGGCTCGTCGCCTTCCGCGCGGGCCACCAGCGGGCGCGGGTGCTGGCCGAGCTGGTCGCCCGGTACGGGTTCTGGGTGTGGCAGCCGCTGCGTGAGTGGGTCAGGTCGCTGCCGGGGCAGGGGCCGGCCGTCCAGGTACGGGCGGCGCAGGGCGTGGCGCTGCTGGCCCGGCACTCCATGAAGGAGGCCAGGCAGGAGTTCCTGGAGGTCTGGGCCAGGGGGAGTGCCGCTGAGCGGGTGGCGGCGGCCAACGTGCTGTCGTACATGTGCGCCGACGACACCCTCGCGCCCGAGGCGCTGGCGATCGCGCTGGGCTGGGCGGCCGAGCCGAAGGACCTCAGGGCGACGGCGGCGGCCGTCGCCCTGGGCGGCGGGCTGGCCGTCCGCTACCCCGACGACTGCGTCCGCCTGCTGCGCGGCCTGGAGGCACTGGGCGGCCCCGTGGCTGCGGTGGCGGCCCAGTCGCTCAGAGCGCTGCCGGTCCGGTAGCACGCCGAGCCGCGCGGTCGCTCGGAGCCCTGCCGGTTCGGTGACGGGTCAGCCGCTCAGAGCCCTGCCACGCCCGTGATGCGGTGCAGGGCGAAGCGGTGCACGGCCGCCCTCGTCTCGTCGTAGGCGGTCAGGTAGCCGCCCTCCATGCGCGCCGGCTCCAGGATGCGTGAGGTCGCGTTGCCCTGGGAGTCGAGGTAGCCGATCCACACCCGCACCCCCTGCTTGATCGCCTCCTGCAGCGCCGAGATGGTGGCCGTGGCGGGCCCGCGCGGCACCTGCCCGCCCGGGGCGTCCACCGGCTCGCGCCGCGCCAGGTGCGCGGCGTCACCGGCCCGCAGCGCCCGCACGGCCGCCGCCGCCACCTCGGGATCGAGGCCGTTGGGCGAGGCCACGGCGCGCGCAGGGGCGACCCCTTCGGTACGCCGGCTCTCCAGCTGCGAGATGATCACGTCACCGTCGAGCGACTCGGCGACCGGGGAGTACCCCATCGCCCGCAACGAGTCGACCAGCGCCGCCCTGGACGAGCGGGAGGCGATGACGGTCGGCGCGAGCCGGCGCAGCCGCAGCGCGGCCGAGCGGCGGTCGGCGGTGATCTGGTCGAGCAGTGCGGGGTCGTCGCAGCGCACGTACGCGCTCGCGGTGCCCACCCTGATCCGCCCGTGTCGCCTGGCCACGTCGGTCACCAGGTACGACAGCGCCTGCGGCACCGGCGTGGCCGAGTGGCGGGCCAGCATCGAGACCAGCTCCTCGCCCCCGTGCCCCGCGTCGAGCGCACGCCTGATCGAGCTCTCGCTGAACCGGTAGACGGTGGCCCCGCCCTTGGACTCGACGTCGGCGGTGAGCGTCATCCAGCGGTTGAGCTCGCTGGTCAGCGGCCCCGGCGCGACGGCGGTCAGGTCGGCCTGCAGCAGCACGTGATCGACGGGCTCGGGCAGCAGCGGCGCCAGCGCCTCGGCCGCCTCACCGCCCTCGATCAGCGCCCGCCCGTGCCCGGACAGCGCGCCCAGCCCCGTCACGCCGACCTGCTCGGCCTCGCGCAGGGTGAAGTCGACGAGCTGCTCGCGCAGCGGCCCGCGGCGGCGCGGCTGCTCCCACGCCAGCCGTTCGAGGACGGAGTCGCGGTCGGGCGCCAGCCCCGGCGCCGCGGCCAGCACGCCCAGCGTGGCCGCCCTGACCCCCGGTGCGGAGGAGCGGCGCAGGTCGGTGTGCAGGGCGTTGAGCGGCCTGTCGCGGTCGTCGCGCTCGCCGACCAGGCCGGGCACCCGGTCCATGTGCAGCCACGTGCCCGCCAGCATCGTCCACCGGTCGGCGGTGGGCCTGACCCGCCACAGGTCGTAGCCGGAGGTCGGCAGCCACTCGCCGTCGACGCCGCCGCCCGCCGCGATCAGCCCGGCCGCGTGCGCGACCTCGACCACCAGCGCCGTCACCCACTCCGGCAGGTCCAGCTCGCCCGCCGCGCGCTTCAGGTCACGCACCCCCAGCCCGCCGGTACGCAGCACGCCGGGCGGCTCGGCGCTCCACCGCTCGCACAGCTCCTCCACGGCCCTGACGAACGAGAACGCCTGCCCCGCCGCCGTACGGTCGGCCAGGCTCGGATCGCGCGTGGCGCCGTGCAGCGGCGGCGGCACGGCCAGCAGGTCGCGGTGCACCCGGCCGCCACGCAGGAACAGGCCCACCTCGCGCGGCAGCGTCACGCTCTCCTCGCCCGTGGCGGCCAGCAGGCCGCGGGCGAGCAACTCCTCGATGGGGGAGCGGGCGGAGGCGACCCGCACCTCGCGCCTGGCGTTGGGCACGCGGCCGGTCGGCGGGCCCCAGACGAGCTGGTCGAGCGCGCCCCTCGCCTCGGGCGAGACGGACGCGACGAGCCCCGCCGGCTTGGCCAGCGCGGCGGCCAGGCGCTCCTTGCCCGAGCCCGCGGTGCCGGGGGCGACGTCGTCGGCCATCTCCTCCAGCTGCTCGGGCGCGTGGTGCCGGAACGCGTCGAGCGCCCTCGGGCCCAGCCCCGCCGGGTCGTCGAGCACCTTGCGCACGCCGGGGCCCAGCTCCAGCGCGTCGTCGGGCCCGTACACCAGCGCCAGGTCGCGCAGCCTGTCGAGCGCCGTGGACAGCGCGGGCTCCGGATCGCCCGGCGGGCCGCCTCCGGCCGCCTGCGGCTGCCCGGGGTCGCCGGACGCCAGAGCCCCGCCGATGAGGTCGTGCAGCGCCTCCTTCGAGGTCGGCTGCTCCCGCACCGCCAGCGTCTCCACGACGGCCAGCGTGAACCGGTCGAGCCGGTCCAGCACCCTGCCGATCGCCGAAGGACTGGCGGCCCGCGAGGCGAGACCCTCCAGATGCGCGGGCACCGGAGTGATCAGCTCGGGACGCGCGGAGACGAGCGCCCGTAGCTGTTCGTCGGTGCGCCCCCTGATCCACTCCGTGAACTCCATCGTTGCCATGGTATGTCCACCCTGATTGGGGCAGCATTGCCAGACGTGGTGGAACGCGCGGACCAGCTCGTACTGAACTACGTCTCGAAGGCGGCCGACGCCGCCCACGGCGTGCTCAAGGTCGATCAGCGGCTGGACTTCGCGCGGCGGCTGCGGGCCAGGATCGAGGTGGAGCGGCGGGGCAGCCAGGACGCGCGTGAGGTGGCGAAGGTGCTGGCGCGGTTCGGGGATCCGGTCGCGCTGGTGGAGCGGGAGGTCAGGAGGCTGGCCGCCGCGGGGATCCCCACGGCGCGCGTCAACGTCCCCGCGCCGGGCGTGGCGACGGCCCCCGGAGAGGCGGCACCGCCCGGTACGGCCGAAACTGCGCGCGGCGCCGGCGGACCCCCGGAGGGTGCAGGCGGGCACGCACAGGGCGCCGGCGGGCACGCACAGGGCGCCGGCGGGCACGCACAGGGCGCCGGCGGGCACGCACAGGGCGCCGGCGGGTTCGCGCCGAGCGTCGGCGGGCCCGCGCAGGGCTCAGGCGGGTCGGCGGCGACCGAGGGCGACACGCGGACTTTCCCCGCCATAGTGGACGACCGCGACGCGCCGCCCGGCGTGCGCACGTACCGGAGGCTCGCGCAGGAGCGGCTCGACCGGCGGCAGGAGGGCCGGGGGCTGCCGTTCGCGGGGCTGCGCAGGGCGGCGATGTCCAGCGCCAACCCGATGGCCACCGGCGGCAGGGACGCCAGGACCATCGTCAAGGAGCACCCCCGTGACGTGGCGGCCATGGTGATCCTGGTGGTGGCCGCGCTGCTGGTGCCGATCGACCTGCCGCCGGTGGCGATCTTCGAGGTGCCCCTGGTGGTGTGGGCGGTAGGTGCGGCGCTGGTGCTGTTCAGCGAGAGCTGGAAGCTGCGCGACAAGGTCCTCGGGATCGGCGCGCCGCTGCTGGGCTACTCGGTGGGCGGGGTGCTCGTCGGGGGTCTGCGAGTGGGGATCGAGGCCGGGCTGCAGGCGTTCGTCCAGCAGTTCTTCGACGTCAGCGGCACGATGTTCATGATCGGTACGGGGGTGGGCGTCGTGTGGCTGGCCTACCGGCTGCTCGACGTCAGCTGACCGGCGCCGGGCTGGGCAGGAGGCCGACGGCCAGGCGTACCCAGGCGGCCACGAACTGGTCCTTCTCCGCGTGCCCCGGCAGCTCGCCCACCGTCTCCTGGAACAGCCGGTAGTGCACCACGGAGCCCCCCAGCACGGTCGAGATGCCCGCCCAGTCGAGCTTGACGTCCTGATACTCGGGCTGCGCCTGGAACCAGGTCACGATGGCGTCGAACATCGGCTGCATCAGCCCTTCGCGCACCACCGCGACCAGCTCGGGGAACTGGCTCAGGTCGCGGAAGAAGACCCGGGTCAGCTCCGACTCCTCGCGCACCTTGGCCAGGCCGGCGCGACACACGTGGGCCAGCCGCTCCTCCAGGTCCACCGAGGCTTCCATGCTGCTCAGCTGGGCCAGGCTCTCGGCCACCTGGTACCTCGTGCGGCTGGCGTGCTCGTTGATGGCGGCGGACAGCACCTCGTACTTGGACTTGAAGTGCCGGTAGAGCCCTCCGGCGCCGGGAGACAGCCCTGAGGCGGCCTCGATCTCGGCCACGGAAGTGGCGGAGTAACCCCGCTCGGCGAACAGCCTGAGGGCCTCATCGATGATCCGCTCACGGGTCGATCTGCTCATGTCTACGCTGATACCTCCGTAAGGAGAGTAATCGCTTCCGCGGGTCGCGGTTCAGCGGCACGCTGCGGGGACCGTACTTCGCGCGCCCGGGCCCGGGCGCCGGATCAGGCGCGCAGGCGGTGGGCTCCTGGCGGTCACGGCCGCTCCTCTCCGATAAGTAACTCCTTTCTTCCATTTCTCATGCCACGGAACAAGGGCGGTTACGCGGGGTAGAGGCTTGTTTGGCATCCTGCAGCATGTGGTGACTTCGGTGGGTTTCGACCTTGACATGACTTTGGCAGACACGCGGACGGGCATCGCGGCCGTTTACGACGAGCTGGCCGTGCGATTGGGCGTGCCATTTGACAGCGCGGCGATCGTGAGCCGCTTGGGGCCGCCACTTGAGGTGGAGCTGGCCAACTGGCTGCCCGCGGAGGAGGTGCCGGCTGCCGCCGACCTCTATCGAGAGATATATCCGGAAATGGGGGTTCCGGTACACACCGCCATGGCCGGCGCGCACGAGGCGATCGCGGCCGTACGGCGGGCCGGTGGCGGGGTCATCGTGGTGACGGGCAAGAACGTCCGCGACGCCAGGGGCACGGTCAAGGTGCTGGGGCTGGATGTGGACGAAGTGGTCGGCTCGGTTTTCGGCGCCGGCAAGGGATCGGCACTCGCGCGCTTCGGCGCGGCGGCTTATGTTGGTGACCATGTCGCGGACATCCAGGCGGCACGCGCGGGCGGCGCCGTGAGCGTGACAGTGGCGACCGGCCCTTACACGGTGGGAGAGCTGCGTGATCACGGAGCAGATGTGGCACTGGGCGACCTGACCGAATTCGCCGCCTGGTTCGCGGGTTGGCACGAGCATGATGTGCTTCGGTAATTGTCCCGGATTTACCCGGTCGCCCCGGCGCTGCGCGGGGCATAACCTACATCCATCCATCCTGCTTTCGACTGTTTGAACGAGGTCCTCCTGTGCCGAGTGGCAAGGTCAAGTGGTACGACGCCGACAAGGGATTCGGCTTCCTCACCCGCGACGACGGCGGTGAGGTCTTCGTGCATTCATCCGCGCTGCCCGCCGGCGCAGGCCCGCTCAAGCCCGGCCAGAAGGTCGAGTTCGGCGTGGCCGAGGGCCGCAGGGGCCAGCAGGCGCTCTCCGTGCGGATCCTGGACCAGCCGCCGACGCTGGCCAAGACCAAGCCCAAGGGCAAGCGGAAGAAGCCGGACGAGATGGTGGTCATCGTCGAGGACCTGATCAAGCTGCTCGACGGGGTCTCGACCTCCTACCAGCGGGGCAAGCACCCCGACGCGGCCCACGCCAAGAAGATCGCCCAGGTGCTCCGGGCGGTCGCCGACGACCTCGACGCCTGACCCCCTCCCGCGATCCCGGAGCCTCGCCCCCGCCCTCCCGCGCGGGGGCGGTCAGCCGTTCGGGTTGGTGAGGGGCTTGGTGGAGTCGAGCTTGTCCTTGCGCGGCGGCTGCGGCGGCTGCGGCGGCTCCGCACCGCCCCGTGGCCGGTCGTGAGGGACGGTCGTGTCGTACGGGGTCGGCTCGTCGTACGCCGACGACTCGTCGTAGGCGGAGGCGTCGTCGTAGGCGGAGGACTCGTCGTGCGCCGCGGACTCGGCGTAGGTGGCGGTCGCGGCCCCGGCGGGGGCCCCAGCGGGCGCCTCCGCCCGGTGCCGGCGCAGCTTGGCCTTGGCGGCGCGCACCCGCTTCCTGCGCGAGATCAGCAGCCACCCCAAAGCCCCGGTCAGCACGACGGACAGCGTCACCAGCCCCGCCACGCTGCTCTGGGTGAGCGACAGCACCAGCCCGACCAGCCCGCCGAACACCCAGGCGAGCTGCAGCACCGCCTCCACCACGCCGAAGGTGGAGGAGCGCACCTCCTCGCCGATCTCCCGCTGCACGATCGCGTCCAGCGCCAGCTTGCCCAGCTCCTGGGCGAAGGCCGCGACGAGCGAGATCACCAGCGCCGTCCACACCCCGAAGAAGATCGCGGTGACGATGGCGGTCACCACGGTGGTGGCCAGCGTGGCCAGCACGATGAGCTGCGGCGCGTGGTTGCGCGTCCAGTTGGCCACCGCGGCGCCCGCCAGGCCGCCCAGCCCGGCCGCGCCCGCCAGCACCGCGATCGTCTTGGGGATGTCGAAGAACGGGTCGCGCGCCCACGGCTCGGCGGCCGCCAGCCACGGCACCGCCTTGTCCTGCACCAGGAACAGCAGGAAGAACAGCAGGAACCCGGAGAAGACGCGGACGGCCACGTTCGCCCAGACCGCCTCGGCGACCGCGGGCCCCACCTTGAGCAGGGTGCGCCAGCGCGGGGCGGCGCCCTCCTCCTCGGTGTCGGGGGAGTCGACGTGCCGCGGCAGGCGTACGGCGACCACGCCCAGCAGCAGGAAGCCCAGCATGGCCACGCGCAAAATCGCCGCGCTGCCCAGCCACGCGGTCAGGCCCGCGCCGACCGGCACCGCGACCCCGGCCGCGACCAGCGTGAACAGGGCCACCCGCGCGTTGGCGGAGACCAGCGTGATGTCGGCGGGCAGCACGCTCGGCATGATGGCCGCCCGCGACACGTTGTACGCCTTGGACAGCACCAGCACGCCCAGCGCCCCGATGAACAACGTCGGCAGGTCACCGGGCCCCACGGCCGCCGCCATGGCGAAGCACAGCAGGCCGCGCCCGAACAGCGTGCCGGCCATCACGTAGCGCCGGCCCGACCTGAACCGGTCGAGTATCGGCCCCACGAACGGCGCCAGCAGCGCGAACGGCACCATCGTGATGACGAGGTAGAGGGCCACGGAGCCGCGCGCCTCGCCGACCGGCACCCCGAAGAACACGGTGCTGGCCAGCGCCACCGTGACGAGCGCGTCGCAGGCGCTGTTGCCGGCCGACAGCTCGATCAGCCGGCCCAGCCCGGTGCGGCCGGCGCCGCTGGCGTAGGTCAGCTTGCGGGTGGCCTTGCCGACGCTGCGCGCCCCCTTGGCGGTGGCCTTGCCGGCCCGCGCGGTGCCGCTCGCGGTGGCCTTGGTGGCGCGCACGGTCGCGCGTCCGGCGTCCGCGGCGCCACGCGCCACCCGCCGGGAGATCTGGCGTGCCCGGTCCCAGCCTCCCTCCACGACTACCAGTCTTACCCGATCCTGGCCCGATCTCAGCCGTGTGGGCCCCCGCAGGTCCCGTGATGGGTGAGAATGAAGTGTGAGCGAACAGCACCTTTCGGCGGAGGCGGCCCGATGAGCCGCACCAGGGCCCGCGTCTCCGCTCCCGACCAGGCCTGTGTCGCCGCGGTCGATCTGGCGCGTGCCGCGGCCGAGGAGCTAGCGCGGCCGGGCGAGCCCGGCGAGCACCTCGGTTATGAGAGCGAAGGCGACCGGATCGTCACCCACTACTTCGCCTGCCTCGACCGCGCCTATCGCGGCTGGCGCTGGGCCGTCACCGTCACGCGTGCCTCGCGCGCGAAGAAGGTCACGGTGAGCGAGGCCGTCCTGCTGCCGGGCACGGGGGCGCTGCTGGCGCCCGAGTGGCTGCCGTGGAGCGAGCGCCTGCGCCCCGGCGACCTGGGCGTGGGCGACCTGCTGCCGACCGCGGACGACGATGACAGGCTCGCGCCGGGTTTCACCGAGACCGACGACGACGCCGACCATCAGGCGGTTTTCGAGTACGGCCTGGGCCGAGCCCGTGTGCTCTCGGCCATCGGCAAGGACCGGGCTGCCAGGCGCTGGCACTCGGGCGAGCACGGGCCACACACACCGATCGCACACGCCGCTCCCGCGCAATGCTCCACCTGCGGGTTTTACTGGCTGCTGGCGGGTGGCTTGCGGCAGATGTTCGGGGTGTGCACCAACGAGTACGCCCCTGACGACGGCAGGGTCGTGGCCGCCGACCACGGCTGCGGCGCCCATTCCGAGGCCGCCGTGCTGCCGCCGCCCGTGGAGCAGGCCATCCCGATCCTCGACGACCTGGGTTACGACCTCATGGAGGAGGAAGCAGGTTCGGTGGACGAATCGGCTTCCGAGGAGCTCGGCCATTCCTGATCGTGAGTGTCGGTGAAGGCCGCTACCCTACGGTGGCCCCCTACCCTCCAACCAGGATCGTGACGAATGAGCGACACCTACGGCACTGACCGGATGCGAGCAGCCGTCCTGTCGGCTTGGACGGCCTCGCCCGCCCGGTTCCGCGAAGACGCCAACGCGGAGGAGGACTTCGCGCTCGGCGGCTACCGCGATCGGCTGATCGTCGAGCTGGCGCAGAACGCCGCCGACGCGGCGCTGCGGGCGGGCGTGCCGGGGGTGCTGCGGCTGACACTGCGGGGCGACCTGCTGACGGCCGCCAACACCGGCGCCCCGCTCGACGCCACCGGCGTGGAGAGCCTGTCCACGCTGCGCGCCTCGGGCAAGCGCGACGAGGCGGGCGCGGCGGGCCGGTTCGGCGTCGGGTTCGCGGCGGTGGTCTCCGTCTGCGACGCGCCCGCCATCGGCTCGCGCGGCGCCCCGGCGGTGCGCTGGTCGCGCACGGAGACCGCGGCCCTGGTCGCCGAGATCCCCGCGCTGGCGGGCGAGCTGGCCGAGCGCGGCGGGCACGTGCCGCTGCTGCGGCTGCCCTTCGACGAGCCGCCGCTGCTCGACATCCCCGAGGGCTTCGACACGGTCGTCCGGCTGCCGCTGCGCGACCGGGCCAGCGTCGACGCCGTGCGCCGCATGCTGGCCGAGACCAGCCCCGCGCTGCTGCTCGGCCTGCCCGCGCTGGAGAGCATCGAGATCGACCTCGACGGCGACACGCGCACGGTCGTCGCCGACGGCTGGCACGTGGTGTCGGAGTCCGGCGAGTTCACGCCCGAGGAGGTGGGCAGGCTCTTCGCCGACCGGCCCACCGAGGAGCGGGCCCGTCCCTACTGGTCGCTGCGCTGGG